>DBYW01000058.1:0-137 GCA_002311645.1 Bacteroidales bacterium UBA1176
CCAGTCCACGATACGACGTATGTAGATGTGTTCGTGCCCGTTCACGACACCACGTATGTGACGCAGTTTGATACGACGTACATCAATGTTCCTGTTCATGACACCACCTATGTGGACGTGTATGTACCAGTCCACGA
>DBYW01000058.1:230-8746 GCA_002311645.1 Bacteroidales bacterium UBA1176
GATACTACGTATGTAGATGTGTTCGTTCCTGTTCACGACACCACGTATGTGACGCATTTTGACACGGTTTACGTGACGCATTTTGACACCACGTATGTGACGTTGTTCGACACGACGTATGTCACGGTCCACGACACCGTGACGCTGCAGCCCAACATGTACACGATGACGGTCTATTCAAACAATCTACAGCATGGCTTGGTGGCGGGCAACGGCGAATTTCCGGAGGGGAGCGTCGTGGAAATTGCCGCAATACCGATCGAAGGTTATCGCTTTGTACAATGGCAGGACGGCAACACGCAGAACCCGAGGCCGGTTACGCTGACGGAAGACAAGACCTTCATCGCCACATTTGGTACGGTAGGCATAGCAGTGCCAGAGTTCCACCCATACGATGTATATGCCGTGAGGAACGAGATTGTGGTGAAGAATGCCACCGGAAGCCGCGTGCGCATTTTCGATGCTAGAGGTCGTCTCTTGTCCAGCGAAAATTCCGTGCCGGATGAATATCGCTTCCCTGTGGTGGCTACGGGCACCTACTTGGTGCAGGTTGACAACGATTCCGCACGCAAAGTGGTGGTGGTGAGACAGTAATCGCTGCCGACCATTGCGACAACACAAACGAAAGAAGGGTATGTCAAAAACGACATACCCTTCTTTTTACATCAATTCCGAAGGCCTGTTACGAAAACGAAGAGTGGACGATGGTAGATATCCTAATCCCTCCTCACCTTCTCTAACCAGCTCCTGTCGTTGCAGTTCTTGTAGTTGTTCAGCCCGGTGAAGAGTTCTTCCAGGGTGGTGGCGCTGATGAGCAGTTCGTGATGGAAGAGTCTGAGGAACCCTTCGTCGCAGAAACGCTGCAGTTGCGCGATGAGAAGGTCGTAGAAGCCGTTGGGGTTGAAGAGCACTACGGGCTTGGTGTGCATCCCTAATTGGGCGTCGGTGATGATCTCGAACAGCTCGTCCATTGTGCCATAGCCGCCGGGCAGCACCACGAAGGCGTCGGCGCGGCTCTCCAGCAGCTGCTTGCGCTCGCTCATTGACTTCACAAAAATCATTTCCGTGATGTTGTCGGCCAGCACGGCCCCTTGCTTGAAAAAGTCGGGCGCGACGCCGATGACGGTGCCGCCGTTTGCCATTGCGGCGTTGGCAGCCTCACCCATCAGGCCGATGCTGCCGCCGCCATAATAGAGGGTGAGCCCCTTCTGGGCGCACATCTGCCCGAAACGGCTGGCCAATTCAGCATATAATGGGTTGGTGCCCGTTGCGGATCCGCAGAACAGGGCGACGGAGGAAATCTTCATAAGACTTGCAGTTTTTGTAAAGTGTGGTAAAACAACGAAATCAGAATGTATGCCAAAATAATCAGCGGGAATGCGCCCCAACGGAAGAAGGGGATAAGAATTACACCAATGATTATCAACACATATCGGGCGATGTTGATGCCCTTGAATTTCAAGTCCTTGAACTTGAGCGACATCATAGAGATTGGACTGACCAATAGCAGCGAAAAGACGAGAATGAAAATCCACACCATCCAGAAATTGTTGAGAAATGACAATTTGTCGGCGGCAAGTGGGATAAAGCCAAGGAACAGGGCATTGGCAGGCGTGGGCAAACCGATGAAGGTCGTGGCCTGACGTTCGTCGATGTTGAAACGTGCCAAACGGACCGCAGACATGGCCGGAACCAACAAGGCGATGTAGGGCATCAGTTTCATGAATCCGCTGCCGCTGATGGCCGGAGCCATCTCATACAAGCAGCGTGTGAGCCACGTGTAGATGATCATAGCCGGCGCCACCCCGAAGGAGACGATGTCGGAGAGCGAATCCAACTCCTTGCCGATAGGGGAGGCCACTTTCAGCATCCGGGCTGCAAAACCATCGAGGAAATCAAAAACAGCAGCAATGATAATCCATATAGCCGCCATCTCTAGATTGCCCTTCAGGGCAGCCATCGCTGACAAGGTGCCGCACACAAGATTAAGGCATGTTAGCGTGTTTGGAATATGTTTTTTCATAATAAATTGCACTATTTGTCTAAAGCATCACTTCAAAACCCAGTATTTCAATCCTGTGTTTTTGCCAAAGGATTCCGCCTCCTCTTCGCTGTCGAAAATGCCGACACAAACACGGATGTTGCCTACACCATTCTGCAGCACCAACATGGGCTCATATTTATCCAAGCCCCGATTCCGGATATGTTTCTCCGCATCGCCTTCGGAAGGCAAGCTTCCCACAATGGTGTAGAAGTGCCCGGTCTCGAAACGGATGTAAGGATACTTGCCATCCACAGTTTTCTTGACGGTCTCCGGCACATAGACTTCCGGAGCCGACTCTTCCTCCACATCTTCCTCCACAATTTCCTCTTCCACATTCTCTGCAGGCTCAATAATATCAATAGTCTCGGATCCGTCAGACTCAGAAGGATTCACGACCTGTTCTTTCTCGGAGAATTTTTCTTTCACGTTGTCGAAGACAGGGCGTATTTTATTGCGCAACAGATAGTCGGCTGTGCCTAATGCAGCCAATATCAGCAACACGATGAGCAGCCATAACCACCAACGCGAGCGGTGGCGTTTGACATCATCCGTATCCGTTTCCGGTTTCTCCGGCTCCTCTTCTTCAAAAGTCTCAACCTCTGGAGTCTCCTCTTGAACCTCTTCCTTGTGCTCTTCTTCATTGGTTTCCACAACAGGCTCCGGCTCCATCTCGGGTTCGGCTACAGGCATCTCTTCACTATGTTCTGTTTCACCAGCCAATTCGCTTCTGTAAACCTCCGGCTCCTCTTCTTCAACGGGCTTAACCTCGGGAGTCTCCTCTTGTACCTCTTCCTTAGGCTTTTCTTCATTGGTTTCCACAACAGGCTCCGGTTCCATTTCGGGTTCGGCGGCTACAGGAACCTCTTCACTCTGTTCAGTTTCACCAGCCAATTCGCTTCTGTAAACCACCGGCTCCTCCTTCTCAATAGGCTCAACCTCGGGAGTCTCCTCTTGAACCTCTTCCTTCTGCTCTTCTTCATTGGTTTCCACAACAGGCTCCGGCTTTGGTTCTGACTCCGGCTCAACAACTTTCACATTTTCACGATTCTCTTCTTCATCAATCTCAGATACGGCCTCCTTTTCCTCCTCATTTCCTTTCCAAAGCATGGCCGTATTCAAGTCTTCCATACCTTCAAATTCTTGGTTCAACTCAGGAATGTAGTCGCATGTGAAGGAGATTCTGCCTTTATCGTTCATGGCAAAAGTCCCGAATTGATCAAACGACACGCTCTTATTGTGTTCCAAAGCATTCTTGAGTTCTTCCACCCATTGTGTGATCTCTTGGTTCGCTTGCGTGATGAGGCATTTTTTCTCAAAGCATACGAGGTTGGTGAAGGCGTACTCGTCGTACACATTATTAGGATCGAGTGTGATTTCGTTGTGCGGGGCCAGAATGGTTTTGCCTTGAATACTGGCAGGGACATAATGTATCGTGAAAGTGCCCAAGTCGTTGACACAGACGGAATCGTTTTTGAGGAGTGCTTTGATGATATATGGAATCATAATGATGTGGTGCTTTATTTCGTTTCGTGGGAATTGAGCATGGCTTGCACGCGTTGCAGATCCTCGGGCGTGTCGATGCCAATGCCCTCGTAGTGGCATAGGGCGGTGTAGATGTCGAATCCATTCTCAAGCCAGCGCAATTGTTCGAGTTTCTCACTGTTTTCAAGTTCGGAAGGCTGGAGTTGTATGAGATTTTGCAACGTTTTGTTGCGATAGGCATAGATGCCGAGATGTTGGAAATAGGTGGGGGTGGCGCATTGTGCGTCGCGCACGAAAGGTATTGGCAGTCGGCTGAAATAAAGGGCTTTTCCAGACAATGCTCTCGTCACTTTGACCTTGTTGGGATCTTGTATGAGCGACAGGTCGTCCATGGGTTTTACGAGGGTGGCGATTTGGATGTCGGGATTGGCGAAAAGATCGGCGAGCAAGGAGATCTCGGCTGCGCTGATGAAAGGTTCGTCGCCCTGGATGTTGACGACAACGTCCTGTTCGGCGAGTCCTAACAGGCGTGCGGCTTCGCCGCAGCGGTCGGTGCCGGAGGGGTGGGAGGGTGAGGTCATCACGACATTCCCGCCAAAGGATCGGACGCATTGTGCGATGCGTTCGTCATCGGTGGCCACGGCATAGCCGTTCAACGGGGACGCGGCCACATGCTCGAACACATGCTGGATAATCGGTTTGCCGTCAAGCATTGCCAACGGTTTGCCGGGGAAGCGTGTCGAGGCGTAGCGCGCTGGGATGATGCCGAAGAAACGCGTGCTCATTTAAAACAGACCGAACAACTCGGCATCGATTTTGTTGATGATTTCGCCAAAATCCTCGGGCTTTTCGGCGAATTTGATGGTATTGACGTCCACGATGAGCAATTTGCCCTCCTTGTAGTTGGATATCCACTTCTCATATTTCTCGTTCAGATTCTCCAAATAGGAGAGGCGGATAGAGTCCTCGTAGGCGCGACCACGCTTGTGGATTTGCGTCACCAACGTGGAAACGTCAGCCTTCAGGTAAATCAGCAAATCAGGGGCCTGGAGGAACTGGGTCATCAATTCAAACAGTGAAGTGTAGTTCTCGAAGTCGCGCGTTGCCATGAGATCCATTTCATGCAAATTGGGTGCAAAGATGTAGGCGTCCTCATAGATGGTGCGGTCTTGGATGACATCCTTTTTGCGTTTGCGGATGTCGATCACCTGACGGAAACGGCTGTTGAGGAAGTATACTTGGATGTTGAAGGACCAGCGTTGCATGTCCTGGTAAAAGCTGGCTAAATAGGGGTTGTTGTCAACGCTCTCGTAAAGGGCGTCCCAGCCATAATGTTTGGCCAGCATGCCGGTCAGGGTTGTTTTGCCTGAGCCGATGTTTCCTGCGACTGCTATATGCATAATGTTAATGTGCTAATGAATTAGTATTTAGGTTGATGATTTTGCTTGTTTATTCGTTCTCCACATTTACTTTCATGGAATGCATGACCAAATAGACGCACAGGGCCACGAACATGACGATGGAGAGGATATTGAACATGGGCGTTCCGATATAATCGGCCATGAAGGTCGGTTCGACGCCGCAGTATTTGAGGATGGCGCTGACCACGCCCATGATGGCGCCGCCGGCGAGCAGACCGGATGCGAGCAGGGTGCCCTTTTCGCCACGCAACTTGTTGAGATTCTCGTCTTTGCTTCGGGATTTGATGAACCAGGCCAGGAAGCCGCCCACCAAAAGGGGCAGGTTGAGCTGCAGGGGGATGAACATACCCAAGGAGAATGCCAATGCGGGCACGCCGAGCACATCGAGAAGGATGGCCAAAATGGCGCCGATGATGTAGAGCAGCCATGGGGTCTGTCCGCCGAACATGAGGGGTTCGATGATGGCCGCCATGGCGTTTGCCTGCGGTGCCACCAAAGCTTCTTCGCCCGTATAGCCATACGTCTTGGACAGCAGCATGATGACCGCGCCTACCGTAAGAGCGGACACCAAGGTGCCCACGAACTTGAAAGCTTCTTGCTTAAAGGGCGAGGTGCCGATCCAGTAACCGATTTTCAAGTCGGTGATGAAGCCGCCGGCCATGGAGAGTGCGGAGCAGACGATGCCGCCGACCACCAAGGCGATCAGGATGCCGGAGCCGCCTTTGAGGCCTACGGCAGAAAGGATGAACGAGGAGAGAATGAGGGTCATCATGGTCATGCCCGACACAGGGTTGGTGCCCACGGTGGCGATGGCCGTGGCGGCGACCGTCGTGAACAGGAATGCGAAGAGGAAGACCACGAGAATGCCCACAATCACTTGCAGCGGACTCATCTGCATGCCGCCGGTAATGAAGAAAATGGCCATCAGGACAATGACTCCGAGGAACCCGAAGAGGATGATCTTCATGGGAATGTCACGCTGGGTGCGCAGCACGGTGTTGTCGCTGCCTGCTTGTTTGCCGGCCTTGAAAGCGACACCGAGGGATTTCTTGATGACGCCAGCAGACTTGGCCACGCCTAACAGACCGGCCATGGCAATGCCGCCGATGCCGATGTAACGGACATAGTTGGCAAAGATGAAGTCGGGATCGAGCGTAGACATGGCTGTTGTGACGCCCGCGATGTCGGCACTGCCGTATTGTCCCAACAGGGGTACGAGGACCCACCACGAGAGGGCGGAGCCGGCGCAGATGACGGCGGCGTATTTAAGGCCGATTAAATAACCTGTACCCAACAGGATGGACTCGGCGCTCATCTTGAAGACGAACTTGTGATCCATTGCGAGCCGTTCGCCCCAGCCGCACATGCGTGTGGAGATGGTGTCGGCCCAGAAATGGAAGGTGGTCATCAAAAAGTCGTACAGGCCGCCGACAAGGCCGCTGATGAGCAACAGCTTGGCCTGATTGCCGCCCTTGGCGCCGGAGACGATGATCTCCGTCGTGGCCGTAGCCTCAGGGAACGGGTATTTGCCGTGCATTTCGGAGACGAAATACTTGCGGAAAGGTATCAAGAAGAGGATGCCTAAGAAGCCGCCGAACAGGGAGGCCAAGAACATCTGCCAGAAGTTGACTTGGATGTCGGCGCCGACCGTGGGGTTGGTCTCTTTGATGATGTAGATGGCCGGCAGCGTGAAGATGGCACCGGCCACGATGACGCCGGAACTGGCGCCGATGGACTGGATCAGCACGTTCTCGGAGAGCGGACTCTTGCGCTTGGCTAACGTGGAGATGCCCACGGCGATGATGGCGATGGGAATGGCGGCCTCGAAGACTTGTCCGAAACGCAGGCCGGAGTAGGCCGTCGCAGCGGAGAAAATAATGGCCATGATGATACCCCATGTGATAGTCCACGCATTCAACTCGGGGTACTTTTTATCGTTCAAGAGGATGGGCTTGTAGGTCTCGCCCTCTTTAAGTTCGCGATACGCGTTGTCGGGAAGCTTGATGTCTTCCGGTTGGTGAACGCTATCTTTATAGACAGGGGTAGTTTCTTTTTCTTCCATATTGTCAGGATTATAAGTGTCAGATCGTTTTTTGCAATAAAGGGGCAAAAATACAAAAAAAGTTATTGCAGTGTGTTGCCGTCGTTCTGGCGATGGTAGGCTGTCATGGTGTTCTGCAGCAGGCAAGCCATGGTCATGGGTCCCACGCCGCCAGGCACGGGTGTGATGGCTTCGCATTTCTTGCTGACCTCGTCGTACTTGACATCGCCGCAGACACGGTAGCCATTGGGCTGGCCCACGTCGGGGATGCGGTGGATGCCCACGTCGATGACCGTGGCTTTCTCCTTGACGTAGTCTTCCGTGATCATCTCGGGTTGTCCGATGGCCACGATGAGGATATCGGCGCGGCTGCACACCCGCTTGAGGTTCTTGGTGCGGCTGTGGCACACGGTGACTGTGGCGTTGGCGTCTTTCTGCAACAGCAGCATGGCCAAGGGTTTGCCCACGATGTTGCTGCGCCCGAGGATGACGCACTCCTTGCCTGTGGTGTCGATGTTGCTGCGGCGGATGAGTTCCATCACACCGTGCGGTGTGGCGGGCAGAAAGCATTCCTTGCCTAACAGCAGGTTGCCCATGTTGGCGGGATGGAAGCAGTCCATGTCCTTGCGCGGATCCACGTGGGCGGTGACCTTGTCGATGGAGACCTGCTTGGGCAGCGGCATCTGGATGATATAGCCGTTGACCTCGTCATCCCGGTTCAGGAAATCAATGGTGTCGAGGATGTCCTTTTCCTTGACGTCCTCGGGGAATTTGTAGGCGGAGCAGATGTAGCCTACACCCTTGCACTGCTTCTCGATGCTGTTGACGTAGCTGAGGGCGGCGCCGTCCTGGCCTGCGATGATGACGGCCAAATGGGGCGCGGGGCGGCCGTGGTCGAGCAGCGACTTGACCTCTGTGGCGATTTCGGTTTTTATGGTGGCGGCAATCTCTTTGCCATCAATTATTGTACTCATTATAAGCGTGTTTTAGTTGTTTTATGAAATAATAAAGGGACGCGGTGCTTCCGCGCCCCTTTGTGGGTCTCTTAAAAACGTCTTCTGCCTGGAGCGTTCATGGCGCGCATCAGACTTTTGGCCTTGCCGCTGCTCTCCAATTTCATGATCTTGCGGGTGTCCTCAAACTGCTTGAGCAACCGGTTCACGTCCTGGATGCTGCTGCCGCTGCCGTTAGCAATGCGTCGACGGCGAGAGCCGTTGATGATGTCAGGATTGGCACGCTCCGCCGGCGTCATGGATTGGATGATGACCTCTATACTCTTGAAAGCGTTGTCATCAATGTCCATGTCCTTGATAATCTTGCCCATTCCCGGAATCATGGACATGAGATCCTTGACGTTGCCCATTTTCTTGATCTGCTGAATCTGAGCCATGAAGTCGTTGAAATCGAACTGCGACTTGGCAAGCTTTTTCTGGAGCTTGGCAGCTTCTTCCTGGTCGAACTGGTCTTGAGCCCTTTCGACGAAGGAACGAATGTCGCCCATGCCGAGGATACGTTCGGCCATACGGTC
>DBYW01000058.1:8761-23423 GCA_002311645.1 Bacteroidales bacterium UBA1176
GTGCCGATGAACTTGATGGGCTTGTCCACGACCGCCTTGATGGTCAGGGCAGCACCACCGCGGGTATCGCCGTCCATCTTGGTGAGGATCACGCCGTCGAAGTTGAGCTTGTCGTTAAAAGCCTTGGCCGTGTTGACGGCGTCCTGGCCGGTCATGGCATCCACCACGAAGAGGATCTCATGCGGGCTGACAGCATCCTTGATGTTGCCAATCTCGTTCATCATCTCCTCGTCAACGGCCAAACGGCCAGCCGTATCGATGATCACCACGTCGTAGCCATACTCCTTGGCGTGCGCCACGCCGTTCTTGGCGATCTTGACGGGCTCTTTGCTGCCCTCTTCGGTATAGACGGGCACGCCGATTTGTTCGCCCAGCACCTTGAGCTGGTCGATGGCGGCGGGACGATAGACGTCGCCGGCCACGAGCAACGGCTTCTTGCCGCGCTTGGTCTTCAGCAAGTTGGCGAGCTTGGCCGCGTGGGTGGTCTTACCGGAACCTTGCAAACCCGACATCAGGATGATGGCCGGATTGGCCTTGAGATTGATGTCGATGGCGTCGCGACCCATCAGGTTGATGAGCTCGTCGTACGTAACCTTGACCATCAACTGGCTGGGAGACACGGCCTTGAGGACGTTCATGCCGAGCGCCTTTTTTTTGACGCTATCGGTGAACTCCTTGGCGATTTTATAACTGACGTCGGCGTCAAGAAGTGCCTTGCGCACCTCTTTCATCGTCTCGGCCACGTTGATTTCCGTGATGAATCCCTGGCCTTTGATGATTTTGAACGCTCGTTCTAATCTGTCGGATAAATTCTCAAACATGTTTCAAACTTTCAATTTTCTACGTATAAATACTGCACATAATTTGCGGCGGCAAAGATACGATTTTTTGGGCAACAGACAATATGCCCTCAGCCTCTGTTGATCTCAAAAAAAATGTACTTTTGCAGCATAATCCTAAAACTCTGAGATAATGAAAAAGAATATTCTCTTATGTCTTGGCTTGGCTGTGATCGCCTTGTTCTCATCATGCAAAAAAAATCCAGATGGAATATTCAATCCCTCCAAAAAGATCCAGAAAATATACAACGTAAAGGATGGCACGCGTGTTCTTTCCGAAGTGTGGAGCTGGAAAGGAGACCTGCTCATGTCCATAGAGGAGTGTAGCGGAACGACCCCCTTCACCACTACGTTTTCCTATGACAACTCGAATCGTCTGGTATCCATGGACAATGTCGATTCACATAGCGAATGCTTATATGATGGCAACAAAATCCAGAAGATTGTGGTTACTTCATACGGCATCGAAGTGGGCTCTTACGAGTTCCAGCACAAAGGGAACAAAATCAGTCAGATAAAAATGAGCTTTGACCTCGGGTGGGATGATATCGACTGGAAAAAGGCAGCCATCATCAACCCGCTGCGTTTCCTGATCCCGGAGATTTACCAGACGATGGAATCTGTTTTGGAGGATTGTTCCAAGGATGCCAAAGGTGAAGAGATCACCATGAATCTGAACTGGAGCGGTAACAATGTGAAGACCATCGAGGTGAGCTATCTCGGTTTCTTCGGGACGATAACCGAAACGGTGAAACTCACCTACGATTCCCAGAACAACCCGACGTACGGCTCGCTCGCCCAGCTGAGCACCGATGCGGTGGCCAACCTCTTCGTGAACAAAAACAACCCTCTGACCATCACCACACAAATAAACGGATTTGCGTACGACAAACAGACATTCACTTACGAATACGCCGACAATTATCCGGTAAAGGTGACTTGTGAAGATGTTGAAAATCCGGGTACTTCTTATGCGGAAACATCCGTTTCCACGAAGATTTACGAATATTGATTTCGCGTTTCGCTCGGGGATGGCAGCGGGAAGGAAAAGAATCATCCTCATCGGCGGGCTAATGTAGAGACGCGCCATGGCGCGTCTCTACGTTCTATTTCCCGTTCCGTTTTGCTATGGTTTTCCCAATCCGCGCCATCTCTGCACGCAACTCCTTGGGGGTCAATACTTCGGTGGTCTCGCGCAAGGTTAACAGCTCCTGGACGAAATCGAAGGTGGGGCGGAGAAAGTAGGTGAACACGGAGTACTCCTCCGTGCGCTCGGTCTCCTTCTGCGACGGATGCAAAGGCAGCGAGCGCAAGTACTTTGACTGGAAGGCATCCACCTTCAGTTTGATGGTTTGCGGGGTTTTGTCGCCGACAATGATGCCGAAGCAGGAACTGAAAAAGGACTCCGCGTCAAAGTCGGCGGGCAGCGTAAAGCTCTCGAATTCAATGTCAATGTCCAATATCCTGTCCAGTGCATATACCTTCAGCGGACTGTCGCCATACTTGCCCAACAGGTACCACCGCCGTTTGAACACCTTCAGGGCGTAAGGTTCCACGTGATAGAGGTTGGAGATGTGATCGTCCTCTACCCAATAAGGCTTGTAGCTGAATGTCAGCATCTTGTTGTCGCGCATAGCCTCCAGGATGGTGGGCAGCAACTCGCGGCCGGAGGGGTTTTCTTCCAGGAGGATACGGTCCTTCAGCTGGCTGCTCTCCTCCAGTTGGTTGTTGAGCGAGAGCGCGTCCAGTAGCCACCCTTTGAAGCCGGAGCAGTCCTTGAGCTCGCGGCTGTTGGCTATATAGTAGGAATTGGTGTTTTTGTTGCAGGCGATTTCGATGCCGAACAGTTCGCGTATCGCCGTCACGTGGTTGTGGAACGAGCGTTTCGGGTACTGGATGCCACCGGAAAGCAGGTCGTTCCGTTCCCATTTGCTGCGGATGTCTTTGAATGTGATTCCGGTGGATCCCGCTTGGTTCACCGTGTCTATCAGCCAGATATACTTCCTGATGAGTTCTTTAGTCATAACTGCAGGTTTTTAAAAAAATCGACGCGGCAAAGATAAGCAATAGGTGTGAAATTTTATGGCACAGTCTGGGATGGTTGTGCCAATTTTCAGCACAACAAAAACTGTGCAATGAAACGGCACACCAGTACGCTATCTTTGCCGTTGTGTCTGCGAGTAGCAAAATTCCCTTCCACTCGTTGGCATACACTATTTTTGCAAAAAAAATTCAAGAGTATGACAATAGAAAAGAACCAACGCACCCTGGCCCAACTGTCCGCCCTTTACCGGCCCGGCACGCTCAACCTCATCGGCGGACGGCCCGGAATCGGCAAGACCACTATGGCCTTCCATCTTGCGACGGAAGCGCATCTGCCCACCGTCTATTTCTCCCTCAAAATGAAAAGCGAGCAACTGTTGCTGCACTACGCGACCGGGAAAGGCCCTGAATGGATACACATTGACGACACGGAGCCTATGACTGAGGACACGATTCGCTCGAAAGTGCGCCAGCTGCAAGAAACCCGGAAAATCCGCTGGGTGATTATCGACTACCTGGAACTGATGACCTCCTCGCAACCGTTCACGAACCGTGGGGAGGAAATGGCCCATATCATCCAAGAGTTGAAGAAGATGGCTGGAGAGTTTCAGGTGGCTGTCATCGTACTTACGCAGCTGATGCGCACGGTGATGATGCACGACGACTATCGCCCCATCCTGCAAGACGTGCACGATTGGGAGCGCATCGGACAATGGGTGGATGACGTGCGCCTGCTCCACCGCGACGAGTACTACCATATTGTCGGAGGCAAAAAGAATCTGTTGGAGGTGCTGGCCACCGAGTGCGGGCAGAGTGGCGTCCCTGACCTGCAGCTGAAGTATCTGAATTGGGACGCTTCGCTGACACTGAAACAGAACATACAGGGGATATCGGGCACGGACAAACTCCGCACGATGCTTGCCACTACCGAGGGCGAAATCCTCCGTCTGGCCAAGCCCTTTGACGGCGACCTGGACTGGAAAACGTACACAGGGAAGATGCTCGACTGGATGTTAGAAGAGCGTGCCTGCATCCTCAACCGGATGTTCGAGCTGCACTGCACCGAGGCCGAGGTGCGACGCTTCGAGCACGTGAACGAGGCGCTGCTGAAGATGATGAACCGCTTCCACGAAGAGCAGCAACAGCTTCAGAAACAGTTGGATATGCTTCCCGACATAGGCGAGCACGGTGCCAACCGCTTATATCTGATCGGGGAAATCAACTATTGTCACGACTACGAGGACACGAAGATCTTCCCGATGGAGGAGGATGCGTTTTACGGGTCGCACTGGAACGAGATGCTGTGGACGGTTTCGTCACTCTCGCGGATGGACGCGCACACCATCCACGGCGGCGAGTCCAACCACCTTGACGACGGCCAGACCTGGGCGGAGGGCCCGCTGTGCATCCCGCAGTTCGGGCATATCTGCGTCTGCTACCTCGCACACGCCCTCTGCACGCACCTGCGCTACAGCATCCCCGACCTTCTTCGGATGACCACCTACATCTGCGAGCGCTCGATGTGGGAGATGTCGGAGGGGACGGTAGATTAGTGTGTTTTACTGATAGGGGAGGGGATTTCGCTCGAGGCTGTCGCGATGATGGAAAATTGGGCAGTAAAAGAGAAATATTGTAATTTTGCACCTCAGATTCATTTTAAAGATTAAAACAACTAAAAGTAATACACTATGTTAGGAGCAATAATAGGAGACACCGTCGGATCGATATACGAATTCGACAACATCAAAACCACCGATTTCCCTCTGTTTTCGGAGAGAAGTGAATTCACTGATGATTCCATTATGAGTTTCGCGGTGGCCGATTGGCTGTTGCGCGACGAGTACCACACCCACAAGGAGCTGGAGGCCTCGATGGTGCGTTTTGCATACGATTATCCCAACCCGATTGGCGGCTACGGCGGGTCGTTCTACCGGTGGCTGTTCAGCGGGCGCGAGCGCGTGCCCTACAACTCGTGGGGCAACGGTTCGGCGATGCGGGTGAGTGCCGTGGGTTGGGCTTTTGAGACGTTGGAGGAGACCTTGCGGGTGGCGGAGATCTCGGCCGCCATCACCCACAACCACCCGGAGGGCATCAAGGGGGCGCAGGCCGTGGCCGCCGCCATCTTCTTAGGCAGGACCGGCAAGACCAAAGCGGAGATCAAGGAGTACGTGGAAACGCATTTCGGCTACGACCTGAGCCGCACCTGCGAGGAGATCCGTCCTGGGTACACGTTTCAGGAGAGTTGTCAGGGCACGGTGCCGGAGGCCATCATCGCCTTCCTCGACAGCACGGATTTCGAGAGTGCCATCCGTCTGGCCGTCTCGCTCGGCGGCGACAGCGACACCCTCGCCTGCATCACCGGCGGCATCGCCGAGGCGTACTACAAGGAGATCCCCGAAGAGATCGTAAAGGAGATGTGGTCCCGCCTGCCGGAGACCTTACGGGAGATTTTGCGGGAGATGAGGGTAAGGTTCGGGGGGACGTTGGGGGATTTGTAAGAAGGAGGTGGAAGAAAAGGGAAAAGTTGTAGTTTTGCGGCGGAGAAAAGGAAAATACAAATAGTAATGTTATGGTTGAAAATTTTAAAATACTGGATCAAAATCTTTTTGATTACGTTAACGAAGAAGTCCTTAAAAGACACACTGACTTCAAATTGACACATAGTTCTTTAGGCCAAGGAAAATTGGCAAGAGAGGAGAGGTGGTTTAAGGTTTGGCCCCAATCTGAAAAGAACTATATTCAGTACTATCAAGGCCGAATTGAACTTCATGTTGATGAAACATTCAACTTGGAAAAAGTGAATAAAGACAATGTTGTCTTAAATGACAATGGAAAATGGTGCTATAAGGATATCATCACCCACGATGCAGGGAACAGGGAGCAATCTGACGCAGCAGTGCTAGATGCAATTTTAAGTATGATTAAATTCTACCTTTCTCTGACACAACCATTGCGAGAAACGAATCCAGACGCAGAAAACGATGAAAAACACTCTAAGGAACAAATACTAGAATCCATTGAACTTAAGACAACAACCTTAAAAGAGCTATTTGAAAAACCATTATCTCTCCCTCCTTACCAAAGGGCTTACGAATGGCAGTCCAACCACGTTAATGCATTGCTGAACGATACATACGAGGCTTTTATAAATAAAAAGTCTTATATACTGGGAACCATTATCTTACATCAAACCGAAGATGATAAGAACAAAATATTATATGATATTGTGGACGGTCAACAACGTTTGGTCACTCTTTCGATTCTGTTTAAAGACAAACTAAAAGAGCACAAGGACAGTCTTTTGTATTCTGTATTTGACAATTTAAAATCGCAATACTATATTCAAAATACAAACAAAATCATTGATGATTACCTGAAGAACAAGGATAGGGACAACTATCTTGATTATCTTCAAAGCGAAAATGTAACGATTTCAGTTCTATGTATTCCCAATGGTCAGTTGTCTCTTGCGTTTACCTTCTTCGACAGTTTGAATAGTAAAGGAATGCAATTGTCTGATTATGACTTGTTGAAAGCGCATCATTTGATGTTCATTCCTGAAAACCAAGAAAATTTGGCAAGGAAACACAACGATGAATGGCAAAGTAAAGACGGCGAGCATAATGAGTTGTTCGAGAAAATTTTACGCCAAATACGAGTTTGGAGTAGAGGCCACGGAGAAGAAGGCGGGGGTGAACGACTTGTTTACAATGAATTTGTATCAGCTATTGACGAAAAGGATTTGGACAAGGACGAACATATTTTGAATAGATACATGCAACCCAATGTGTTTCGTTCTTGGAATAGGGAGAACGATCAAATTGTTCTGAACATGAGATATCCCAGTCAAAATGTGGAGGACTTGATCCCGATGGAAATACCACAGACCATAGAAGGAGGTGATGCGTTTTTCCTGTATGCGAAGCGATACCATAAGATGTATGAACTCTTATTTGGAGAACAAACAGGGGAAAAGAAATCATCAGCCATTCATTATGCCGACGAATTATCAAAAGCAATAAGGAATGACTATCTCCGTAATGCCTACAAAGCCATAATACTTCTTTATTTCGATAAATTTGGCGAACGGAAACTTATAGAATTGGCAACTTGCGTAGAACTGCTCCTTTCTACATTGCGTTTCCCGAAAGCAGGAGGACATACTTTTGTTCGCCAGAGCAGAGTAAAACAATATGTGAATGAACAAAAAATCATTCCAGTCATCTTGAATTCTTCTTATCATAGTCATGCGCTTTCACAACTGAAAAATAAAGTCGGGAACACACCATTTGAGGCAGATGGGTACACAAAGAACTCGCAGGAAAACTATAAGGCTGATATGGCGCTTTTCTACAACCGACATGTACACATTCTTCATAATGACTCTATAAAGCAGCAAGTAAATCATTTGTATCAAAGAAATCAAAAGCAAGAAGAAAATGGAAATAAATAGCACCCCTTATTCACCGAAGATACTAGTTGAGAAAAACATTCGTTTCAGAATTCCTTTGTATCAACGCCCTTATACATGGACAGAGAAGCAAGTTAAACAGCTTATGGATGATTTGTTTGATTCTTTTGATTCTTTTGATAAATCAAAAGATAATCCTCAACCTTATTACATTGGAATTATGAATATTAGTCAAACAGACTATGATGATTCCACTTTTGATTTGATTGACGGACAGCAACGTATCACAACTTTGTCGGTAATGGCATTGGAAATGAAAAAACATTATGCCCAATGGGAAAACTTTTGTGGCCGAATTGATTTCTATGGTCGAGAAGAGGACAAAGCGTTTTTGATAGATGGTTTACCAAAAGAAAACACAAATAACAATCTCCTTAATGCGAAAAGTGTTATAGAATCATTCCTTAATGGCAAAGACACAAACGTTAAAGCGGCATTTGCACTTTATGTGTATAATTATGCTTCTTTTTTTCTCTCTGTAATACCTCAAGACTATACGATCATTGAAAAAAACAAGCAGTTTGTCCGAATGAACAATCGTGGAAAGCAGTTGGAATTGGTAGATATTCTAAAAGTCAAATTGTCGTCTATTGAAGGCCTTGATGAAAATGAATTTCTGGAAAAATGGAATAACATCTCCCAGATGAATTGTGTTGAAAAATCAGACGAAAACAACCAGCAGAGCAAACTCCGCCCTACAATACTTGATATTATTAAAAGATACGAATCTGTCAACAAACCAAAACCAAATGAAATAAACTACAATAGCATTGTTTCCTTTGACGAGTTTCTGTTGATTGCATTGGAGCGATTGAAAGGCTGTGCCATCTCATACGATAGAGAGAAAATATTAAAGACATTCGGTTTTGAAGGCGATGGAGAAAATAAGATTGTATGGAATAAAGATTACGTAAATGAGTTCATGGGTATCCTTGAAGTTCAATTTGATTTGTTTTGCAAGTATTTTATTCGGAGGGACAAGGAAGAAAAATACAAGTGGCAGGATGTCAAAAACGGACAAGATAAAAACAATCAAGACAACGAAAGAAACAATAATGAATGGAATATGCTCCGCCAGTTCCAATCCTACCTATATGTCAGCCGTGAACCTCATCAATGGATGAAAGATGCTTTTGTTTGGTTGGATAACAATATCTTTGACCCTTCTGTATTTTTAGAAGAATTGAAACGTGTTGACAACGAATATGCTAAAAAACTCTTAAAAGAAGGTAGAACATACCATGAAAAGTTTCCGAACATCAATCGATACTGGTTTTGGAGATTGGACTACTATCTATGGGAAAAATCTTTGCACAAAGGATCTAAGAACGGAGCAAATGAAAATGATAAAAATAGTGGAACTATTGGAGTCTTTGACTTGAAAGAAGAAGAAAAGAACGTGGTAGAAAAATATGTGTTCAGTAGCAACAGATCTGTGGAACATTTGCATCCCCAAAACGAAAGTGTTGAGGGGAGTTGGGGTGATGGTGGCGCAGTGAACTCATTCGGCAATCTTGCAATGATTTCCCAGACCCTGAATTCGTATCAAAGCAACAAGTCTATACAGGAAAAATTCGGTAAAATTGAGAAATCCATTGCCGACAATAAATCTGTAGAAAGTTTGAAATTGTATTGGATGTACTTGGCATATAAAAAAGGGAACAAGTGGACCAAAGAGATGGCTTCAAAACACTGTGAAGAAATGTGTAACCTTTTGAACGAGCCTTTCAAATCTAAAAGCGAACAGATTGGATAATAAGATAATCTGGCAGCTGTACATTATAAATGATATCGCTAAGGTGGTTCCCCTAATCGCGGTTTCCTGCGGGGTGAAACCCTTAACCCTTTCCACACCCTCTCCCCGCACACCTAACGGCGTGCGCATCCTCCCTTGCAGCCCCGTTCTACAAAGCCCTGCACCCCTAACGGGGTGCTTTTTCCTGTTAAGATTGCTGATCACTGTTCACTGTTCACTGTCAGCAGGCAGGCCGTAGGTCTGCCGGGCTCGGTAGCAACGAACAACACGAGGCGGTGTCGCAGGCCGTAGGTCTGCGGGCATCGCAGCTATGCCACAAACCGGCACACCCCCGTATTATCTTTGCCGCAAAAAACAAAACGACAAAGATATGTTGAAGTACATTAACGAGAACTTGCAAGTCGGGGACTTCGTGGAAATTGAGACTCCGGACGGGACTATTGGCGGGTGCATATCAACAGTACAGCCCGATTGTTTGGTATTGTCCATAAACGGCAAAGAACAACCCTATCCGGAAGAGCAACTGCTGGGTGTACGACACGTTTCCGAGGATCTTGATGCGTACACGGGCTGTTATATCCAAAAATTCTTCCCTTCTGAAAAAAGTGAACGGTCCATCTACGCTGCAAACCATAACAACACGCTGGAAATCTACAGTTATGACAATGTCGTACAATTATTCTGGGGTGAGGAGATGCACCAACTGTCCGGCCACGTTTACTTACCTGATATGGTTGACGTTGAGGACGAATATTCTTATGTTGAATATATCGGTGAGGGCTTGAGTGAGTATTTTTCAGAACGCATCACATCCATCAGGCTCCCCAAATGTATAAAAGGTGTTGATACGTGGTGCCTTGAGGAAGCCCATCTTCTCCAAGAAGTATATGTTCCAAATACATTGGTGGACGCGGGTGCCAATAAGGTTGGCGGGTGCGACACGTGCATGGTTTTCGACCTGAATGGGAAACCGGTGGACTGGGAGTTTGAGCCAGACTGGTAGTGGCTTGCACCCGCATCAGCACGAACTCTGCCATAATGTTTGGGAAAAAACTTGCCATGTGCGACGAACTGATACACCTCCACCACATAAGGCAAAGCAATGCGCCAGCCATGGAGAATGCGGAGACGTAAACAACTACATACTACTAAGCCCTGCACCCCTAACGGGGTGCAAGATCCCTCTTCACTGATCACTGATCACTGTTCACTGCCAACAGGCAGGCCTTTGGGTCTGCCGGGCTCGGTAGTGACGAAGCGGTACGGAGGCGGTGTCGCAGGCCGTAGGTCTGCGGGCAGCGTATGCCACGTTTTAGCACACCCGTGTATTATTTTTGCCGGCACAATTTTTTCATTCATTTATTATCTTTGCAAATTCTTATTCTAAGATGAAAACCATNNACGCTAAAATCTTCACAGACAACATTGAAGAATTAGCGCTTGAACAAATCCAGCGACTGCTCTCCGTCAGGGTGTTCGCCGACTGCAAAATCCGCATTATGCCCGATGTGCACGCTGGCGCGGGCTGCGTGATCGGCTTCACGGGCAATCTTGGCGACAAGGTAATCCCCAACATTGTGGGCGTTGACATCGGCTGCGGCATCCTCGTGCAACCGCTTGAAATGCCGGAATCCATTGATTTCCACGCGCTCAACACATTCATCCTGAAGGCTATACCGTCGGGGCGCGACTTCCGCAGTGACCAATACATGCCGCTGCCTCACAAGTATATGGAGGTCTATTCCGAAGCCAAAGCCATTATTCGAGAGTTGTACTGCTACAGGCTTCTCAAGGAGAGCAAGCGCTTGGACAAATCCATCGGCTCCTTGGGCGGCGGCAACCATTTCATTGAGCTCGACCGCGATGAACAGGGGAAATGGTATCTGGTAATTCACACGGGAAGCCGCAATCTGGGCAAACAGGTGGCCGACCTGTACCAAAAAGAGGCACGGAAACTGCTTTCGGGGTGGGACAAGGTGATGGAACAGCAGAAACGAATCATCGAGGGATACAAAAGTCAGGGCAGAAGAAAGGAGATACAGGCCGCTATTGCCAAACTGCATTCCGATTTCAAGATGCAGTCCCCGCCCGTGCCGCCCGACCTCTGTTATCTGGAGGGCGAGCCGCGCAACGAGTATCTGCACGACATGCGGCTTTGCCAGCGTTGGGCGCGCCTCAACCGCAGACTGATTGCCGACCTGATTACAGATTTCCTTGAGGAAAACCATTCCGCACGCGGAGTTGTTGACGGTGCTTTTGAAAGCGTACACAACTATATCAGTGACGACAACTTAATCCGAAAAGGTGCCATCTCGGCTCAAGCAGGCGAACGGTGCATCATTCCGCTCAACATGCGCGACGGCTCGCTCATCTGCATTGGCAAAGGCAACGCCGACTGGAACTGCTCTGCACCGCACGGGGCGGGACGTGTGATGAGCCGGGCGAAGGCGTTCAAGGAACTGCGGCTGGAAGATTTCAAAAGCTCCATGGAAGGTATCTACAGCGAAACCGTGACCAACGACACCCTTGACGAAGCCCCTATGGCATATAAGCCTAAGGATGAGATTCTTGCCAACATACAGGATACGGTAAGCGTGGAGAACATCATCAAGCCCGTATTCAATTTCAAAGCCGCCGAATAGAACCATTGCCGTTTTTCGCGGGGTGAAACCCTTAATACTTTTTCCCCGCACACCTACGGCGTGCGCACATTCCTCTGTCCACCTCTTTCTACCAAGCCCTGCACCCCTAACGGGGGGCAAGATCACTATTCACTGATCACTGTTCACTGCCAATGGGCAGGCCTTTGGATCGGTCGGGGGGCTGTTATGCCACGCATTGGCACACCCCTGTGCTATCTTTGCCGCAACTTTAATATTCACCAACAGTTGCGCCCGACACGTATCAGGGAAAAAGTTATGAGTAAAGTCTTCAGAATCACCCCAAAGACAATCAAAAGAGTAAACAACACCGTGTTGACCCCAGAAATGGAGATTATTGTCACGACGGAACATCACACTCAAGATCCATTCTACAACGGAGCCAAAGAAATCATTGCTATGTATATGGACCGGTATGGCTTTGATTATAAGAAGGCTAATGCCACGAAAGCTTGGTTTGACTACGAGCGATTAGACTAAGTGTCTTTCACAAACAATAGCCGTACTGTCTTCCAATTGCCTTGTGCAGATAGCACGAAAGTCTATTAGCCTCACAACAGCATTCGGTCTGTTGTGGGGCTAATCGTATAATATGTCTCATCACTGTGCTGCATATAGGCATAGTTCCACACTATCTTTGCCGTCAGAAATTTCAAATAAAATCACAATGGAACAGAATACGCAAACACCATCGGACCTTAATGTCCTGGCCAACATTTACCAGCCCGGGACGCTCAATATCATTGGCGGACGGCCTGGAATAGGCAAAACAACCCTCGCTTTCAACCTGGCTGTAGATGTTGATCAACCTACTGTCTATTTCAGTTTAGAGCAAAGTGCAATGCAACTCCGAGACCGTCATTCACCAACCAATGGCCTCGGTTTGATTCACATAGACGACACTGTGCCTATGACGCTTGAAGTGATGCGTGTAAAACTGCTGCAAATTCAAAAGCGCCGTCCCTTCCAATTTGTGATTATCGACTATCTTCAACTTATGCATTCCTACCAAAAGTATCCTAACCGCAAAGCCGAACTCACCGCCATTGCAGAAGGATTGAAATCTTTGGCTTTAGAGTTTAAAGTGGCCGTCATCGCTCTGTCATCACTTTCACGAGACGCGGAAAAACGGAAAAGCAGGATTCCCGTTTTGAAAGACTTACGCGAATGGGAAGGCGAAATTCCACCCTGCGTGGACGATGTCAGACTTTTATACCGTCCTGAATACTACTTCATTAAACAAGATAGTTACGGAAGCACCGAAGACATTTGGGTGGTTCTGTCCACAGAACGACATTCTGGAGACATCGGTAATTTAAGGTTCAAAATCCATCGGTACAAACAACGAATAGAATATTTCACTCAAGAGAGTGTCTCCCTATTGACCGCCAAAACCATCATCATCCCCGTCGGTTTCAACGCCGAGCAATGCCAAGAGGACATCATGAATTGTTTCACATCCGATGATAACACGGAATGGATGGACAGCGGCGACTTTGTCGTGCGATACCTGTACTGTCAGGAGGACGGCGACTACGACCCGCCGTTGGAGGTGTGGCTGCTCGTGTGGGACTCACCAGGCAAAATGATCAAATCCCCCACAGGAGGATGCTCATTATTATATTTGCAATGTTTGGGCATTGGCATCAACCTGGCTTGGTGCAAAAACCACCACAAAGGTCTTACCGTCCACGTTATCAAAGTGCTGCCTCCCGCAACCGGCGGAAAGTCTCCAATCATCGAAGACCACTGGTTCGGGAACGTGGTGGACCACTTCCATACGGTTGATTATCAGGAGGAACTGGAACACGCGGACCCAAATCTACCTTTCGGGGAGTTCCTGAACAGGATGGATGGGAAGATTGCGGGAATTGTTAAAGGAAACCAATAACAGCGAAAAGAATGAAAAAGAATTCAAAGAGGAAAAACACTTCCGACAGCGAGCACTGGAGCCATAAGCATGACTTTCCGATTGAAGAGGTGTGGAACACCGAGAACACATTAGCCCGTCTGATCGCCCCGCGTCTTGTCACGTTCAGGGATTTGGAAAAGCACGGACATCCAGACGGTTTTAAGGATATACGCGAGTGGAACGCCACCATTCAGAAAATGATTGACGCCTTCGAGCTAATGAAATACGTTCATTGCCTCTCAGAAGAGGAGACCAAAACCGTTTCGGAAGGACTTGCTCTGTTCTGCAAGTATTATAGGGATTTGTGGGATTGAAAAGGTTTCAAAACATTTAAAAGTTGTCCCAAGTTGTCCAAGTTGTAGTTGCTCTTAAAGCGCCCCCGCCATGACACCTTTTGGCACACCTGTCCGTTATCTTTGCCGCAGAAACTGCGAATAGCAGAATTCAATTCCGCTTGCCTGAAAATTGTTTTTTCGCCGCAAAATTATACGATATGACCGAAACCGTTAGAATGTGCGACCTGCGCTTCGACAGCAGTCTCTTCGAGAACTACCTCACCGGTACCGTCCTCGACAGGCTGCTCTGTTCCTATTCCGGTCTGCCAAAGGCGTCAACTATATGGTTATTGTCTATGCTGTGGAATGGCACAGTTGCGTCCTATTTTTGCAGGCGAAAAAAAGAAAAGAGTATGCCGAACAGAAATATTTTGTATGTTTGCAGCGTATTTGAAGATAGCGTAAGCTATAGTGTGGCCGTGGAAAAAAATCGCCAAATTTTAGCAACGGGGCACACTGATAGGTACGTCTGCTATAGGCGTACTCTTTTCAGTTTTTCAGTGTTGCGTGGCGTTTGGCGATGCCTTTTCCACCTGAAGGGCGGAAGGGGTGCGCTGTTTTCTGTTTGGAAAATGAAAGAAATTTAATCGCATAAATTAACAGTTGCGCCCGACACGAATTCAGGGAAACGATTATGAATAACAAG
>DBYW01000003.1:0-1810 GCA_002311645.1 Bacteroidales bacterium UBA1176
CGGCGTGGCATTTCACTTTCGGAAGTACTGTCGCAAATATACACTTTTTATTCTAATAACCAACAAAATAGCAGTTTTTAAGCCCCCATATAAACATATATATTATACTATATATAAGACAGTTATAAATGTTAAAAAAACTAAATTTAAAATTTCTCCGGCAAGTCAGCTAAAAAAGCTGGGAATTATAATGTGTAAAAAAATAAATAAATAATACGGAGATATCAACAAAAAGATGGGGGTTCCGCCAGCAAAGCTGGCGGAATGGTGATTACTGATTCTCCACAACCCCCCCGTACAGGTCGCGGTAGTTGCGCCCCACGGTGTGGTTGTGCCAGAGGTAGACGAAGTCGCCCTCCACGGCGCGGCAGCGCGCGCGCAGACGACTGAAGAGAGCCCTGCTCTCCTCTATGCCGAGTTTGAGGTAATCGAAGAGGGAACCGTCCATCAGGATGAGCGGGTGTTCCACGATGCCGGTGGTTTGGTCGTCAAAGAGATCATAGAGCCTGAAGGGATGGCAGGTGCCGCAGCGGAAACCGGGCTGCTCCGCATAGCCCAACGTGTAGTCGTCGCGAAGTCCCGCCGCCTGCCACACCTCGAGGGTACTGGGACGGGTAACCTCCATCATCTGGCGCGTGTTTTGCCCTCCATAAACCGAGTACCCGGCATTGACATAGCTTTTCAGGAGATTAAAGCGCAGAAAGTGCTGCCGCCCGGCAATCACATCCTCCCCTGCTATCTCTTCCAATCGTTTCTTTTCCTGTTCATAAAGTTCCGGATTGTCATAGCTCCGGAAGCTGCCGTGCAGTCCCACTCCCATGCCGTTCTTTCTAATCAGATCCACAATGTGACTAACCAGCGGGTCGCAGACATCGTAAGTGCAGTCATATTCGCCTTTTGTTTGAGCTTTCAAAAAGAAAACGGCGTGTTCGCCGCAGCGACGAGCGTGCTCGATCAGCTCAGAGACCGCCAACACATAGGGGTCTTGTTTTTTGTCGGCACGCCACTCGCAATACTCCTGCCACGACTGGCACACCAAAGGCAGGCTGCGGTTGATGAGCAGGTCGCGTCCGAGGATGGAGCGCATTGCCTGGAGGGTGCCAGTGTAGCGGCAGAGGTGGTCGATGTCGTGCGTGGGCACCACGCGAGGCGTCCGGGGGCGCAGCGCGATGCCGGGACGCAACCGGTCGGCAACCCACTGGCGCAGCAACATGGCATACTCATCCACGATCGGGAGATGCACAAAATGGTAGTAGGCTGCCAGGCTGGAGACGTATGGAAAGCGATTATACCGATCGCGTGGCGACTCCTGGTACTCTTCCCAACGGGAAAGCATCAGAAAACTTGGAGTGACGAGGTCATAGGGGATGAGCAGCTCGCGGCTGTCCGAAGCGACACGAACATCGGGGGCGTCCAACGCGCAAGCGGACGCAGGACGGAAAAGGGGGATCTGTTCCCGTCCGTCGGCTGTGGGAAGCATTATCGGCACAGCCTTGCCGGACACCAGCGTCCGCACCTCGTCATCGTCCAGCAGTGCAACACGGAGGGACCATCCGCCGGGGAAAGCCACGGTCACCGCGTCGGCACAGCGTTCCACACGGTATTCGAGGGCGGGCTCTGCGGGCAGGGCCACGGAGAGCAGATGATCCAATGTATATTGCAAAGCATTCGGCGACAACATAACAAGACAGTTTGGAGGTTGCAAAAATAATCAAATAATGGATACGCCAGGGGAATGATGCCGAAATGGGACAATATTGGTATTCGTTACCATGATTGGCGCGCGATCGGTCCCGGGATTGGCGCACGA
>DBYW01000003.1:1969-44102 GCA_002311645.1 Bacteroidales bacterium UBA1176
TTGGCGCACGATCGGTCCCGGGATTGTAGAGACGTTTCATGAAACGTCTCTACAAATCGGCACCAATCGAAATCAAATGGAAATCAAACGGCACCAATCCAAACAATCGCGGACAATATTTCAAAAAAATGAAATAATTTAAATAATTATTATATTTTTGCGGGCATAAATTTTCAATCATTATGGATAACATTTATTTTATCAACAAATACCGAATCCCGTCTGCGCGGGCAGACTGGCACGATTATGACGGCGGACTATATTTTGTGACTATATGCACGAAAAACAGAGAACATTATTTCGGAGAAATCGATAAAAAAGGAATGAGATTATCCGCAATCGGCATTTATGCACAGGATTGTATCCAGCAAACACCCGATCATCATCCCTACGCAGACGTTCCCTTGTTCGTGGTGATGCCGAACCACATACACGCAATCGTATCGATAGACAGCGGCAAGACCCCCCACAACAAACGTTCCATTGAATCATTATATGGAATCAACAACGGTGTGATGACGGGCGACGAGGATGACGTGGAGGATATTGAACCGCAAAAAAAAGGAACGTCCACACAATTCGCGACCCAAATGCAAACGTGGCTGTCGGTTGTCATCAGGATGTTTAAGGCATCCGTCACACGTTTTGCCAAGGCAAATTACATCCAATTCGGCTGGCAAACCCGTTTTCACGACCATATCATCCGAAACAACGAAGAATTGAACGGGATTGCACAATACATTGAAAACAATGTGGCGAAATGGATATTTGACAAATGCAGGTAGGGACGTTTCATATTTCACGGGGGGGGTTGTTCCGGTTGGTTGGTTTGTAGAGACGTTTCATGAAACGTCTCTACAAATCGGCACCAATCAAAATCAATCGAAAATCAAACGGCACCCAACGAAATCAAACGGCACCCCCAACGAAACCCAACGAAAACAATTATCCAACAAAAAATGTATTTTTGCGGCAATGTTTAAAAACAACCATTAACCCCTAAAATCCTCTCGAATGAAACGATTCCTCCTCCTTTTCACAGCAATGATATTGGCCTTGCCGATGTTCTTGCAGGCCCAGAAGCACTACGATTACATCAGCTACTCGCACGACGCGATGAAAGTCCGCATCTACACGCTTGACAACGGCCTCAAGGTCTATCTGTCGGTTTACAAGGATGCCCCGCGCATCCAGACGCTCATCCCCGTGCGCGTGGGCAGCAAGAACGACCCTGCCGAGACCACCGGCTTAGCACATTACCTCGAACATCTCATGTTCAAGGGCTCCCAACATTTCGGGACCCTCGACTACGATGCCGAGAAACCCCTGCTTGACGAAATCGAGCGTCAATTTGAGGTTTATCGCCGCACCCACGAGAAACGGGACCGCGACAGCATCTACCGCATCATCGACAGTCTCTCCTACGTCGCCTCGGGCTATGCCATCCCCAACGAGTACGACAAGATGATGAAGTTCATCGGCTCGCAGGGCACCAACGCCGCTACTTCCAACGACTACACCGTCTACATCGAGGACATCCCCGCCAACCAGTTGGAGAACTGGGCCTACATCCAGGCCGACCGTTTTGCAAACCCCGTGTTCCGCATCTTCCACACCGAGTTGGAGACCGTTTATGAGGAGAAAAACCGCTCGCTGTCCAGTGACAGCCGCAAGGCCTCCGAGGCGATGCTCAACGCTCTCTTCCCCAACAACCCCTACGGGCAGCAGACCACCCTCGGCAGCACCGAGCACCTCAAGAACCCGTCGCTGACCAACATCCGCCGTTTCTTCGACACCTACTACGTGCCCAACAACATGGCCGTGTGCTTGGCCGGCGATTTCGACTATGACGAGGCCATTGCCATCATCGACAAGTATTTCGGGCAACTCAAGAGCAAGGAGGTGCCCCACTATGCCATCGCCAAGGAGAAACCCATCACCACACCTGTCGTGCGCGAGGTGACAGGTCATGAGGCTGAATTTGTGACAGTATCCTTCCGTCTCGACCTGCCCGCCAACCACCGTGACCTCTATATCGTCGAGATGCTCGACAACATCCTATCCAACGGCCGCTGCGGCCTCATGGACCTCAACATCACCCAAAAGCACCTCGCCTCCCGCGCCTCCGCCTATCTCTACAGGCTGTGCGACAACTCCGCCTACGTGCTTTCCGGCCGTCCCAACGACGGACAAGCACTCGAAGAGGTGCGCGACCTGCTGCTCGACCAACTCGAGCTCATCAAGAAAGGCCAATTCGACGAGTCGCTGATACAGGCCGCCATCAACAACATCGAAGCCTCCAAAATGCGTCAGCTCCAGAGCAACCGCTCCCGCGCCAACGCCATGGCCCACGCCTTTGAGAACGACATAGACTGGTATCACGCCTCACAGGAACTCGAATACTACAAGAAAGTCACCAAGGAGGACATCGTCAAGTTCGCCAACCGCTATTTCAACGACAATAATTATATAGTAGTCTATAAACGCCAGGGCGAGCCCAAGGAGACCGCCAAGGTGACCAAGCCCGCCATCACCGCCATCCAGGTGAACAGGGACGCCGAGTCCGACTTCTTCACCAAGCTCAAGGCACGTTCTGTCAAGCCTATCGAGCCCGTGTTCGTGGACTTCCAGCAGGCCATCACCTTTGACCAATACAAGGGTGTGCCCATCGACTACCTGCACAACAACGAGGATCAGACCTTCACCTTGCGCATGGTCTTCCCCGCCGGCGAGATGAACGACATCCTGCTGCCATACGCCGCCCGCTACATCAACAACTTGGCCACGCCCGACCGCACGGTGGAGCAAATCAAGACCGATTTCTACACATTAGCCTGCAACTACAGCATCTCCTGCTCCGACGACGAAACCTACGTGACCATCAGCGGCCTTGGCCACAACATGGACAAAGCCATCAAGCTGATGACAGATGTGGTGAACAACGCCACGCCAGACGCCAAGGCCCTGCAGAACCTCATCGACGATGTCTTGTTGCAGCGCAAGAATGCCAAGTCCTCACAAAACAGCGTCTTGGAATGCTTGCGAACCTATTGCGAATACGGACCCGAGTTAGTACAATACCAGCTCAGCAACGAGCAACTGCAGCAGCTCACGGGCGAGCAGCTGCTCCAATCACTGCGCCGACTTTTCAGCTACAAGCCGGAAATCCTCTATTACGGCCCGGCCACGGTGAAGCAGCTCAAGAAGTCGCTCGCTGCCAACTACAAGCTGCCTAAGAGTTTCGGCACGCCGCCACCCGCCAAGAAGTTCGACCGCCTGCCAACAGACCGCAACGTGGTCTATTACGCCCCCTACCCTGCCAAGCAGTCGCGTCTGATCACCATCAACCGCGCCGGAAAACTCGACACCGAGCTCATTCCCATCTCCCGGATGTACAACCAGTATTTTGGCGGCAGCATGAACGCCATCGTCTTCCAAGAGATGCGCGAAAAACGTTCCTTGGCTTACACGGCCCAATCCTCCTTCTCAATTCCTTCCGACACCGCGGCCTACATGTACAACTATTCGTTCATCGGCACCCAGAACGACAAGATCCTGGATGCCCTGACCGCCTTCGACTCGCTGTTCAACGCCATGCCCGTGTCTCAAAGTGCCTTCGACCTGGCCAAGGAGGGTGCGCGCAACAGCATCGCCGCCAACCGCATCACCAAGATGTCCATCCTCAACACCTACCTCAACAACCGTCGCATGGGCATCAACCATGACTATCGCAAGGACTTCTACGAACTGATCAACGGCTTCACCATCGGCGACATCGTCAAGTTCAACAAGCAATACATCAAAGACAAGCCCAAGACTTACATGATTCTCGCCACCGACGGAGAAGTGGACCTAGACGCCATCGCCAAGATGTTCGGCCCCGTCAAAAAGCTGACATTAGAGGATATTTTTGGATACTAATAACTTTTCCCCCATGAAAAAAAGAGTTTTCTTGACAGGCGCGACGGGCCTCATGGGCTGGGCCGGACTGCAGGAGATGCTGAAACACGAGGATCAGCTTGAAATTGTCGTATTGGCACGGCATAGCGAAAAGAACATCCAGAAGTTGGCCCCGTTGCAAGACCGCATCCAAATCGTGTGGGGCGACTTGATGAACTACGAAGACGTGTTGAAGGGCGTGACGGGGTCGGACTATGTGCTCCACGTGGGGGGTATGGTCTCCCCTGAGGCCGACTACCACCCCGAGAAGACGCTGAAAGTGAATGTCACGTCTGCAGAGAATGTGGTGAAGGCCATCCAGGCACAACCCAACGCCGACGAGATCCGGGCAGTCTATATCGGCTCGGTGGCACAGACTTCCGACCGCGGGGCCGGCACCCGGTGGGGACGCACCGGCGACCCCATCCTTGCAGGCGTCTATGACTACTACAGCGTCAGCAAAATCGTCGCCGAGCGCATTTTTGCAGATGCAGGCCTCAAGCGCTGGGTCAGCCTGCGGCAGTCGGGCATCCTCTACCCCGGCATTCTCAAGAAATACGACCCCATCATGTTCCACGTGCCCATCATGGGCACCTTGGAGTGGGCCACCATCGAGGACTCGGGGCGGCTGCTGTCCAACCTTTGCACCTTGGATCTGCCCGACGAGTTCTGGAACCGATTCTACAACATCAGCAGTGGTCCCGAGTACCGCATGAGCAACTACGAGTTCGAGACCAGGCTGCTCAAGGCCATCCACTGTCCCGGCCCCGAAAAGATATTCAATCCCCAATGGTTTGTGTTGCGCAACTTCCATGGGCAATTCTATCTGGATGCCGACCTGTTGGAAGCGTATCTCCACTTCCGCGCCAACGTGCCCGTGGACGACTATTTCCGGCAGATGGGTGACCGGCTGCCCAAGTACTTCAAGTTAGCTGGCATCGTGCCCGCGCCCATCATCAAGGCCGCCATGCTGCCGATGGCGTACAAGAAGAAATACGGCACCCAATGGTGGCTCAAGCACGACGTGCAGCGCGTCAACGCCTTCTACGGCGGACGGGAACAATGGGAGCGCATCCCCAAGTGGAAAGAGATGGATCTTTCCGTGTCGAAAGACCCCGCCAAGGCCAAACGCATGGACCACGGCTATGACGAAAGCAAGCCGTTGGAACAGCTGACGACTGAAGAGCTGCGGCAAGCCGGTGCGTTCCGAGGTTCCAAACTGATCACCCCCGAATATGACGGCAATCCTGAAAAGCAGTTGGAGTGGGAGTGCCACGACGGGCACCGCTACCGCATGTCACCCAAGCTGATGCTTTGGGGCGGCCATTTCTGTCCCGAATGCCTGCCGCCTGCGTGGAACTACGACCACCAGGCCAAGCACAATCCCTTCTTCGCGCAGGCTTGGTATGCCAACCACCGACACGACGAAGACAACGTGTACGTATAGGGCTGGCATCTGACTTCAATTTGCACAACCATAATAAATAAAGGGAACATTCGTTTTATTTTTTCAAAAAAAACAATTCCAACCCAAGATTTGTTTCACAAATTCCGTTATACTACATGAGCGAACATAGAAATGAAGAGTTAGCCCGCTGGGTCGAAGGTTGCAAGGAAGGCAGCCGCCGCGCGCAGCACAAGCTGTTCAAGCATTTCTACAGCCCTATGCTCCGCCTGTGCATGCGCTATGCCGACAGCACCGACGAGGCGGAGGACATGCTCAGTGAAGGTTTCATGAAGGTGTTCACGAACATCGGGAAGTATGAAACGACTGGTTCTTTCGAATCTTGGATGAAGCGGGTGATGGTGAACGCCGCCTTGGACCACCGGCGCAAGTATGACGCCAAAGTGGGATTCACCGACTTGGAGGAGGTGGCAGACAGCACGACTGCGGGCTATGACATCAACGCCGCCCTGGGGCGCATGAGCGCGGACGAAGTGATGGCATTGATACAGAAACTGCCCCCCACCACACGAACGGTCTTCAACCTCTTCGTGTTCGACGGTTTTTCCCACACTGAAATCGCCCAGCAGCTGAACATCAGCGAAGGCACCTCCGCCTGGCACGTCAACGCCGCCCGCACCCGCATCAAGAACAAGATTCAACAACTCAACAACGAATAAAGACAGAAGCGTATGACTGAATTTGACGAATTACTCAAGCAAAAGGTAGAACAAACCGACTATCCATACCGCCATGCCGCGTGGAGGCAGTTCCTTCGCAGCAGCGGATTGCACACAGCCCTTTCAGGTGTACAAATCGCAGCCCTCTCTCTTGCCGGAGTGGCTGTAATTGCCTTGGTCACTTGGGGCGTAGTCCGTCATGTCACACCTGCTTCCAGTCCGCTCGAACCCGCTCCCACGGAAATTGTTGCGACGACCGCAGACAACAGCGAATACGATATACTGGACACCACGAACCAGACACAATGCAACTCGTCCGAAGAGGGGAACACCCAGGTGGCGGAAACACCCCGCAAAAAAGCCACAAACAATGTCCCCGTCGACACGGAACCTGCGCCGACATGCACCAAGGCCCAGCCGGCCACGCAGCCCTCGACTCCGAAGACACGCGAGCGTCTTTATGGCCGTCCCGTCACCATCAGTGTGGACACCATCACACAGATGCATCCCACCGAGGAGCAACTCAAGAGCAGGAACAGCCAGATTATTGTGGAATAATTCAAGATTTTTTGTACTTTTGCAACCTCTTTTTGCAAAAGAATGGAATCACAAGACAGCCACGACAAACCCTCCAAGACTCCGAACAAGGGCACCATTTTCATGATTGCAAGCCTCATCGGATTGTTGTTTGGTGCCATCATCACCCTGCTGGTTCTTGACCTCACAGGCTTTCATCATCCGACCATTGTGAACATGATCCCCTCCGACACCACAGCGACGCATGGCAACGACACCGTGGTCAAGTATGTCATCCACAAGTATGAGCCCTCAGCGACCAATGAGCTCGCCGACCAAGATCTCGACTCCTTGTCTGGTGACTCGATCATCATGATGGACGAAAGCGAAGATCTCACCATGGACTATGAAGGACTGTATATGAGTGACGACCCTGACTATCGCGAGGAGGTCGCCGCCGACAAGATGCTGTCTAATTTCAACGTCCGCATCCATTACCTCAACAACGACAAGCAGGAGATCGCGGTGCCTGACCAGATGCCATCCACCTTGCAAGTACAACAATGGACGACGCCAATCCGAAACAGGATGACATACCAACACTCAGGCAACACTATTAAAATCAAAGGGTTGAATCCTGCAAACGCCAAATTATTCCACTACAAAAACACCCTTATCCTTTGGGTCAACGGGCACTACTACCCTATCCGTCCCAACAACCAATTTGAGCGGATGACGGAATCCTCCGAGTATTCTTTTCCTCTGTAATACATTGTATAATAAAAGAATAGGATATTCGATAGAATTCTTAGCACTGGCATAGACATTGAACAGAACAGCTTGACCCAATATCCTGCAAAAAAACGTATCTCACCTCTTTTATTCGTAGAGACGGGGCACGTCCTGTCTCTACACACGGCAATAACATCATGTCTGTGTATATTCAAAATTTATGTACATTTGCGGCCTTGTAAAATTGACACGACAATGGGCGTAGTAACACAAATATTAGGGCTGGTCGCCAGCCTCTCCTTCCTCATCCTCACGCACGAGCTGGGGCATTTCACCTTTGCCAAGATCTTCAAGACGCGGGTGGACCAGTTCTACCTCTTCTTCAACCCGGGTTTTTCCATTATGCGCTTCAAACGCTACGAGGGGAAGAACCATTTCAGCTTTTTCTCCGGCCGTGCACCCAAGGAGTGGGCCGATCATCCGGAAAGCACTGAATGGGGCTTGGGGTGGCTGCCATTGGGCGGCTACTGTTCCATCAATGGCATGGTGGATGAGACCACAAAGGCTTCCGACCTTGGCGAGGATGTCCACGAGTGGGAGTTCCGTGCAAAGCCCGCTTGGCAGCGCTTTTTCATCATCATCGGCGGTGTGCTGGTCAACTTCCTCTCCGCCATCATCATCTACATCGCCCTCTGCTTCACCTACGGTCGCGAGTACATACCCTTGGAGAACGCCAAATACGGTCTCGAGTTCTCACAGGAGATGCAGGACGCCGGTTTCCGCAACGGTGACAAGGTGCTGCTCATCAACGACTACAAACCGCAAACATTGAGCGATTTCGCTAATGACATCCTCTTGGAGGACGTCAAGACCGTGACGGTGGAGCGCGACGGCGAGCGGAAGGTCATCCGCATACCCAAGTCGCTGCCCCGCAAGATTGTTGGTGCCGGCACCAACAGTGCCTTCTGCAACTACCGCATCCCGTTTGTCATCGACAGTGTGCTGCCCGCCACACCCGCAGCGCGCGCCGGCCTGATGCACGGCGACAGCCTTGTGGCCATCAACGACTCTGCCACCTTCTGCTTCTTCGACTACAAGAAGGTCTTCAACGAGAACAAGGGCCAGCCCGTGGAACTCGCGTACTACCGTGGCGACAGCCTCTGCCACAGCACCGTCACCCTCGACTCCATCGGCAACATGGGCGTCTCCTACAAACTGCCCTACGAGTATTTTGGCAGCGTGAAGGAGGAATACGGCTTCTTCCAATCCATCCCCAAAGGCATCGTGATGGGCTTCCAGACGCTCGCCGACTACGTAAAGCAGTTCAAGATCGTCTTCACCAAGGAAGGCTCCACCCAGCTGGGCAGCTTCCTGACCATTGGCAGCATCTTCCCGAAGACGTGGGATTGGGAGCGCTTCTGGAATATGACCGCCCTGTTGGGCATCATCCTCGCCTTTATGAACATCATCCCCATCCCCGCCCTCGACGGCGGCTACATCCTCTTCATCCTCGTGGAGATGATCACTGGTCGGAAGCCATCCGACAAGTTCCTCGGCATCGCCAACACCATCGGCTTCGTGCTGCTCATCCTGCTGATGGCATACGCGCTGGGGTTGGACTTTCACAGGTTCTTCTTCAAGTAATTAAGAAATTAAGAAGTTAAGAAATATAGATAAAACAGCTTTTCATTAAGCAGCCCCGTAGGGGCAAGAGCTCGGTAGAGCAATTAACCCCACACAAGCGCAGCGCAGTGTGGGGAGTATCAGGAAGCTCTCTTCCTTGAGCAGCCTCGAAGAGGCAAGATGCGCGAAGCGCAATTAACCCCACACAAGGCAAAGCCGCAGTGTGGGGAGTAACAGGAAGACCTCTTCCTTGAGCAGCCTCGAAGAGGCAAGACGCGCGAAGCGCAATTAACCCCACACAAACGCAGCGCAGTGTGGGACCCATACCGAAACACATAGCAATATGAATAACGCAGAACTCAAAACCGAAATCGCTCGCCTGAAACACGAGAAGAACGCCATCATCCTGGCGCATTACTATACACTTCCTGAGGTGCAGGAGGTGGCCGACTTTGTAGGCGACAGTCTGGGGCTGGCGCGCAAGGCCGCCGAGACGGACGCCGACATCATCCTGTTCGCCGGCGTGCATTTTATGGCCGAGACCGCCAAAATCCTCAACCCCTCGCGCAAGGTGCTGGTGCCCGACATGAGCGCGGGCTGTTCCTTGGCCAACAGTTGCAAGGCCGAAAAGCTTGCCGAATTCAAAGCAAAGCACCCCGACCACAAGGTGCTGGCCTACGTCAACTGCACGGCCGCGGTGAAAGCGCAGTGCGACCTGATCGTCACCTCCGGCAATGCCCTGAAGCTGGTGAACCAGTTGCCCCAGGACGAGAAGATCATCTTCGTGCCCGACGGCAACCTCGGCGACTACATCAACCGGATGACGGGCCGCCAGATGCTCCTTTGGGACGGTGCCTGCTGCGTCCACGACCACTACGAGGTGGAGGATTTGGAGAAGGCCAAGGCCGAGCATCCCGACGCCATCGTGGTGGCGCATCCCGAGTGCCGCCGCGAGTTGTTGGAGAAGGTGGATTTCATCGGCTCCACCGCCGCGATGCTCAACTACATCGGTGAGAGCGAGGCCAAGGAGTTCATCGTCGTCACCGAGAGCGGCATCATCTACGAGATGCAGAAGCGCAACCCCGACAAGAAGCTCTACACGCTCTACAACGGCGCCGTCAAGCACGACTGCGTGAATATGAAGAAGAACAACCTGCTGAACATCTACGCCGCCCTGCTCGAGGAGCAGCCGGAGCTCATCATGGACGAAGAACTGCGGAAGAAAGCGCTGGTGCCGATACAGAGGATGCTGGAGATGAGCTAAGACTCATTCCTTGAGCAGCCCCGGCAGGGGCAAGAGCTCGGTAGAAAACGTAGATTATAGATAATATTCACCTTGAGCAGCCTCGAAGAGGCAAAACGCGCGAAGCGCAAGTAACCCCACACAAGGCGGAAGCCGCAGTGTGGGGCATAGCGACACCCCGCGATGCAAGCGTATCGGAGACACGCAACTACAATCAAAAAAAAACAATATCACATCCTCCGCGTCACCGGCAACTGGTATATCCCCATATTGAAACTGACAAATATTTTGTTTTGTCCAAAAAAAATGTATTTTTGCAAACCGAAACTATAAAAAATTTTGGATAATTTAAAGTTACGATTTATGTTATCACGACTTTTTAAAATTCAAGACGCTGAAACAGAAAGTGTTTTCTTTTTTGGAGCAAGACAAACAGGAAAAACAACATTATTGAAAAACCTCTTTCCAAACACGCGCTACTACGATCTGTTAAAAAGCGATGAATTCGAACGGCTCAGCCGCAAGCCATCACTATTACGGGAAGAGCTGATCAATATTCCGTCTGACGAGCTTATAATCATAGACGAGATACAAAAACTCCCCATCCTGCTTGACGAAGTACACTGGCTGATTACAAATTGCGGACTCCGTTTCATCTTGACAGGTTCGAGTGCGCGGAAACTTCGCCGCGGAGGGGTGAACCTTTTAGGCGGTCGCGCCCTGCAAAACAACTTCTACCCGCTTGTCAGCACAGAAATCCCAGACTTCGACCTTGACAGAGCGGTCAACAACGGTATGATTCCCCGTCATTATCTCATTCACGACGCAACCAAGCGTATTCGCGGATATGTGGGAAATTACCTCCAAAGTGAAATTATAGAGGAGGCCAGGGTCAGAAACCTTGCCGCATTCAACCGCTTTCTGGAAGCAGCATCCCTGACCAGCGGCGAAATGCTTGTATATAGCAATGTGGCGGCAGACTGCGGTGTAAGTTCCGTCACGGTAAAATCCTACTTTGAAATTCTTGAAGACACGCTTTTCGGGTACACCATTCCAGCCTACACCAAAACTAAAAAAAGGAAACTGATTCAGGCACCGAAATTCTACCTTTTCGATGTCGGCATCACCAATTATCTGTTACACAGATCGCATCTGCAACAAGGGTCGCCGGAATACGGTCACGCCTTCGAGCATCTTGTCATTCAAGAATTGATTGCTTATCTGGGCTATCAGCAACGGCAAGAGGAAATCAGCTATTGGCGGACAAGCAGCGGCACCGAAATCGACGTGGTGTTGGGAGACGCGAAAGTCGGTATCGAAATCAAATCCTCTAAAGAATTAAGGAACAACCAATTAAAAGGATTGAAATCATTTGGAGACGACTATCCTGAAGCGCGCCTCATAGCCGTATCTCTTGACAAATATCGCCGTTTTGTGGACAACATTGAAATCATCCCTGCACTGGAATTCTTCGCAGACCTTTGGTCAGGAAAGATTTACTGATACTGAAGACCTCAAACAAGCACTAGCCGTCACAAAAAACCGAAGTTGAGAATATCAATTCCACAAGAATTCCTGTTGCCAATTGCTGGGAAAACCAAGGGCTCCGGGAATGCTTATCTGACCGGCAAATGTCTGTATTTGTTTAGAATAAGGTATTTTCTTCATAACTTTAGTAAAAAAAAAGGCTTACCCTAAGCGCGCTATTCACTGGGAAGCGGGGTAAGCTTGTTGGGTGCAAACAATACACTTTTTTTTAATTGTTCATTATTCTTTTGAAAAAAAATACCCCACATTCCAAATCGTGGGATATTTGCTAGGACAGATAAACTTCTTAATTTCTTAACTTCTTAATTCCTTAACTCCTTAATTTCTTAACTCCCCTAATCCTCTTCCTCCGCATACCTATTCTTGATATACTCCAGCTGGCGGCGGTCGCGTTTGGTGGGGCGGCCAAGGCCGTGGGGACGGTACTCGGCGGTTTTGAGGGTTTTCATGCGGTCGTACTCCTCCTGCGGGGTGAGGTCCTCCATGTATTGCGGCACGAGCGGCGCCCCCACCCTGCTCTTGGGTGTGCCGAGCACCTTCACCGTCTTGTTCAGCGAGCCGATGTGCACCTCGTACACCTCCTCCGTGCGCACGTCGCGCGAAGGCTTCACGTTGGTGCCGTCCAACTTCACCTTGCCCGCATTGCAGGCCTCCGTGGCCAACGAGCGCGTCTTGAAAAGACGCACCATCCAGAGCCACTTGTCAATTCTCACATCCAGTTTTTCCATACGCTATCCTATCTTTTTCCATTTCATCGTGCGGCCCAACGCAGGCACGCCAATGTAGCCGCGCACCCGCAATGTCTTGTCATCCTCGAACCACATCCGGCTCTTGTAGAACTTGCCGTGCACAGGGTCGTAAATCTCCCCGTCCACCCATTTGTTCTCCTTCGCATCGTAGCGGAAATGGAACAGCAACTTGATCTTGTCGCCGGGCGTGTTCCGTTTCTTGGGATCCGGGTTCATGATGTCGCGCTTGGGCGATCCGTCCTTGAAGGTCGGGCTCTTCACCCAGATAATTTGCCCTTCATACAGGCCGTCGGAGGTTTTGGTGATTCTGATCTTGCAGTCCTCATCGGACTGGTCGTCGGAGATGTAATACACCCCTAAAATTTTATCTGCGGCCGACTGGGCGACCGCAGATAAAAGGGATGTTGACAAAACAATTGTCAATACTATTCTGGGAAAGAGTTTGAACATCTTATTCAGTCTTGGGGGCTTCCTCCTCTGCAGGAGCATCTGCGGCGGGAGCTTCGTCGTCAGCCTTGGCTTTCGGATTGTTCATCATCCGGATCTTGTACTCCAAGTTTTTGACTTCCTCCTTGGCGGACTCGATTTTCTTACGGAACTCGGCGGTGATCAACTCGGCGTTCTTGGAATTGGCGAAGAATCCCAAGTTGTTTTCCCAAAGGACGATGTCTTCCTTCAGTTGGGCGAGTTTGTTGCGCAAGAAATTCTTTTCCTTGTCGATGAGCTTGTCGGCGTTGGGATTGTTGAGGATGTTCTCGATACGAGACTGGTAACGCGTGCGTTTCATGTCATCGGCACTGATTTTCAGTTCGGCGAAGCGTTTGTCGAGAGCGGCGCGGTACTCGGTATAGATTCTGTCCTTGTCCTTCTTGGGCACAAAGCCGATCTCAATCCATTCGTTCTGGTAGGCCTTCAGCACGTCAATATTGGCGGCACGGTCGTCAGAAAACTCATGGGTGAGGATTTTCTGGATAAGTTCTTCCTTCTTTTGGAGATTCTCATTCTCCTTGTCTTGGATATTGTTGAAATATTCCGACTTGGCGGCAAAGAACTTGTCGCAGGCAGCGCGGAAGCGTTTCCAGATCTGGTCGGAGTACTTGCGCGGGGTGGCGCCGATTTTCTTCCACTCGGACTGCAGGCTGAGGATATCTGCGGTAGCTTGTTTCCAGTCAGTGCGGTCGGCGAGGCCTTCGGCTTGGATCACCAGATTGAGCTTTTGGTTGTAGTTCTGCATCTGGGTGTCCTTGATTTGCTGGAAGTACTCTTTCTTCTGGGTGAAGAACTTGTCGAGGGAACCTTTGAAGCGGGCCCAGATCTCGTCGTTCAACTTGGCGGGAGCCGGTCCGAGGGTCTTCCACATGCTGAGCAGGTCGGCAAGTTTGTCGCTGATTTCGTTGTAGCTCTTCACATTGTCAGAAACCTGAGAGGTGATCTCTTCGGCTTGTTCGCAGAGCACCAACTTGGCATTATAGTTGTTCTGTTCTTCGGCGAACAACTTGTCATAATGCTCTTTGCGTCTCTGGTTGATTTGGTCGGAAGCAGCCTTAAAGCGTTCCCAGACCTCTTCTTTCTTGTCTTCCGGAACAGGTCCGATTTCCTTCCATTGCTCGTGCAGGGTCTGCAAATCCTTAAATGATTGGTTGATGGAATCCACTAAAAGCAGGGACTCGGCTTTTTCGCAGAGTTCGAGTTTGCTTTCGAGGTTCTTCTTATAATCCATCTCACGGGCCTCCTTGTTGAGACGCAAGATGTCGAAGAATTTCTCGACATAGAAATGGTAGTTCTGCCAAAGGTTGTTGGACTCGGTTTGCGGGACGGGGCCGATGGCCTTCCACTGTTCCTGGAACTCTTTAAACTTGTCGTTCAGAACTTTGAGGTTGGATTCGGTCTCAATGAGGTTGCGCAGGCCGTCAATGATTTTGTTTTTAGCATTGAGGTTGTCCTGTTTTTGGGCTTCGAGGGCTTCGATGAACTTGGCCTTGGAGTCCTTATATTGTTGGAAAGCTTTGTTGAATCGCACTTCAATCTCATCAGGCTCGTTGGACGGGGTTTCCACCTCCTCTGCGGGAGCCTCGGGATTCTCGGCGGCGGCAGCTGCGGCGGCAGCCTTAGCAGCTTCGAACGCCTGTTGGGCAGCGCGTTTTCTTTCTCTGAAAAATTCGATGATTCTGGCACGGAGCACCCCCACGCGCATCTTGATGAGGTTGAAGTTCGGTTCCTTGACCAAACGTTCCAACTCAGCGACACACTGTTCCAAGTCGAAACCGGCATATTCGGCTTCCACTTGTTCGAGGGTCTCTTCGGGGGCGGTTTCCTCCGCCTCGGTCTCTGTCACAGGCTCTGTTGCGGTTTGCTGCTGGTCCATTTCGGCCATCATTTCTTCCGGGGAAGCGGGTTCTTCCGTCGCCGCAACCGGTTCTTGCACAGGTTCTTCGGTAGTTGCCTCGACCGTTTCGGGCGCAGGCTCGGCCACCGTTTCCTCCGCAGCCACAGGGGCCTCTGTCTCGGGTTCATTTGTCGTGGGCTCTTCCGTCACGACGGGTTCCACTTCGGATGCGGGAGTTTCTTGGGACATAGTTTCTTGGGCTTCCATGGAAGCGCCGGAGTTCACCTCTTGGTTTTGCATTTCAGCATCTTCCGGGTGAAGAAGTTCTTGGTTTTCCATAAGTTATTGTTTAAGATAAATTAGAAAATAGGTTTTTCAAAAGCGGCGGCAAAGATAACATTTTTTTCAAAGGTCCAGAATGGAAGATTTCAGGGCGTAAGATATAAGAAACCGGGCACGGGGCAGCACACCCCATACCCGGTAAAACACTAATCATTTTTTGGCACTTTGGCTGTGGCTCCAAGCTCACTTCTTCACCACTCGAATCGTGTGTGCACTGCCATCGGACAAAATGACGCGGACCAAGTAAACGCCGTCCTCAGATGATGACAAATCGACCATGTCTGTCTCCTTTTGCGACAGCACCAATCTTCCGCAGACATCATGAACCTCGACATTTTGCACATCATACTTTGAGCTGTGCACCCTGAATGTCCCGTCGGTCGGGTTGGGGTATGCCATGATGGTCGGGAGTTCGCGATCTGCGACACCATCCCAGCCGCTCCACGAGTTCTGCAGCTCAGCATCGTAGTCCACCGCCACGTAGTTGACATAGTTCTGGGTGTTGGAGAGCACTATGTATGTCTTGCCGCTCTGATGGACAGGGATGCTGAATTCTCCTTCGGCAAGATTCTCGAAAGCATATTCGGCATTGGCCATGGGATTGTCCGTGCGGAACTGAGCGATGTTGGCCTCGTCCACGACGTATGCCGTCAGCCCAGCAAGGGTCTGCGTGTTCTCATAGAAGGAGGAGTTTTGTCCGTCGACCGGATTGTTTCCAGTCGTGATGTTATGTGCCGAGAGGGTCAGTTTGACGCTCTTGTCAGCGGGAAATTCCGTCTGGGCGGCAGACACATGGTTGCGCGGGGACGTGGCGGCTGACGGGAACGCATAGTTGATATTATACGTATGGTTGGCAACCGTATTGGTGGTGATCACGTTGTACACTTGCCCCGAAGTGGTGGGGAAAGAGCCGAAATCGGGATGGGAGATTTTCATATAATACTTGTTGCCTGTACCTAATTTGACGTGGATTTGCCCCTGGGCATCCGTCCAAAGATAGCCGGCAGAAAGGACATACGGGCTGGACGAGCTATACTGATAGTTAGTGGAATAGAGGTTGACGCGGGCGCCGTCCACGGGGTTGCCGTCCTGGTCCTTCACCGTGAGGTTCATGGTGCATGCCTCATTTTCAGAATACTTTTCGGAGAGGTTCTGAAGTGTGCCGTCGGGCACATAGCCCTGCACCAAGGAGCTGTTCCAGCCATAGTTGCCAGTTGCCTGCATATTGGTCATGCCCCAATAGTACGGGCGGTTAGCGGAGAGTCCGCCGCGGAAGAACTCGAAGTGATGCCATTCCATATCGTCGCAGCCGTCGTGGATGACGGTCCAGACGTGGTCGTCGCAGAAATCGCCGACATGCATGCAGGGGATGAGGGCGGTACGGGCGGCAGCCGTGACGAGAAGGGCATCCTCATGGCAGTTGCCGACATGTTTCCAGGCAATGTGGTTAGGCTGCGACGGGCGGTAGTCGGAGGATGATGTCACGTCCTGGGGCACGCAACGCGAGCACCAGTTTCCAAGCACGTCAAGTGCGCCCTGGGTCGCAGTGAAATTACGGTTAAAGAAATAAATGGTTGGACTTTCGTTCCAAAGGTATTCCGGCATCTGCATAATCTCGCCCAAGCGGGGGATGGTGTCGATACAGACCGTGTCGCGCGCGCCACTGGAATTGATGGCCACATAGCCGCACATGTTCACATTTTTGTAGCTGCGGTCGGCATTGTCGGATGGGTTGACGGCCTGTGCGTAGTCGTTCCACAGATAGTCGCGCCAGAAATAGCCCCACGTACGCTGTTGCGTGATGGAAGTGAGGTTATCGGTAACATAGAGGCCCTCCTGTTCCAACTTGGGCATCACAATAAATTGATAGTAGTAGTAGCGGTCAATAGGACGCCAGATATAGTTGGAGCCTTGCTTGATGCGGTATTCGGTCGTCGTGTGCCAGTCGCCGGAGTTGGTGTCGCCGCTCTCCACGAGGCGCACGTAGTGCAGCGAGTCGGCATGGCGATAAATAAGCTCGGCGTTGAAGCGCAGGTAATCCCAGTCGGGGGAGAAACGCGACGAAGAAAGGACTTCGTTGGGCAAGTATGTCAAGACGAAGGCCACCTCATCGAGATAGCGCTTCGGGGTGGCATTGATCAGGTTGACCATCTTGTTGCGGACGGTAGACGACACCTCATGGAACTTGAAGCGCAAGTCGGGACGCATCCAGGCGGGCACACGGGACACAGCGGCCTCCTCTGTCGAAGTAAGCGTCTCGAAATGGGAGCTGTCTTCGGCCAAGACACCATTATCCACACTAAAGATGATGGATTCACCAGGGCGCAACATATGGCGGCGCAGCGCGCGGTCCTTGGGGAGGTTGCCTTGTTGGAGCTGCACCTCGCGGAAGTGGGGAACGGCCGGCATGTCCACCGCATTTTGTTCCGGCACACGCAGCATGGACGGATTGGCCGTGCCTGGCACAGCATCGTCAACACTTTTCACTATGCGCACAGAATTCTCCTGCGCATGAAGCGACAACACAATGGATGTCATCAAGAAAATAGAAAATAGAACTCTTCTCATGGGTTTGTTATTACGGTTATTTGTTATCTTTGAGCTTTAAGTTATGTCGAGCGCAAAAATACATTTTTTTCACGGAAATGCATCCGAATTCCATTTTTGCATTTTATCAACATTTCACGTTTGATAAACTCCTCCGCTCGATTATTTTTTGTATTTTTGCCGTTTCTTGAAAACTTGAAAAAAGAAATAAAACACTATATGAAAAGACTCAACATTCTCCTTTCGTTTTGCTTAGTTTTTCTACTATGCAACATCCATTCAAACGCCCAAGAATCTCCTGTAAAATGGGACTATAAGACCGTGAAGGTCAACGATTCCGTTGCGGAGCTGCAGCTGCACGCCACCATCCAGCCGCAGTGGCATCTCTACGCGCAGTCGCACAACAACGGAGTCGAACTGCCCATCGAGTTCACCTTCAACCCCGACGCCAAGTACAAGCGGTTGGGCAAGGTGGCCGAGCCTAAACCCACGGAGGAGAACGATGAGATTTTCGGTCTCTCCAAGTATTTCACCAAGGATGTCACTTTCAAGCAGCGCGTGAAGGTGCTCTCCAATGAGCCGTTCACCATCAAGGGCAAGTTGGAGGGACAGGCCTGCATTGAGGGACGCTGCACGCCCGTCATCGAGAAGTTCTCCTTCGACATCAAGGGATTCGACAATGTCAAGGCTTCTGCCGAGCCCGAAGTCGTCGAGGAGCCCGTGCCCGACAGTGCCACTACCGCCTCCATTGCTCCAGCCTCCGAGCCACAGGATGCTGCCAATGCAGACAATGAAAAAGAGGAATCCCTATGGCGCTACTTCCTGATTGCCATTGGTGGCGGTCTGGTCGGTCTGCTGATGCCCTGCGTCTTCCCGATGATTCCGATGACCGTTTCATTCTTCTCCAAAGAGGGCCACAAGGGCAAGCGCGACGCCCTGCTCTACGGTCTGTTCATCATCTTGATATTCCTCACTTTCGGATTGGTATTGTCGGCCATCTTCGGTGCCGACCTCGGCAACATCATGAGCACACACTGGATTCCCAACCTGCTCTTTGCCGTCATATTCCTCATCTTTGCCTTCTCATTGTTAGGTTATTTTGAAATCACCCTACCCTCCTCTTGGGTTAACGGTTCCGCCAAGCGCCAGCGCCAGGGAGGCATCGCAGGCATCTTCTTCATGGCCTTGACTCTGGTGTTGGTCTCCTTCTCCTGCACGCTGCCCATTGCGGGCGCGGTGGCGCTCAACGCCGCCGGTGGATCGTTCCTCAAGCCCATCATCGGTATGCTGGGCTTCTCATTAGGTATTGCGGTGCCCTTCACCCTCTTCGCCCTCTTCCCCAACCTGCTGAAGAAACTGCCCAAGTCGGGCGGCTGGATGAACACACTGAAGGTCATCCTCGCCTTCGTCGAGTTGGCCTTCGCCCTGAAGTTCATCAACGTGCCTGACCAGACCTACCACTGGGGCATCCTCGACCGCGAGGTCTATCTCGCCTTCTGGATTGTCATCTTCGGTCTGTTGGGCCTCTACCTGTTGGGCAAGATCCGTTTCCCGCTCGACGACGAATACCCTGTGCAGAAGAGCTGGTTCCGCTTCACCCTCGCCCTGTTCGTCTTCGCCTTTGTAGTCTATATGATTCCTGGTATGTTCGGCGCCCCGCTGAAGGCTATCTCCGGCTGGCTGCCGCCGATGACCACCCAGGATTTCGACATTTCCAACATCGTGCGCACCGAAAGTGGCAACGGCGGCGCGACCGCCAGCACCTACCAATGGACCGAGGAGCCGCTATACGCTGACAAATTGGAGATCCCGTTTGGCATCAAGGGTTACTTCGACTACGACCAGGCCCTGCGCGTGGCCAAGAAGGAGGGCAAGCCCGTGTTCTTGGATTTCACCGGCCACGGCTGCACCAACTGCCGCAACGTGGAGAACGCCGTCTGGATAGATCCCGAGGTACGGCGCATCTTCGCCGACGAGGTCATCGTCTGCACGATGTACGCCGACGACAAGGTCATCCCGCTGCCCGACAATGAGAAGGGTAAGCTCAAGGATGCCGACGGCGATCCCATCACGATGTTGGGAGAAAAAAACCGTTTCATCGAGCAGACCCTATACAAAGAGAACTCCCAGCCCTGCTACTTCGTCGTCGACCCCGACGGCAAGGTTCTGTCCGGCCCCACCTATTATGAACGGGACAAAGACAAGTACATCAAGTTCTTGAGGGAAGGAATTGACAAATACAAATAGCCTTTGGCTTTTAGATGTTGGTTTTTAGATATTGGATTTTAGATATTAGTGAATCGTAAACCGCAAATCGCAAATCGTAAATCGCAAATGAAAAGATTCATAACCCCTTTGCTCAGTATTCTCGGCGGACTGCTTCTTGCCTTCGCCTGGTATCCCCATGGGCTTCCATTCCTGATATTCTTCGCTTGGATCCCCTTGTTTTTCATGAGTGACGCCTTATTGGAGAAAAACGGGAGAGCACAGTTTGTAAAAGGTTGGCTGTACAGTTGGGCAGGGTTTATGCTTTGGAATTTCATAACCACATATTGGATTGGTTACTGCACGGTTCCCGGAGCTATTGGAGCCATTGTAGCCAACTCGATGCTGCAAGCGTGGGTGTTCGGGTTCTGGCATTGTTGCCGGAAGCATGTCCGCCAAGAATGGGTGCATCCCATCTTGCTGATCGCCTTTTGGATCTCTTTCGAATACCTCCATCTCAACTGGGATCTGACATGGCCATGGCTCAATCTCGGCAACGTGTTCGCAGTCTGCCCGCAGTGGGTGCAGTGGTATGCCATCACGGGTGCCGCAGGCGGGACGCTCTGGGTGTTGCTGCTCAACTTCCTATTGTACTATCTCATCCGTCACATCAGCCGCAACCATCGTGTCTCTTGGGGACTTGTCGCGACCGGCGCGCTGGTCTTTGTCATACCCGTCATCATCTCGGGCGTGATATATCAGGGCGCAAAGCGTGCCATTGACCAAAGCACACCCGTCGATGTGGTGGCGGTGCAGCAAAACACAGACCCGTGGGAAGAGGAGTACGAGCTAACCAACGAGCAGCAAATCCGGCGCCTCATCGACGTGGCAACCCCCCATATTGACGAGCGCACGGCACTGGTGGTATGCCCCGAATCCAGCGTGCCGCACAATCTCTCTCTGCTCATGCTCCAGACACACAATTTCCCGACAGAGAACAAAGCCTACAGCGGATTCACGCTGTTAGACAGCGTCATCAGCATGCACCCCAACCTCAACTTCATATTAGGCATGTCGTTGTTCTCGCTTTACGACCATCCGGCCAGCGTGACAGCAAGATCCGTTGGAGGAGGCATGTTCGTGGACGTTTTCAACAGTGCCTTATGCTACGGGAAAAACCACTACAATGGCCATTACCACAAGTGTCGCTTGGTGCCCGGTGTGGAGAAGATGCCCTTCCCCAAGATGCTGGGTTTTCTGGGTGACGCCTTCATCAAGTTAGGCGGGTCCAACACCTCGTTGGGTGTCGACAGTGCACAACACACATTCGCTATCCAGTCGAGCGGCCGCGACCTGCGTGTGGGGACGGCCATCTGCTACGAATCCATATACGGCGAACTTTTCGGCCAATTTGTGCGCAACGGTGCCAATTTGATGACCGTTATCACGAATGACTCGTGGTGGGCTGACAGCCAAGGGCACAAGCAGCATTTCGAGATGTCGCGCCTGCGGGCGGTGGAGACGCGCCGATACGTGGTGCGCGCCGCCAACGGCGGATTCTCGGGCATCATCGACCCCTGCGGGAACGTGCTGCAAAAGACAAACTACGACGAGCGCACGGCACTCAAGGCGACCGTTTTCGCCCAAAAAGGCGAGACCTTCTACGTACGCCACGGAGACTACATCGCCCGCATCGCCGTAGCCATCGCCCTGCTCGGGTTCCTGTTCGCCCTCGGCTGTTGGTGCAAGCAAAAAGCGCAAAGCTCCCAAAAGAAAATGAAAACAGAAAATTAAAAACAACATAATATCCCGTTCACAATGAAGAAATCATTACTCTTGACATTTTGTCTCCTGTTAAGCTCGTTAATCCTGACATCCGCCCCCATCGACACCTTGATCAGCAAGCGTGTGGCGACCAATTTCTATCGCGAGCACATCGGATCAAGCACCAACGACAGAGGATTGATACCCCTGTTGGTGAAGACCTACAAGGCCGCTCCTGAGGTTGCGATAGGAGACTCACTCACCTGTCTGTACATATACAATATCGGTGACGGCTACGTGATTGTCAGCGGCGACGACCGCGTCAAACCAGTGTTGGGTTACTCCACCGAGGGGCAGTTTGACGCTCGGCATCTACCCATACAATTAGAAGAATGGCTGATGGATTATACCGCCGCAATACGGTCGGTGATGATTTCGCCGAGCTATGCGAACCGCGATGCCGAGGAGAGTTGGAGACGTCTGTCTTCGCCCGCATTCACCCCCTCGCGATATGGGGCCGTAGTGATTGACCCGCTCATACAGACTTGTTGGAACCAAAGCCCCTACTACAACGACTTATGTCCTTTCGACGGATCGGAACAAACCGTGACGGGTTGCGTCGCCACAGCCATGGCCCAGCTTATACGGTACTGGCGATTCCCGTCCCACGGCATCGGCAGCCACAGCTACACCCACCCCACCTACGGTGTGCAGAGCGCCAACTTCGGCGCCACCACCTACAACTACGACCTCATGCCGCTCTCGCTGAGCAGCAGCAGCAGTGCCGCGGAGGTGCATGAGGTTGCCCAACTGATGTACCATTGCGGTGTCAGCGTGGATATGGACTATGGTCTCAGCAGCACGGGCGGCAGTGGCGCCGTAAGTGCGCATGCCGCAGGAGCCCTTAACACTTACTTCGGATATTCCTGCACACACCAGTATCGGAGTAGCGTCAGCAACGATGCCTTGTGGATTTACAACATCAAAACAGAACTCAACAATCGTAGGCCGGTATTCTACCACGGCCGAGGCACTGGCGGTCACGCTTTCATCTGCGACGGCTACACGGTTGACAACTATTTCCACTTCAACTTCGGCTGGGGGTGCTACCAAAACGGCTATTTCACCATCGACCACATTGAACCCGGAAGCAATGTATTCAATGACGAACAGGGCGCCATTTTCGGCCTGAGTGCGACCACCGTTCTTCTAACCAGTGTCAATTCACTGAATTTCTTCACAGAAAACAGCGTTGTCACGGAAGGGCGCAAGGTGAACGTGCTGACTCACGGCCTGACCCAAAACATCACCATCACCACAAGCAGTCCCTTCGCCATCAGCTCGGATTCCGTACACTACAGCACCTCGTTGACCTTAGGCACGGGCGGCGGCAACTTCTACGTACGATACCAACCCGCACCGGGAAACCAAAATGACGTGGGAACGATAACCCTCACATCAGGTTCCCTGTCGACCAGCATCGACCTTCAGGGATTCTCCTGCGCCATCACCTGTACACCGCCGCAAGACCTCAGCATTTCGTCCTCCGACTTGCAGCATCTCCACCTTTCCTGGAACGCACCTCAAATCGACCAGACAGAACAAACCTTGAGTTGGAACAATAGAAGTTTTTTAACTTCATACAGTTACGGATATAGCCAACTGACCTTGCTGCAACGGTTCACCGAAGCCGACTTGGTTCCCCACTACGGCAAATCGTTGACAAAGATTTCCGCCTATGTCAGGGACGGTGCCACCATGATCAAACTTGTCGTATTCAAGGGAGGAAGTTATTCCGGCAGTTCCATTGAACCCGGGACATTGGTCTATGAACAGAGCATCCCCATCTCATCCGTCACTCAAGGAGCGTGGAACACATTCACGCTCTCCACACCTGTCCCTATCGATGCATCGCAAGAATTTTGGTTCGGCATATACTTGGAAACCACAGCACAATATCCCATCCCTTTAGGCAACACATACGCACCTGAGAAAGGATCCATTCTCGGCTTAGGGCCCCAGAGCAGTCCGTCATGGATGGATCTCGATTATTTAAGTCTCTGCATCCAAGGCACCACCCAAAACAGACAAACCGTCAGCCATTACGAAGTGTCGCGTGACGGGACCGTTTTGGGAAACACGAACAACACCTACTACAACGATGTAGTGAGTTCCACCAGCACCTATCATTACGACGTTGCTGCGGTTTGGAGCAACGGATGTTCCTCTTCCGCGTCCATAACCGTCACCAACACGCCCAGCATCTATGCCAACCCCGACTTGATAGCGCTCCACAACAACAACGGGTTCAACATCCAAGTGAAGAAGATATCCGTCAGCAGCATGGGAATCTCCTCCAACATACAAGCCACTGTCACAAGTCCTTTCCAAATCAGCACCGACTCCGTCAACTTCTCTACTTCCAAGACGCTGTCGGCATCTGGCGGGACCTTGTACGTGCGCTACAATCCCTCATCCTACCCCTCGACACCCGCCTACGGCACCATCAATTTGAGCAGCGGAAGTGCCACAGCACAGGTGCAACTCGTGGGACAAGGCACAGGAGACTGCAACCCGCCCCAGAACCTGACTCTTACCGCCCCAACCTCCGGAACTACCGTGACAGCCACGTGGAACGCCCCTGATGCATTGTCTGCCAACACATACGACCTCACTTGGCATGTAACGAATATGAATTCGTATACAAGATACTCATCCTTGAGTATATACAATTTGCAACGTTTTGAATCCTCGGATCTTGCAGCTTATCATAACAAGAAAATCACAAGCATCTCATTTATTCCCAACACTGATTATCTAACCGCATGCAAGGTTGTGGTATTTAAAGGCGGAACATACACATCCTCATCCTCCACTCGAAATCCTGGCACATTGGTAACAGAACAAGTGATCCCTGTATCCTCCCTAAACGACTGGGTTTGGAACACAATAACATTGAATACACCTGTAGTCATTGACGCCAATCAGGAATTATGGTTTGGGGTTTACTTGACATATTCGCAAGACTGTTCCTCAACAAGATTCGGATCCACAGGCACGACCAACAAAAGTGCCATTTACGGTGACGGCACTTATTGGAGTTCCAACAACAGCAGGAGCTTTGCCATCAAAGCATCCGTTGAGGACGTCCCGCCCACTTTCGATCACTACCAAATCGACCGGAATGGAAGCACCCTTGTGAATAACACCGCATCGACAAGTTATATGGACAACGTGGGCATCAACGGGGACTACGACTACACTGTTTGGGCGGTTTGGAGCGACGGTTGCCAGGCTGGTGTCAACGGAAGTGTCACCGTATCGGGTGGCTGCTCCACGCCGGGCACGGTTATCACAAGAAATCAGTGCGGCGGCACCTACACCTGGCACGGCACCACCTACAATGCCAGCGGCACTTACACCTACGCCTTCATAAACGGCAGCGGTTGCCAGCAGGTGGACACCTTGCGTCTCAACATCCATTCCAACCCGTCGGTCACCATCAACGGCAACAGCAGCATCTGCAGTGGCAGCAACGCCACGCTCACCGCCTCCGGCGCCAGCACCTACAGTTGGAACACGGGAGCCTCCGGCGCCAGCATCAACGTCCATCCGACCAGCACCACTACCTACACGGTCTCTGGCACCAACAGCTACGGCTGTACCGCCTCCGCCACATACACAGTTAACGTCACGTCGCCCACATTGGCAACCGTCACGACGGCCAATGTCACAAACGTCACCACCTCGACAGCCACTTGCGGCGGAACGGTCACATCCGACGCCTGCTCACCGGTCACCGCCAGAGGTGTCTGCTGGAGCACATCGCACAACCCCACCATCAGTGGCAGCCACACCACCAACGGAACCGGCACGGGCACCTTCACCAGCAACCTCTCGGGACTTACCGAGAACACCACCTACTATGTAAGAGCCTACGCCACCACGGCTGCGGGCACCCAATATGGTGCGGAAAAGAGCTTCAAGACGAGCTGTAGCGCCGTCACAGTCACCATTAGTGGCAATACCAGCATCTGCAGCGGCGCCAGCACTACGCTCTCTGCTTCTGGCGCCAGCACCTACAGTTGGAACACGGGAGCCTCCGGCAGCAGCATCACGGTCAATCCAACGAGCAGCACCCCCTATACGGTCACGGGCACCGACAGCCATGGTTGCACGGGCAACGCCACAGTCACGGTCACAGTCACACCGGCCTCGCTTGCAACCGTCACAACGGCCAATGTCACAAACGTCACCACCTCGACAGCCACTTGCGGCGGCACGGTCACATCCGACGCCTGCTCGCCAGTCACCGCCAGAGGTGTCTGCTGGAGCACATCGCACAATCCAACCATCACCGGCAGCCACACCACCAACGGAACCGGCACGGGCACCTTCACCAGCAACCTCTCGGGGCTTACCGAGAACACCACCTACTATGTAAGAGCCTACGCCACCACGGCTGCGGGCACCCAATATGGTGCGGAAAAGAGCTTCAAGACAAGCTGTAACGCCGTCACAGTCACCATTAGTGGCAACACCAGCATCTGCAGCGGGGCCAGCACTACGCTCTCCGCTTCTGGCGCTAACAGCTATACTTGGAACACCGGGGTCTCGGGCAGCAGCATCACGGTCAATCCAACGAGCAGCACCCCCTATACGGTCACGGGCACCAACAGCCATGGTTGCACGGGCAACGCCACAGTCACTGTCACGGTCACGCCAGTTTCGCTTGCGACTGTCAACACATCCACTGTCTCGAGCATCACCACCTCGACAGCCACTTGCGGCGGCACGGTCACATCCGACGCTTGCTCGCCAGTTACCGCCAGAGGTGTCTGCTGGAGCACATCGCACAACCCCACCATCACTGGCAGCCACACCACCAATGGAACCGGCACGGGCACCTTCACCAGCAGTCTCACAGGGCTTGCCGAGAACACGACCTATTATGTAAGAGCCTACGCCACCACTGCTGCAGGCACAGCTTACGGCCCAGAAAGGACATTCACCACCAACTGCGGAGTTCACAACCTTGTCGTCAGCGGCAACACGACCATCTATCAAGGCTCCAGTGTCACCCTATCTGCAAGTGGCGCAAACTCCTACCATTGGTATCCCAATGGCGAGACCACGCCTTCCATCTCGGTCAGTCCCACATCCACAACCATTTACACTGTCGTAGGAACCATGGCGAACGGTTGCAGCACAGAGCCTGCCACCATTACCGTCACGGTGACCAACTGCATTCCGGCGCAGGGTGTGGAAACTGCCACAGCCTGTGACAGCTACACCTGGCATGGTATCACCTACACGCAAAGCACCAACACGGCAACCTACACCATCTCCCATGGTGCTGCCAATGGCTGCGACAGCGTAGTCACCCTGCACCTGACCGTCTATCATCCGGTGCATCAAGCCCAAACCATCAGCGAGTGTGGCCGATACATCTGGCACGGCACCACTTACACGCATAGTGGCACCTATCTGTACTCCCATCTTGACGGACACGGATGCACCCAAGTCGACACCCTGCACTTGACGATCTACAACCCGGCACACCAAGCCTATACGGTCAGCGAGTGCGGCCAATACACCTGGCACGGAACCACCTACACGCAGAGCGGCACATACCGGTACTCCCATCTTGATGGGCACGGCTGCACCCAAGTCGACACTCTGCACCTCACCATCACCCCCATTCCGGTCGTGACCGTGTCTGGCAACACCAGCATCATAGAAGGCCAAAGCACCACGCTCACCGCTTCCGGCGCACAGAGTTACGTCTGGTCCACAGGGTCACACTCCAACACCATCACCGTTACGCCCACCACGACGACCACCTACACCGTCACGGGGTATAACGGCAGTTGCGCCAGCCAGACGGTTTACGTCACTGTCGCGGTAGGCGCATGCATTCCTGCACAGGGCGTGGAAACCGCCACAGCCTGCAACAGCTACACTTGGCACGGCACCACTTACACGCAGAGCACCAACTCGGCGACCTACACCATCCCTCACGGTGCCGCCAACGGCTGCGACAGCATCATCACCCTGCACTTGACCGTCTATCATCCGGACCACCAATCCCAAACAATCGGCGAGTGCGGCCGATACACCTGGCACGGCACCACTTACACGCAAAGCGGCACCTACCTATACTCCCATCTTGACGGGCACGGCTGCACCCAGGTCGACACCTTACATTTGACCATATATAATCCTGTACACCAATCCTTCACGGTCAGCGAGTGCGGCCAATACACCTGGCATGGCACCACTCACGTACAGAGTGGCACCTACTGGTACTCCCATCCTGACGGACACGGTTGCACCCAAGTCGACACCCTGCACCTCACCATCACGCCCATCCCGTACGTGACTGTTTCTGGCAACATCGGCATCCTGACAGGCCAAAGCACCACACTCACTGCATCTGGCGCGCAGAGTTATGTCTGGTCCACGGGCGCGCACACCAACGCCATCACCGTCACGCCCGCCACGACGACCACCTACACCGTCACAGGTTACAACGGCAGTTGCGCAAGCCAAGTGGTTTACGTCACCGTTACGGTAAGCGATTGCGTTCCCGCACAGGGTGTGGTGACCGCCACAGCCTGTGACAACTACACTTGGCACGGAACCACCTACACGCAGAGCACCAGTTCGGCGAGCTACATCATCCCCCACGGTGCCGCCAACGGCTGTGACAGCATCGTCACCCTGCACCTGACCATCCACCACCCGAACCACCAAGCCCAAACAATCAGCGAGTGCGGTCAATACACTTGGCACGGAACCACTTACACGCAGAGCGGCACTTATCTGTACTCCCATCTTGACGGACACGGCTGCACACAAGTCGACACCCTGCACCTTACCATCTACAATCCGGTACACCAATCCATTACGGTCACCGAGTGCGGCCAATACACCTGGTATGGCACCACCTACACGCAGAGCGGCACCTACCGGTACTCCCATTCTGACGGACACGGATGCACACAGGTCGACACCCTTCACCTCACCATCATGCCCAATCCTGTCGTGACCGTCTCGGGCAACACCAACATCACGGTGAACCAAAGCGCCACGCTCACCGCTTCCGGTGCGCAAAATTACGTTTGGTCCACCGGCGAACGCACCAATTCCATCATCGTTGCCCCCGTCACAACAACCACCTACAGCGTCACTGGTTACAACGGCAACTGCTCCAGCCAAGCGGTCTACGTCACCGTCACAATAGGCCAATGCTCTCCCGTTCATGGTGTGGAGACCGTGCACTCCTGCGGGCCGTATCTTTGGCATGGCATCAACTATCCCAGCAGCAACAACACCGCCACATACACTTACGTCGGCGGTGCCTCCAATGGCTGCGACAGCATTGTCACCTTGCACTTGACGGTTGACAATCCCGTAACCCGGCACATCACTCTGACAGACTGCGGCCGCCACATCTGGAACGGGCAGACCTACACTTCCAGTGGCGATTACACCCAGTATTTCCAGACAACTGCCGGCTGCGACAGCACTGTCATCTTGCATCTCACCATCCGCAACCCGCATCACACTGCCGTCTCCGCCAGCGAATGTAACGCCTACACCTGGCATGGCACCACCTACACCCAAAGCGGCACCTACACCTACAGTCATCCCGACGCATACGGCTGCACACAGGTCGACACACTTCATTTGACCGTCTTCCATCCGAAGCACGCTGCCACCACTGCCAACGAATGCGGTTCATTCACGTGGAACGGCACCACTTATACTCAAAGCGGCATCTACACGTATACTCATGTGGACGCCAACGGATGCACCCAAGTTGACACCCTCCACTTGACCATCCGTCCCATTCCGACAGTGTCCGTCACGGGCAACACTACCATCCCGCTTTACGAGAGCACGACCCTCACCGTTTCCGGCGCCGACAGCTATACATGGTCCACAGGAGCGCATACTGCAGCCATCACCGTGTCACCGGCAGCTACCACCACCTACTATGTAACCGGCAGCACCAATGGTTGTAGCAGCCAACCCGCCTCCATCACCGTCGTCGTGGGCAACTGCATTCCCGCACAAGGCATTGAAACCGCCGTGGCATGTGAGAGCTTCACCTGGCACGGCCAGACCTACACCCAGAGCACCAATGCGCCCACATTCGTCGTGCTTGGCGGTGCCGCCACTGGATGCGACAGTATCGTCACCCTGCATTTGACCGTCAACCACCCTGTGCCCACCATAACGGAAGATGCCGTTTGTGACAGTTACACCTGGAACGGCACCACCTACACGCAGAGCGGCGTATATACTTACGCACACCCCGACGCCAACGGCTGCAACCAGGTCGACACCCTCAAGCTGACCGTCTTCCATCCGCAACACGAAGCCTTCACAGACAGCGAGTGCCTCTCATATACTTGGAACGGCACCACCTACACCCAAAGCGGTGCCTACACGTTCGGCCACCCCGACGAGCATGGCTGCACCCAGGTCGACACCTTGCATCTCACCATCTTCTACCCGCAGCATGACGCCGTCTCCGTCAGCAATTGCGACAGCTATACCTGGAACGGCACCACTTACACTGAAAGCGGCACCTACACGTTCGCCCATCCCGACATCAACGGTTGCACACAGGTCGACACCCTGCACCTCACCATCTTCAGGTCCACGACCAGCCAGTTCAGTGCCACCGCCTGCGAGAGCTACACATGGAACAACACCACCTACACCCGCAGTGGCGAGTACGTGCAACATTTCCAGACCGTCCACGGATGCGACAGCACCGTCACCCTGCAACTCACCGTCCACTATCCGCACCACACCTCCTTCACCGCCATCAACTGCGACAGCTACACTTGGAACGGGCAGACCTACACCGAGAGCGGCGACTACACCTACAGCCATCCCGACGCGCACGGGTGCACGCAGGTCGACACCCTGCACCTCACCATCAACCACCCGCAGCACCAGTCAACCACCATCTCGGCCTGCAACAATTATTATTGGAACGGTATGCGACGCACGCAGAGCGGAACTTACACCTACACCCACCGCGACAACCACGGCTGCTGGCAGGTCGACACCCTGCACCTCACCATTTTCCGTCCGCAACACGCCGCCTTCACCGCCAGTGCCTGCGGATCCTACACTTGGAACGGACAGACCTACACCCGTTCCGGCAACTACACTTTCTCACATCCCGACGCCAATGGTTGCACCCAGATTGACACTCTCCATCTTACAATCTTCCAACCTGCCACCACAAATCTCACACAATTCGGCTGCAACAGCTACACCTGGAACGACTCCGTCTACACCGAAAGCGGTGACTACACACAGCACTTCCAGACTGTCAACGGCTGCGACAGCACCGTCATCCTTCATCTTACCATCATAACCCCGCAGCATCAATCCATCACTATCAGTGCCTGCGATCAGTACTCTTGGAACAACACGACCTATTATGAAAGTGGGACTTACACCTTCGCCCGCGAGGAAGCATACGGCTGCATGAGAGTTGACACCCTGCACCTCACCATCAACCACCCGACTTCCACGCAATGGTCTGCATCAGCCTGCGATCTCTTCACATGGAACAACAACACTTACTCCAACAGCGGCAACTACATACAGCACTTCCGCACCGCCGCTGGATGCGACAGCACCGTCACGCTTCACCTCACAATCTACCACTCCATCTCCACAGAATGGAGTGCCACCAACTGCGACAGCTACACATGGAATGATACCACCTACACCGAAAGCGGCAACTATGTGAAACATTTCCAGACCATCCACGGCTGCGACAGCACTGTCACCCTCCATCTCACCATCCGTAAGGCGCGGCATCTATCCTATACTGCCAGCAACTGCCACAGCTACACGTGGAACGGACAGACCTACACCCAGACCGGCACCTACATGCACTCACACGACGACCAGAACGGCTGCATGCAGGTCGACACCCTCCATCTCACCATTTTCGGCGACCAGCTCACCGACTTAACCGTTTCCTCCTGCGGTCCTTACACCTGGAACGGGCTGACCTACAATCGCAGTGGTGAATTCATGCAACGCTTCTTCACCGCCCACGGCTGCGACAGCACCGTCACCCTGCACCTGACTGTCAACAACGCCCAGACCAACCACATCTACGAAACTGCCTGCGATAACTACACTTGGAATGGCATTACGTTCACCGTCGGCGGCAACTACACCCAGACCTTCCGGTCTGTAAACGGTTGCGACAGCATTGTGACGTTGCACTTGACCATCAACCATTCCAAAACCAATGAGTTCTATCATACCACCTGCAATTCCTACACATGGAATGGGCAGACCTACTACCAAAGTGGTGAATATGTGCAGACCCTTGTGACTTCGGGCGGCTGCGACAGCACGGTAACCCTCCATCTCACCATCAACCACGCTGTAACCCATGAGTTCAACGAAACCGCCTGCGACAGCTACACGTGGAACGGTATCACGTACACGTCCAGCGGCAACTACACCCAGACTCTCCAGACACCGCTGGGCTGTGACAGCACCGTTACCCTGCACCTGACCGTTTTCCATCCACAACACGCCTCGACACAAATCTCGGCCTGCGAGTTCTACAGTTGGAACGGCAGTCTGTACCTACAAAGCGGCACTTACATGCACTCACACAGCGACCAACATGGTTGCACCCAAGTCGACACCCTGCACTTGACGATCAACCACGCCGTAGTCAATGAGATTTACGAGACCGCATGTGAAAGCTACACATGGGTCGGACAGACCTACACGAGCAACGGCACCTACACCAAGAGTTTCCAGTCTGCACAAGGTTGCGACAGCACTGTGATATTGCACCTCACCGTCCGTCATCCGCAGCACACCGCTGTCACTGCAGATGCTTGTCTCTTCTACAACTGGAACGGCATGCAGTATGTCCAGAGCGGCACCTACACGCATTCACACTTTGACGCCAACGGCTGCACTCAGGTCGACACCCTGCACCTGACCATCCACCACGCCGTGTCGCACGAATTCAATGCAGCCACCTGCGACAGCTACACATGGAACGGACATACCTATACTTCCAGCGGCAACTACACGCAAACACTCCAGACCCCGACCGGTTGCGACAGCATCGTCACGTTGCACCTGACCATCTACAATTCCATCACGACAGAATTTAATGCAACAGCCTGCAACAGCTACACGTGGAACGATATCACGTTCTCCAACAGCGGCGACTACACACAATCCTTCCAGACCTCCCATGGCTGCGATAGCACCGTCACGTTGCACCTCACCATCCACAACTCCGTCACAAGCGAATTCAACGCAACCGCCTGCGACAGTTACACATGGAACACGCAGACCTACACCCAGACTGGAGACTACACGCAATCCTTCCAGACCTCCCACGGCTGCGACAGCACCGTCACGTTGCACCTGACCATCCACAATTCCGTCACGACCGGATTCAGCGAGACCACTTGTGAATCTTACACGTGGAACGGGCAGACCTACACCCAGACCGGAATCTACACGCAATCCTTCCAGACCATCCATGGCTGCGACAGCACCGTCACGCTACAGCTTACCGTGTACTATCCGCAACATACTGCCGTTTCCGCCACAGAGTGCGGGAGTTCATACAGTTGGAATGGAAACACGTACATTTCCAGTGGCACATACACCTACCCGCACAGCGACCTCCACGGATGCACACAGGTTGACACCCTGCACCTCACGCTCTACAACACCCAGAACGAATCCTTCACCATCAGTGCCTGCGAACCCTACATTTGGCACGACATCCCCTACCCCGTCTCCGGAAACTACACCTATAGTTACTATAATGCCAACGGATGCATGCAGACTGACACATTGTACCTGACTGTCCACCAGCCTGTAACCCAGGATATAAACCTGACCTCCTGTGGGGAACATATCTGGAATGGACAGACCTACACTCAAAGCGGCACCTACACCCAGCAGTTCCAGACCGTCTACGGTTGCGACAGCACCGTGATATTGCATCTCACAGTGTACCAACCGCAACACACTGCCATCACCGCCTCAGAGTGTGGCAGCTTCACATGGAACGGAACAACATACACCACCGGCGGTGACTACACCTACTCACATACCGACGCACACGGATGCATGCAGGTCGACACCCTGCACCTCACCATCCACCACCCGCAGAACACCGCCACCATCGTCAATGAATGCCAATACTACACTTGGAACGGCATGACTTACAACGAGAGCGGCACCTACACCAATGCACATACGGATGCCAACGGATGCATGCAGGTCGACACCCTGTATCTGACCATCCATCACCCGCAGAACACCGAATTCTCCGTAACTGTGGCCGACAGTTGCTATACGTGGAACGGCACCGAGTACTGCGAGAACGGCAATTACCTCCAGTTGTTCGCCGACCAGTACGGATGCGACAGCACCGTGACGCTGCACCTGCAGCTCAATGTCGGTATTGAGGAGTATGTCTTGAATGATCAAATCATTGTCTACCCGAATCCTACCACGGGAGCCGTACAAGTTCAGAGTTCGGCGCCCAAAGTACAACGTATCGAGGTGTATGACGCGTACGGCAAAATGCTGTTCACCGTCAACGCGAACGACAGCAAGGTCACGCTCAACCTGTCGGGCCTTGCCGCAGGCACCTATTTCCTGCGCATTGCGACCGAAAAGGGCTCTGTCACCAAACGAATTATACGATTAGACAACTAAACAACCACAGGGCCGACGAGTGCGTCGGCCCTTTTCTTTATACAATCGGTTGATAGGACATTAGGGGACACGGTGTCTCCACTTTACACTGTAATAGTCATCTCGTCGATGCCGAGAAAAACATTCTCCGGCAACGTGGGGGCGACATCCGCATAAAGGCCCATCTTGTCGGAAATATGAGTCAGATAGGCGCGTTTGGGCTGCAATCTCCGAATAATGGAGAGCGCCTGTTCGAGGTTAAAGTGGGAATAGTGTTCTTTGATGCGGAGGGCATTGATAACCAACACCTCAAGCCCCTCTAATTTTTTCAGTTCCGTTTCTGCAATAAAGCTTCCGTCGGTGATATAGGCAAACTTGCCCATGCGATAGCCCAAGATGGGCAGTGTAAGGTGACGCACGTGGATAGGCTGTATTTCAACCCCCTTGATGGTGAACGGATCGTCGCGCACGGGGAAAAGCTGCAGGGCGGGCACACCGGGATAGGGATTGGGTTTGAAAGCATAGTCGAAATCCTTGTGGACCACATTGAGCACACGTTGCAAGCCATACACGCGCATGGGCTCTTTCATCATGAAATAGATGGGGCGGATGTCGTCGAGTCCGGCAAGGTGATCCTTGTGCTCGTGTGTAAGCAGGATGGCGTCCACGCGGGTTATGTGGCTGCGGAGCATTTGCTGACGCAGGTCGGGACCGGCATCGATGAGGATATGGACATCCCCGGTCTCCACGAACGCCGCAGTGCGCAGGCGCTTGTCACGCGGGTCCTGCGACTGGCAAGTGGCACATTGGCAGCCCACTACGGGCACGCCTTGCGAAGTTCCGGTCCCTAATAAAGTGATTTGCATGCTATCATTTATCCAGACGGCAAAAATACAAAAAATAGCCATTAAACATCGGCTTTTAGTCGTTGGCGCGACCTGTTTCCTATTCCCTTTTTTTGTATTTTTGCAGCCTCAAAAGCGTTCACTTACAAAAAACAAAGACTTATATGGAAAAGAAAACTTCAATGATCAGACTTAGAATGAGCACACACGACGCTCATTATGGTGGAAATTTGGTCAACGGCGCCCGGATGCTCGACCTCTTCGGCGATGTGGCCACAGAGCTGCTCATCATGCAAGATGGTGACGAAGGCCTGTTCCGCGCATACGACAATGTGGAATTCCTTGCGCCCGTCTATGCCGGTGACTTCATCGAGGCCGTGGGCGAGATTGTGGAGGTAGGCAACAGCTCCCGCAAGATGGTCTTCGAGGCTCGCAAGGTCATTGCCCCGCGTCCTGACATCAGCGACTCTGCCGCCGACGTGCTCGAAGAGCCCATCGTGGTATGCCGCGCTTCCGGCACCTGCGTGACCCCTAAAAAATGCCAGCGGAAAAACAATTAATTTATTAAGTCATTAAGATATTAAGTTATTAAATTATAATAGGTTAACACCTATACCCTCAGATTTCATAACTTTATATTTAATAGTTTAATAATTTCATAATATTACAGCATAACTATGGAAAAACTGATAATTACCGCTGCTATTTGCGGCGCGGAAGTCACCAAGGAACAGAACCCTGCAGTACCCTATACGGTTGAGGAAATCGTGAAGGAAGCCAAGTCTGCTGTGGATGCCGGTGCCGCCATCGTGCACCTGCATGTCCGCGAGGACGACGGCACGCCCACCCAAAGCCGTGCCCGCTTCCAGGAGTGCGAAGACGCCATCTACAAGGCATGCCCCAACGTCATCCTGATCCCCTCCACGGGCGGTGCCGTCGGCATGAGCCCCGAGGAACGCCTCCAGTCCACCGACACGACCCCCATCCCGGAGATGGCCACGCTCGACTGCGGCACCTGCAATTTCGGCGACGAGATCTTTGACAACACTATGCCGACCATGCGTGCCTTCGGCAAACGCATGTTGGAACGTGGTATCAAGCCCGAATACGAGTGCTTTGAGATGGGTCACCTTGACACCATCCTGACTATGGCTCGCAAAGGCCAAGTGCCCGGCGCTCCCATGCAGTTCAACTTCGTGCTTGGCGTGCCCGGATGCACCCCCGCCACCGTGGACAACCTCTGCTGGCTCGTGAAAAACATCCCTGCCGGCTCCACTTGGACCAGCACCGGCATCGGCCGCCATGCCTTCACACTCGCCGCTCCGACCATCGTCATGGGCGGCAACGTGCGCGTCGGCTTCGAGGACAACCTCTACCTCGAGAAAGGCGTTTTAGCCAAGTCCAACGGCGAACTCGTCGACAAAGTCGTCCGCATGGCCAAACTCCTTGGCCGCGAAGTAGCCACCTCTGACGAGGCCCGCGTCATCCTTGGTCTTAAGAAAAATTAAGAATATGTAGGATTGCACGACCGTGCATCCCCTATATGAACTTCACAACATCCTTCATCCCCTCCATCTCTTCGAGGTTGATGAGGATGTTTTCTTTTAGGAAATCGTTGAAAGGCTTCATCAAACGAAACTTTTCAGCGATTTCTTTTACGGTTGCCTTCTGAAACTGTTCCGGTGTCAAGCTCGTGCTACATGTGTAGTTCTTGCACATAACATATTCAGGATGTGGATAATCCTTAGGCACGTCATTGGGCATCCGTTTGTAGAACTCCACACCTATGACAGGACAAATCTCCTTAAAATCAGGATTATTCACAATCTTGCCGTAGGTGTCGGATTGGTCAATGATAGCCTGCCGCAGGGCACGCAACTCCTTGGTAGGGAGCCACCACACACCACTGGCGAGAAATACCTGTCGCGGCTCCAACTGGATATAATAGCCGCCATAAAAAGCCTTCTTGCCACACTCGTTGATGTAGGCGCCGAAATGTCCTTTGTAGGGAGTCTTGTCTGGCGAAAAACGCAAGTCTCTGTAAATACGGTACGTACAATCCTTTGGAGTAAGATAGGCGACAGCCGGCTCAAACTTTCCTATTTCAGCAATCAACTCTTCCAAAAAAACGTTAAAAACGCCCCATGCCTTTTCGTACGCAGACTTGTTCGCTTGGAACCAATCGCGGTTGTTATGGGACACCAAGTCCGTCAAAAAACTGAAAATGAGGGCAGAATCCTTCATGAATATTTGGATATGGAAAAATAGAAGTCAGGAACGGATGTCTGCAAATTCCAATTCCTGACTTCCACCTGAAATATTATCTCCTCAGGAGATCGAACACCGTTTTGACGGGATTGAAAGTCTCGATGGGAACCTCGACGAAGATCGTTATCCAGCGGCTCATGGCACCGTTCCAAAGACCGGGCAGTTCGAGGGCTTTGAGAGTACGGTCGCCGTATGACTTGGAGGAGATGAAGCCCGTGGCAGGGTCCACGTAGCGGGTGAGATCGAAGCGATTGCCCTTGTAGTCCTTGAGGCCGCAAACCATATCCACGGGGTTGAAATGCGTGGCGTGGGTCATGATATCCATCTGTTCGGGATTATTCTTGTCGATTTGGGAAGACTCGACGATTTGGAGGGAGGTTTCGCCATCGGCATTGGTAACCCAGAAGGGGCCGCCGCCGGGTTCGCCTTCGTTCTTGACCATGCCGCACACGCGGATAGGACGATTGAGCTTGTCGTATAACATCTCTCTCGTGACATCCTCGCCCAAAGAGATCATAAGGTCGCTTTCAGCGAAGTCAAGAATCTCACAGAGCATCATGTCGTCCACCTCGCCGGCTTCGAGCAGACGGAGATACTGGAAGACACGTGCCTGCAGCTGCAGGAGATGGGCAGCCAAGGCCTTCTTGTAACGCACGGTGGGTTCCACGCGCTCTTCCGTGATGACATTGTCGATATTCTTGACAAAAACAACGTCGGCGTCAAGTTTGTCCATATTGTGGATGAGGGCGCCATGGCCGGCGGGGCGGAAGAGCAGGTCACCCTTCTCGTCGCGGAAGGGAGAATTGTCAAGTTCTGCGGCCACCGTGTCCGTGGCAGGGTCCTGAATGGAAAAATCTATATGGTATTTTACGCCGTATTGCTTTTCATAGAGAGGCACCACCCTACCCAACAAGTCTTCAAAACCGGCTTGGTGCTGCGGGGAGACCGTGAAGTGCAGGTGGCACTCGCCCTCGTTTTGGGCATAGAGCGCGGCCTCGACGAGATGTTCCTCCACGGCAGTGCGAATCTTGTCGGGATAGCGGTGGAACAGCAGGAGTCCTTTGGGTTGGTTACCGTAGTTGAGACCTTCGGGTTCCAACAAATAGCGAACGATGAGCTTGTAGTTTTGGGCCTTGATTTCAGCGGCAATGTCATATCCGTCCTTGGCGAGGACCGCACCCAAGGCTTCATAAAACGGAAACTTGGGCAATTTTTCCAAGAAACCGAGAGCCTTTTGACGCGTCTCGGGGGACTCATCCGTCAGATAGGAATACAGTTCCTTGAACATGCGGGAAGCGGCGCCTGAAGCGGGCACAAACTTGAGAACTTTCTTGCCTCCGAGTGTGTGGGGATAGTCTTCGCAAAGCTCGTCGACCACATCGGGGTCAAGTCGGAGGATGCCGTCGTCGAGAGTGGCGGCACGGTCCAGATCGGCGAAGCCGAATCCCTGGCGGAAGCATTCGAGTTGGTGTTCAACAACGGCGGGGTCGCTGCCGCGACGGCGCATGAAATCTAAATCTTGGGGGGTGAATTCTGTCATAGCCATGATATTTGAGGGATTATAATAAACTAATAGTATTGGGTGCTACTAATCAATGTCAAGAATTAAGAAGGATACGATTTTCTCCAGCCAGATTCGGTCCGTCTCATCGAAAGTATGGAGATATTCGCTGTCGATGTCGAGCACCGCGACGACCTCCTTTTCTTTGAAAACAGGGATCACGATTTCGCTTTGGGAGGCACTGCTGCAGGCAATATGCCCTTTGAATTGATGGACATCGGGGACCACTATGGTGCGGGCTTCCTGCCAGACCGTACCGCAGACACCGCGCCCGCGAGCGATGCGTGTGCATGCCAAAGGCCCCTGGAAAGGTCCGAGCACCAACTCGTCGCCAACCACACGATAGAAGCCCGTCCACCAAAAATGGAACGTTTCGTGTATAACGGCAGCCATATTGGCCATGAGCGCAATGGCATCCGTCTCACCCTCGGCCAAAGACTGGACCTGCCGCAACAGGAGGTCGTATTTTCTTTCTTTTTCGTTCATATTCTAAAGGGTCAAATGACAAGTTTCAAGTGACTATCCGATTCCTCTACAGACCACAAAACAGTTCAGGGTTTCTTGAAAATCTCGAAATTCCCCAAGCGCCATTTCTGCAAGCGATACTGGATGGCCGTCCAAAGCACGCCGAAGCCATATTTGAGACTGCGGCGGAAATTGATGGAGGAAGCATCGGGGAAATATTTCGTGGGGCATGTCACCTCCGCAATTTCATAGCCGGCATAGAAGATTTGTGCCAGCATTTGGTTGTCAAAGACAAAGTCGTCGGAGTTGTTGTGGTAGTGGATATTACGCAGCACCTCAGCAGAAAAGGCCCGATAACCCGTATGATACTCCGAAAGTTTCTGGTGCATCAAGACATTTTGGAAGAGCGTCAGGCAGCGGTTGAAGAAATACTTATAGAGGGGCATGCCGCCTTTGCGCGCGCCCATGCCCAGGATGCGCGACCCCAGCACGATGGGATAGACGCCATTGACAATGATGTAGCACATCGACTCTATGAGTTTTGGAGTGTATTGATAGTCAGGATGCAGCATCACCACCACGTCGGCGCCGAGTTCGAGGGCTTTGTCGTAGCAGGTTTTCTGGTTGCCGCCATAGCCTTTGTTGGACTCATGCCGGATAATGTGCCGGATGCCCAAGTTTTGTGCGACCTCGATAGTCTCGTCGGAAGAGTGGTCGTCAACCAAAATCACCTCGTCCACGATGTCACGAGGAATCTCATCGTATGTCTGTTGCAACGTCCGTGCCGCGTTATAGGCAGGGAGCACCACGCATATCTTACTGTCTTTCAGCATATAGAACTCTCTAAGAAAAAAGTGTACAAAATTACGAAAATATTTGACTTTTTGATTAATTTTGCCAGCTGAAACCTCACAAATATTAAAATGCGAAACACAAAAAACAACATGTCCTTTTGGAGCATTCCTTTCACTGCCAGAAAGATATTTTTCGGGATTGTCACTTGTGCCATTGTCACAGTCTCCTGCAAGCACGAGCCTATAAGGCTGCCTGTCGTGATGTATGAAAATGCCGTGACAGACTATGACGGGAACAGTTACGATGCCGTTGTCATCGGGGACCAGCTATGGATGGCCTCCAATCTGAAGTCCACGCATTATGCCGACGGCACACCGATACCCGCAGGCAGCGAGTCGGACATCAGCGACACGCTACCCTATCGCTACGCGCCGGGCGGCATCGAGGAGAATGTCGAGGCCATGGGGCGGCTTTATAACTGGGCTGCGGTGATGCACGGCAGCCGCCACAGCAACGACGCGCCCTCCGGGGTGCAAGGCATCTGCCCCGACGGCTGGCACGTGCCCTCCAACACCGAATGGCGCCAACTCACCGACAACATCCAAAACAACGAATATTACATGGAATACAGTCTCTCCATAGGGAAAGCATTGGCCGCCATGTCCGGCTGGGACAGCTCGCGTGTGTACCATTCTGTCGGCAACGACCAGCGGCGCAACGACGCCACCGGCTTCTGCGCCATTCCGGCGGGCTATTTTGTCTTCGGCTCCTATAGTGACATCGGACAATTCGCCTATTTCTGGACGACCATGCGCAGTTCCTTGCATTTCGGCGCCGGACGCGCCATCGGATACAACACCACGGAGGCAGCCGCCTGCGAGAGCAGCCTCTACTACGGCCTTTCCGTACGCTGTGTCAAGGATTAGGCCCACCCACGCTCCAAAGATCCCCCCTCCTCTCAAGAAAGAGTAAATTTGCTTTGCTCCCCCAACCCGTTTTTTTCTTATCTTTGCACCCGTTTTTTTAACGACAAACAAATCTTTAAAATACAATAATTATGGTAGAAAAAATTACATCAAGTCAACAAGCCATCGACATGGAAGCCCGTTACGGCGCCCATAACTATCATCCGCTGGACGTGGTTATCGCCCGCGGCCAAGGTCCGTTCGTCTGGGACGTGGAAGGCAAGAAATATTACGACTTCCTCTCCGCCTATTCCGCCGTCAACCAAGGCCACTGCCACCCGAAGATCATCGCTGCCATGATGGACCAGTGCCAGAAGGTTTGCTTAACCTCCCGCGCTTTCTACAACGACTGCCTCGGACCGTACGAGAAGTACGTCACCGAGACTTTCGGCTATGACAAAGTCCTCCCGATGAACTCTGGTGCCGAAGCCGACGAGACCGCCCTGAAACTGGCCCGCCGTTGGGGTTATGACAAGAAAGGCATCCCCGAGAACCAGGCCAAGATCATCGTCTGCGAAGGCAACTTCCATGGCCGCACCATCACCATCATCTCCCTTTCCGTCGATCCGGATGCATACGCAGGATTCGGCCCGTTCACCCCGGGATTCATCAAGATTCCGTACAACGACGTCGATGCTTTGGCCAAGGCTCTCGAAGATCCCATGGTGTGCGGTTTCCTCGTGGAACCCATCCAAGGCGAGGCTGGTGTTTACGTTCCCGATGACGGATACCTCAAAAAATGCTACGACCTCTGCAAGGCACACAACGTGCTCTTCATGGCCGACGAGGTGCAAACCGGCATCGCCCGCACCGGCAAGATGCTGGCCTGCGACCACGA
>DBYW01000003.1:44112-252754 GCA_002311645.1 Bacteroidales bacterium UBA1176
CCCGACATCCTCATCCTCGGCAAGGCCCTCTCCGGCGGCACCATGCCCGTCTCCGCAGTCCTGGCCGACGACGACATCATGCTGAACATCAAGCCCGGCGAGCACGGCTCCACCTTCGGCGGCAACCCCATCGCCTGCCGTGTCGGCATCGCTGCCCTCGAAGTGGTGAAAGAGGAAAAACTCGCCGAACGTGCCGAATACCTCGGCAAGATCTTCCGTGACGAGATGAACAAGGTCAACAGCCCGCTCATCAAACAAATCCGCGGCAAGGGCCTGCTCAACGCCATCATCATCCAACCCACCAACGGCAAAGAGGCGTGGGATGTCTGCGTCAAGATGAAAGAACTCGGCGTGCTCGCCAAACCGACACACCAGCACATCATCCGCTTCGCTCCTCCATTGGTCATCAGCGAAGAGGAACTCAGAGATGCCATCTCCCGCATCAAAGAGGCTATCCTCTCCTTCGAATAATCTTCAATCCACACATAAAGAAAGCCCCCGGAAAATCCGAGGGCTTTTTTTGCTTATATCCATTTTTGTCCGATATCCCAGTGCCAAGCAGTCTTGACAGTGTGCTTCGTGTCTTTCAAATTGAATTCCTCTTCAATAAGGGGTATCGCTTGCGGATATTGCTCTATCCACGAGCCAACCGCGATAGTGAATTCATCACTTCTCGGATCATAGAAAATACGTCCTCTGGGCACCATCTCGTATGCACCAGTATAGGGGCCCACACCTCCATTTTTGTATTTCTGCTTGTGGTATTCCTTCTTCCACACATCCTCGTGCATCTCCGAACATGAGACGCATCCGAACTCCGAGCGCGCATTGGGTTTCACATAGTCGGACACCCTGTGGGAACGCACGCCAAAAAGATCGTTCTTGTTGGGATCAAACCAAAAGATACCCACTTTCGGTTCCCCATCCTTGCCCCTGTTCGAGGCCATCAGACGCATGGCCTCCTCCAACTCCTCGTCGCTAAACGGCTGCACACTACTTCCCCCGTATTGGACAGGGGGTTCAGACACACCTTCTTCCTGGCCATGAACGCCTTTAATCTCCTCCAAGGCTTTCCGTACGGCCAATGCCACGATTCGTTGGAGTTCTTCTTCTGTAATATTCATATTGTAAAAAGATTTTTACACGAGGCTTCGGATCAGTTGTTCCTCGTCGCCGGGGAGCAGATAAATCGGCGGGATTTCAATCATCGTGAAGGCGCCATGGCGCTGTTCAGCCCGCATCCGCACTGCTGCGCGGGCGCACGACACGAGCACCTGGCCTGTGAGGGCAGGGTTGTTGATTTCCATATCGAACTCAAAGCGCTGGTTATGGGTGTCGCCGCTCACGCCGGAACGTGTCAGATGCACACCATGCGCCACATTGTTGAGCGCGTCGATGGAGGGCACGGGGATGACGTGCGTCTCGTCGTGGGCGAAATAGTCGTCTTGCAGCAGCAACTTCTCCACCGTGGCGAAGTCGGCACTCGTTTCCAGTTCCACATACACCATGCGTCGATGGATGCCCGTGCCAAGCGGGATGGTCATCGAGAGTGCGTCCTTCACACCGGGGATGGCCTTGGCGGCCACGGTGTGCCCCATGCTGCGGCCAGGGCCGAAGTTGGTGTAGGTGATGCCCTTGGGGGCCAGCGCCAGCAACAGGGCGCGCACCACCGAGTCGGAGCCCGGATCCCAGCCGGCAGCGATGACACTGACCGCCTTATATTCCTTGGCAATAGGGGCGAGACGCTTGTGCAGGTCGAAGATCTGTCCGTGGATGTCAAAGCTGTCCACAGTGGAGATACCCTTGCGCAGCAGCTTCTCCGCAAACGCCGGCACCTCGCGGGTGGGCGTGCAGAGCGCGGCCACGTCGGCGTCCAGCGCATCCAAGTTGTCATTGTGGTGGTAAATGCCGGCCAACTGCATATCGTCAGCGGCCAGGACAGCCTGTTCCACGGCCTTTCCTATGTTGCCATAACCTATGACGGCGATTTTCGTTTGCATATCTTATTGTTTTTAAAAACCGCAAAAATACTATTTTTCTTTCTGAATGGAAAACAAACATCTCGTTTTTTTTCATATTTTTGCACATTATTAAATAATATACTGAAACCATGCCTGTTTACAATTTCGACGAAATCGTTCCCCGCCGCGGCACCCACTGCGTAAAACACGATATGCTCAAGCAGTTCTTCGGGACCGACGACCTCCTGCCCATGTGGGTGGCCGACATGGACTTCAAGACCCCCGACTTCATCCTTGACGCCATCCGGAAGCGCTGCGACCACGAAGTGTTAGGCTACACCTTCTTCTCCGAAAGTTATGTCTGTGCCGTAACCAACTGGCTGCAAACCCACTACGGCATCACGACCCCATGGAAGAACATGCACTTCATTCCCGGCATCGTGCAGGGCATCGCCTTCGTGCTGCAGGCCTTCACCCAGCCCGGCGACAAGATTTTAGTCACCACACCCGTATACCCGCCCTTTCTCAACGTGCCACACCACAGCGGACGCGTCTTCGTGAGCAGCCCGCTGCACATCGTGGACGGACGCTTTGCCATCGACTTCGAGGACTTTGAGGAGAAGGCCAAGGGGTGCAAGGTGTTCATCCTTGCCAACCCCCACAATCCCGGGGGTAGGGTCTGGTCAACGGAAGAACTGCGTCGCTTCGCCGAAATCTGCCGCCGACAACACGTCTTGGTCATCGCCGACGAGATTCATGCCGACATGACCTTCGCGCCCCATAAGCACACCTCGTTCTCTACCGTGTCAGACGAAGCCTACCACAACTCCATCACCTTCATTGCCCCGAGCAAGACCTTCAATATGGCGGGCTTAGCCTCCTCCGTCTGCTACGTGCCCGACCCGGAGATCAAGAAACAGTTCTTCGGCTTTCTGGACGCCAACGAACTCTCCTTAGGCAATATCTTCGCCTACACCGCTGCCGAGGCAGCCTTCCGTCACGGCGAGGAGTGGCGGCTGCAACTGTTGGACTATCTGCAAGCAAATATAGATTTCACGGAACAATATCTCCAAAAACATCTACCAAAGGTGAGAATGATGCGTCCGGAAGCCTCCTTTCTCATCTGGTTGGACTTCCGAGCCCTTGGATTGACACACAAGGAATTAGTGGACAAAATGCTCCATGAAGCCAAGGTCGGCCTTAATAGCGGCCTCGACTATGGTCCTGAAGGCGAGGGCTTCATGCGTATCAACATAGGCACACCGAAAGCCGTTGTCAAGGAGGCTTTGGACAGAATCACTGCTGTTCTTTCTGCGTACGCCACATAAACACAAGGCCCATTGCCACCACCACGGCGCACGACACAACCAATGTGGTCGCACCATGGATGTCGGTATATTTCATGTCATCCATGTCTATGCCACGTCTCAAAAATGTAAACGACACGAGAAGTGACATGACATTATGCAGGAAATGCGCCAAAATCGGCAGCCACAACGAGCGACTCCAATACAAGAGATAGCCCAAATAGGCACCCAGCAGCATACGTGGAATGAAACCGTAGAACTGCAAGTGTATGGCGCTGAATATGACGGCCGTTATCCAAATGGCCCAGTGCGGGCTGCCGATCTTTCTCTCCAGAAGATTCTGTAACGTACCCCGAAAGAGAAATTCCTCGCACACCGCAGGCAGGGCAGCCATTACTATTATATTGACAATAAGTGTCCTGTATGTCGCATCGCCGATCAGAATTTCAGAAATGCAGTCTGCCGACTCCTCCATCTGTTTCATCCACTGCTCAACACCCGACATCCACTCAGGCAGACGAATGGCCATGTTCCACTGTTCCAGCAACGCCACCAACGGCAATATCATGACAGACATCACCAGCACCGTATTCGCAAGAATGTAATAGGGTTTTCTATTAACAGACAGGAACTCGAACCATTTCCCATCGTGGAAATAAGAAAACAGCAACGCAGGGACCAAAAACCCACCCACAGAGCCGAATGCCTGCGTAATGCGAAGGAATCCCGCAGGACTGCTTGCCGTATCATAATCCATCGTATGATAGGCCAGATGGGCCACGCCTTGTCCTACCACACCGAACACAATCATTCCCAAAAACACGAAAATGACCAGAAACAGCAACTGGACGAACAGGCTCTTGTCCTGCAACGAAAAAAAACCACGCCTCATCATTCAAGTTCAGCTATATCACGCATGTCTTTTTCATCTATAAGACAAACGCAATTATATCTCCCTTCTTCACTTTGTCGCCTTGTTTGGCAATGATTTCCAGGATACGACCGTCATACAGGGAATGGACCTCTTCGTTGCCATAATAGGCAGCGACGAAGCAGACAGTTTCCCCTTCCTTGACACGAGTGCCGATAGCCTTGGGCATGGACTCCTCTTCCATGGCAAGTTCCCAGATCACCTGGCCTGATACGGGCGCGACAATCATCTTGGCATTGGGTTCTTTAGCCAGCACGCGGTCGATGAGTGTCTTCTTGATCTCTTCGGGCAGTTTTTCATCGCTACCGCCTTCGGCTTTAAGTTTAGCCTTGGCAAGTGCCTCAATGAAATTTTTCTTCGCCCTACCCTCTTTATAATCAATATATTGACGCTCGTGCATGGCAAATTCAAAGAGTTCCTCGTCATCCGGACCGCAATCCCAGCCCCGCTCTTTCATCATCTCGCGATACTTGGGCAACTCGTCGGGATAGTTATCTTGAGGCACACCCGTGAAGAACTCGTAGCCCTTGGACTTGGCAAGTTCGACAATTTCAGGAGCGAGCTCACCGGGCAGACGTCCGCATCGACCGAGAATCATGTCCCACATATTCTTGTCCATACTGGAATAACGGGGCTTGCCCTGCGCTTCGGCGAGGATGTTCATCAGCGCGATGTTCTTGACATATTGGCTAAACGGGGTGACCAGGCCGGGGGTGCCGACACGCGGCCACACGTACTGCACCTCGTCAAACAATTTCACCAGAAGCTCATCCTCGGAGAGTTCTTTCTTACCCGCATTGCGGAGGGAGAGGTTGATGGCATCCTTCAGGCCCTTGAGGTCGGCCATCATGGAGCCCATCATGCCTCCGGGGAGACCGCATCCAAGCAGCAAGGAGGTACAAATCTTGTTCTTCGGCTCAATGAAATAGCCAAGGAAGTCATCCATAAACTTCTGGGTCAGGGAGCGGGCTTCCATGTAGGCGGTCATGTTGATGTCGGGCACATCGTAGCCGGCATCGCGCAGCATGGCCTGCACGGAGATGACATCGGGGTGAACCATGCCCCAAGAGAGGGGTTCCATGGCCACATCGATGATGTCAGCGCCATTCTCGCACACCTCCAACACCGAAGCCATCGAAAGGCCAGGGCCTGTGTGCCCGTGGTATTGGACCACGATATGCGGATATTTCTCTTTGATACAACGTGTTAATCGGCCCAGCATCTTGGGGCGTCCGATACCCGCCATATCCTTCAGACCAATCTCCTTGGCGCCGTATTCAACATATTTATCCACAATTTCCATATAATGTTCCACCGTATGGACGGGGGAATAGGTGATGCTAAGGGCAGCTTGGGAAATAATGTCGAACTCATTGGCATATTTAATGGAGAGTTCCAGGTTGCGATAGTCGTTAAGGCCGCAGAAAGAGCGGATAACATCGACGCCCTGCGCCTTCTTGACCTTGCACATGAGGCGGCGCACGTCGGCAGGCACGGGATACATACGCAAGCCGTTCAGTCCGCGCTCAAGCATTTGAGTCTGGATGCCGGCTTCGCGCAAGGGCTTCGTCCACTCGCGCACTGCATGGTTGGGATTCTCGCCATACATAAGGTTCACTTGCTCAAAAGCACCGCCATTCGTCTCCACACGGGCAAAGCAGCCCATCTTCACGATCACAGGGGCGATTTCCTTCAACTGGTCGACACGGGGCTGATACTTGCCTGAAGACTGCCACATGTCGCGGTAGACCAAACAGAATCTTATCTTCTTTTTCATAGCTTGAATTTATATTCTTGTAAAAACCAATAAATTAAGTTCCCTCGAAAGGGCGATGCAAAAGTACATATTTTTCCCATACTTTCACTCCTTACACGGCATCATTTTCCACAAGGCTTTTCTATCATTTTTTCGAACAGTTTTGCGCCTCAAAAAAGCAAATTGCTCCGAAATTAATTTTAAGAATTAACATTTAATTGTTAAAATAATAAATCATATTTTATAATTATCTAATTTTCAGGAGGAAAAAATTTTCATCAAACTCTTGACAAACGACTTGCGGGGATATATCTTTGTCCTACCTAAAAAAAGGGTTGAGGGCTGGCACCCCTTAGCCCATTCAAACAAGGAACAGAGAACAAACAACTAAAGAACGAAAAAGCCGGCAAGAGAGACAACTCTACGCATTGCACAGCAACTGCAATCGGAGACGCTGCTTACGAGCCAATTCCCGCGAAACGGAAAGTGTTCAGCAATCAAACATCAACATTCATTCAAATCAAAAAATTATGAAAAGATTATTTTTATTATTAGCCGTCAGCATCATGGCGCTGTCACTCTCGGCCAGAGAGCGTCCCTATGTCATCATCCACAAGAGCAATGGCGGTTATTTGGCCTGGCTGAATCTGTACAATGACATTCAGTACACGCCATCCGCAGATGCGAGTCAGCCCGCGACGCTGAATTGCGAGGGTGCAGGCTGGAGCTTTTGCCGCGTGCCGCGACTGAGCATGGGCGAAATCGGCACCAGCAGTTTGCCCGACCAGAACTGGTTAGCTGTCAACAAAGCCTGCTGCAACGCCATCAACCAGATCATTGAGTTTAGCGAGACGCGCAGCCGGGCCGGAAACAACTCTGGCAGCAAATCCGTCACCGTCTCCGTGCCTAACGGGAGCAGATCCTGCAACACGACATACTATGTCAAAGGAGAATGGCAATACAACAGCTACGGGGAGGGCGACCTTTATATTTATATCAATATGGGCAACGCAACATCAAGAATGTAGCAGACGGTAAACAGATTAAATCAAACACGAACTTCCAATCATCTAACCTAACGTAATACGCAATGAAACCACATATAATCATGGGGATGTTCGGGGCATGCCTGTTCTGGACCGTCGCTGCATTCGGACAATCTTGGACAGGTTCTCTATTCAATCTTGACACATCCATTGTTCTTCGACACACCTTCCAAGGTCAGAATCCATCGCGGCTCAAGAGCTGTGTCCACGACAACACATTCTACTTCATCGAGATGGACGCTTTCCAGCACAAGGAGTCTGGGCACAACGCCGTCCTGCACGCTCTGTCGCTCCGTGATTATGCCCAAGCCGACATCACCCTGCCCTTTCCCGCCACCAAGGACAGGAAAGAGCAGTTGGCATCCAAACTTTGGATTTACGACCTGAGTTTCGACAAAGACTTCATGGTTTTGTCGGCACAAGACCATTTGCTGCTCTACCGAAGGAAAGACGACAGCACGTTCACCTTCGAGGCGATGCATTCGCATCCCAACAGCAAGGCAGCCTACCTGCACAATGGGCACCTCTATATTTTAGAAGAGGATCATGACGCAGGATACAGGTGGTTTCGGCGTCCCATCCGAGGTGGCAATGAAGAGATCATCCGCGATCTTGTCTACGAAGCGCCCCATGTGGTGCAGGCCAACCCCAATCGCTACCTCTTCCACGACTCAACCGCACTCTATTTTTTAAGTACAAGATTCCCGGTGTTGCACAAGTACAGCTTGGACGGCAAACATTTGGAAGACATAAATTTCGACCTTCCCCAATGGCATCCTTTTTCGGACGATTACATTCAAAAGAGTCTCTCTGTGCCATACGGAGTGGAGAGAATCTATGCCACGATGGGAGAGATTTTCGAGTATTCGTATCCAAAGGCTGTCTTCCCCTTGGGCAACACCTACCTCTTGTACTACACGCAATATGACACACTCACTGGCAAGTCCCGGCCCGCATTCGCCTCCATCGGCGAAACTGGCCGCACAAGACTCCACCATGCCCAAGACACTTCCCGCGCGCCCTACAGCAACGGACGTTTCCCCTTCAACCTCTTCGACACGCAGGAGGATAAGGCACGCATCAGCTGGAACGACCTGTTGTTAGAGATCTCCGCCGAGGACACGTCCAATTGGCATGGCCGGACTCCCGACGAATACAAGCATGCACGAGAAGCTTACTTCAAAAGGAACGACCCTGTTTTTAAAATCAGAATCATGCGCTACAAAAACACCGATCCTGCTTCGCTGCCTTTTTTCGTGGACACAGACTCCAAGCCTCACGCCTTGGATGATCTTCCGCGGGGAAAGCATGTGTTGCTGGTCAACAACGAACTGGAATGTTCCGCCTGCGTACGCCATCTGTTGCAGCTGTTCGACGACACTATCGCCAACGATGTTCATATTGGAATCCTATACCCATACATTCCGGGAGCCCTATTGGAACGTGAAATCCAAAGGAACACCGCACAGCATCTGGAAAGGCCCTTTCGGCTGTATTACCTTGATCGCAAACAACATGCAAGCTATCCTTCGTTCATTCAGCCTGATAGTATCTCCTATCCCGCACTGTTGTTTCACGAGACAGGTAGGGCTCCCATTTTATTCTCCCTCGATGACATTCTCGACGACGACCCCTATTCATTCTCTTTCCAAGATAATTTCCTGGATTTCTGGCGAAAATTCAACTCCACAACACCCAAAGAGAGATGACCGTGATGACATATACCACAAAAAGCCTCGACCCGTCAATATCGCGATGCATCCCACAATGGAATTACCTGATATTTTTTGTACTTTTGCCGCTCAATTTCACACGCAGATGGCCTACACGATAGATCTAACCAAAGTCACCCAATACGACCACGTTGAATTCATCGCCAAGCAGGTGGTGGAAGGGTTCATCACGGGACTGCACAAGAGTCCCATGCACGGCTTCTCCGTGGAGTTCGCCGAGCATCGCCAGTACAACACAGGCGAGCCCATACGACACATCGACTGGAAACTCTATGCCCGTACCGACAAATTGTTCGTCAAGACTTTTGAAGAAGAAACGAACTTGCGTTGCCATCTCGTCATCGACAATTCTTCGTCGATGTACTTCCCCATTCGCGACCAATACACCTTGGCGGCGCCCAACAAGATTTTCTTCGCCGTCTATGCCGCCGCCGTCCTGATGCAGATCTTCAAGAGTCAACGCGACGCGGTTGGGTTGAGCGTCTTCTCCGACAAACTCGAGTTACACACCAGCGCGCGTGGCGGTGACGCCCACCACAAGATGATTTACCGCGAGTTGGAAAAGATTCTACAACCCATAGGCACGGAAGTGCACAGGAATTCCATGGTCACCGACACCTTGCACCAAATTGCCGAGCAAATACACCGCCGTTCCATCGTCATCATATTCAGCGACATGTTGGAAAGCCAGAAAGACCTTGACGAGATGATGCTCGCACTCGGGCATCTGCGCCATAACAAGCACGAGGTGCTCCTCTTCCACACCTTTGACAAGAGCCTCGAATACGACTTTGCCTTCGAGAACCGCCTCTACAAGTTCGTCGACATGGAAACAGGCCGTGAGGTCAAGGTACACGCCAACAACATCCGCGAATTCTACCAAAATACAATACACGAGTTTTTCCACGAAATCAAGGTCAAGTGCGGGCAATATCAAATTGACGTCATCCCCGCCGACATCACTCAAGGTTTCGACCAAATCCTGCTACCCTACTTGCTGAAACGAGCACACACCGTCTAATAGTCCAACACAATGGAACAACGCAATCGACCCGTCCCGAAGCTGACCATATCTCAGTGGTGCGTTGAGGATAGGCCGCGGGAAAAGTACGCCCGCAAGGGATCAACAGCTCTAACCGACGCCGAGTTGCTCGCCATTCTCCTCCGCACCGGCACCGCCTCCGAAAGCGCCGTGGACCTTTCCAAGCGCATCCTCCATGCGTGCGACAACCAACTCAACCGGTTAGAGGGGCTCACCACCCAACAACTGATGGAGATCAACGGCATCGGGCAAGCCAAGGCTGTCACCCTGCAGGCCGCCTTCGAGCTGGGACGCCGCATCCGTGCCGAGAAGATCGAACAAGGCCAGCACATCAACTCCGCCCAAGACGTGCTCGAACTCATGCAAAAACGAATCGGACATCTCCCGCATGAGGAGTTCTGGGTCATCTACCTCAACCAATCCGCACGCATCCTGCACATCGGGCAAATTGGAAAGGGAGGTCTGTCAGCCACCACTGTGGACATTCGGCTCATCTTCCAAGAAGCGCTACTTCACCAGGCGACGGCCCTCATACTCTGCCACAACCATCCCTCAGGATCCGTCACACCCAGCCACGCCGACGAGTTGCTAACCCGAAACATTAAAGAAGCCGGTGACATCTTCCACATCGAGGTTCTTGACCACATCATCCTCCACAAGAACAGCTACTTCAGTTTCAACAGCGAAGGGAAATTATAATTTTTCCCCTCTGTTATTCGCAGAGACAGGCGCGCCCCGTCTCTGCACACGGCAACGAGATCTTGTCTGTTGATATTCAAAATTTATGTACATTTGCGGGCTTGTTTAGAAAAACCACTGATACAGTCAAACACGACCATTCGCCCGCCCATGCACACAACTATACTCTCGGTGCTCCAGATTCGCGAAAGCGAACGACACACGATGGAAAGCCAGCACATCACCTCATTGGAGTTAATGGAGCGCGCCGGCACTGCCACCACGGAAGCCATCCTGCAATGGATGGAGGAGATCCCGTGCAACCATGTCTTTGTCTTTTGCGGCACCGGGAACAACGGCGGCGACGGCCTCGTCGTTGCCTGCCAGTTAGCCACGGGCGCCTCCGCACACATCGACACAGTCACTGTCGTGCTCTGCCAAAGTCCGAGTTCGCGCCAGACACCTGAATTCAAGGCCAACTATACCCGCTGGGAGAAGTTGAAAGACATCGGGCGCACACGCACCATCTCGTTCAACGAAGAACAACCCCTTGAGATCCCCGCAGACGCGCTCGTCATCGACGCCATCTTCGGCATCGGCCTCAACAAGCCCGCTGCAGGTATCCAGGCCGCAGCCATCCGTGCCATCAATGCATCCGATGCTCCCGTCGTGGCAATTGACACGCCATCAGGACTCTTTGCCGACCAGCATACGCCGCACACCTGCGACATCGTGATGGCCGACCTCACCCTCTCCATGCAGTTCCAGAAGTTGGCATTCCTACTGCCGGAAAACCATCCCTTCTATGGCTACGTGCAGGTGTTGGACATTGGGATATCCATGCCGCCCACGATGAAAGTCACACAAGAGATGCTGACAACGAATGGGGTTCGTCCCCTACTCCGTCCTCGCTTCCCCTACGCTCACAAGGGCACTTTCGGAAACGGGCTGCTGATTGCCGGCAGTGCATCCATGCCCGGTGCCGCCATCCTCGCCGCCACTGCCGCCATGCGCGGCGGCATCGGCAAACTCACATTACACACCGCGGCAAAAGCGGCATCTTACGTGCCCGCGGCACTGCCGGAGGCCATCCTGCACACCGACATCGAGCCTCAACATGTAAGCAGAATCGACTGGCACACCTTGCCTCCAAACATCAACGCCATCGCCATCGGCCCCGGATTGGGCACCCACCCGAAAACCGTCGCCCTCGTGAAAGATGTGCTTGACTCGGTACAAGCACCTATCATCCTTGATGCTGATGCGCTGAACATACTGGCCGACAACAAGACCAGACTCGCTTTCCTGCCCCCGCACAGCATCCTCACNNACACGGCTCGCGTTCCTGCCACAAGGAAGCATCCTCACCCCTCATTTTGCGGAGTTTGAGCGACTGGCCGGACACGCCAACGATGATTTCCAACGCGTGGAGATGGCACGCACTTTCTCCCAACGTTACAACATCGTACTGATACTCAAGGGACACCACACCGTCATCTCACTGCCCGACGGCAACCAATTCTTCAACACCACAGGCAACGACGGCATGGCCACCGCCGGCAGCGGCGACGTACTTACTGGACTGCTTCTCGCGCTATTGGCACAGGGCTACAATCCTGTCGCCGCAGCCCTGTTGGGAGTCCACATACACGGTCTTGCCGGCGACCTCTATGTCCAAGAAAACGCTTCCCACTCACTCATCGCCTCCGATCTGCCACAATATTTCGGCAAAGCCATTCGTTTCCTTCAGTCAAAAACTCAAAAAGCATAACAAAAAAAAACGATGAAAAAATTTACGCTGTTCGTTCTCATAGCCCTTTTCTTCGCCTATAATGCTCATGCTCAAGCGGAAATAAAGTTAAAAATCCGCAATGTCACGGCCGACTCCATCAAGATACAGGGTTTCTCCACGAAATCGCGGAAGATGGAGACCGTCTATGCCGCGCCACTCGCACCCGAACTGATCTACAAAAGCAAGACGCCCTTGGAGCCTGGCCTGTTCTGGGTGCTGGCAGACAGCAACTTGGTGGATGCCTTCCTCATCTCTTCCGACAAGAACCAAAAGTTCACCTCGTCCATCGACACAGGCAAGATTGTCTATACCGGCAGTCCCGAAAACACGAACTATCACACATACGTGATTGACATGCAGAACTTTGACTTCCGGATGGAGCAACTAAACATCGAGTTCCAGCAGGCGCAGGCGAGCATGCCTCAGTATATGCTGCGCGTCTTTGCCGACTCGCTGACCGCCCGGGCACGGCGCATCATGGCAGAAAAAGAGGCCTACCAGAGAAAGGTGATGGCCCAAAATCCAGGTACCATGCTCGCCTCCATCATCGAAGCCTCCATCGAGGCCCCGCAGCCGCCACAGGAGTACTACAACGACAGGTCCCGCATGCAGAAATTCTACATGGAACACTATTTCGACAATTTTCCATGGCATGACCCGCGCATTTTGAACACCCCCATAGGCGAGAACAAGATCAAGGAGTTCTGCAACCTCATCTACCAATTCGACCGCCCCGACCTGGACACCTGCATCATTGCCGCCCTCGACGCCGCCAAAGTCAACGAAACCACATTCTACAATTTCTTCGACAGAGTCGAGAAAATCCTCGGCAGCAACACATCGCCCTACCAGATGGAGAACAGTTACATCAAGATGCTCAAGTATATGCTGCAGTATCCCAAATTGGAGGTGGCCCGCAAAACACGCTACGAACACGAGCTTTCCATCATCGACAAGAACCACGAGGGCGACATTCTGCCCAACTTCCGCATCGTGATGAGCACTGGCGACACCACCACCTTTTATCAGATAAGAAGTGAATATATGCTACTGTACCTGCAGCATCCCACTTGCCCGACCTGTCGCGAGGTGCGCGGCAGAATGGCCAACTTCCCTGCCCTCAACAGTGCTATCGCCAAAGGGAACCTCAAAGTGCTGACCGTCTATTTTGAAAACGACACCAACATCTGGAACAACTTCATCCATTCTTCTGAAGCCAATCCCTCTTACCTCCACGGCTGGAACTTCGACCAGACCATCGAGGAAAACCATCTCTTCGACACCCGCACAATCCCTTATATGTTTTTGATAGACAAGGATAAAAAGGTTATCCGCAAGGACATTCTGGTTAACGAAATCGAAGACTACATCAAGAAACTCGGGCTTGACTAACCCTCCCCGCACCTACATCGCCATTGACCTGAAGTCATTCTATGCTTCAGTGGAATGTGTCGCCCGCGGGCTCGATCCACTGACCACCAACCTTGTGGTGGCGGACGTGAGCCGCACGGAGAAGACCATCTGCCTGGCAGTGTCGCCTTCGTTGAAAGAATACGGCATCGGAGGGCGCGCGCGACTTTTCGAGGTGATGCAACGCCTGCGCGAGGTCAACCGCGAACGCAAGCGCAAGGCCGGCCAGCCTTTCACAGGCAAGTCGACCGACGCCACCGAGCTGGCCGCCCACCCCGACTGGGAGGTCGACTACATCGCCGCCCCGCCGCAGATGGCACACTACATCAAAGTGAGCACGCAAATCTACCAGACCTATCTTAAATACATTGCACCTGAGGACATCCACGTCTATTCCATCGACGAGGTCTTCATGGATGTGACAGGCTATCTCGCCTCTTACAAGATGACAGCCCACGAACTGGCCATCACCATGATACGTGACGTGCTGCGCAACACGGGCATCACAGCCACTGCCGGCATCGGCACCAACCTGTATCTCGCCAAAGTCGCCATGGACATCGTGGCCAAGCACATCCCCGCCGACCAAGACGGCGTGCGCATAGCAGAATTAGACGAGATGAGCTACCGCCGGCAACTATGGGATTACCGCCCTATCACCAAGTTCTGGCGCGTGGGCGCAGGCATCGCCAACCAATTAGCCCAGCACGGCATCGACACCATGGGAAAGATAGCACGCACCTCGCTTGAGAACGAAGAGCTGCTGTACAAGCTCTTCGGGGTGAATGCGGAACTGTTGATAGACCACGCGTGGGGCTGGGAACCTTGCACCATCGACCTTGTCAAGCAATACAAACCTGAATCCAACTCCTTCAGCAGCGGGCAGGTGCTCATGAGCCCCTACACGTGGAAGAAAGCCCGCGTGGTAGTCCACGAGATGGCCGATGCCGCCGCCCTCGACTTGGTGGCCAGACACCTCGTCACTGACCAACTGACACTCACCGTGAGCTACGACCCGACAAGTCTCTCCGATCCTGCCATCCGCGAAAAATATCGCGGCGAAATCACAACCAACTATTACGGAAAGCCCGTACCCAAGCACGCACACGGAACCGCCAACCTCGACGAGCCGACCTCTTCGGCAAAACTCATCACAAAGACTGTCCTCCAACTTTATGACCGCATCGTCAACCGCGACCTGCTGGTCAAGCGAATCAACCTTGCCACCAACCATGTCATAGACGAGGCCACCGCCAACAAACAGCGACCCCCAAAACAGTTAGACCTATTCGAAGATCCCAACACCGAGGAGGAACGGCACAGGACGGAAGAGGCCGCTCTTGACAAAGAACGGCGCCTCCAAGAAGCAGCATTGGCCATCAAACAGAAATTCGGCAAGAATGCCCTCTTGAAGGGTCTGAACTTCGAGGAGGGTGCCACCGCCAAAGACAGGAACCAGCAGATTGGAGGGCACAAAGCGTAACACAAGTTCAAAAACAAAGATCCTAATTTCCCAACACCATTTCATCCACATCCCCTATGTCCGAATACGATGACATCATCAACCTCCCCCACCCCACCTCAAAGTCGCATCCGAGAATGCCGATGTTGAGCCGGGCAGCACAGTTCGCCCCGTTCGCGGCATTAACAGGCTATGGCGCGGCCATTGACGAAACCGCACGGATGACGGACGTTCAAAGAGACATAGGAGAACACGAACAGGAGCAACTGAACCGGAAGATGGCACTATTGTTGGACAACATCGCCGACAAGCCGACGGTCTCAATCGTCTATTTCGAACCAGACCCGCGCAAATCGGGCGGTACCTACAAGACGCTGACCTGCCAACTCAAGTCATTTGACGAGGCCAACCATCTTCTCGTGACCACCGATGGGGAAAAGATTCCCTTGGAAACCATCATAGAGATTGAATTCTGATGTCTATATAGTTCCCACTTCTTCACATAACGCCTAAAAATCAATTCAGGACGGACTGGAAACAAAAAAAGCGAGCCATATTAGCTCGCTTTCTCACTGCATACCGACAATTTGCGCCGATATTCCAGGATTATTCGTCATTAGTATTCATCCTCGTGGAAAAAGAAATCCTCTTTAGTGGGATAGTCAGGCCAGAGATCTTCGATGGAATCGTACGTCTCGCCTTCGTCATCAATCTCCTGAAGGTTCTCAACAATCTCTTGAGGCGCACCGGAGCGAATGGCATAATCCAAAAGTTCGTCCTTGGTTGCGGGCCACGGCGCATCCTCCAACTTGGTTGCTAATTCTAATGTCCAATACATAGTCTTCTTGAGGTTTTGTGGTTTATTTTTTGAGGGCGCAAAAATAGTATTTTAAACAAATAAATACATTTTTTTTAAAAATTTTATCTCATTGGCTTATAAACAGTTTCAGAAATGTTATTTTTTTTGTGCAAATAACGGGCGAAAATAAAGAAGAAATCGGAGAGCCGGTTCAGCACTTTTTGCACCTCACGATACCGTTCATCACGCTCCGCTAACTCGACCACCAAACGCTCCGCTCTGCGGCAAACGGTGCGACATATGTGCGCATACGCGACAGCCTTGTTGCCCTGCGGCAAGATGAAGCCCCGCATGGGCGGCAACTCGGCCTGCAGCCTGTCAATCTCGCCTTCCGTGCGCTGCACGAACTCCCCTAACAGAGCATCCTTGTAATAGAGTTCCCACTTGTCGGCGGGAGTGGCTAACATGCCACCCACAAGGAACAAAAAATTCTGCGTTTCTGTCAAGAAAGCCTCCTTTTCTTCCGAAACAAGCAGTCCCAAAAAAGAGTTCAGCTCGTCAACCGTGCCATACGCATGCAGCAGGGAATCGCTTTTTGACACTCTCGAACCATCTGCTAATGAGGTAGTTCCATTATCTCCGGTCTTTGTATAAATTTTCATCGCTTTTTTTTTGCAAAAATACAAAAAAAGTGTATTTTTGCAGCCGCAATCCCAACGGGAAAAGCAGTCTCCTTAGCTCAGCTGGTAGAGCAATTGACTCTTAATCAATGGGTCCAGGGTTCGAGTCCCTGAGGGGACACTGAAAAGCGGTCATTTTGGCCGCTTTTTTTTTATCTCAACTGCAATAAGTACTTGAAATCCTGATAAATTTGTTCATCCACCTAATTATCCAACAGGTAATCGCACACATTCATCACATACACCCCATTGTTCAGTCGGTGTGCTGGAATGGTGTCGTTTGTTAGAATTATTTTCCTTGAGCAGTCCCCGAGGGACAAAATTTCAATAACCCCACAAAAACGCAGTGCAGTCTGGGGCTGGACAGCGCGCTTGACGATAATCGCGGCGCGGGAGAACAAAGAGACGAGTATGTGCGTTTTTCGCCGCAAAAGGGAGTAGCGTTCGACGAGCATGCGTGAGGGATTGAAGTGGAAATGATTTTGGCGAGAATGAGTGCCCTGGCGAGACGGAGGTTCCGCCACCTCCTATCGTCGGTGGCGGAATCTAAGCCAAAATCATTGGAACGGAAAGCCCGACGGCGCGGCGGCATTGGATTGCGTATGCGGATGTGACGTGATTTCCGCCACCGCGCCGGCACGCCCAAACAAAAATAAAGAATACAGAAAATCTGATTTGTGCCATCAAGTACATAATTCCCAAAATATTATTGTGTATATACACAACTTTAGTTTGCAAAAACACAAAAAAAGAATTAGAAAGTAGAGTTTGAGATTCTTTTCTGTGTATAAGAAAAAAGCGTACTTTTGCACCCGCGAGCCGGCCTTTCCCTCTCCACTTGACTTCCTATAAATGCCATTCACCGACTACACTTTGTTCTGGAGCATCCTGCTCTTTGTCGCCCTCTTCGTAACCTGCAAGTGGGTTTTCAAGAAGGCATGGCTGGACCAAACGACACTCTTGCTCGGCAACATCCTGATTCTCACCCAAATCGTATCGTCAAAATCGCTGTTTCTCCTCTCGCTGTTAGCCATGTTGGCCTACGGAGCCGGTCTGCTGCTCCACAAGAAAAAGAGCAACGTTTTGTTGGCTTTCGTCCTCGCCCTGTTTCTCGCCGTGTACGCCATCCGCAACTATCCGCTGGTGCAGTTCTGGCTCGGCGGCTGGTGGCAGGACACCCTTCGCAAGCATTTCCTGTCGGTGGAGAAGATAGGGCTTTCCTACATTCTCTTCCGCATCATCCACTGGATAGTGGAATGTCGGCGGCAGACCCTGCGAAGCCACGATTTTCTGACCTACCTCAACTACCTTTTCTTCTTCCCCACATTCATCGCCGGCCCCATCGACACGTTCAACAACTTCCACTATTGGTCGCACACCACATATGTCCGATTCAACGTCCGGATGCTGCTCGCCGGCGTGGGGCGCATTTTCATGGGGGCAGTCAAGTCCCTGCTGGTCGTGCCGCTGCTCCTGCCCTACGCCACCGACTACCAGACCCTGCTGCCAAATTTGGGCGCGTGGGGCGCCGTTGGCGTGGCCGCCATCCTCTATTCTCTCTACATCTACATTGACTTTTCCGGATACAGCGACATGGCCATCGGCATGGCCTACATGATGGGCATCCGCACACCGGAGAACTTCGACAACCCCTATCTGTCGCCCAACATCTCGGAGTTCTGGAAACGCTGGCACATCACATTCTCCTCCTTCCTGAAGCAATATGTCTTCAAACCCACCATCGCCCTGCTGAACCGGTTTTCCATCGCACGATATAGGATTGTGGTTTCGGTTTGCGCTTACCTCGTGACCTTTTTCGTCTGCGGCATTTGGCACGGCAACACCCTCAATTTTGTCATCTGGGGGCTGTGGCACGGAGTCGGGTTGTCGGTGTACAAAGTCTTCTCGTCCCGTTCCAAGAGGGAATCCACGCGTACCCGCAAGGTTGCCGGCATCATAGCCACCTTCATTTTCGTCACCATCGGCTGGGTGTTCTTCAACTATCCCGCCGAACAGTTGCTCACCATGTTCAAACTGCTGTTCTCATGAAAAGGATGTATCAACTGAAAAACCTGGCTTTTGTCGGAGCCTCCGTCCTTGTCGTATTAGCGGCACTGTCGGTGTTGTCGGTCTGCATCCCCTCTTTCCGCGCCTCCGTGCCTAAACAACAGTTGTACACCATCCGTCACCAAGAGCTTCGCGACAACAACCCGTTATTCACGGACCTGTTCCTTCAAAGCATCCAGAAGAACAGCGGTTACCTAATCTTAGGCTCTTCGGAGAGCGACTACCTCCCCACTGGCAACTACTCGGACTTCCTGAACGCAGACACCACCCTGCCCTTCTTTTCGGTCATGGCCGGTGCGGGCAAGACCTCAGCCTGCTATTTCCCGCTCTTTCTCAGCAATGACAACGTGGAGAACCTCAAGGTGCTCTATTTCGTCAATCCCGCCTTTTGGTGCAACAAAAAAGCCCACAGCGGCGACATCTACTTCCACCGCTACACCTCCTACACATGCTACCGCCGTGCCAACAGGCCCAAAGACGAAAAGCTCACCCAGTTGTTCAAGATCAACCTTCGCAACGCACGTCCCGACGAGCGCATCGGCGATTTCTTCGAATATTACACTGACCGAATACGGCGCAAATATTACCAGGACCTCGCCTACCATTTGGATTCAACGAAGTTCTACAGCAAACTCACCTGGATAGTTCCCAAGAATCAGTTCGGGAGCCATATCGGCCATGACATCATCGACAGTGCCCAGCATGACTTCCAGTTCAACATGTCGAAGTCATTCGACCGCAGCCTTTATCGCCTTTCCGTAGACACCAACGCCACTTATCGTTACGAAGAGCTACGCGCGACGATAGCCGTTTGCAAGGCTCGCCACATCGACATCACCTTCATAGTCGGCCCGTACAACCAAATCGCCATGCAGAACTCGACGCCCGACGAGGTGCAGCGTTTCGAGCGGGTCTGCCACAACATCCGTCAGATTCTGGATCAGGAGAACATGCCCTATATCGACGCTACAGACCTTTCCGGCATGCAAGGCACCTTCAGCGACTGGCAACATCACTCCAGCTACGGAGCATATCTCATTTACAAAAAAATACGCGAATATGTTTTGGAGAAAGAGAATCTTTAGGGTACTGGCCTTCATAGTCATCTTCATCCTGACCTTGCTGCTGATGATGGTGCGCAGCGACGGCGACATCTCATGCCTGTACGCGGGGTTCTGAATTTTTCGTCCGAAAAAGGCTTCCGGGGAAGATGCGATTCGTCAACACGTCATGTCGCAATCCTCCTTCAGAGCATCAATGCACACCCTTCTTCCGCCCGAAGTCAAAAGCAATATATCCTGCCACATAGCAGGGTTTGGCAGGATTGTGGGCCATCTGCTGGATGAAGGGGAATACCATATCGAATAACGCGCCGATCTCCAGAGCGCGGATGCGGTAGTCGTTTTTGGCAAACTCGAAGTTGAGGCCGGTTTTGGCATAAAAGCCCGGCCGCACGGTGGTCTGCAGGATGCCCGCGAAGAATCCGCCGCCGCCGATAACGTTGTTAAGATTGTGTTTTTCAGGGTCGTAGCGCACAATCTCGGAGAATCCCGTGTTATAGTTGAGCACCTCCACATAGTTGGGGATGCCGATGCCCAGAGAGATGCCGCCCGAGAAATTCCAGCTCACTTTAACACCGCCCCAGTAGGGCTTTTGATGCAGCGTGCGCTGGTAACCATAGCCTCCATGTGCAAAAAACAGCGTGTACAACTGCCCATAGCGGCAAGGGCGCACCCCTTCGTAAAGCACATTGATGGAACGCACCGACTTGGGATGCTGGTTATAAAGGAGCTCTATCTCCCAATAATGTTTGTTAAGGATGTCTGGTGTGCGTCCATGCTGGAATCCGACACCAAAACCGCTGGTGTGAGCCATCAGCTCGATGTCCCATTCCTTGAGGGTGACGTCATGGTAAAACTCGCCCACCTCCTGCGCGTCCAGACGCAGGACAAGACATAACAAGGCGCACAACAAGGCGACTGTTATCCACGTCCGAGATGGGAAAGCCCGACCCATGGGGTCACTCTACTCTGCCTGCTCGACCGCCGTCGAGGGATAGCACTGATAGTGACCGTAGGCAGCGCACCCCCTTTGGGTGTCGCACGCAGCGAAAATGGCTATGGCGAATAAAAACAAGAAAGCCAACACAATATTCTTTTTCATTTTCGTTTATTTTTATTATTTTTGAACTTGCAAAAGTACTTAAAAAAAACAATAACGCACATTTTCGGGATTTATTTTACAAGATATTGAAATACAAGGTCTTGAGCATATTATTTTTTGGAGTGTTCCTGTCCACGGCCCTCTGGGCGCAGCGGAATCCCCCGAAAATTCCCGCAGAAATCGACATGGCAGACTATCCCCGTCTTGCCTCGGAGCTGCTCAACTACTTTGAGAGCCACGGTTATCCCTTCGCGTCCGTCACCTTGCAGAGCACAGCTCCCGACAGCGGCGATTTCACCCCCCGCATCGTCATCGACACCAATATTTTCGTCACCTTCGACTCCATCGTGGTCAAAGGCGACGTAAAACTGGCGAAGGGGTTCCTCTATCCCTATTTAGGCCTCAAGCGCGGGCGTCCCTACGACGAGCGCCAGATGCGGCAAGTCGCCGCCAAGCTGCAGGAGCTGCCCTTTGCCAGCTATCTCCAAGACCCCGGCGTGGTGTTCGTCAAGGACAAAGCCTATCTCTATGTATTCCTCGACAAGCGCCAGACCAGCCGTTTCGACGGCTATCTCGGCATCGTGCCCGTCAATGAGCGCACCGGGAAGGTGGCCATCAGCGGGCAACTCGACCTTGCACTCAACAACCTGTTTCACGTGGGGGAGAGTTTTCTGATCAACTGGAGCAGCAGCGAACGATATTCCCAGAAACTTGACATCGCCGTGCGTTTCCCCTACCTGTTCCGCACACGTTTCGGCATCGAGGGCACTTTCCAGCTTGACAAGCAGGACACCTCCTATCTGACCACGGACTTTCACGTCGGCGTGCCGTACACATTCGTCAGCAACAGCTACATCACGCCCTACTTCAACCTCGCCAGCTCGCATGTGCTCAACCCCGACCTCATCGGCTCGAGCGGCGACACAACCTACATCGACTATCGCAAAACCCTCTACGGGCTGCGGTTGCGCTTTCGAAAGCTGGACTACCTATACAACCCACGGCGCGGTGTGGACGTGGGCTTGGACCTGTCCGCGGGGCGCCGCGTCATCCGCGTCAACCGCCACGTGGACCCCGAATATTACGACGACATGCCCATGCAGCGCAATTCCTACCGCATCGCCGGTGAAGTGCGGGGATACATCCCTTTAGGGCCCCGCAAACGCTGGGTGATAGCTCCCCGGACGCAGGCCGGATCGCTTCTGAGCGGCCCGCACTACGAGAACGAACTGCTCAAAATAGCGGGGCCCGGCATGATCAGAGGCTTCAACCCCAACGACTTGCAAGCCACAACCTACTGGATATACTCACTCGAAGTGCGCTATCTTTTCGCCAAGAGATCCTACGCCCACGTCTTTTTCGACGGCGGCATCTACGAGCAGCAACTGGTGGGAAGATACCGGCATGACACGCCTTTTGGCTTCGGCGCAGGCGTGAACCTTGCCGTCCGTTCCGGCACCTTCTACCTCGAATATGCATTGGGGCGACAGATGAAGAACCCCATCTCTTTCAAGCGGGGTCTCATCCATTTCGGCGTGAAAGTGGACTTCTGAGCAAAAAATCAGAGATCGAAGGTGACAGACTCGTGGATGCCCAGTTCCTTTGCGATACCGCGCAGCACCTTATCGATTTTGTCCTTCACAAACTCTTCCGACTCGATGACATGCAAGTTGGGATGCACCTCCCATGCTCGGATGAGGTTGTCGTCCACAGCGATAGCCTCGGCAAGGCTCTCCTCCATCCGGGCGGAATTGTTGCTAAGGGTATAGCTGTTCGGAGCTCCTTTGGCACTCGTGCTAAGATGGAACACCGCCTTGTAACGAGCCAGCAACTCCTCTTCCGTATGACCGGTCTCCCGCAGCAACCGCTGCCAGTCCTCGGAATTCATATAGGCGGAGATATCCATTGCCCCGCGGTCGTTGATAATCAATGCGGGCTTACCCGTGGCCTCCGCGATGCGATAGAAGGACTCCTCCATTTGCAACAAAAACAGCATCATGTTCTTGTGGATTTCGTAGTAGAGGCCAGGGTCTTTCGTAAGGAAATCGGCTCCTGCCTTGATAAAGAGGGTGGCAGCCTCGGGAAGCGTGAACACGGCATATCCAAGCTTGGAGAAGACCTCTTCTATGCGCTCGTTGGTGGTGGTTTTTCCGGCACATGGCCCGCCAGTAAGGACAATCTTGGTAATCATGGGCGCTTGGGTTTGTAATTGGGAATTTGAAATAGCGTGAATTATAAGAAAACGACAGGTGGATGAACAGCCTTTATATCGGCACTGCATTCAGGGCGCAAAAATAGAAATTAAATGATTATGCAAATGAGGCAATTCGTCATAAAAAAGATTTTCCATTCCGATACTTAAAAAAATTAATGTACATTTGCAGACTTTTTCACGAACGTAAAACCACCCAATATGAAAAAAGTTCTACTTTGTCTCTTCGCACTTTTATTTATCTGTAGTACAGCATATTCACAAGATAATGGAAAGACACGGGAGAAAAAAAAGAAACAGACGACCACCGACACGACATCACGCGCGGGCGTGGATGGCGAGACATACTCCGACGTCGGCGAGGAGCAGGACGACGAAAGCGATGCCGGCAACTACGTGCCCGGCCTGTTGCATTCCTCGCAGGACGTGTACACCAACAACACCTCCTACACCTTCAGCATCGCCTATTTCCGCAACCGCGGCTTGGACAACAAGTACCAGAACGTGTGCTGGAACGGTTTTTCGGCAAACAGTTTGGTGACGGGGCGTGCCACCTACTCGCAGTGGGGCGGCCTCAACCACATTTTCCGCTATCCGGAGGCGCTGAACAACCTCGATGCACCGACGTTCCTGTTGGGCAACGCGGGCGGGGCCACCAGCTACAACCTGCGTGCCAGCAACTTCCGCCGGCAAATACGGGCCTCCTACTCACTGACCAACCGCACCTACAGCAACCGTTTCATCGTGACCGGCGCCACGGGTGTCACCAAGAAGGGCTGGTCCTTCGTCGGCTCACTCTCCGCCCGTTTCGGCAACAACCTTGCATACGTGGAGGGCACTACCTACAACAGCTTCGGTGGTTTCTTCGCGGCGGAGAAGAAACTCAACTCCGAAAACTGGCTCAATCTCGCCGCCTTCGCCTCCTACACCTCGCGCGGCATGCAGTCCAACTCCGTACAGGAGGCCTACGACCTGCTCAACGACCACTACTACAACGCCAACTGGGGTTGGTATCAGGGCAAGCAGCGCAATGCCCGCGTGCGCACGGTCTGCGAGCCTGTCATCCTGCTCACCCACACCTACGCCCCCAAAAGCAACAAAATCAACATAGGCACCACCCTCGCCGCCACCTTCGGGCGCAACAACACAACATCCCTGAACTGGTACGATGTGCCCGACCCGCGCCCCGACTACTACCGCTATCTGCCCTCCTACCAAATCGACAATGGCGACACCTCCGGCTTTTACAACGAAATACTCAACTACTGGACCTCCAACGACCAGTCATACACCCAGATCAACTGGGACAAGCTCTATGAGGTCAACCAACTTGCCGCTGAACAGGGCAAACGTGCCCAATACATGATAGAGAACCGCATCTACGACCACGTGCAGTTTGGCGGCAGCACAAACCTCAATGCAGACCTCACGGATCATATCAAGTTGACCGCCGGTCTCGACATTCGCGGCATGAGACAACGTAATTACAAGACCATCAACGACCTATTGGGCGGCAGCTATTGGCTCGACGTGGACAAATACTCCGAAGGCGACTTCCCCGACGACTACAACGTCCAATACAACGACCTCAACCACATGAACGACACCCTCGGCGTGGGCGACGCGTTCGGTTACGACTATGACTACCACATCTACACACAACGACTCTGGGCTTCCCTTTTGTTCACCTACAACCATGTGGATTTCCACATTGGCGGGGGAATCGGCGGCACTGAATTCTGGCGTACCGGCCACATGAAGAACGGTCGGTGGCAGGATGAGTCCTACGGAAACTCCGAGAAACGCAACTTCCTTGACGCCGCCGTGAAAGCAGGTGTCACCTACAAGATCAATGGCCGCAACTACCTTGTGCTCAACGGACTCGTACAAAGACAAGCACCCAGTGTTCTCAACGCCTTCGTGGCCCCGCGTATCCGCAACAAATATGCCGACAACCTCACCCCCGAGAAACTCTATTCTGGAGAGCTCTCATACATCCTCAAATATCCCGCCATCAAGCTGCGCGCCACGGCCTACTTCATCCAAATCATGGATGCCACGCGTCTCATCAGCTTCTATCACGACGATTACGCCAGCATGGTCAACTACTCCATCTCGGGGATTGACCAACGCCACATCGGCGTGGAACTCGGTGCCGAAATCAAGCTCGGCAGCATGTTCTCTCTCATTCTGGCGGGCAACTACGGCGACTATCGCTACACCGACCAGGCCGACGGCATCATGAACGCCGAGAATGGCGTTGACATGCAGGGCGAAACGGTTGACCGCACCATCTACTGGAAGAACTTCCATGTCTCCGGCACCCCGCAGGTGGCCGCCACCGCCGGGCTCAAGTTCAACCACAACTATTGGTGGGTCAACATCAACGCCAACTACTTCGACAAGATCTACTGCGACCTCAACCCCGAGCGTAGAACCACTACCGCAACGGGCTCGCTCTACTATACAGACCCCGAGCTCTATCACCAGATTGCCGACCAAACCCGTCTGAAAGGGCAGTTCACCCTCGACGTCTCCGTCAGCAAGTCGTGGCGCATCAAGAGCGGCTACCTCCTCGGCTTCAACGCCAGCGTCACCAACCTGCTCAACAACAAGAACCTTGTGACCACTGCTTGGGAACAATACCGCTTTGACTTCACCGGCTACAATGTCAACAAGTTTGGCAACAAGTACTACTACGCTTTCGGAACCACCTTCTACCTTGGCATCAATTTCACCTTCAACTAATAGGGCAAGTACATTCGTAACATCTTTAACAGAAAAAACAATACAATGAAAATATTTAAACACACACTTTGGATTTTGGCCGTCGTGCTTTTCGCATCCTGCGATCTGACCCCCGATGTCGCTCCCGTGCCGCACGCTGATTTGAAAGCCAACACGACCATCGCGGAGCTGCTTGCCATGCATGAGATTGGTTCCTTGGATTCGTACATCCACATTCCGGACACCAGCGACATCATCATCACGGGCATCGTCACCACCTCGGACAAGCACGGCAACTGCTACAAATACATCAACATCGAGGACGGGACTGGCGGCATCCAGATCAAGATCAACAACACCGCCCTGTACAACAAGTTCAAAGTGGGCCAGCGCATCTATGTCAAGTGCAGCGGTCTTGACTTGGGCGACTACCGCAAGCTGCCACAGTTGGGCATATGGGCTAACGATGCCATGCAGGCCATTCCTTCCGGGAAAATCAGCAATTACTTTTTCTGCGATGGTGTACCCCAGCCTTTCGAGCCGCAAATCGTGCTGACCTCCGTTCCCAACGCCAATAACATCCCCGACAGCTGGTACAACCGTCTGGTGAAATTAGAGACTTGCCACTTCGTGGAGGGCGGCATGGCCACCTATTGCGCACCCAACACCGCCACCAGCCGTGACATTGAGATGATTGACGGCACCACCATCACCATGCGCACCTCCAACTACGCCGACTTCATCAACGAGATGCTCCCTACCGGCTCCGGCACCGTGATCGGCATTCTCACACGCTACAACAACACTGTCCAAATCGTGATCCGTGACCTTAACGATGTCATGGACTTCGTCACGCCGCCACACACCGAGGATGTCTTCACGGTGAACTACAGCACCGCCTTCAACGACGGCTGGCAGCGCATCACCTCCGGCAGCGAGTGGTCCGTGCTGGCCAACACCAGCTTCACGGGATTCTTCATCAATTCCAACAACGGCTCCTCCGACAGCTGGCTCATATCGCCAACCATCGACCTCACCGATGCGGAATCCCCCGAGATCCACTTCGACCACCGCATAGCGGGAACAGGCGGCAGCACTGGCATGACATTGTATTACACCAACAATTACACGGGCGATCCCACCTCGACCAGTTGGACGGAGCTTCCAGTCTACGGCTTCAACAGCAGCAATCTCACCTCCTGCATCTGTGACCTGCAAGACTGCCAGCTCACACCCAACTTCCGCATCGCGTTCCGCTACAACGGCTCCAACAGCTCTTGGTACATAACAAACCTTCACATTTCCGCCATTGTCTACTAAAACATCAACGAGACTATGAAAAAGACCAATATAATCCTGAGTTTATTGATTGCCACGCTCTGCCTGGCATCCTGCAACAAGTGGGAAGAGCCCGAATTCGTGGTGCCCGAATACAACGGCCCTGCCGCCAACCACACCATTGCCGACATCAAGGCCATGCACCCCTCGCTCGGCTCCGGCACCCAGGACTCCATCTGCAGCTGGGACGAACCCTTCATCGTCAAGGCCGTGGTGGTCAGTTCCGACGAGGGCGGCAACTGCTACAAGTACATGACCATCCAGGACGAGACCGGCGGCATCGAGATTTCCATCGACCGCACCGGCCTCTACAACGACTATCCCGTAGGACAGACCATCTACCTCGACTGTCGAGGCCTCATTGTGGGCGACTATCACAACAAGCCACAAATCGGCTGGAAATATCCCACTTCCGTGGGGCGCATCAACCAAAACGCCCTCAACCGCTACATCCACAAGGACGGTCTCCCCGACCCCACCAACCCTCTCGTGGCAAATCCCATCGAGGTGACGGGCAGCAACCAGCTCACCGACGAGAACGTCAACTGCTTAGTGAAGATCAATGGCTGCAAGTTCGACAGCAAATACGACGGGGAGCCGTTAGCCAATGACGACTTCACGATGGACCGCGAGGTCACCATCGGCGGTGCCACCGTCATAGTGCGCACCTCCAACTACGCCAACTTCCGCTCCATCGTCATCGACGCCAACAAAGAGTATTGCCTATACGGCATCCTCAGCGTCTACAACACAGAATACCAGCTCACGCTCCGCACCAAGGAGGACATCCAGCCTGCGATCATCGAGCAGGAAGTCACCCTGCAAGCATTTAATTTCAACGAGAACACCCTCACCACGGGCGGCTGGAGCCAATATCCCAACAACGATAGCTGGAAACACCAAACCTATAACGGCAACCAATTCCTCTACCACAACACCACAAGCACAAATTGCGATGACTGGCTCATATCGCCCGTCTTGAGCGTGAACGATCTGAATGACGCATTTCTGATTCTGGACCATGCCAACAACGTGGGCGGAAGTCCGGCCACCTACTACCAGGCCTACTATTCCACCACCTACACCGACGGCGGCGAGTTCAACGAGAGCGACTGGCAACCCTTCACGCCCAACATCAACATCTTTCCCAGCGACTTCGCACCGAGCAACGCGTTAGTCTTCCCCGAACTGACCGGCGGCAACCTCCGCATCGCCCTGCGCTACCACAAGGACGGCGCTGTGGCAGGCACCCGCTGGATGGTACGCGGCATGAAAGTCGTCAAATACGAAATCCAGCAGTGAAAGCCTCTTCCCTTTGAGGAAACTCTTTTAAAAACCTTGAACACTCAAATTTCACAATGAAAGAACTATGTAGCATAGAGCAAGCCTTGGAAGACCTCAAGGCGGGCAAGTTTGTCATCGTCGTGGACGACGAAGATCGGGAAAACGAAGGCGATTTCATCATCGCAGCGGAAAAGATCACGCCTGAGAAAGTGAATTTCATGATGCAATATGGTCGCGGTGTGCTCTGCACCCCGATGACACAACAGCGATGCGAGGAGTTAGGTCTGGAGATGCAGGTGTCGAACAACACCTCGCTGCTCGGCACGCCCTTCACGGTGACCGTAGACTTGTTGGAGCACGGCTGCACCACAGGTGTATCCATGCACGACCGCGCTGCCACCATCAAGGCATTGGCAGATGCAGAGATGAGACCGCACAACTTCGGCCGCCCCGGCCATGTCAACCCCTTGCGCGCCCGCGACGGCGGTGTGCTCGTGCGCGCCGGACACACCGAAGCCGCCGTCGACCTTTGCCGCATGGCCGGACTCACCCCGGTGGGCGCCCTTATCGAGATCATCAATCCCGACGGCACCATGGCCCGCATGCCGCAGCTGATGGAAGTGGCCGAACGCTTCGACCTCAACATCACCAGCATCGAGAAGCTCATCGCCTACCGCCTCCAAAAAGAGAAACTCATCCGCAAGGAACAGGAGGTCAACCTGCCCACACAGTGGGGCAACTTCCGGCTCATAGCCTACACCCAGCTCAACAACGGCGCCACCCACTTAGCTCTCAAAAAGGGCGATTGGAAAGAGGGCGAGCCGGTGCTGGCGCGCGTCCACTCCTCCTGCGCCACGGGCGACATCTTCGGCTCCTGCAAATGCGACTGCGGCGACCAACTGCACCGTTCCATGGAGATGGTTGACAAAGAAGGCACGGGTCTCATCCTATACATGAGCCAGGAAGGCCGTGGCATCGGCTTGGTCAACAAGCTGCGCGCCTACCACTTGCAAGAGTTGGGGCGCGACACTGTGGAGGCCAACCTCGAACTCGGCTTCAAAGCGGACGAGCGCGACTACGGCATCGGAGCACAAATCCTGCGCGATCTCGGTGCCACCAACGTGCGGCTCATCACCAACAACCCCGCCAAACGCGTCGGTCTCACCGCCCACGGCATCACCATCACCGAAACCGTTCCCATCATCATCCCACCCAACGAAGTCAACAAACGATACCTCAAGACCAAGCAGGACAAGATGGGGCACGAATTGCACATGGAATAAACCAACAATCCCCGTGAACAAAAAAAAAACGTCCACGGGGTTTTTCATAGACGAAGCAAATCCCGGCAAAATCCACCCAATGGAACTTTCACTCAACATAAAGATATGGTTCGCCTGCTTCTTAGCGTTCGTCTTCGCCGCAACCCTCATCTGGCGACGGGAGAAAGACGGCTGGGCCTTGCTGTTCCTTACGCTCGGCGGGTTCTGTTTCTACCTGATGGCCGCCCAACTCTATCCATTTCTCAACCTATGGGACGAACAGTATCATGCCTTGGTAGCCAAGAACTGCATGACACACCCCTTCCAGCCCATGCTCTACACGGAAGCCATCTTGCCGGACCACGACTACAACCATTGGATTTGCGCCCATATCTGGCTGCACAAACAACCGCTCTTCATCTGGCAGATTGCCTTGTCATTCAAAATTTTCGGAGTATCGGAACTTGCGCTACGCCTTCCTTCCGTGCTGATGTGCACACTGCTTGTCCCGCTCAACTACCGGATAGCCCAACTGCTCACCCAACGCCGCGACATCGCTTTTTTCACAGCCCTTTCCACTGCCGCCTCCTGGTTTCTGCTCTGCCTCACCTCCGGCGTCATCCACACAGACCACAATGATGTTTGCTTTTTGTTTTACGTCACGGCATCCGTCTGGGCGTTCGTGGAATATGCACATCGGGGAAGCGCCGCTTGGCAATGGGCTTTGCTCATCGGGCTTTTTTCCGGTTGCGCCATCATGACCAAATGGCTGGTTGGCTTGTTGGTATATCTCGTCTGGGGCTGTTATCTCTTGGCAGAAAAGGGATTCCGTTTCCGCGAGTGGAAATGGGGGCACCTGATGGCCGCTTTGGCCGTCACCCTGCTGATCGTACTCCCCTGGCAAATCTATTGCCTCCACCAGTTTCCAGAAATAGCCCGGCAAGAATTGCTATTCAACTTCCAGCACGCTTCCACAGGCATCGAATTGCATACCGGCCCGTGGAACTTCTATCTGATAATCCTGCCCATGCATTTTTTCGGACGAGGTCCACACTATACGGACATCCACCCCGTCTGGAACTTCGATACTATCATTTGCTATGCAGCGCTGGCCGTAGGCTATGTCTTAGCCATACGGGCACTCCGCAGCAAGAGCCAGCGGATCACTTTTATTGCGACAACGCTCTTTGTCTTTCTGTTCTTCAGTTATGCAAAGACCAAAATGCCGGCCTTCACCTTCGTGATCAGCTTTGTCGGATTCCTGTCCATCGCAACCCTGTTGGCCGGAATATACCAGCTTTTCTCAAGAATCATTCATTCCCACAAGATTCTGACCGTTCTCATGGCATGTGTCTGTACGGCATTTGCGGTTTACAGCAGCAACTACCCCAACTTCTACCGCGAGACCGACAGAATGTTCTTTCAATTGTGCACGGAAAACAAAAAACAATTCGAGGAATGGGGCAAAAAGATTCCGGGAAAAGGCCTCATTTTCAACGTTATGACACCCTCTTACCCTTACGGAGACTATACCAGCTGCATCCCCGCCACTTTCTATAGCGGCCGTGAATGCTATTTCGACAAACCCACTTCCGAGACCTTGAAGGCCTTACAACAACAAGGAAGAACGATCGCCGTCGTGCGCAACCCGTGGATTGAGGATTACATGGAGCAAGACAGCACCATAATCAAATTAGAAATGAAATAAAGGCATTTTTACTATTTTTGCACCCTAAAAACAAAAACTATGACTACTGTATCCATCTATTGCAAGAATATCGAACAACATCACGACGTCGAATATGGCATGACGTTGAAGGAGTATCTCCATTTTTGCAAAATCAAGAATGAAAACGAGATCTTGGGCGCCTTGGTGAACAACAAGGTTCGCGCGCTCTCCTATCGCATCCACAAGCCCGCCATCATCAATTTCTTCGACTACTATACCACCTACGGTCACAACATGTACATCCGCTCCACTTATTTACTGCTCTGCAAAGCCGTGCATGACCTGCTGCCCCTCAAAGTCAAGCTCCGCATCAAACACTCTATATCTGGCGGCCGTTTCTGCACACTCGACAACCTTGACGAGCCTCTGGACGACAATCTCGTAAACCGTCTTCTGCAATCCATGCGGGAAACTGTACGACGCGACCTTCCATTTGAGAGATTGGAGATGATGACCGCCCAGGCCATCGCAAAATTCGAGGAATATGGCTTAGAAGACAAAAAGGGACTCTTCAAACAGCGCGACCAAATTTTCACTTCCGTTTACAAGTTAGAGAACACTATCAATTATTATTATGGCTACATGGTGCCGTCCACGGGCTATCTGACCACGTTCGGCTTGGAGAAATACGAGAACGGCATGTTACTGAAACTGCCGTCTTCCACCAAGCTCACAGCCATGGCCAAGACACGGACATTCCCGAAGCTCTTCGCTGTTTACAAGGAGAACAAGGACTGGGCCGAAAGGCTCGGAGTTTCGTACGTCAGCGATGTAAACAGACTGATAGACGAGAACATGGTGACGGAGATGATCCTCGTGGCGGAAGCTTTCCAGGAGAAACGCATCACCGACGTGGCGGAGGCCATTGCGACCCGCCCCGACGTGAAGATGGTGCTCATCAGCGGACCATCCAGTTCCGGGAAGACCACCACTTGCAAACGACTTTCCGTACAACTCGGCGTGCTCGGCTATCATCCCGTGCTCATCTCCGTGGACGACTTTTTCCTGGAACGTGAAGAAACCCCCAAGGACAAAAACGGCAACTACGACTTCGAGTGCGTCGAGGCCATCGACCTGCCGCTTTTCAACAGGACCCTCTCCGAGCTGTTAGAAGGCAAGCGCGTGGAGATTCCCACCTTCAACTTTTCGACAGGCCAAAAAGAGTGGAAAGGCAAGTCCATGCAGTTAGACGAGAAATCCGTGCTCGTCATTGAAGGCATTCACTGCCTCAACCCCAAACTCACGGCCCAAGTGCCGGACGAGGTGAAATTCAAGATCTTCGTATCCGCTCTCACCTCCATCTCCATCGACCGGCAAAACCCCATCCCGACCACTGACAACCGACTGATCCGCCGCATCGTGCGCGACTTCAACTACCGTGGTTACTCCGCCGTGGACACGCTGCGCCGCTGGCCCAGCGTCCGGGAAGGCGAGCGCAAGAACATCTTCCCATTCCAAGAGAATGCCGACGAGATGATCAACACATCCCTCATCTTCGAGTTGGGCGTGCTGAAGCCTTATGCACAGTCCATCCTGCGCATGGTTCCGGAAACCGCCGTCGAGTTCGCCGAGGCTTCCCGCCTGCTCAAATTCCTTTCCTACTTCCAGAGCATCCACGACGATAAAATCCCGAGCTTCTCCATCCTGCGCGAATTCGTTGGGGGCAGCAAATTCTCCTACTGATGATTGCATTGATCGGTTCCGGGAACGTAGCCCACTGGGTGGCCGAGCGGCTGCGGCACTCGCAAGAGTTCCGCATCGCCCAGATATACAGCCGCCAAATGGAGCATGCCCAAGAGCTGGCAGCCGTTGTCGGCGCAGAGGCCATCGACGACCTGTCGAGGCTCACCCCCGACTGCGACATCTACCTCTTCTCCATCAAGGACGATGCCTATCGCGATGTCCTACGCCAAATCCCTTTCCGCATGCCCGTGGCCTTGCACACTGCCGGCACCGTGTCACAAGAGGTCTTCGCGGCATTTGCCCGTGAATACGGGGTGCTGTATCCCCTCCAGACCTTCTCCAAGCACACCGACTTGTTCAACCTTGAGGTGCCCCTTTGCGTGGAAAACAATCATATCAATGAAAACTCAGACATGACCATGCGGTTAGCCAAGACTCTGTCTGACACGTGCCACATTGTCTGCGAGGAGCAACGCGCTGTGCTCCATCTGGCAGCCGTCTTCGCAAACAACTTCAGCAACGCCATGGCAAGCATTGCCGATGACATCCTCAAGAGCGACGGCATGGATATCAATATACTGCTACCCCTGATGCGGCAGACCATAGAAAAACTTCACACGCTATCCCCCGCCGAAGCCCAGACCGGCCCAGCTGCCAGGGGTGACCGGACGGTGATGGACAAACACCTGAAAATGCTCCCCGACGAAAAAACACGAGCAATTTACACCATCATCTCCGATTATATCATGAACAACACGGGCGGGAAACAGAATCTGTCCGATAAACAGACGGAAACAGCGGAATCGAATTAAACATATAATTGTGTATTTCTTTTTTTCGGAGAGGCGTTGCGCGATTTAAAAAAAACATTATCTTTGCACCGCTTTCCCATGACTGGGGAATCAAAACTATAAATCTAAAAACCAATATTATATGCAAAAGAAAGGTAACAAATACGGCACTCATCGAGTAATTGAGCCCAAGGGCGTCCTTCCACAACCCGCCAATAAGATTGACAACAACATGGATGAGATTTACGACAACGAGATTCTCATCGATGTCCAGACCTTGAATATTGACTCCGCATCCTTCACAGATATTCACAACTATGCCATTCAGCAGGCTGGCGAAGGTGCCAGCAGAGATGCTGTGATGGAAGAGGTGAAGAAGGAGATGCTGCTGAACGTGGAACTCCAGGGCAAGCACCGCAACCGCCGCACCGGCTCCGGAGGCATGCTCCTCGGCCGCGTGGAGAAGATTGGCGACGCTCTCAAGGGCAAGATCGACCTCAAAGAGGGCGACAAGATTGCCACATTGGTTTCCCTTTCCCTCACTCCGCTGCGCATCGACGAGATCCTCGAAATCCGCGAGGATGTCGACCAAGTTGACATCAAAGGCAAGGCCATCCTCTTCGAGAGCGGCATTTACGCCAAGATCCCGTCCGACCTTCCTGAGAAGCTCGCCCTCTCCGCACTCGACGTGGCAGGCGCTCCCGCACAGACCGCCAAGCTCTGCAAACCGGGCGACACGGTTCTCATCATCGGCGCCGGCGGCAAGTCCGGCATGCTCTGCTGCTACGAGGCCAAAAAGCGCGTCGGCGTGACCGGCAAGGTCATCGGTATGACCCACAGCCAGAAGTCCACCGAACGTCTCCAGAAACTCGGCTTCTGCGATGTCGTGTTCGCCGGCAACGCCTCCGACCCCGTCGCCATGCTCGAGAAAATCTCCGAACTCACCAACGGCCACATGGCCGACGTCACCATCAACAACGTCAACATCCCCGATACGGAGATGACCTCCGTGCTCTGCACGAAGGATGACGGCATCGTCTATTTCTTCTCCATGGCCACCTCCTTCACCAAGGCCGCCCTCGGCGCCGAAGGTGTAGGCAGCGATGTGACCATGATTATTGGTAACGGCTATACGAAAGGCCATGCTGAAATTACCCTGCAAGAACTCCGCGAATGCAAAGCATTACGCGACATCTTCACGGAATTGTACGCATAAGTCTGTGACATATAGTAATAATAATATCTTTGACGAGAAAAGCGGGGTGCTCACCCCGCTTTTTTATTGGCATCTCCACCCGAAACGCCGCAAATCCTGTCGTTTTTTTCACTATTTTTGCAGACTTATTCCTGAACATGAAACGAATAATTTTCCTCTTCATCACGTTGCTGAGCCTAACCCTCACGATTTCAGCCCAGAATCGCGAGCTGGTGATTCTGCACACCAACGACACCCACAGTCAAATCGAACCCTTCACCTACAAGGCCGACACCAACGTGGGCGGTTTTCTGCGCCGCGAAGCCGTCATCCGCGAGACCCGCGGGCAACACCCCGACATGCTGCTCTTCGATGCCGGCGACTTCTGTCAGGGAACACCCTACTTCAATTTCTTCAAAGGACAAGTTGAAGTCAAACTCATGAATGCCATGGGCTACGATGCCGCAACGCTTGGCAACCACGAGTTTGACAACGGGTGCACCACCTTGGGCAAACTGCTCCGCAAGGCAAAATTTCCGATCGTATGCGCCAACTACGAGTTCCTGAACAAGAAACTCCGCAAAGCCGTAAAGCCCCACGTCATCATCCAACGCGGCGACCTCAAAATCGGAGTTTTCGGATTGTTGGCCGACCTTAAGCCCCTCGTGGCACCGTCTGTGTCAGCCGAAATGCATTACCTCGATCCCGTGGAATGCGCCCGGAAATCCGTCGCCGAGCTGAAAGCGCAAGGCTGCCAGCTCATCGTCTGCCTCTCCCATCTCGGCATCGGCGAGGGTACCACAAACGACCTCGTCGTGGCCCAAAAAGTCCCCGGCATCGACATCATCATCGGCGGCCATTCCCATTTCGAGATGAAAGAGCCCCGCATTGTCAACGGCACCCACATCTACCAAATGACCAACAAAGGGAAATGTATCGGGAAAATAACACTCACCTATTAAGAGAACAAATACCCGACGCACTCATAAGCCTAACAATAATATAATATGTCCGAAAACCTGAACCTTGTTTCCGACCTTGCCCTGATCCTGATTTCCGCAGGCGTGGTGACCATCATCTTCAAATTGCTGAAGCAGCCCTTGGTGCTTGGCTACATCGTGGCCGGCATCCTCGTCGGACCGCATCTCAACATCTTCCCCACCGTAAAAGACATCGCCGACATCGAGGTCTGGTCTGAAATCGGCATCATCTTCCTTTTGTTTGGATTAGGACTCGAGTTCAGTTTCAAAAAGCTGACCTCCGTGGGCAGCAAAGCCTTCGTGACCGCCTTGCTGGGCATCATTGCCATGATGGGCGTAGGCATGATCTTAGGCTTCCTCATGGGTTGGGAAACCATGGAAAGCGTCTTCCTCGGCGGCATGCTCGCCATGTCTTCCACCACCATCATCATCAAGGCTTTCGATGACATGAAAATCAAAAACGAGCCCTTCGTAGACCTGACCATGGTGGTGCTTATCATCCAAGACATTGTCGCAGTTGTCATGATGGTGCTCCTTTCCACGGCCTCCGCCAGCAAGCAGTTCGCCGGCAAGGAGATGGCCTTGAGCATCGTCAAGCTCGTCTTTTTCCTCGTGCTGTGGTTCGTGGTAGGCATTTACGTGATACCCACCTTTTTCCGCAAGGCAAAAAAATACATCAACGACGAAACGCTGCTCATCATATCCATCGGTCTTTGTTTTGGCATGGTGATTCTTGCCAACAACGTCGGATTCTCATCCGCACTCGGCGCCTTCGTCATCGGCTCCATCCTGTCCGAAACCATCGAAAGCGAGCGCATCATAGAACTCACCAAGAGCATCAAAGACCTCTTCGGCGCTATTTTCTTTGTTTCCGTCGGCATGATGGTCGACCCCGCAATCCTGGCCGAATATTGGAAACTGGTCCTCTCTTTGGTCATCATCACCTTGGTGGTAAAAGCCATCGTGCAGTCACTATCCGCGCTGATTGCAGGCGCGACCCTCGAAGAGTCCATCAAGACAGGATTCACACTCTCCCAAGTGGGCGAATTCGCCTTCATCATCGCCTCTGTCGGTGTAACCTTGGGCGTCATGCCCAAGCATATCTACCCTGTTGTCATCGCAGCCTCTGTCATCACCACCTTCACAACCCCCTATTGGATCAAGATGGCCACTCCCGTGTACAGCTTCCTCGACCGGAAAATCTCGCCCAGACTGAAATCTCGCATGGACGAATACAGCCTGCTCGGCAAGCATCGCGGCAACAAGAACTGGGGAAGCATCATCACCTACTCGCTCACCCGTGTCATCATATTCTCCGTGTTGAGTTTCGCCGTTCTGGTCATTCTCTTCGACCACGTGCTGCCTTTCATCAACGGACTGGAATTTGTACACTTGCTGCCCAAATGGCTCTACAACACAATTTGCGCCCTGACATCTCTTATCATCCTATCCCCCTTCCTTTTCGGCATCACGCACAACAACCAGAAAACACGACAACTCTATTCCGACATGGCAAGGAAAAGCAAAGGCAACGTCATCGTCATCACAGTCTGGACACTTCTCCGCATGGCCATCGCCGCCTTCTTCGTCGCCTCCGTCCTCATCAAGTTCTTCAAATACACCAAATGGCTGCTGGTGCTCATAACCATCGCCATCGTATTGTTCCTGATGTTCTCTCGCTTCACCCTCCGACGATTTTCCTTCCTCGAAAACAGTTTCATGGAAAACTTGAACGCCAAAGAAAATGACAATCTTATCAAAAATTAACAAATATTTGTTAATTTAAAATTTAACATATATTCGTTAATGGAATTGATAAGTATTTGATTAAGATATAAATAAACAACCATTGCAAAATTGTAATTTCTTAAAAATACTTAAATCTTAAATCAAGTATTGACAAATATTTTTTCATGTTTTATTTTTGCCGTCAAAATCAACAAATCAAACGGCAATGAAACAAAACATAAAAAGCAAATTGTCACTTCTCATCGTCCTCACCTTGGCGATGGTGGCGGCGCCGCGCGCGCAAGAGACGTCGAACAACTATCTCCCGGCAATAACAAGCATGGATGCTCTTGCAAACGAGCAAATCAGACAGGACTACGACAGCATCAAAAAACATTTCGACGAGGCATACCGGCAATACCCCAACATTCCACGTGGTGTATTGGAAGCTGTTTCTTTCACCTACACCCGATTCCATCCTTTTGTTCCATCTGACACGCTGGAATTGGACAAAAATGCTCTACCGCCGCTATACAGTGTCATGGGACTCACGCTGTACGGGAAGGGTGTGTTCCGCGAGAATCTAAAATTAGTGTCGCAACTTTCCGGCCATTCTGCCAACGACATCAGCAACGATTGTCATATCGCAATTCTGGCGTACGCCGCGGCATTCAGTCGACTACAGGCAAGCTATAGACCATCCGGAGACGAGATGATGGACATTCTACCCATCCTCTTGGAGCTGTCGGAACTTCCACTGCATGACAAGACGCCACGCGAGATCTGGGAAACGGGACTGCCCAACATCGACCTCGAAACACACATGGAGCTGTTTCCGATGATGAGTTCCCTGTACGCGATCTGTCTTTTCCTGAACAATGGCGCAACCGTGATTGATGGTTTTCCAAAGCGCAACATCAATTTTGAAAAAATATTCGGGAAAAACCTCTTGATTCTCCGGCACGACACCGTATCCATAACGCCTCAGTCCAAGCATTCGTACACAACAGCAGTCACAGACTATCCTTTGGCAATCCATTGCCCTGCCGCGACCTGCAACTACACCCAAGGACGTACGCAAACCATTTCTAATATCACCATACACTACACCCAAGGCACATACGCAGGCAGCATCGCCTGGTTCCAGAACTGCAATGCCCAAGCTTCTGCACACTACGTGATCCGTTCCATTGACGGACAAGTAACCCAGATGGTCGCCGAAAGTGACAAGGCCTGGCATGTAGGGGTCGCCAACGGCTATACCATCGGCATTGAGCACGAAGCCTACGGCAACATTCACAGCTTTTTCACTTCAGCCATGTACCTTTCATCAGCGAATTTGGTGAGAAACATTTGCACCCGCCGCACAAACATCCGCACGTTTCGCACATTCTACAGGGACACTCTGGACGATGGCTCCGTCTTGAATGCCGGTTTGCACAACCTGGGAGGTGCGACGGCATGCACCCAGATCCGTGGCCACCAGCATTTTCCGAGCCAATCCCATACCGACCCAGGGCCGTATTGGGACTGGAATTATTACTATAAACTCCTGAATCCTGCCACGATCACCGACATCCGGACTGATGACGATGGATTGTTCACCGACCTGGGCGGCATCGCCAACGACTATGGAAACGACCAACGGCAACTGACGCTCATCCATGTGCCCGATGCCGACAGCATCGCCCTGAATTTCACATCTTTCGAGTTAGAACCGGACTACGACTTCCTATGGATATACGAGGGAGACTCACCTTTCGGCACACTGCTCGGAAGATGGAACACGCAATCACCCGGACGCGTAGTAGCACAAGGGGGAGACCTGTTGGTGGAATTCCGATCGGATTGTTCTGACACAAGACCTGGTTGGATAGCCAACTGGCATGCCTACAAGCCATCGCCTGCCTTGGCCGACAACGAGCCGCCTCAGACGGAGATCCTTCACAACGAGGACGATTGGGTGACCCATGATTTCACACTCTCTTTCCGAGACACCGACAATCTGGCTCTTCAGCACCGTTTCTATCAAATTATCGAACAAAACGATGCACAATGGACTGGCAACACCAGCAGGGGATTTCTTTGTGACAACTTTGACGTTTCCTTGGACACCACAGTATGGAGCCACGACGGCAGCTGGCTATTGGTTGAACATGCCTTGCGACAGCCCTCCATTGCTTTGTCCCAGACCAACATTGCGGCCTCATTAGCTCAGGTCAACGACGCCGTTTTGTTCGATTTTTACCTTTCCATCTTGTCAGGCGACAGTTGTTGGTTCTATTTCGGCACAAATGGCCTTTCTGCGAACACCACGACATCCTGCGGGCATAAGATTCTGTGGGATAAAGCCAGACATGAGATTACCCTGTTTGAGGTTCATCACGGGCTTGCCACGCTCATAGCCCGAAACAGCCAGGTGTATTTCACACATGGACAATCCTACCTGTATCGCGTAGTCTGGGACCGGAATCACGGTAATATTCAGGTATATCGGCACGGCACACATCTGCTCGAAGCGACCGGATCTGTCACGACATCCGGCACGAACGTCCAAGTCGGCTTTTCCACCAACCATGCTTCTGTGTCCATTGACAATGTACGCTCCTATGTGGCAAGAGGCAACGAGGTGACCTTGACCGTCGGAGCACACGCCACCCGGCACCTCCGGACTCAGGCAGTCCACGGCTCTCCCACAACCAAAGTCAAGTCCATTGTACTCGACAGTGCCGGAATGTTCTCCCCGCTGGTGGAGAAAAGCATCCGGGTCGACTATACCCCGCCAATTCCCGTACATCCCAAAATACAACTCAATCTTGACCGATTATTCTGGCCGGCAACTATAAGTGTGACATGGCCCCCTTCTGAAGATGAGCATTCGGGCATCAATGACTATCATTACATACTCAACCTACAAGGGAATCCTTCCCGGACGAACTGGGAATCTGCAGGCTTGCAGAATTCTTTACTCATCACCTTGGAAACGGCACATCCATGCGCCGCCCGGGTAGGAGTGAAAGCAGAAAACGGAGCGGGTCTTTTCTCTCCTGTCACCTTCACAGAATGGGACAAAACCAGCCCCCGCCAGACACGCACAAATCCAGCCACGGATCTGGCCGACGACCTTGCGGGCCAAAGAGTGGAATTATATGATAGTTCCGGCAGACTGCTGAGTGTCACTGACACCGATGCGCAAGGGAAAGCACGCACAGACGACATGCCAGCGGGATTGTACTTTGTGCGCATTATACCAGTCCATGGCAAACCGCACGTAGTAAAGATATACAAGCATTAATCGCTCACATCTGAGAGGCATCAAAGGCTCTTGTCTATGATTGCAGAGAGAACATTATAAATAGCAGAAAGGAGAAGCATCGCTTGTGCGGTCTTCTCCTTTCAAGTGTGGGATCAGGCTTCGGATATGGCAAACGCATGCGTTAGCCTACGCATGCATTCTTCTATCCATTTCCTGGGCAATATAGGAAGCCACATCGTCGGCGTATGTGTTCATGCCAAAGCCGGCATCAAAACCGAGTTCCTTGGCCAATTCATGGGTGATACGGGGGCCACCGCACACCACGATGAGCTTGTCACGAAGACCTTCGGCCTCCAGCATCTCGATCATCTCGGTCATATTCTTGATATGTACATCCTTTTGAGTCACAGTTTGGGACACCAACAGTGCATCGGCGTGCATCTCCACCGCTTTGGCGATAAACTCCTCATTGGGGATCTGGCTACCCATATTGAGAGCGTCAAACATGTCGTAACGTTCAATGCCATAGTGGCCTGCATAGCCTTTCATATTCATGATGGCGTCGATACCGACAGTGTGTGCGTCCGTGCCTGTACTCGCGCCCACTACAACAATCTTGCGCCCGATATGTTCACGGATGAACTGGTCTGTTTCCTGCATCGACCAAACCGTAGATTCCACCTTGGGCACATGGATGGTGGAATAGTCCACCGTGTGTGTGCAAGAACCATAGCAGTTTACGAATGTAAATCCATTGGTCAACTCTTTGTAGTAAACCACCTGTGGGTTATCAAAGCCCATCTTTTTCAGCAGCTGTTTGGCTGCTTCCACTGCTTCATCGCCACAAGGGACCGGCAAAGTGAAACTCAACTGGGTTTTACCGTCGTTCATCGTGTCGCCATACGGCTTCACACGCGTCAGGTCCAGGGTCTGATCAAAATCTTTTTGATCCATTGAATATAATCCGCCACTCATTTTCTTGTTGATTTATTGATTTGTTGATTATTGGCTATTGGCTGTTGGTTGTTGGCTTTTAGCTATTGGCCTTTTAATTTCTTAGTTTCTTAATTTCTCAGTATCAGCTTTTTGCCCCAACGAAGTAATCCTCCTTATCCTCGAAGAGAATATTGAAGGAAGTCATGCTTCCATAGATACGGGAAATATATTGTTGCAGGTTCACCTTCTCCTCATCGGAGAGGGAGTTGCTGCTGTTGATGTTCTGTTCCAGCACACGAAGTCTGTCGCGCATCATCACGATTTTATGGAAGAAGGTCTCGATCGGCATCTCCTTGGGCTTGAGTTCCACATTGGCAGGCTGGAGCGTCATTGTGCCGCCCTGCCATTTCTTGCCAAGTTCCGCCTTGTGCTCGATGCCGTTGTATTTGTTGAGAATGTGCGTCAGCACCCGTTCAAACTCCTTGAGGTTGAGTTTCGGCTGGTTATCGTCAGCCTCCACAGTGTCAAGCACGTCGAGTTGCACGCTCATCTTGGAGAACTCGATTTCACCGCCGCGCACAAAAATGATCTTGTAGGTCAGGGCGTTGTTCTGGCTGATGATGCCTTCGCCGTATTTCTCGTGGCGGACGCGGGTGCCTGCAGGCAAATTGTCTATAGATTCGTTCATTATTTTCTGTTTTTACTTTTTAGCGTGTTTGGCCCTGGCCTGTTCCACCGCCGCCTCCAAGGTGATGCGTTTGCCAGTTGCCACATCGACAAGGAGATATTTCGTGTGTCCCATTCCCAACTTCTCAGCATACTTAAGCTGTTCTATGCCGCTGACATTGTTGACATCCTTGAAACACTCGTCCTTGCCGTATGCGGCAGAGACGAGGTCCTGACAGGCCTGGTCGATGGCCACAATATCCGTGGAAGCCACGGCCCCGATGTCGTGGATGAAGGGGGCTGGAGCCTTCGCCGAGCAGTCGCAGCTGCGGGAGATGTTGGCCATCACGTTGATGAAGGCCATCGGGCGCTGGTCGGCAAGCACTTTGGTATATTCCACAAGTTTGTCGAGGAAGCGGACCTCATCGTAGCCGGTGTTGTCCGGGGAGAAGAGCTTGATGGGACATTCGGCAATGCACTTGGCGCAGCCGATGCACTTGGTCGTGTCGATGACCGGTCCCTGACTGGTGATGGTGATGGCATTAGCGGGACACTGGTCGGCACAGCGGTGGCATTGGAAGCACTTGTCCGGGGTGTTCACCTTGGGGTAGTTATTGGCATGGATGGCCATCTTGCCGCCCGGGGAGGCCATACCCATACCCACATTCTTGATGGCACCGCCGAAGCCGGCCGAACCATGACCCTTGAAGTGGGAATAGATGATGTAAAAGTCGTAGTTCTCGAAATGGCTGCCCGTGCGCACGTTCTTGCAGAACTTGAAGTTTTTCTGCACAGGATAGACCGTCTCGCCCTCATCGTCCAGAATGTCGATGGGCGCGAAAGTGAAGCCGTGTTCCTTGGCCACGGCAATGTGCGACTGGGTGTAGCGGCGTTTGCCGACGTAGAGGACGTTGGTCTCCACCAACGTGGCGTTGGTCTTCTCCACCAGCGGGCGGACCAGCTCGGGGTTGAGGAAGTTTTTATTTCCGTCCTCGCCGAAATGGATTTTCAATCCCACTTTCTTGTAGGCGTTCATATCCACACCCATCGCCTCATAGAGTTTGACGATGTTCTCGGGGGTGATATCGCTGCTGAAATAGACGATGGATTCATTCTTGCCTGCCTGGGGCTTTTCGGTTTGGGAATATCCACCCAAAACCATCACAGCCAGCAGGGTGAACAACAAGATGACTTTTCTCATAGTTGAAATAGTTGATTTGTTGAATGATAGTTTTTTATTGTCTCTCCTTCATCATCTTGATGAAAGGATTGAAGTAGTTATCGCCTTTGGTGACCACACCCGCGAGACCCTTGCCACCGGTCATCGGACGCTTAACGTCGCCGAAGGTTCCTTTCTCCAATGCGGTGAACAGTCCTTCTTCCACAATCTGCTTCAGCAAATCGATGGTCTTGTCGAGGACCTCCTTGGCGCGTGTGCGGCAAATTCCGCCCTCGCGGAACTCCATCTCCTCGCCAATGCTGCGCATATCGTTGAAGATATAGCGGGCATTCTCGATGGAAAGATAGCGGTCGCTCATAAAGGGCGTGTGGATGGCCTCGGTAGGCATACCCAACAACTGGATGCCCTGATGTGTCCAGATGCCGATCATATTGAAGAGGGCATCCTGGATGTGGCCGCGGAAGATGTTGCCGGTCATAAACTTGGTGGGCGGCATATACTTCAGCGTGGCCTTCGGGAAGATCTCGCGCGTCATCTGTGCCTGAGCCAGTTCGAGGAGGAAACCGTTTTCGAGCATCGGATCCATCTCGAAGGCATGGCCGAGACCCATCTGTTCCTCGGGCAGACCGGCCAGGAGAGCCAGCTGCTCGTTGATGAGGTCNNGCGAGCACGGTGTGGGCGGCCTCCACAGCGTCGGCTGTGGTGAGGTAGTTGTCCTCGCCCGTGTTGATGATGACGCCGGCATAGCCGTTGATGATGCGGGAGAAATATTGGTCAATGAGGGTACGCTGCGGGTTGATGTCGCGGAACAGAATGCCATAGAGAGCGTCGTTCAACATCACGTCCAGGCGTTCGAGTGCGCCCATAGCAGCAATTTCCGGCATGCACAGACCTGAGCAGTAGTTGCAGAGGCGGATGTAGCGTCCAACCTCCTCCCCCACTTCATCAAGGGCCTTGCGCATGATGCGGAAGTTCTCCTGCGTGGCAAACGTACCGCCGAAACCCTCGGTAGTGGCACCGTAAGGCACATAGTCGAGCAGACTCTGGCCCGTGGTGCGAATCACGGCGATGATATCAGCACCCTGGCGCGCGCCGGCTTGTGCTTGGACTACATCCTCATAGATGTTACCGGTGGCCACAATAATATAAAGGTAGGGTTTCGGGCCCTCACCGATGGTGTTGAGGTACTCGTTACGCTTGGCCACGTTGCCCTTGATGCGCGTCAGACAGGCATCGATATACGGCTGCACGGCCTGTTTGATCTCGTCGATGCCATGCAGGGGCAGTGTAGTAAGATCCAACTTGCCGTTCATCACGTCTTCGGCAATCTGCTGGGGTGTCTTCTTTGTCTCAATGATGGCATTGCCCATAAAATAGAGCATGCCTTGACTGAGAACACCCTTCTCCAAGAGGGAGTCCACCACAACGTTAGGGAGAGGCACGCCGTTTTCATCTATCCCGTCAATACCAATAAGACGGCAGAGGGTGCGTTCCACAGTAACCGTTGTATAGCCATCCACGAACTGCTGCACTTGGTCAGCTATGTTCTTTGCCAGTTGCTTCGCAGTGTCAACTTGTGCGAAATCAAGTCCTAACTTGCTTTTATTCATATTCTTGCAATCAATAATTATTCTTTAACTCAGCACTTTCCAATGTTATTGGAAAAAGTTTGCAAATATACAAAAAAAGGGCCACAATTAGCTGGGCCCTTAACTGATTGTTATTTTATGCTCTCTTGTACAATTTTTATCATAAACGCACAATCTCCGTTTCATATTTTTTCAGAATTATCCCCTTGAATCTTGTTAATATCCTGTCTGCGTATTTCTGCGAGTTCGGCGGGCATATAATTGTCCCGCAGACCACGCAGATTAACGCAGATTATCATACCATTTTTTGCAAGACTTAAAGGGATAATTCCGTATTTTTTTTGTTTCTTGCGATAGGGCGCCAAAAGTACAAAAATCAAACTTATAAAACGGATGGTATTGATAACTTTTGATAAGTCGGTTGGCAGTTAGCCCATAGCCAACAACTTTATCGCATTTTACGCTCGTCGCGGTATTGCAGGGGCGTAATACCGGTCTTCTTTTTGAAAAACTTGCAGAAAGAGGAGGGGGTGGAGAAGTTCAACTGTTCGGCGACTTCCCCGACGGGCAAATCACTGTACATCAAGAGCAGTTTAGCTTGCTGGATGATGCGGCGGTGAATCCAGTCCAGCACAGTCATCCCGCTGACTTCGCGGATGGTGGCGCCTAGATGATTGGGCGTCAGGCACAGCTGGTCGGCGTAAAACACGATGTTGTGCTCCTTGTCCGCATACTGGTTGACCAACGCCGCGAACTGGTGGAAGACAGCCTCCTTCCGCCCAAGGGCCTGCTGGGACTCCTCTACATCTTCTTTTTTGAGGATGCTTCGAAGCTCGGACATCAGTGCGGTCTGCAGGGCCCGAATCGATTTCATTGAGAGCGGCAGGCGCTTGACTGTATGCCGTAACAGTTGGTAATATTCGTCCATAAGACTCCAGTCATCATCCGACAGATGAAAAACGGTGCACTCCTTGAACGTGACTTCATCGGGCAGGTCTCGAAACGAGAAAATCTGAAAGTCGAACTCCTCATCCTTCTCCTCGATTTCCATTATAGTACCCGCCGGGAACACCAGCATCGTCCCTTTTGAAACGGGATAAGGCTTCATATTGATGAAGATATTGGCGTGGCCCGAGGCCACCCGTATCACTCTCCCGTCCTCCACCCTGTAAGGCTGGCCGTCCCGCATAAAATTCTTGCCGAACTGGATGGCACTCATCACCATCAGGAACTGATTGTCCAGATATTCCCCGTGATCGTTTCCGGCCATCTGACCCATACTTTTTAGCGTGATTTCTTTTATTTCCTTGACCATAATCGTTGTATTGGAACATTTTTGCAATACTCAGGATAACGAGGCAATGTGGAAAAAATTGTTTCTTTGTGGCCCTTTGTAAAATATTTATAACTGAAAAATTGCAGTTGTTTATAAATATTTTGCGTTATGCTAAATACCAGCAATTACTCATTAAACAATAAAAATATGCTTATGAAAAGATTTTACATTCTTGCATTGGTCGTATTTGCCCTTTTGATGGGCTTTGGAACATCATTGCAAGCGCAAACGATTTGGAACGGCACGTCCGATGTCTCCTGGTACGATGCATCCCAGACAGCTTTTGACATTTCCACACCGGAGCAATTGGCGGGTGTGGCCCAATTGGTGAACAACGGCACGACCAATTTCAACGGCGTGACGCTGAACTTGACGGCCGACATCTGGCTCAACAGCACGGGCGACTCCACCAACAACTGGGTCCCCATCGGCGGTGGCTCCCCGACGGGAGAATCCCCGAGCACTGGTAACCCCTTCAAGGGCAACTTCAACGGCCACGGCCACACCATCTACAACCTTTACTGCGACAAGGGGAACACCTTCCACGCCGGCCTTTTCTGCGCGCTGGAGTCTCCCTGTACCATCGATTCGCTGGTGCTGATCAACCCAGTCTTGAAGTCCCGCGGTATGATGGGCTGCATCACGGGGTTTGTACGCGGCAGCGGCAATGTCTATATCCGAAGCTGTCTGGTGATCAACGTCCGCATTGAGGGTGTCAACTCCTCCGGCAGCAACAACATAGGTGCCATCTGCGGTGCCACCTATCCGAGCAACGGCTCCATCTATTTCCAGGACTTGGGTTCCACGGGCTATATCCGCGGATACTATCCTGCCGGTATGTCCGGCAATGCAGATCATGGCAATTTCACCAACTGCTATTTTGCAGGCACACTCTACTCTTACGGCACCAACTATGGCGGTATGGCCGCCCACAGTGGTAATTTCACCAATTGCTACTCCTACACCAACGTGCTGAGCTCCATTACCCAAAGCTCTGCCTCCTCCGACGGTATTGCAGTCACGCAAACCGAGATGCGCTCTTCCAATATGATTACCCTCTTGGGCAGCGCCTTCAAAATGGACAATGGCGTCAACGACGGCTATCCCATAATGTCGTTTATGGCCGGTGTGGACCCTGTTGCTGCCGACATCTGCTTGGGCGAGTCTGTCACGCTGACCGCTTTTGGCTACAGCTCCTACCTGTGGAGCACGGGTGCCACCACCGAGAGCATCACGGTGTCGCCCACCACCACGACTACCTATACGATGACGGGCACCAGCGCCAACGGCAGCACGCAGGTGCAGACCTCCACTGTCACGGTCTTCCCGCAGGCGGTGATTACCGCCACGGCGATGCCCTCCTCCGATGGCCAGGTGCACGGCACCGTGACACCGGGCTCCTCCACTGTCCCGTGCGGCAGCACGCAGACCGTGACGCTTACCATCACCCCCGACGCGAACTGGCATATCGCCCGCATCGAGCAGGATGGCGTGGTGCTGCGCGAAGATGACCCCAGCGACGGTTCTGTCGTCACTTACACCATCGATCCCCAAGGAACCCTGGCCGATGTGCGCGTCTATTTCGACAACCTCTATAATGTCACCGTCACCCAAAAACTGACCGACGGGTCTCCGATTTCCCTGTCGAGTCTTGTCTCCCCCTGGGGTACCAACGGTGTCTATGCAGCCACGGCAGGCAATGACCTGACCTATACTTTCAGCAACTCCGCCCGTTACCACGTCACCGATGTGGAGATTGACGGCGCCTCGTATGGGGTTGTCCCCTCCTACACGTTCATCGCGCTGAATCAGACCCATAGCATTGTGGTGACCTACGCCGACAGCTGCGGTATCTTCTCGTTGCCCTTCGCGGAAGACTTCAGCAACGGCTTCTCCGAGTGCTGGTATAAGAACTCCACCTACAGCAGTTCCTATCCCTCCATCTCCTCCAGCCGTCTCTATTTCTACACATCATCCAGCACCTACACCGCGGCGGCGTTGCCTGCCGTAAAGGATGCCCTTCCGTATCAGGTGAACGAGTTGCAGGTGAGCTTCAACGCCCAGTTCGGCACCCTGAACAACCAGCTGCAAATCGGCGTGATGACGGATCCTGCGGATATGTCCACTTTCACGACCGTGGCCACAGTCGCCAACACGGCCACGGGTGTGATGCAACCTCACGTGGTTTATCTGGGCAACTATAACGGCACGGGCAAGCACATCGCCTTCCGCTGGTCGGGTTCCTCTTCCGGCAGCTGCTATCTCGATGATGTTGTAGTGGACGTGGCACCCACCTGCTCCCCGGTGATAAACCTTCAGGTCAGTGATATCTACGGCACGAATGCCTCGCTGAGCTGGGATCCCAACGTGATGGGAACGGCCACCGCCTATAACATTCTGCTGACCGATAACGGCACGCAGGCCACGAGCACCTTCTCCACCACCGAGACCTCTTACGTCCTGATGGGGCTGGACGAGCAAACCTCCTACACCGTCTCGGTGCAGCCCGATTGCGGTGGCGGCGACCTCGGCACTGCGGTGTCTGTCAACTTCAACACCCCGTGTATCGCCCCGATAGAGGTGTCCAACAACAGCTATCCCTCCTCCACATACTCGACTGAAGGCAACCACTTCCCGATGTCGAACCATTACCTCAACTCATTCACGGAGCAGATTTATCTGCCCAGTGATTTCAACAACACTTCCGCCAATTTCAGCGGAATGTCCTTCCAATACAACATCTCCACGGTCATTACCCGTACACTGGATATCTATATGGCGCACACCGCCGACTCCGTGTTCACGCAGAATGTGTGGGCTACACCTCTCGATAGCTATGTACACGTCTATTCAGGTCCGGTGTCGTTCAACTACAATGGTCAAGACCGCTGGGTCGATATCGCTTTCGATACCAATTTCTATTATAATGGTTATGACAACCTGTTGCTGATTGTGAACGATATAACGGGCAGCAGCTACAACAACTCCAATGCGAAGTTCTACACGCAGAATACCAATGTAAACCGTTCGCAGTGCGTGTACGACAATGATGCAAACACCCATTGGAGCATCACCAATATGCCTACCACGGGCACGCTGCACACTCAGGTGAACAACATCCGTCTGACAGCTTGCGACAACGTCTCCTGTATCACTCCGAACACTTTGTCGTTGGGCTATTCGGATGCCTACTCTGCCGAGATTCATTGGGTGAACCCCAACAATGCACAGGGCTGCGAGGTGGAGTACAAGGAACTTGCCGACAGCGTGTGGACCACGATGAGTGCCTCCTCCGGCACCTCCCATCTGCTTGCTGGCCTGAACGCTAACACCCAATACCAAGTGCGGGTGCGTGCGGTCTGCGGCACCAACGACTACAGTGAGTGGTCTCAAGTCTTCACATTCCGCACGGAATGCGAGAATATCACCCAAATTCCCTACTCACAGAATTTCGATACCGACACATACGGTTCCGGAACGGATGCGTACCTCTATTGCTGGGACCGCTACACTTCCGATCCTTCCAAGCCGGTTTATGTGTACAACACCTCGGCAGCGCACTCCACCCCCAACGCGCTCCGCTTCTATGACGGACCTGGTGTTACCTCGTTGGCCATTATGCCGCAGGTGGATCCGTCCTTCAGCTTGAACCAACTGCAAATCTCCTTCTGGGTGCGCAAGACCGAAGCCTCTTCCACCGCCATCTTCGAACTGGGTGTGATGACTGACAAGAACGACCTCACCACTTTCGAAGTGGTGGACACCATCCCTACGGGCGATTGGGCTTTGATTGAGCGTTCTCTGGAAAACTACACGGGCAGCGGCCAATACATCGCTTTCCGGGTGACCAATGGCACCAGCAACAATGCCATCCGTGTGGATGACCTGGTGCTGGATTACATTCCCGTATGTCAGCATCCCGTTGATTTTGTCGTGGACAATGTCTCCTCTGAGACGGTGACGGTGCACTGGACCGAGCCCGCTTACGCCACCTCCTGGGTGGTGGAATACGGCCCTGCCGGTTTCGTTCCCGGCAACGGCACCACCCAAACCGTTACGGACACCACGCTCACTATCTCCGGCCTGACCCCGAACACGGAATACGACATCTATGTGCTTTCCGACTGTGGCGGCAACTTCTACAGCACCTCCATCAGCACCAACTTCCGCACATCCTGCGGCGCGATTGTGAATTTGCCCTATTCCGAGGATTTTGAGACGGGCATCTACGACACGGGTGTGGACAACCAGTCGAACCAGCGCGACTATATCATCTGCTGGAACCGTTTCGCCTCCGACCATAGCCACAATGTCTATATCCCGAACAGTACCACCTATTCCCACAGCGGTTCGCACTATTTGGATTTCCACTGGACTCCCAGCTGCTACAACATTGCCATTGCCCCCGAGTTGGACCAGACCCTTGACCTCAGCCAGTTGATGGTGAACTTCTGGGCTTGCAAGAGCGGCACTGCCGGTTTGCTGGAGGTGGGTGTGATGACCAACCCCTCTGATGGCACTACATTCGTTCCCGTTGACACCATTGACCTGTCAGCGATGGCCAACTATGCTTACGCAGAGCAATTCGTGGGCTTCGCCAACTATCAGGGTACGGGCAAATACATCGCCTTCCGCGTCTCCAACGCCACCAGCAGCGGCTATTATGTGGATGACGTGGTCATCGACTATATGCCTTTGTGCTCCCCTGTGTCTAATCTGACCGTTTCCGACGTCACCGGCTCTTCCGCTATGATTACCTGGGGCGCGGGCCATTTCGGCACGGCCGACAGCTATACGCTGGAATACTCCGAGGCTGGTATGAACAACTGGATGTCGGTGGGCAACGTCACCGGCACCTCCTACCTCCTGGGCGGCCTGGACCAGACTACCCAATATGATGTCCGCGTGATGACGAACTGCGACAACTCCGAAAACAGCGATTGGACGGTGGCAACCTTCCGCACCGAATGTCTGGTGGGCGGCGATATGGTTGTAGGTAACGGCACCTCCACCAGCTACTACCTGCCATCCTATAGCTATTACAAATATTCTTATACCCAGCAGCTGTTCCTCGCTTCTGAATTGGGCACGCCCAGAAGCATCGAGGCGCTGACTCTGGACATGTCCGCCCATACCACTGACCGTGCCTTGCTGATTTATATGATGCATACCTCGGCCACCAGCGGTTCGAGCTGGATAGACGCCTCCAGCGCCCAGCTGGTGTATAGCGGCACTCCGGCGCTCAATACCGGTTTGAACACCTTCCAGTTCTCCACCCCGTTCCTATATAACGGTTCCGACAATCTGCTGTTGATTGTGGTGGACACGACCGGCAGCTTTGTCAATGGCAACACGTGGCGTACACACACCGCTCCGTTCACGGCCTCCCGCTATATTTATCAGGATGGCAGCGCCTATAGCATTGCCTCTACCCCTTCCGGTGGCTCGAGTACCTCATCTCGTAACAATGTCATCTTCGTTTCCCCGTGCGATACGCTCTCACCTTGTGTGGCTCCTTCCATTGCCATTTCCGCCATCACCAACGACGGTGCAACGGTGAACTGGGTGGCCGGTTATACCGAATCGGCTTGGAAACTCGAATACAGACCTCTCTCCGACACCAACTGGGTGAGCCTTGGTACTGTCTATTCCCAGTCGGAGATGCTTACCGGACTGAATCCCAATACGACGTACAAGGTGCGTATGCGTTCCGATTGCGGCTCGGGTGAGTACAGCTTCTGGACGGAAGCCACTTTCACCACCGCCTGCGGCGCGATGACGATTTCTATGGGCAATCCTTGGACTGAGAACTTCGAGAACTACACTGGTTCCACGCTGATTTGCTGGGAAACTCCGCGCACCTATACCAACAACAGCAATGTCTTCCCGATGGTTTATAGAAACTATGGTGAAGCTGCCCACTCCGGCGTCAACACTATTGAGTTCAAGGGTGATACCAATATGCTGGTGCTGCCCGAATTCACCAATGACATCCACGACCTGCGTATGTCCTTCTGGGCTACCCATTACGGCTCTGGCACCAATGCTATTGTCGGTGTGATTACGGATGTGACCAATCCCGCCACCTTCGAGGTGCTGGGCAATGCCGGCAATCCGGGTTCACGTGGCCCTGCCTCCGGTGGCAACGGTAACTTTATGGGACCGTTCGACTTCAACGGCGTGCAGGCCGCTTCCGGCAGAATCGCCATCCTCTTCACTGGCACCGGTTCCTCCTCCGGTTGGAATCTCGACGACTTTACGGTGGAAATCATCCCCAACTGTCCCTCCCCGGTGAAGACCAGTGTGGTTGTGACCAACCTTACCAGCTATTCAGCCGATGTGAGTTGGACGGATAACGATCCCGCGCACAACTCCTGGACAGTCTATTACGCCCCCACGACCGGCGGCGGCAGCTGGCAGACGGAAGTGACCAGCCAGAACCCTGTCACGATTACGGGCCTGAACAGCTCCACCGAGTATCAGGTGTATGTCATCACCAACTGCTCGGTGACCGACAGTGTGCCCGATGCCACCCAGACGGTGACCTTTACCACGTTGGTCTCCTGTCCTGCCCCCACCGCTATCTCCTTCTCGAATGTGACCACCAACAGTGCCGATGTGGCGTGGACTTCCGTGGGCACGGCTGTGGAATGGGAGTTGGAGTACGGTTTGCACGGCTTCGTGCAGGGCAGCGGTACTACAGTGCCCTCTCTGACGACCCAGACCTACACCATCCAGAACCTCACCCCGAGCACTCAGTACGATGTGTATGTGCGTTCCGTCTGCGGCCCTGGCGACAACAGCGCCTGGACGGGCCCTGTCTCCTTCCATACGGCTTGCGGTGCCATTTCTGTGGCGGTCGCACCCTACAGCACGGGCTTTGAAGGCACTGACGATACTGAACTTGCCTGCTGGATTTCGGCCTCCACCGGCTCCCGCAATGGCTACACCTACCCGCACATCGAGCCTGCAGCCGTCATCTCCCATACCGGCACGCACGCGCTGGAAGTGGCCTTCGGCGACATCGTGACCGCCTTGCCGCTCTTCCTAGAGGATATCAGCACACTGAAGGTGACCTTCTGGGCATACAACAACCATTGGACTGTGCAGAATGCTGTGCTCGAGTTGGGCTATATGACCGACCCCTACGACACCTCCACTTTCGTGTCCCTGCAGAGTTTGTATGACCAGTCCTACACGCAGACCACCCGTTCCTTCTCAGACCTCGCCGGATTGAACCTGCCCAACACCACCCGTATCGCCTTCCGCTACATCCGTGTGAACGGTTCCTCCGACCTCACCTCCTGGTATATCGACGATCTTGAGGTCTCTCTGGATACCATTACGCCTTCTGTGTGCAACGCGCCCACCAATCTGGCCGTGGCCACTGCTGGCATTACGCAAAACTCGGCAGTCGCCACCTGGACGCCTGGCGGCGCGGAGACCAGCTGGAATGTGGCCTACAAGCCCGTCTCGTCCTCTACCTGGCAGTCTGCCGTGGCAACCACTCCCACCTATACGATACAGAATCTCTCGCCCGGCATCAACTATCAGGTACACGTGCAGGCAGTCTGCGATGTCAACGAGACCAGCGCCTGGACAGCTGACGTCTATTTCCAGACACAGCCCGACGACACCCAGACCTGTCCCGCTCCGACCAACCTGACGGCCACGGCGGATCCCAACGAGCCTTCCGTGGTGTTGACCTGGCAGCAGGAACCCAACACGGCTACTGAGTGGGAGATCAGCTACCAAGCGGTAGCCATGGGCGGTTGGCACTCCGTCATCGCCAATACCACCACCTACACCCTGACCGATTTGATTCCCGACGCGGAATATGCAGCCTTTGTGGTGGCCCATTGCTCCAACGGATTGACCAGCAGCCCGTCCAATGCAGTCTCCTTCCACACAGGTGGAGTGGGCATCCAAAGCTATCTCGAGAAGAGCGTCAAGCTCTACCCGAACCCGGCTACCGACAAGGTGATGGTATCGGTGAGCGATGCCAGCATCCGGATCACGGGTGTTGAAGTATACAACGTGTATGGCCAATTGGTCAATACGCTTGTTGTGGCCGAGAATCCGTTGCAAATCAGCATCTCCGGCTTGTCCGACGGTATGTACTTTGTGCGCGTGATGACCGAGGATGGCATCGTGACCAAGAACTTCGTAAAGAGGTAATTCCAATATTGTTTTAAAACAAAAAGACCGTCCTTTGGGGCGGTCTTTTTTGTATAGAGAAATATGTGATTTACAATCTTCGGTCTAAAGTCTAAAGTCTTAATTCTTAATTTTTAATCCTCTCCTTTATCACCTCCTCCTGTTTGGCGGCGGGCATCGGCATATACTGGTAGAACTCCATCGAGTAGTTGGCTCTGCCGGAGGTGACGTTGCGCAGCGCGGTGGCGTAGCCGAACATCTCCATCAGCGGGCAGAAACCGTCCAGCTTTTGCGAGCCCTTGCGGAAACGGCGCATATTCTCGATGCGGCCGCGGCGCTTGGTGATGTCGCGGGTCACGTTGCCGATGTAGTCGTCGGGCGTGTTCACCTCTATCTTCATCACCGGCTCCATAATGATGGGCCCCGCCTTCTTGAAGGCCTGCTTGAAACATTGCGCGGCGCACAGCTGGAAAGCCATATCGCTGGAATCCACGGGATGGAAGCCGCCGTCCACCAGCACGCACTTCACATCCACCACGGGATAGCCCGCCACGGGACTCTTCTCCATAGCCTTTCTCAGGCCCTTCTCCACCGAGGGGATGAACTCCTTGGGGATGACGCCGCCCTTGGTGACGTCCACAAACTCGAAGCCCTTGCCCGGGTTCGGCTCGAAACGAATGACGGTGTGGGCAAACTGGCCCTTGCCGCCCGTCTGCTTGACGTGACGGTAGTTGTTCTCCACTGCGGCGGTGATGGTCTCGCGGAACGACACCGACGGCTCGCCGACTGTGACCGGCACCTTGAACTCGTCGCGAAGACGCTCCACCAAGATCTCGAGATGCAACTCGCCCATACCGGCGATGATGGTCTCCTCCGTCTCCTCGTCGAAATGGGCGTGGAAGGAAGGGTCCTCGTTACTGAGCTTGGCCAAGGCCTCGCCTAACTTGTCGCGGCTCTTCTTGTCGTCCAACTCCACCTTCATCTCGATGACAGCGGGCGGCACGTTGATGGACTCTAACAGAATGGGCTGGTTCTCGTCGCAGAGGGTGTCGCCCGTGCGGGTGTGCTTCATGCCCACCAATGCGACAATCTCGCCACAGCCGGCCTCGCTGATCTCCTCACGCTCCTTGGCCTTGATGCGGAAAATACGCCCCACGCGCTCGTCCTTGCCCTTGTTGGTATTGTGGACACTCATACCGCTCACCAACTTGCCGCTGAAGATGCGGATGAAGGTCTGCTGCCCCACGTAGGGGTCGTTGATAAGCTTGAAGGCTAAGGCAGAGAACTTCTCGTTGTTGGAGGGATTGCGCTGGATGGTGCGCTCTTCGTCGAGGGGATCCTGAGCAATCACCGCGCCCAGGTCGGTGGGGGAAGGCAGGTAGTCCACGATGGCGTCGAGCAGCAGTTGGATACCCTTGTTCTTGTAAGCGGCGCCACACAACACCGGGGTGACCATCAGCTTGAGGGTGCACTCGCGGATGGCCTTTTTGAGCATATCCTCACTGATTTCAGCATCCTCCAGATAGAGCTCGGCAATGTCGTCGTTGAAGTCGGCTAATTTCTCGATCATCACGCGGCGGGCCTCCTCGGCGGAGGCTTTGATCTCGGCAGGGATCTCGCCCACTAACCGCTCCTTGTCCGTGAAGGTGATGGCCTGCATCGTCACCAAGTCCACCATTCCCTGGAATTCATTCTCCGCCCCGATGGGCAAGTGGATGGGCATCGCGTTGGCACCCAAGTACTTGTTCATCTGGCCAACCACTTCGTTGAAGTCGGCGCCCGTGCGGTCCATCTTGTTGACAAAGGCGATGCGGGGCACGCGNNNTCTCGCTCTGGGGCTCCACGCCGCCCACGGCGCAGAACACGGCCACCATCCCGTCAATGACGCGCAGGGAGCGCTCCACCTCAATGGTGAAATCGACGTGCCCCGGCGTGTCGATGAGGTTAATCTGGTGCCCGTTCCAGTTGGCGGTGATGGCGGCGGAGGCGATGGTGATGCCGCGCTCCTGCTCCTGTTTCATGAAGTCCATCGTGGCCTGGCCGTCGTGGGTCTCGCCCACCTTGCGGTTCACGCCCGTGAAAAAGAGTATGCGTTCGGAGACTGTAGTCTTTCCGGCATCAATGTGTGCCGCGATGCCTATGTTTCTAAGTTTGGATATTTGCATTGTAGATCAGTTGGTTATGTAAAAATTCAACCTTGGTTAAAGGAATGGGCAAAGATACAAAAAATAGGGTCGTGGACCAAGGATCGGAATCTCGGCAAACGAATGTGACATTTACCAACAAATATCTCTCTTTTTTAGCTGTCTTTCGAGATAGTGGTTAAAAGAAATGAAGTGAAAGAGGAGAAGTGTTGGCGTAATTTTTCGTACAGAAAAATATACAAAACATACTGTAGTGTTCGAAATTTTACTATTTTTGCGGCATGAATAGTTTGAAAGTTTTACGAAATATCCCTGTAAACAGCACTGTGATAGGGAACCTCTACCCCAAGATTATTGGCAAATCGCAGAAAGTCAGGCTATTGGAAAGGGCAGGGGAAATTGTGCGCCTCAAGCGCGGGCTTTATGTCGTCAACCCGCAAGTAAGCGATGTGCCTATTTCTACCGAATTGATAGCCAATCATCTGTATGGCCCCTCCTACGTGTCGATGCTCTCGGCGTTGCGCTATTATGGACTCATTCCCGAGGCCGTTCAGGAATTGCAGTCGCTCACAGTCAAGCATAGCCGGACTTTCGAGAACCGCTTTGGAGTTTTCCGCTATCTCAACTGCCCTGCAGACTATTTCAGCATAGGACTGACCCAGCAGAAGACTGGTGATGCATACTTTGTGGTGGCATCTCCCGAAAAAGCGCTTTGCGATCTGATTGTGCATACTCCTGGATTGAACCTCCGTTATCAAAAAGAGTGCCTGGCGTTCCTTGAGCAAGATCTTCGCCTTGATATGGATGCATTCTTTGAAATGAATCCCAACATATTCCGCCAATGCGCTGCTACCGGGAAGAAGTCAAATACAATGAATATTTTTGCAAAAGTTCTTGAAAATGAATGATATATACCAAAATATGCTCTCGGCATACGACTTAATCACCGACCAGCAGCAACGGAATGCCAAGTATGAAATCAACCAGCAAGTGGTGCTGGCCGGCTTGTACAGAGGCGGGTTCTTCGATACGGCTGCGTTCTACGGTGGTACTTGCCTGCGGATTTTTCACGGTTTGAACCGCTTCAGCGAAGATATGGATTTCTCTTTGACAACTTCTGACGATAATTTTCAATTCGAAAAGTACTTTCCCTATATAGAGGACGAATTTGCCTTACTCGGGCGGAAAGTGGAGATCAGGAAGAAGGAGAAACGCACTTTCGGCAGGGTGGAGTCGGCATTTCTGAAAGACAACACCGAAGTGGTGGACATCTCCTTTCAAACAGAAAAGAGTATCAAAATCAAGATTGAGGTGGACACTGACCCACCGTTGCATTTCCAGACGGAGGACAAGCTGCTGCTTTTACCGTTTTCCTTTATGGTACGCTGCTTCACATTGCCTGACTTGTACGCTGGAAAGATGCATGCTTTGCTTTTTCGTAGCTGGAAACAACGAGTTAAAGGTCGCGACTGGTATGACTTTGAGTGGTATGTGCGTCATAGTATCCCATTGGATTTCACCCATTTGCGGGAACGTGCACGTCAATTCAACGGACTGGAGATGAGCAAGGAAGATTTCAAGAAACGATTGAAAGAACGACTGTCTTCCACTAACATCGAACAGGTGAAACAGGATGTAGTTCCTTTCATGAAGAACCGGGAAGAAACCGCCATTTGGTCGAACGACTATTTTGTGCAGTTGGCGGAAAGAATACGATTTAAAGAAGATTGAATATCAGCTGCTTAAAAATCACCAAGTAACTTATTGTTTCACAATCCCGTGCTCGCTGACATACTCAAAAAGCCGCGCATAGAAATCTGTATGGGAGAGTGTCTCGCTGCTGCCCACGATGATGAGTTTCATCCGGGCGCGGGTCATGGCGACGTTCATGCGGCGAAGGTCCTTCAGGAAGCCGATGGCGCCGCGTTCATTGTCGCGCACCATACTGATGAGGATCACATCGCGCTCCTGTCCCTGGAAACCGTCCACCGTGTTGACAGTGATGTGTCTGTGTACGGGCGCGAGCGTGCGACTGCGCCCCACGAGTTTGCGCAGCAAGGCTACTTGCGCCTTGTACGGCGAGATAACCCCGTATGTGGTTCTCTCGTATAATTCCACATCACCGCTGGTCTGGTAGACGTAATCCTGGAGTATGTCCACGACCAATGCGGCCTCTTCACGGTTGGCACGGCTTTGCGAGGCGGTGAGGCGTTCGGCGAAGTCACTGTTGGCAGTATCCACCCACACCAACGGCGCGTCCCAAGAGGCCAACGTGCGGTTGGCCACCTCCGGGGCAGCCTTCAAACGCCCCTCATAGAACCAACGCGAAGAAAAGTCCATAATGAGCCTGTTCATGCGGTATTGAGTATCCAACAACGTGACACAGGCGGGTTTGGTTTGCACAACCTTCTGCATCAGTGTGTCAGACAAACCGCCGCGTTCCGCCTCCGGACACTGGATGGTGGGCGGCAGCTGCTGGTGATCACCGGCAAAAATCACGCGGTCGGCGCGCAGGATGGCGGCCCAGCAGGCAGCCTCCAAGGATTGCGTGGCCTCGTCAATGAAGAGCGTGCCGAAATGGCGTCCTCCGAGAAGCCGGTGCGCACTGCCGACAAGAGTGCAGGTGATCACTTCGGCATCTTGCAAGACCTCCTCGTGGATTTTCACCTCCAATTCGTCGCGATGTTGCAAAAGCCGGTGCAAGCGGTTGGCGCGTTGACGCGAGGGCGTCTCGCCCGCATGGATGTCACGGATGAGTTTGCGGATGCCCCACAGTTCAGGATAGTCGGGATGGGCGGCGTATTGCCGCTCGTAGGTGTGCTCCATCAGCTGACGGTTGATACGCAGAGGGTTGCCGATGCGCACCACCCGCACACCCCGCTCTATGAGCTTCTCGCTGATCCAGTCTACGGCGGCGTTGCTCGGAGCGCAGACCAGCACCTGCGGCTCGCGGCGGGTGGTCTCAATGATAGCCTCCACCATGGTGGTGGTCTTGCCAGTGCCGGGCGGACCGTGGACCACGGCCACTTCGCGGGCTTCCAAAATGCACTGCACTGCCTCGTTCTGACTCCTGTTGAGATTGTCGAAAATCATGCGAGGCAGGTCGCGGAACTGCGGCTCCTGCGCGCCGATGAGCACCTCCCGCAGATGGATCATCTTTTCACTCTCCAAGCTCTTGGCCTTCTGCAAGACCTCCGTCATCACCTGGTATGTGGTGTCATCGAAAGCGATACGCACGCCTACATCGTCATGTTCTGCGATGCGATGCAACTGGAACGCCGTGTCGGCCACTTCAAGGGAAATCTGCATTAAACGGCCCTCGACACGCTGCACTGTCCCGCCGGAAGCAAGCGTTTGCACTGGATGCTTACCCTCTTTGTCCCTATAAAAGAAGGAAACACACTTGCCCGGCTCAAACTCGCTATCAGGACTGACAGCGTAACCAGCGGCATACTCCACCTCCACAACATATTGGTTTAATGCATTGTAGAAAGACTTGCCGAAACGGATAGGGAACCAGCAGCTGCTGTTAAGATGACTGTGCTGCAGAGCAGCTTGGAAAGACTCGTCCAAAGCCTGGCGGTCGTAGGCTTTTTCCAATGAGATGAGCTGAAGCTGTTTTTGCAGAGAGTCAATGGATTTCATCTATGGGTATCAAATTCCTTCCTATATGTTACGGTTGCACAACTCCGATTTACTATTTTTATTGTCTGACGGGACGAGAAAAATAGCCCGGACAAAATCAGAGGGATAGGAATGCCCTGGAATCTGGCGGCCTCTCCCCCACCCAGCGATATTCACATTGCATTGGTTGAAAAAAAATCGTTCTCTCAAAACTATTTCCCAAAAAGAGCCGTACCTTTGCATAAAGTTGAATGGCAAATGCCATACCTGTCCAAGAATTTACAAACCAAACCTTTAAAGCCGACTATGACTAACAAAAACGACATAAACATCGTGCAAGATCCCGATATTTTGGCAGCCATGGAAGCCTCTGCGCAAGAAGAGACCGTCCTGACAGAAAGCATCCCCCAACCGAATGAGGCATACTCCCACAAGGACACCATCACGCTCGAAGTGGAGGGACAACCCGTCACCCGCCGCATGAACGACTGGATTCGTTACGACCCTGTCACCTTGCATATTGCGATGAACAAAGTGCCGTTCGTCATCGCGCGTGACGATTTCCGCATCCTGATGAGCACACTGCGCGCCAACCATATCGACTACTACCGCCGCGCTGTCGGGCTCGACATTCTAGTGGATATCAACGGCAACGCCCAGCAAGTCGCCGCCCGCTGCCTCTACAACTATGAGCCGGCCAAGTTCTACAAATGGTGGTCACATAACGAAGAGAAGGTCTACATGACCTCGACGGAGAAAATCAAGCTGTTCCTGAAAGTCGAGTCGCTCAAGGCCGGCACCCTGTTGAAGAAGCATGTCGAGATGATGAACCGTCTGCGCGTGCCTAACAAGAAATAGCCAGCAAGTTCCTGCTAAAAGCCCTGCCTTTTCAAAGTCTCCTCCAACACCTGCGCAAAATGCTCGTTATCCTGACGCGTATAACGGCGTTGGGTGAACACTTGTGCTAAATTGTCCAACTGGTTCTCCTCCAAAATCTGCCGGGTTTCCTCCGAATTCTCCTTCTCTGCATACAGGCGGTCAATGGTCTCCCTGTCGTAATCATGATAGGTCTCGCGATGCACAAACGCCTCAACGGGCAATTTCTGTGTCAGTGCAGGATGCTCTGCGGGATAACCCATCGTAACACAGGAGACGGGGATGACATGACGCGGCAGTTCCAGCACCTCCACAAATTTGTCCACATTGTAAGTGATGGTGCCCAGCCAGCAAAATCCTAACCCCAAGGATTCGGCAGCCACACACGCATTCTGCGCTGCAATCAGCGCATCCGTCACCGCCCACTGGTAGCTCTGGCGGTTGCTGTACGCCTCCGTATCCGCCTGACGAAACTCGCAAAAACGGTTAAACCTGCGGAAATCAGCACAGAAAGTCAAGATCAGCGGGGCCTCTGTTGCCATGGGTTGGTTGAAATGAAACGGCGCCAACTTGCGCTTCATCGCATCGTCCTGCGTCACTACAACACTGAAGAGCTGCATGTTGCCCATCGTCGAGCCACTGCATGCCGCCTTCAAAATCAACTGCAACGTTTCCTCCGCCACAGGTTTGTCTGTGTATTGACGGATACTGACATGATTATAAAGAGCTTGCAAAATGTCGTTCATGTTTTTATCGTTTTAAAAATGGAACGGCAAAAGTATCAAAAATTCCTTTTTCCCAACCCATTCCTTCCTTATTTCTATTCTATTGAAACACCACATAGTGCTTCAGTTTCTCCATCAACTCGGGATAGGCATGCGTAACCTGCTGAAATTCCTCAAATGAAGCAATGTCACCATGCTTGGCGCGATGGTTCAGAATTGTCTTGGCAAGATAGGCATCAAAATAAGGATGCGAAACCAACTCTTTATAAGTTGAATTGTTAATATTTATTTTACGCACATCATCCGGACGCAGGGTGAAATACTTTTGCAGGTGTTCCATGTCCATATCCTGCAACACGAACACCTCACGCACCTGCGACAACGAATAGAAGCCTCCCAGACGGTCGCGGTACTCCACAAGGCGCGCGGCACGCTTGCTGCCAAACAGCGGCACCACCACAATGTCCGCCGTATCACAATGATTGATATCCAATTTGACAATCTCATACATCGGCTTTTTTTGCACGCGATTCATAGGATTGGTGTCGCGTGCATTCACAGGCCCCTCCCGCCAACGATTGGCACGAGCCGCCGCTGCAGAATCCCGCAGGGCGGCCTGACGCATGTTAAAATCCTCAAATTGCGCCGCATAGAGCGACATGTCCACACGACAGGTGCGCTTTCCGTCGTACAAACCATAAAACAGATAACCGGACACTATCATCAACAACAGTGTCAACGCGGCAACCCATTCTCCTCTTGTAAAGTTTATATTTTTGTTCATGCCGCAAAAATAGTGTTTTTTTTCTTAAAAACACTATTTGCAGAAATAAATATTTAAACAATACGATATTCGGATATCCTATCGGATGATGGTCAGCGAACCATTATAGTTCACGGTTTTAGCCTTGCCTTTGTAATAGAAGCTGTAGTAGTACACACCGTCCGACAAACCCGTCCCGTCAAATGCCTGCACACCACGCTCAACCATGCCGTTCTTGGCGAAAGTGTCGTAGTTGTGCGCCTCGTACACTTTCTTGCCCCAACGGTCATAGATAAACAACTTGTTGTTCCTGAAGCCGTCAGGATCCTCAAGATTGACGTTGGTGTTGAGATTCTCAATGGCAAACACATCATTGATGTTGTCGCCGTTGGGTGTGATGACGTTAGGGAACACGAGATCTTGTTCTATCACTACCGTATGGGTGATTTCACTGGAACATCCAGCGCCTGTCACAACGCGCAGAGTCACATCATAGTCGCCCCACTGTCCATAGGTATGCTCGGGAGAAAGACTCGAGCTGTCAACCTCGCCATCGTCAAAGTCCCAATACACGTGATTGTCAGGATCATTCATAAGACTGGAGTCCGCATAGTTGAAAAATTGCACGACACCGCCGCTCTCGGAAAGCAGGGATATCTCGGGATTAGCCGTAAATTCGGCCACGGGCTGCATATCCGCCTCGACGCCATCCCAATAGAACACAGAGTCGACACAACCATACGGGGAGGTCACCCTATAATATAATGTATATGTGCCGGGATTGAGGATTGTAAACTGGGGTTCCGCCAAGGACGAGGCTGCCGCAACGATTCCCTGATGGTCGAAAATCATCCATTCATGCTGCGCGTCAGGAGGCGTGGTTCTATTTTGCACGTTCATCACCAACGGAACACAGCCTTTCATAGGCTCAACATCGAAGTCCATCACGGGAGCCTCCACCGAGATGATATGGATGGTGTCGTAGCCATGGCATAAGGCATTGTCTATTTCATTAAAGACAGACACATCCACAAAATATTCGCCTTCCGCAAGGGCAAGGATAGTGCGGGTAGTGTCGCCCGTATTCCAATAGATGTTGGCATACGAAGGCACGGAATCCACCGTGAGTTCCACCATATCGCCATAGCAGAGATGGATATCGTCGCCCAAATCGGGGATAGGCGACTCCAAGACGCGCACTTTCATGACAGAATCATACACGCATCCGTATTCGTCAACGACCCTAACCGTATAGTCTACCAACCCGAAATCGGTGAAGTGCACGTGAGTGCCTTGTGCACCCGGGCCTATAATCTCCTGATGGGTGGTGTGCACCTCATAATACCACGTTTCCGGCAGGAGAGAAGAATCCAAAGCCATTTCCCACTCCGTGATATAGCCGTTGTCACCGCTCCATCCGTCAAGGACTGTGATGGCCCAAACACCATTCAGCGGACATCCGATCAAGTTCGAGAAGGGTTGGTCGGGATGGTAAAGATGTGTCATATTGACGGTATTGGTGGAATCCACGATACCATTGTGTATATTCGACATGTCGTAGACGCGTCCGCCGCCAGGGGCGTATGTATAGCCATACGAAGGGTCGGTGTTGTTAGACCAGCAGTAGTTCCATGTGTAGCCTATCTCGTTCTGTGTGGGGTCGCACTTATAGTCGGCATTATTGGCATATCCTATCACACCGAAATGAGCTGCCGGATAGACATTGGAGGTCTGCAGCCAGCCCCAAGGCAATGGAATGGATCCGGCACACGAAGCGGAGCCCGACGTGCCGTACTTATTCATAATCTTGACAGACTGCCCGTTTGGACAAGTCAAGGCGATGTAGATATCGCCGATGTAGGAATGTTCTATCTTCACGCGCAGATAAAGGATATCGTCCGCGCTTTGGATGGTGGCGGTAGGCGCGAAAGCGTTGAAGGTCACGGGAGACTGGTAGGCGCATCCGCCGCCGCAGTTCACGCCGTCGGGCAAGAAGATGGTGTCAGACACGTTCAGGATGGCCAACTGTTCACTGAACACGGAGTCCAACTTAATGATGCCGTCATTGAAATAGCTGAAGGTCATATCCATTTCCGACCCGCGACACACGGGCGAAGGATTCTTAAAAGACTCCACGGGACTGCGTGAAGTGCGCACACGGAAGGCCAATGGCATGGTGGACATGCAGCCACCCACATCGGTGGCGTTGATCATCACATCATAGCCGCGCCCTGGCATAAAATGATAGTCCAACGCATTTAACGCCAGACTGTCAATCTGCTCCAACCCCATATCCCACCTGAAATGCGATGTGGCGTCAGACTGGTTATAACTGAAATTATTGTCGGGATAAACGCCGCGTACCGCGAGATGTACCGTGTCATACGAACAAACATTAATGTAGTAGAATCCGTCAGACTCAAGTGCGGGAACATGGGAGCAGTTTGCATAATCGAGCTCCAATTGCACGCGCTGGCACGGAGCCACGCAATCCGTCTCAATCATAAAGCCGTTGCCCTGGCCAGAACCGTCGGAGACAAACCTGAGGGTCACAGCACCGGAGGTGTTGGTAATCGTGGCGGTGTATACAATGCTGGTAGTAGCAAAAGGCGTTGTCATGGCGTCATTGATCATGCCCAGCATGGGGGAACTGGTGTTGGGACCATCATAGATGAAAAGAGTGTCGGTCGGGTCGATGTTGAGATTGGAAAGAGCGAGAGCAACGGAGACGCAACCTGCAGAGGGGTTGTCAGAATAGATGGTGAGAACGTCATTGCGGTTGGCCCCGTAATTGCCACTGATACCACCATTGTCGTACACGATGAAATCACATCCCGTCACAGAGCTCGTCGACCCCATGTTCACGGGAGTTTGCGCCGAGATGGCACCCGACAGCGCAAATATCATCCACAAAATGATAAAAACTCTTTTCATTCTCAAATGGTTTTGTTCGTTAAACAATCATACCCCACGTTCACGAACCGCATGGTCTGGCTGGTTCAAACCTCCCTTCCTTGAAAACATCATCTTTTGACATCAAATATTTCAAGCCTGCAAATATACATAAATTTTCAAACCACAATCTATTTCTAAAAAAATTGGCTGTCATCAAATAAAAACTTGCGACAGCCAATTCCTTTATCTTGCTTCCGTTCTACCTGATAATGGTTAGGGAACCGTTATAGTTCACGGTCTTGGCCTTCCCTTTATAGTAGAAACTGTAGTAGTAGACACCGTCTGAGAGGCCGCTGCCATCGAACACCTGTTGGCCGCGTATGACTTGGCCATCCTTGGCGAAGGTGTCGTAGTTGTGAGCCTCGTACACCTTTTTGCCCCATCGGTCATAGATAAGCAGTTTGTTGTTGCGGTAGCGATCCGGATCCTCGGCGTTGATGCTCGTATTCAGGTTCTCAATGGCGAACACGTCATTAATGTTGTCTCCGTTCGGCGTGATCACATTCGGAAACACAAGGTCTTGTTCAATCACCACGGTATGGGTAATCTCGCTAAAGCATCCAGCCTCCGTTTCCACACGGAATGTCACATTATAGTCGCCCCAGCTGCCGAAAGTGTGCTGCGGATGGATGGAACTGGAATCGACAGTCCCGTCGTCGAAATTCCAGAAGAAAGACGTTCCGGGTTCACTCATCACCTGAGAGTCCGTATAGCTATGGAAGTTCACCACGCCGCCTGTCTCGCTCATCAGAGAGATGTCAGGATCAGCCACAAACTCGGCAATAGGCTGGGAGTTCACCACGAAATAATTCCACCTGATGACAGAATCCACACAGCCGTCCGCCGTGGTCGATTTCAGGAACACATGGTAGGTGCCGGGTTCATCAATCACAAATGAGGGTGCATCCAGCAATGAGCTGTAGGCCAGGCTGCCGTCAAGTCGAAGGATCATCCACTCATACTGTGCGCCGGCAGGCGTGGAGTTGTTTGTAAAGCGGATGGTGACAGGCGAGCAGCCCACCGTGTCGCTGATATCGAAGTCCAGAACCGGGGATTCGAACACGCCCACGTGGATAGTGTCGCCGCCGCGGCAGGTCAAGGTGCCGTCGGCATTGGTGGTCTCCACGTTCAGGATATAAGTGCCTTCGGTGAGCACCAGGATTTCCTCGGTTTCATCGCCCGTATTCCATTGATAAATCGTGTTCGGCTCATTATAGTCGGCGGTCAGCGTGATCATGTCGCCGTGGCAGATGTCGAAGTCAGGACCGAGGTCGGGTTTCGGGGCGGGAGTTACTTCAAGGATGGCCGTAGTGTCATAGTGGCAGCCGTACTCATCGAACACGCGCACGATGTAAGTGAGCGTACCTGTGGAATCGGGCACCACGAAGTCGCCGTCGGCACCGGGACCGATCAAGGCAGTGGAGTCAACCAACACTTGATAGGACCAGTCTTGCGGAAGCAGCGAAGGATCGAGGGCCATTTCCCATTCAGTCACAAAACCATTGTCGGCGCTCCATCCGTCGATCACAGTAACAGCCCATGTGCCGTTCATCGGACATCCGATCAGAGAGGAGAAGGTTTCGTCAGGATGATAGACTTGCGTCATGGCAGCCACGTTGGTAGAGTCTACCCTATTGTTGTGGATATTCACAGACTCGTACACATGTCCCTGTCCGGCTGCGTATTGGTAGCCATTCATCGCATTGTCGGACCAGCAGTAGTTCCACGGTGTGCCCATCGGCGTCGGGGTGCAGCCGCCGCCCGAGTCGTCCACGGGGACTCCGAAATACGCGCTGCTTGTCACGCCCGTTGTGACAGCCCATCCCCATGGCAACGGAATGGTACCGGCACAATTGGCGGCACCCGAAGAGCCGTATTTCCTCATAATCTTGGCCATCTGTCCGTTAGGGCAGGTGAGGCCGATGAAAATATCACCGATATAGGAGTGTTCCAACTTGATGCGCACATAAAGAATGTCGGCGGCGCTTTGGATGGTGGCGGACGGGGCGAATGCCGTGAAAGTCACGGGTGACTGGTAGGCACAGCCGTGTCCGCAGTCGATGCCGTCGGGGAGGAATATGGTGTCGCACACCTTGAGGGTCGTCAGCTGTTCGCTACCCACGGTGTCCACTTGCACGGTCGAGATGTTGTCGTAACCCGTGGAGATGTTGAGCGTGCTTCCGGCGCAGACTTCCGGCAAGGCACTCAAACCGCGAATCGGGTTCTGTGAGGTGCGCACACGGAAGATGTAAGGCATCATCGTCTTGCAACCGGCGCTGTCCTCAATACTGATGGAAACGTCATATCCGCGGCCGGGGGTGAAATAGTAGTCCAGAGTGGACATCCCTGTGCCGGTGAGCGTCTCAAGCCCCATGTCCCAAGTGAACACGGAGGATTGGTCGTTCTGGTTGTAGCTGAAGTTATTGTCCGGATAGATGCCGTACATTACCAGATGCGCCGTATCGTACGGACAGAGGTCTATATAGAAGAAGCCGTCGGCATCCTGCATGGGATAGTGCGAAGACAACAGGGAGTCAAGGCCGATTTCCACACGTTGGCATGGCGCCACGCAACTGGTTTGAATCACGAAGCCCGAGCCATGGTTGGCTCCATCGGTGACAAACTTGATGGTGACGGCGCCGGAAGAATTGCTGACTGTGGCCGCTAATACGATGTTGGTGGCGGAGATGTTGGCCACCAAGTCATTGTTGAGCATGCCCAACAACGGAGCCTGCTCGTTAAGGCCGTCGTAGACGAACAGCGTGTCGGATGGGTCGATGTCGAAGTCGGCCATCACGATGCTGATCTGCACGCAAGCCGCATTAGGGTTGTTGGAGTGGAGCGTGAGCTTGTCATTGCGGTTGGCGGTATAGTCACCATTAAGGCCGCCGCAGTCATAAACCACGAAATCGCAGCCTGTGCGGTCCATGGAGTCCACCATCGTGACGACTGTCTGCGCATTCATGCCCATCACAGCACAAATGAGTGTCAAAATCAAGAATAGCTTTTTCATATTGGAAAATATTTTTTAGCGAGGTGAGAAATTATTGAAGACCGTATTGTTTCAGGTAAGCATCTTGGTTTCTTTCGAAATTCTGCTTTGACAGCACGATGATGTACGTTCCCGTGTTGCCCAAACGATAGACGTTCTGCTTGACGGGATCCTGTTCCAGGTTGTAGTCGTACCGGTTGATGCAGCCACGCGAGATGATGGCCTGGTAGTCGCAAGTCTTGCCGGCCTTGACGTAGTTCCTCAGGTCACCTTTCATCTGGTAGGTGCCTTCCTCTTCCGTCAGCTTCGCGGCAAAATAGCAATAGTGGACCAAGTTGCAGTTCTCCCGCACCAGTTGGGCAGGATTGTTAACCCTGAGATCGTTGATCTGGGCTTCGGTCAGCACTTCGTTCAACATGGGGTCGATGTAAATTTCCGTCTGTTGTTTCTGTGCATGCAAGCCGGCTGCAAAAACCATCAAGGTGAAGAATAAGGCGATTCTTTTCATATCCGAGTTTTTTTTCAAGTTAATATTCAATATCAATTTTTTAAGGTTGCAAAGATAACATTTATATCTTTACAATCAAAATGCCTTCGTCTTTTTTTTTCAACATATAGATGCATAAACAGACGATTTTGCTACAAAAAAAACAAAAAAAAGAAGGTGTTACAACAAGCTGTAAAACAGCTGTTTAGAATTCATGATTCCCGACAAATTACGTCAAAAGGTTCAAGGCGTTTACCTTTTCACCACTTTTTTGACCGCGTAAATCCCGTTCTGTCCCATTATCTTCAAGACATACAGGCCATTGGGGAGATTATCAATAGGAATCACACAGGAATCATGGCCGCCGGGAGTTTCAACATGCACCATTTGCCCCATAATATTGTATAATTCAACTCGTTGCAAATCCGCACCCTTTACAGTCAGTTGATCAGTGGCAGGATTAGGATATACCGTCACAGATTCCGATTCATATTCATCGACGCCCACCACAGGCAAGAAATGTACATGGAAGGTAAGTCGATCGCCTTGCTCCTGAATGTCCGTAATCTCAAAACTCACCTCTGGTGTTCCATCCGTGAGATAGGGATGGGGGTTCGTGGTGGGGCCAAAGGATGTTCGCCCGTTGGCCGCACTGAAATTGGCAGAAGACACATCGCCATTGATCGTATCGATTTCACTATAGGGGCGGAAAATCCAATATTGATGCGCCTTCGTGTGGAAGTCAAAGAAACCGTTGGCATACATGCCCCAATAGTCTGTTCCTATCGTGTCGCACCAGCGACCGATTAACATTCCGGTTCCAGGGATAATCTCGTCGAAGAGGTCGTTTTTGTTGCGGTATTCAAACGTGAACCATTGTGTCGAGTCGATGGCAGACTTGATATAGTAACAATTCTGGGCGGTTCCCGAGGCATTGCTCAACAGTGTGTAGGTACCGTCCTCTGTAATCTGCACAGGTTCGTCAACAAGCCCCAAATACTTGGATTTCAGTATCGTGCTAATCTGTTGGTGCGACATGCTGGAGCACATCAGATCCCACGACCCCGCCGGACTCACATACCCGTAGTTCATGTAATGGTACAAGTCGGGCAGTCCCAGCGAGTGGCCCATCTCGTGGCAGAACACCGTCGCCGTGAAATAGTTCTGAGCCCCTTCAAACTCAAAGTTGAAGGTGTTGGGTCGTTTGCCGTTGACCCTGACGGGATAGTCAATGGAATCATGCGGGAAAAACTCCATGTGCGGCCACAGCAAGGAGGCCCAAGCGCCGACACCTCCCTTGACAATGAAGCTAATATTGTCGATGTCGCCGTCGTCATTGCCGTCAAGGTTGACATTTGCGTTCACCAAGCCATGGTCGTTGACGTACGTCAAGACTTCGGCAAGCAGTTCAGCCTCGCGCATGGAAACCCCCATCAAGGGCAGTTCGCCTTGATAGCCAATGGGATTGGCGGCGCTATAGGGCTGGTAATAGCCTCGTGGATGCTGAGTTGCATACGAGACAATCTGCCCTTGTTGTATCTGGTCGGCATAGACCGTGTTATAATATATCTGGCCGTATGTTGCCTGTTTATAGTAGTTGTAGACACTGTAATAATCCTGAGCCTTGCCATTGAACATCGTGTCGATATCGGCAAAACTGTGGTCTATTTCAGGGTCATCGGCGAAGCGTAAGAAGATGACAAGGTTGGTGAGATCCGTGTGGTCGCGGGTGCTCAGCTTGAAGCCGTTAGGGGCATAGCGATACGCGGACTGGCCCTGCGAATCCTGCATGTTTGCGTCCTGGTTTTGGGCGGACAGTCCCATCGAAAAGCCTATCAGAAGAGTAATTGCCAGAAAGAAGTATGTATGTTTCATCGGATTATTTTTTTTCGTTATTCGAGCCCACAAAAATACATAAAATTTGGGTGTTATATACCTGATAGCACAAATCAAGGCTTCTGCATCATTTTTTTGATTTGGGCGTGCCGGCGCGGGAGTCGGCATCCAAGATGCATGAAACTTGCTCGCCGCGAAAGGGAGACGTTGGAAAAATGTGGCGTTTATCCCAGCCTGGTGCCATCATGTATATAACCACCTAATATTATTACTCCGTTTAGAAAAATATGCCGTCAATAATTCTTCGTGATTATACATACTTGAAAAATTTGGTTTGTGCCATCATGTATATAAGTACCCTTTTTTTTTAGTTTACCAAAATTATTTTTACCAATTTATCCAAAAATACCAAAATCTTTATTTTCGATTCATCCAAAAATACGTGTTTTCGAGAGCTACATCACTGTCCGAACACCTATCTGTTTTTTTTAGGAAGTTGTATATTCCGATATCACATTTTTCGGATGAAAGGACAAGAAAAAGTCACATTTTCGGTATTGTTTTTATGGCTTTTTTCACATTTTCGGAGATTCGGCGGGTGTGTTGGTTGTGCTTGCGCAGCTGCTCCTCCGGCTGCGCATAGACACCCCACTGTCTATAGCAGTGACAACTTGAACAGAAACTGTTCACTCGTTGTAGTTAAAGGTTTGTTGGGATCCCATTCCAGTCCCTCCAACTCTCTCCCATCCACAACCCTGTTCTCCGCAAACGCATACGTGCTGTTCCACGGGAACTTGGCGGCCAGCGGGTCCACGCTCCAGAACCGTCCGATGCGGGTGTCGTGCATGCGGTACTCGAAGGTGTGCAGAGCCCCTTCTCCAAACACCTCATTATCAGCCTCCTGCCCGTTGAAGAAGTACCGGTAACCCCCCGTATAGGAGCGGGGATGCTGAAGCGGGTATGTGGCGGTGTGGATCATGGCGCGAAGATTGAAATTATTTCGGAAAAAGAGTAAATTCTTGCATAGGATAAACAAAAAAGGGATCAAAATATTGAAATCGCGCAGCCAACTATGATAAAAAGGACAATAAAAACAATGTCTACAAGAAGCCCTATCACATAGTTTTCAAAATCGATGCTGGGTCCCCAGGTGGGTTCTCCCACTCCATTTAATTCATCACGCAAATTGGTTTTACAGCCCTTGAACAACCAACGGAAAAATGCTCCAATATTTACCAACCAATACATAATTTTCTAAATTATTATTGTTTTGAACTATGGCTACTATTATCAGTTGGTTTTTCTATTTCTACGTGGTAATACGAACTCCAAACAGAAATTCCTTGCAAAAACTTGGAGCTTTCTTCTAATGCTTGAAAATTTAGTTTGTTGACTTGGAACATCTGTCCTACTGCTGTCTGCCATTTAAGATTAGGAGGGAGAACGCTCTGCTTAGGAAACGTCCCCAGCTCTTTACTCTTTTGCAGAAAATTATTATAGCCCAACAGTCCTTTCCCTGTATCAAAACCTGTTTCTAAAAATTTTGCAGAAAATTTAATTTCAAAAGTTAACATAGAGGGTGCAGTGTTTACTAGAGCGTCCATCCTTTGGATTGGAGTCACAGATGCACCTGCAATGGTTTTGTTAAAAACCATAGTATAAGGGGCGTTGATTAATTCATATCCATAATTAGTGAACCCTTTAATAAAGAACTGGCCAACATTTTTCGCAGGCGAATCCAACCATAGCTCTAGTTGAGAGATCCGTTTAGGTACTTTTATCTCACCATTCTGATTGAAAGACCAGGAAACCATCTGTAGTTCAGTTGTGGTTAAATTTGGTTCAGCGAACCATTTTGGCGCCACATACGTGCTCTGTCTTGCATTGAAATATCTGAAAGGCACCCCGTCTGACGTATAGCCGATAGTGTTCTCTATCCCTTCCAGTCCGTCGACATCAACGAGCAACATAGGCGAGCAACTGGCGAATTGGAACGGTGTGAGCATAGGGTAGTCTTTCGTAAGCGGATCAACTCCCCAGAACCTTGCAATACGAGTGTCATACATACGGAATCCATAGTTCTGAAATACACCTTTCCCAAACACCTCATTATCAGCCTCCTGCCCGTTGAAGAAGTACCGATACCCCCCCATAGCGGAAAGAGTGGATTTTGGCGGGTATGTGGCGGTGCGGTTCATGGCGCGAAGATAGGATTTTTTTGGGTTTTGACGACAACATGGAACAACCTTTACTTATAATCATACGCCTCAATTTCAAACACAAAAGTATCTTCCCCTTCGGGCAAATCGTAGAAATGCACCATCACATCTGGCGTTTGCTGGATATTTCTTCTCGTCAAATCTTCTTCGTATAACATAATGATGTCGTTGACGCACTGTTGCGCTTCTGTTTTCGTACGTGTCGGTTTTCCCACAAGGATGTCAATGCGATGGAAACCGCGCTTGCTGTTTGAAAAAAAAGAGACCATCTGCTTTTTCTGTCGGTTGTTCAACTTCGGTTGGCGAGAAACGAACGCCATCTTGACAGAATACTCCATATTCTCCAACCGAACCGTGTCACAGCCTGATTCCATACGGGCATAATACTGTTTCTCCAAGGAATAATAGTTTCTATCTATCACCTTCAATATAAAGGAATAATTTGTGTCCGCTTTATGGTGAAAGCATTTGGAACTGTCCAGATGGAAGACTGCTCCCGTATTGTCCAGCACCAACATCTCGGAAGGGGTTACTTCTGCTCCAAATTTGTCAAAAAAGCGGAAGCAAAACTCCTTTTGTGGATGTGTTACAGTTGACAAAAAGTTATCGGCAACCGTCACCGTAATGCGACTGTTGTATTTCATCGCCTTGAATTTTTCATTGGCGGGGAGATTACGTATAAATTCCTCGTCCAAAATGTCCTTGAAATGAAAATATTGGTCGAATTCCTCCGGGTATAATATTTGATAAGGTTCAAAAGGATGCATAAGGATCTCAATCTTTGACGAATCTACACCATATTGTACCAATATGTTTTTCACGCAATTTATTCTTTGTTCGCACAGTGCTTGGTCTTCTGAATGGCAAAAAGTATTCAGCTGTATGGTATAATCTCTGGATTTTTGAATGTATCCCAACCACAAGACAGGGTCTGTATAAATAGCGTTGAAATTTGTGTCGGGAACGAGGCTGGCACTGTCGAAAAAGAACATTGGCAGCTGCGGTTCTGAAAAAATGTAGTTCATTTTAACTTGAACAGTTGTATCAGATAAGGTCTTTGGCATCTTTAAGTCAAAGATTCTGTCATAATAGTGGAATTTGTGCACTCTGATTCTGAATGTGTGGTCTATGGCATTGTCCAACACAAAGTGTGCGACATGGGTTTCATCAAAAGAGGGGAGAACAATGGAGTCGTCGATATAAACACTATAGTTTGTAACACTCTCTTCTGTCAAAGAGTCTGTGACAAATAAAGTTAATTTAATCGATTGTGTTCTTGCAATATTCGGCAATATCAACAAGATACATAATCCAATCCACACAAAGATATTATTGTTTTGACTCTTGCTCATCTTATTGTTGTTCGTTCTTTCTGCTGTCACTTGTACTATTCATTTCTGTAGGCTATTTCCCATTGTTTAGGTTCATCATCTATATTTAAGAATTCACCACGATAGAATAGCGTCCATAATGGCTCGTCTGGAAAATCATTCATTATCAAAAAGCAATCTTTTGTGGAATGATCTTCACAAACATATATTCTTTTGTTTGTCACCAGTGGAAACCATTCAATTTGTTCTTTTAAAACATCTGAAATATTCATCATACTACGGTATTATGGATACATGCCGCGAAGATAGTAAATATTTTATATCTTCGCGCCATGAATACTATGTTGTCCCAAGTTGTTCCTATTGTCGTCAAAAAATAAGATAAAGAATGAATGCCGTAATAAATGTTTCCATCATCTTGGCTGTCGTTATTATGCAATTAGACAATCTATTTGTGTGTTATAAAGTAACGGATTTGATACAAAACGAAAATCCAGATTTATATAAACACTATAAAGGCCCATATAGCTTGTTCAAGAAAAAACGTCTTGTACTAAATTCCATCTGGTTTACAAAAAGAGACCGTGAGAAACTCTCATCCAAAACTTTTTTCGCGACAACGCATAGACTATATAGGTTCTGCTTTTGCCGTTGTTTTATGGATTATATTTATTTTAGTGATTAATTTTTAATTCAAGGTTCGAAACCTAATGGATAATGAGCAAAAAGCGGAACAAGAGCGTCAAGCCGAAACCACTAAGGAAGAAGTCATACGCACAGAGACATCCTCAGGCAAAAAAAGGATTGCCTCCAGTAAAGATAGAGGGAGATGACGTGCCAAAGATTATTATGATAATCATTTTGATTATCTTCATAGTTGCCTTGCTGGTTTACTTGATTCAGGGAGGACAACCGGGTTACGACTGGTATCCAAACAGACATCGTTACAGATAAACAGATAAGTTGTTCCCGTTATTATCAAAAGGCAACGGAAAGGTGTTTTTGACGACAACGGTGGACAACGCAGGACAACAATCTAACCCACTAGTTGACTGATTGTATTGTCTTATTGCTCACAGAACTTATCGAATCGCCTTCTGATTATTTTGATGACATCCCAAAAATAACCCAAAGCCTCCTCCATGTTTTGTTGATTGCTCTTGTACATTTCACAGAATCTTGCTTTTTCCACAGGATGACTTGGCCAATAATCGTATTTGTTGTCATCCTTAATTTGCAGCAAAGCCTCAACTAAATCGCCTTTGTAGTATTCTGTTTCAATGAAAAAATCCCTTTCCAAAATTTCCAACGCCATTGGCACCAGATAGGGGAGCCCACATTCTTGGCCAATCAAAAAACAAATATCCTCAGGAGAGAGATCCTTAAGCGGTTTTTGGGTGAGTTTGTAACAGCGATAGGCAGTCATACCGTCATCTTCTACGGTGATTGTCTCGCCTTTCCAATCCCATCCTTCCAACTGGCAGATACTTCTCATATAATTCTTGTTCAAACTTTTAGGCTTCTTCATAGCAGAATTTGATTTTCCTTTTGACTTTGCAAAAATAGCAAATAATCAATTGGACAAAAGGGGATAAGTTGCCCCCGTTGTCGTCCAAAAATAAGATATACGAGGGGAGGGAACAAAAAAACGTCACATTCCAAGTTGTGGATTGTTCTCTTGGAATATCTCAGCATAAAGCGCAACCGGCCCTTCGTGCCAGAGTTTGGTTTCTTCAACCTCCAGTTTGCGGTATAAATCCGAATTGTATATGCGGCGAACGGCCTCTACCACATCTGCGCCGGTGTCCTCCGACAGCATTTCGGCCAGCCAGCTCACTTTGGAAGGCAGCAACAGGTATAAATTGTCTTGGGTGATATTGGTCATAATAATATCTCTGTAGCTTTGATGAACGATATGGCTTCCAATGCCTTGGGCGTGTGGAAAAGGTATTGGTCCACCAACTTATAGGTCTTCAGCTCTGCAATGAGATTCTGTTTGCTGAGCAGACCGCCCTCATAAAGTGCAAACGCGGCATAAACCTTGTCGTTGGCCACGGGGCCGTAAACAACGTCGTAGTCGTGGGTAAAGCCTCTTTCGGTGCGGTTTTTCATCACAAAGTCGAGCCATTCTTCAGTCGGCGATTCGAAGAACAGGCAATTCAGGTGATCCAGCAATTTTGTGTTCAATGCATACTCGTTCACGTATCCTTTGTCTGCCAAGGCCTCCCTCATACGACGGCGCACCCACTCTTCCGCCTGCTCGAATGAGGTGGTAGCATAAAACCCTGCCCCGTAATCCAAGGTGCGGTTCGGCTCCCTGATTTCCGGTGCCGTAATTCGTTCCAAACTCCCGTGATAGAGTATCATAACGCCTGATTTTGTCTTATGTGAATGAATTCGTCAATATCCTCCAATATCCACTGGTGGCTTTGTGTGTGAAGAATCTCATAGTTTTCCGCCAAATAATCTAGCACACCGTATCGGTCAAGCAGTGCCACCGCCTCGCCACCCTTCAGCTGTTTGGCGTGCTTGTACTGTTCCACACAAAACGACACAAAATACGATATGTCCCGCTGTTTTTTCTCCATTTCTTTATACTCCTTTGAGAAGTCGAAAAATTTTCATTCGGCAAAGATACAAAATAATTGCTATCTTCGCGGCATGAAAATTATGAGAGTTTGTATATTCATAGCATTTGCAACAATGTTATTCTCTTGCAACAACAGGTTGCCAATCCCCGATACTCCACTTTCGGAAATCTATGTTATGGACGATTCTCTTTCCGAGTCTTTGCACCAACATTGCAGCTTATGGCTCAATTCGTGGGAAGAAGAACTGAAAACAGACAGTTTTACCCTCGTTCGTAGTGATACATTACCTTTGTCCACCGATTGGGGAAAATTTGACGTTTCGGACAAATGTTTCTCTGATTATCAGGACAAGATATATTACTCGCCAAATGGCTCTTACGCCTTAGATTTGTATTCGTATAATCTCACTTTAAACAAGAAGGGTGCTAAAATATATGCGGTATTGGATGCGGACATCCAAATATATGTCATAGACATTGCCCATCATCAAAGACTTCCTATTCTCTTTCTCGGACCCTCAGCAAGTATTGACGATGGCTATTGGCTCTCAGACAGCAGCGTGGTTCTTGTAGGATGGGAAAGGTGTGTTGATTGCCCCGAAGAAGCATACAGACCATACGTGTGCAAAATAAATGTGTTCACCGGTGAGACCGCCGAATACCAGTATTATGCGGCTTTTCCTCACTATAACAAGGATTTTTTGAAACAAAAGTTTCCCGCAATCATTTTTGATTTTTAAAACAAACTCCAAGCTGTCCCCGTTTCGTCAAAAAATAAGATAAAGTAATGTATGAGCAGGAGCCAAAACAATAATATTTTCGTGTGGATCGGATTGTGTATCTTGTTGATATTGCCAAATATAGCAAGGACACAATCGGTTAAAGAATCTTTTCAAGACGATACCATACCCGTAGTCAAAACCGTTCACGAGTTAATGAATTCTGACTCTAAGAAATTAATGCTCAGAACAAACAATATTTGTTTTCAGTTTGTTACTCTGCATTTGGACACCTTCGACTATCAGAATCGTGCTCTTTTGGATTCGATTGCGGACTACTTGTTGTCACATAATGACGTGAAATCCGTTGAAGTTGACATTCACCTGTCGCTTAGGGAATGGTATGAAGAATATTCCGTAAGCAAGCTGTTGTATATGTACGAAGAGATTATTGCCTATTTGGTGAATAAAGGCGTGGACACATCCTATATTACAGGAAGGCAATGCTATGATTACTACCCCATAGTCGATTGCAACAAATTGTCAGGTGAAGAAGCGCGAAACTGCTTCGACAATGATGACTTCAGACTGAACCGGAGGGTGGAATTTATTATAACCAAACGATAGATTGTTATCCCCGTTGTCGTCCAAAAAACATACCTTGTCTTTCCGAGCCGAAAAATTCCTATCTTCGCGGCATGCTTCCTCAACACCCCCGCCGAGTTTCCGAAAATGTGATTTTTTCTTACATTTGCAGCCTGAAAATGTGATTATGGAATGCGTATATTTCTGAAATAGAGATTGATGGGTATATTTACGATTGGTATGGGATTCCTGATCAAAAGGTGGCTGAAAAGCTCGCAACGGGGAAAACGATAATGTTTGGTTATCTGTTTATGAGATCAGCAAATGGGAGTATCATTAAAACATCACTAAAGAATTAAAAGAAGAATATGGCCAAAAAACAGAATAGTCGTGTCTTATTAATCGTTGGAATAGTCCTTTGTGTCTGTTTTCTCATAGTTTCCATTCTCATTTTGGTGAGTAATGTTTTATCGTATTCTTTTGATGTCCACCAACAACCCACACGTGAATGGGTGAGTATCAGTGTCTATGGACAACAACTAAAGTGGGATATGCATTACAACGAAATCGCTATTTTGTTTGTCGCTGTCACATTGATCATTGAGGTCATACTGCTACTAAAATGTCCGAAAAAACACAAATAACCGGTCACCTCCATACATATTCTATGATAAATCCTATTTTTGCACTATGATTCGCACCGTCACATACCCGCCAAAATCCTCCCGTTCTGACTTGGCGGAATATAATGTACTAAAAGACTGCGAAAGAAATATGAACAACTGAAAAGCGTATTAAAGAAAATGCAGAAAAGGATTAATAATAGGACTCTTCACAGAGTGTTAAATGTAGTACTCGTTGTTTTAATCGTGTTGTTTCTAATAGAATTCAATGCGTATTTGAGTTTATTGGTAACTGAAAAATACGAGGTTGAGAGCAATATCCGGTCTTGTCCTGAATTGTATGCCAAAGAGAAGCAGATAATCCATCAGAAGCAGAATGTTAGATTATTGGTTATGGGCATATCCGCCTTTTTGGGGATAATAACCTATGTTATCAAGTCGTTCGTTAAAAATAAAGAGTTAGAACAAACATCCTGTAGTAAAAATGCCAAGGCGGTCAACGATGCACTTAATGAAAAATAGAATATTATCATCTGCACTATATTGCTCCATTGTCATTTTGCTTAATTTGGCAATCAATGTTGTTTGTATAAGCATCATTCATGCCACAAATAACCAATGCCTCGTCTATTTGAAAGATGTTTTTTCAAGTCACGGAACAGGGTATAAAGAGATTTTTACCGGAATTATATTGCTGGTCGCAGTTTTGGGGTTCTGTTCGTTTTTCAGAAATCCGCATAAAGTAACTATGATTATTAACACAGCATATTTTCTGATAAGCATCGTTTTCATTTTTTCGTTTACTGAGGCTAACGATATTTTTGCTTTGGACGCCCTTTACGATATCAACACTGATTTATCTGTGCTAATATTGATACTGTGCCGACTGATTAATTCTGAAACTATGAAAATTCTTTATTATATAGTGTTTGTGGGTGGTTTTTATTTGTATTTTACTGTAATTAATTGTCTTTCCAAAATGATAACAAAGAAATTTTTTGGGAATCATATACTTGATGGCACAAATTAAGGCATCTAACAACTTGTCTCCCTTTCGCACCGAGACGGCGCTGTGCTTCGGGGCAAGAGACTCCTGCGGTGCGATGGGTATCCGCCGCGCATCCTGTCACCACACTGCGTATGGTGTTAACTGCACTCCGTGCGTGCCGCCTCTCCGAGGCTGTATATGTCTCCGGTTATAAATCGCACCTCGCAAATCGTAAATCAGTGTCCCGCATTATAGGATAAAAGAAGGCAACCGTTTTTTTTATATCTTTGCCGCCCCAAATTTCAGTGTACTTGATAACCACTTTAAAAACAAGAAATAATGAAACGGATATTTCTTATAATCCGTTAAAAATCAAAGATATATAATCTGTTATGATGGATAGCAACAAAGCATTGGTGGTCTTCTCCGGAGGACAAGACAGCACCACCTGCCTCTTTTGGGCCAAAAAGAACTTCTAGGAGGTGCACGCCATCACGTTCCTGTATGGCCAAAGACATAAGATCGAGGTGGAAAAGGCCCGGAAAATCGCGGTCCAGGCCGGCGTGCCCATCACCGTCAGAGAGGTGAACTTCATCGGGGAGATCAGCACAGGCTGCTCGCTCATCGACCCTAAGGTGAAAATGGACCCGGTGAAGCCGGAAAAGACAATGCCCAACACCTTCGTGCCCGGGCGCAACCTCTTCTTCCTCTCCATCGCCGCCGTGGTAAACGGCTATGCTCATGCTGTAGAGCCGCACCGACACCTGCAGCCCCACCAGGCGGTCGGGCACCGAGTAGTGGGAGCCGTTGATGCACACCGTGGAGAGCTTGTCCACGGTGCATTCCCGCATCTCGAAGCAGCCCATCTTGCCGGGCGACGGCAACAGGGTCCCGAGGTCGTCGGCCAGCGCTTCAGCCTTGCCCGCGGTCGAGGGGCTTGACTCCTCCGCATTCAGTCCGGCACAGACATCCGCAAGGTGGCTCTGCGCCGCCGTGAAGTCCCCGAAGGAGGTGTCCAGGTCGAACGCGCGGGAGCGCACGTAACCGACGCTCTTCTCCACATGGCCCTTTTCCCACCCGGCCCGCGCGTTGCAGAACCGGTAGGGGAACCCGTAGAAGTCGGCCATCCTCAGCAGGGCGGGTGTGGGCTCCTTCCCGCCCACGAAGCCCTTGACCGCCACGCGCATGTTGTCGTACACCATCGTGCGGGGCACCCCGCCGATGTCGCTGAAGAAGTTCCTGTGCGACTCCATGAAGGCCAGCGTGTCCTGACGGCGGAACAAGTACGCCCAGCGGCCGTTGCTGTGGCACAGCGTGAACACCGCCATATACAGCTTCCGCTGTCTGCCGCCTATGACCAGGCATACCTCGCCCCAGTCGAACTCGCACTCCTGCCCCGGCTCGTACCACTGCTTGATGTATGCCTCCATACGCCGCCGCTCCGGCTCCTGGCGCAGCTTCTTTATGCAGCGGCTCACCGAGGAGTAGCTCACTTTGAAGCCCTCCCGCTCCAGCTTGCGCCGGATGTCGTGGACGCTCATGCGCTGCTTGCGCATCCCGCCGAATCGGCGGCGCTCGTTCTCCTTCAGGCATTCCGAGACTATCCTGCGCACCTCCTGTGTCACCACCGGGCAGCGCCTCGGACCGCTGTGGTACTGCGGACGTGTGGTCAGCACAGCGTCCACCGCCTCTTCCGGATTGTCTGACAGAAGGGCGCTTTCATATTCCCTGACGATCTTCGTGACCGCCTGGCGGCTCACGCCCAGTTCCCTGGAAATCTCTCGCAGGCTCTTTCCGCCCGCGATGTACATGTGGATGATTTTTTGTTTCTCTAGCATCTTGATCATTTTTTACTTTTCCCTATCATTATTTGCTAATGATAACGATGATCAAGTGGTAAACTTTTACATGGTTATCTGGTAAACTTTTACGTGGTTATTTACACGAGATATGCCCGAACATACAAAAGAAGCACTCGCAAACCAACTTTGCAAGTGCTTCTTTATCTGTGTGATCTGTACAAGATTTGAACTTGTGACCTCTTGCCTGTCAAGCAAGCGCTCTAAACCAACTGAGCTAACAGATCAATTCTGTCTCTTCGGCGGAGAGACTGGGATTCGAACCCAGGAGGCGCTTTTGGCGCCTACACGCTCTCCAGGCGTGCGCCTTCGACCACTCGGCCATCTCTCCTCTTCTTTCAAAGAGGGTGCAAAAATACATTTTTTTTCGATATGACCAAAAATAAAAGCGTTTTCCGTTATTTTATTTCATATCATTTTGATTGTCAGGATTATAAATTTCATCCAAATAGAATCCCACGCGGTTTAAAATCGGGTTGGCGCGGCTTTTGTCTATCACAATTCGGACAGAAACAGCGGAAACCTTGTCAAAAAGCACAATTCTTTTGTATCCGACGGTCGTTCCCTCCGCCACCCTGCGCCACGTCCCGTCTGCATCCAACACCTCAACATAGAAACACTCCACACGCTGCCCCAAGGGAATGTATTCCTGCAAAACCAAACGGTTGAAGGATTGTGGCTTTGCAAACTCGAAAATCACCTCGGCGGCGGTCACGGTGTCCTCCGTGGTCCAGAAACTGTCGTAATCGTCATCTATGAGATTCTGTGGCCCGAACGGTATCGGTTTCACTTCGGGGTCGTCCTCTTTTGCGCCCCGTATGTTCGAGGCATTCACGAAAATGGCGTTATGCGCCAAGTCGTGGGCGAAAATGGAGTCCAAGGCTTCGCGGAACTCGCGAAGCCGAGCGGCATCCTCTTCTGCAATGAGGCCGCGACTATCGGGCGGCACATTCAAGAGCAGCAGCGAGTTGCGCCCCACGCTGGAGTAGTAGATGCGCAACAACTCCTGTAGTGACTTGGGATGCTCGCTATCGCGGTGGAACCAGCCCGTCCTGATGGAGACGTCCGTTTCGGCGGGAACCCAGCAGGCGCCGTCGTGATTACCGTGTGTGAGCGTGTCTTGCGGGGGTGCCTGTGCGCCAGGCGCGTAACCCTCCACGTCAAGCCGCGACCAGTTCGTGACTCCTGCCCTTCCCTCCTCGTTACCTACCCAGCGGCATCCGGGTCCCACGTCGCTGAACATCACAGTCTGCGGCTGCAGCCGCCGCACGGTGCGACGGAACCGTTCCCAGTCATAGACCTGCCGCTTGCCGTTGGGTCCCTCACCGCATGCCCCGTCAAACCACATCTCGAAGACAGGTCCATATTTCGACAGGGCGCTGCGCAACGTGCGGCAATAGGTCCGGTTATAGGCGGGCGTGCCATACGTGGGCGCGTTGCGATCCCAAGGGGAGATATAGACGCCGAACTTCAGTCCCGCACGCCTGCAGGCATCGGACAGCTCCTTCAGCACGTCACCCTGTCCGTTGCGCCATGCACTTTGCCGCACCGTGTGAGCGCTCGCCGGATTGGACCACAGACAGAATCCATCGTGGTGCTTGGCCGTGACGATAATGCCCTGGAACCCGGCCTCCTTTGCCACCTTCACCCATTGCCCGCAATCGAGTTGGGTCGGCTGGAAAATGTCTTCTGTCTCCGTGCCCTCGCCCCATTCCTTGCCCGTGAAGGTGTTGGGGCCGAAATGGACGAACATGTTCATCTCCATCCGCTGCCACTGCACCTGTGCAGATGTCGGCACTGGCCCGTATGGTGCGGGGTCGGTTTGCGCAAACATGCATGAAAGCGCCAAACAAAACAGCAGGAGAAGCGGAATGCGGGACACGTCAGACTAAACTATCAAGTTGCTAAATTCGGACATCCAACTTCAATCCCTTAATCATCTCCACGAGTTTTTTCGACAGCTCCACCACCCTTTCCCGCCAAACATCGATGGTGACATCGAGGTTGTCGGAAACGATTTTGATGGAGGAGTACGGGACTCCATAGCACTGTGCCACCGTAAAGAGGGCCGCAGACTCCATGTCGAAGCAGTCGGCCTTTCCCTTGATGCTGTCAAGATATTGCGATGTGAACACATCTGTAGAGACGAAGCAGTCGGAAGAATAGAGTACGGCCTCCTCAAGGTCGGGGCACTCGAATGGCAACGGGGCGGTGAGCATGCGTTGTTCGTTGAAGGATTCCCCGGCGGAGATGATCTCCTTGATGCGCAGGAGCGTGCCCACAGGCTTGTCGTGCGAACCGGCCGTGCCGATGTTGAGGATGTGCATCGGTTCACCACGATGTTGTTCCATGAATTGCACCATGGTGCGTGTGGCATTCTCGCGCCCGATGCCCGTAAAATGAGTGATGTCAGCCAGCGTGCCCACTTCATCAGGCACTGCTGCAAACAGGTAAATGTTGTCTTTCATTGTATTTTTCAAATTTTGAATCATTCCAAAAACCGAACATGGCAACTGCAGCCTCTTTCTGCGTAAAGATGCCCCTGCCGAAGAGGCGGCGTGACATGCACACCGCATACAGCCAGAGATTGTCAGATAACTGCAATCGCGCTGCAAAAGTACAGTTTTTTAGATTTCCACTTGCAGAGACAGCGACAATATTCACAAAATGTTCACATATATTCTTTTTTAGAGCGCAACAACTCCCGTGACCATAAAAAAGTTGGCAACAGGACGTTTATATCCCGAAAAAAAATATCTTTGCATCCTTCAATACAAAACGTTTCCCCAACAATGGACCTACGGACCGTGATTCTTTTCTGGGTTTGCATCGTGACTGGCGGGACTCTTTATGCTCAAGAGAGCCCTTACCTTTCCCAAGACGTGACGGCAAGTCACCAACCGGCGACGTACAAGAACACGGATATTCACGGCAACGTTTTAAAGATAATAGAATCCCAGAATTATCACCCGAACCCCAACCACGACCTCGCAGGATATTTCCTTGTTGACCACGATAAAAAATACAGTAAACACATTCTCTACGCCACCACCCCGCAAACAACCACCACCTTTTCGTTTGATAACGAAGGTAAAATCACTGCCGTTGATCAAACCGTTATAGAAGAAACATTTTATAAAAGAATCAAAACCAAATTGCTGACACGCGTCAACGACCAGCGTTCTGCAAACCGAAGAAGAAGACCGAGGCATTCCGGCCTGGTGCCCACACTCAATTCCAGCCGAACCATACTCAACCACTTCACCTTCCAGAACGGGTTGCCGATCCTCTGGGAACAAAAGAAGGGGAAAGAGGACTTTTGGCAAAAAATGGAGGCCTTCCGCTATGATTCTCTCCAACGGATTAAATCGCTATACCACTACGAGCAGAATCGTTTAGAGGATATCACCACCTACACATACGACGACCACAATCGGATAGTGACGGAAAAGAGAGTCCCTTTCACGATCAACATAAAAGATTCCCCCACCCTTCACAAGCAATATTATTACGACGACTCCCTGCATTCCACTTTAGTGACAGACCTTCTGAGGGACAGCACAGCATATCCTTTCACTGCCAGCCGCCGATTTACATCCCGATACGATGCCCAAGGTAGACTCATCTGTGTAGAAGGTGAGCATCTGGGATACTACAATCCCTACCCCAACCGGTGTTGCAGCATCAGCACTCCTATCCGCAAAGTCACTTTCAAGTATGACGACCACGGGGGCCTGTCCGAAAAAAGCTATTATTCGGGCGACGGTATGACTGTTATGTACTCATTGACCTGGAAATATGAGTATGATGACAAGGGAAACTGGGTGAAATGCCTGTACTACGAGAACGGATTCCTGCTCAAAAAGAGCGAAAGGAAAATCTTCTACCCATAACCGGCAACGTAAGACCATTACCTGCACAAAAAAGGAGCGGCAAAAACCGCTCCTTTTATACAATACATAATTAAGATTGGATTATCCTCTGAAGGGAAATTTCTTGCCCGGGTAGATGGCTTGTGAGCCCAACATGCTCTCGATGCGCATCAGCTGGTTGTATTTGCAGATACGGTCGGTGCGGGAGGCGGAGCCGGTCTTGATTTGGCCCGTGCCCAAAGCGACGGCGAGGTCGGCGATGGTGGTATCCTCGGTCTCGCCGGAGCGGTGCGACATCACGGCCGTGTAGTGGTTGCGCTGCGCCAAGGAGACGGCGTTGATGGTCTCCGTCAGCGTGCCAATCTGGTTGACCTTGATGAGGATGGAGTTGGCCACTTCCTTGTCGAGACCCATCTGAAGACGCTTGACGTTGGTGACGAACAGATCGTCGCCCACCAGCTGCGTCTTGCCGCCGATAGTGTCGGTGAGCAGTTTCCAGCCGTCCCAGTCGTCTTCAGCCATGCCGTCTTCGATGGAGATGATGGGGTATTTGTCGGTCCAGTTCTTCCAATAATCCACCATTTGCGCAGGGGTAAGTTCCTCGTTGGTGGACCATTTCAGGCGGTAAAGCTGCTTCTCGGTGTCGAAGAACTCGGAAGCGGCGGGGTCGAGGGCCAGGCAGACCTCTTCACCGGGCTTGTAGCCGGCATTCTCGATGGCCTGCAGGATCACCTCCACGGCCTCCTCATTGGACTTGAGATTAGGAGCGAAGCCGCCTTCGTCGCCGACGTTGGTGGAATAGCCCTTGCCTTTGAGCACGTTTTTGAGGTTATGGAAAATCTCGGAACCCATACGCACAGCCTCGTGGAAGTTGGGAGCACCGACGGGCATAATCATAAACTCTTGGAAGTCCACGCAGTTGTCGGCGTGAGAACCGCCGTTAAGAATGTTCATCATCGGAACGGGGAGCACGGTGGCATTGCAACCGCCCACATAGCGGTAGAGTTCCTGGCCCGTCTCAAGCGCGGCAGCCTTGGCAGCGGCAAGGGAGATACCGAGGATGGCGTTGGCGCCCATCTTGCCCTTGTTGTCGGTGCCGTCAATCTCAATCATGCGGGCATCAATTTCGGCCTGGTCGGTCACTTCCATGCCCTCGATCTGCTCGGCCAGCACGTTGTTCACATTCTGCACGGCTTTGAGGACACCCTTGCCCATATAGCGCTCTTTTTGTCCGTCGCGAAGCTCCACGGCTTCATGCACGCCGGTAGACGCGCCGGAGGGGACAGCAGCGCGCCCCATGGCGCCGGCAGCGGTATATACATCAACTTCCACCGTGGGGTTTCCACGGGAATCCAGGATTTCTCTTCCTAAAACTTTAATAATCTGACTCATATCTAATAATATTATTTTAAAAAAACGTGCAAAGATACAAAAAAATCACGGGACAAGCATCCTTTTTGAATCCGTCTTGGCAACTGTTCCAAAAATATCCATATATACCTGCAAAAAACGTATCTTTGCCCCCCAAAAAAGCTCCACTTCCACATGGGCTGGCAGAGCATGCGCACAGGTCGACCATTTACAATCAAACCTCTGCGCCTATCAACGAAACCAACGGAACACAGTCATGACATCCAGATCCCGAAAATCAGCCCTCATCATCGCCGCGGCGCTTGTGGCCGCCATGGCTGTCATCACCATTTTCGGACGACACACCAAAGTTGCGGAGAGCATCAAACAACAAACCGCCGCCATCCTGAAAAAAGAGTACATCCCCGACCAGCATGTGGACGTCGCCACCACGATGGCCTACCAGAAATTGGACTCCGTGTACAATCTTTTCCGCAAAAACTTCCGGATGCATTATCAGACCATCGGCACGGCCTCCTTTCCAGACAGCAGCCGCATCATCCTCATCGCCGAACCGGCACCCTTTTTAGAGTCTGACAGTGTGGAGGCAGCCTGCAAACAGTTCACCCACCAAACCTCACAACACCACTTCAAGATTGGCTACGACGGCCGCGTCACCGACATGGCCATTGTGTTAGGCAACGCCACCACCGAGAACCTTGACAACATCGTAACCCGTCTCTCAAAACAGCAATACCTCTCTGACTACAAACCCCGTGCCCACAATTTACTGGAGAGCTCCAAGCGTCACTATTTCACCCAAGACGACTTGGACTACCAGATCACGTTAGGCGAATTCGACGACTGGTTCTTCACGCAAGGCGAGACGTTCATTGACGAGAAAGACACAGCTCATGACATCACCGTCGAAGACATGTTTCATGAGAAACGGCGCGGTGTCTTCTTCAGTCGTGCGCCCGGACTTGTGGCGTGGTGCATCCGCCGCAACAGCGACATTGGCAAGCAGGCGGGCGACATCCGCCGCTTCGCCCTCGATGCCGACCTCATCCTCGGCGCCCTGCGAGACTCCGCCACATTGGTCATTATCGGGCGTGAACGCGAGGTACCCTTGGAGGTGCTGCCTCCCCTGCGCGTGGAAACCGTCCTGCTCGTCGCCTCCATCAGCAGCAAAGAGCTGTCGCAAAGCCTCGACATCAACGACTGCATGGCCGGCAAGATGGCCAACGGCCGCGACTGGTGCCCCACCTACCTCAGCCGAGAGCTGGAGAACACCGAATTAGGGCATCTGCTCACCATCACCGACATTTTGCTCAAAGACTGGTCGGAGAGCGGCACAATCCAAGAGGCCAGCTACCATTATCCTTCCCCCGGCTATTTTCCCTTCGACAAGCCGTTATTCAAGAAATTAGGTCTCAACGAACTGGTTTACAACTGGAACACGGCCAACACGATGTACGCCATCGACCTGCCGGAACACACCATTTACACCCTCAACCGCACGGGGGCACTACCCGTCTCCTATTTCCACTCGCAGGAACGCAGCACCAGCGTGGGCGCACAATATGAGCGCCAAGCCGGCAACTATTTCGCCCACACGGGCAACACCGACCTCGCGCGCGTGGTGCAGTACACGGCCCTTTACCAACTCTTCATGGACAACGGCGTCCATTACAAGGGCAAGCTGCTCCATCCAGCTTTCCCCAGCAACAAGCCTTACCTGCTGGCCAAGCCCTGCCGCTCGCTATTGGACGTGTTCAAGAACATGCCCGACAGCCAAATCGAGCAACTCGCCGACACCCTGTCGCGCATCCACTTCGACGCCTACGGTGAGAAGCAGATCAACAAACAACTGCGACAGAACGAGCGCGAGTACAATTTCACCTACACCGAGGAGCATGAAAAAGAGATCTTCAAAAACGTAAACAAGCAGGAACGCGATGCGATGGCAGAAGAATTCCGGAGCGTGCGCAGCATGCTCAAAGGGTTGTCGGAGGATGAATACACCAAATTAGTACGCTACCTCGCCTATCCCCGCGGCACGACCATCAACAGCCAAGAGAGTTACAACCGCATGTTGAAAGCGCAAAAAGTCAACAACTTGCTGCGACATATCGGCAAGAACAACCTCATGCTGGTGGGATTGGACCTTGCCAAGGTGCGCGACTATTTCGTGGGGAATCTGAGCAAGAGCGGCGGACGCTACCTGAAGACCCCGTCGGTCATCATCACGTACAACGACTTCATCACCACGGGCGGTCACAACATCTCTTCCGGAATCAGCCGTGTGGGAAGTACCACAAACTACAAGCGGTCCAGTGGCGGCGGGAGCGCTCCCGTAACCTCCACGCCCAAGGCCAGTCCCCCGGGCACGAGCAAACCGTCGGGAACCAGCAAGCCGTCGGGCAGCACACAACCCTCCAGCACGAGCAAGCCGTCAGGCACATCGCACGCCTCTACGGGTGCAAAGCCATCCCCTGCCCCGTCACGCCCCTCCGCAAGCAGCGCCGGACGCTCACGCAGCAGCGTGATCTCCACCAACGCTCGACCCACTCGCGGCTTCTGATAAATCAACGTTTCATCAGGAAATCAACCACCTTGTCCCACGTCTCGTACGGTTCAACACCAAATGGGATGACCATGCCATCGAAAGACTGGGCGCCATTCGAATTGGGCCGGTCGTCAATCAGAATCCCCTTTTTCTGCAGTTCTTTGTGATGAGACAAGATAAGACGCTTATAGGCTGGCGTGCCTAATTTCTTGCCAAAAAAATGCTGCACCCAACGCAACTTGTCGCTCGGGGCACTCTCGTTGCGCCACGGGGATGTAGACAGAATGTAAATATCATACTTGCGCGACAACTGTTCAAAAGCAGTCACGGCACCCGGCATCGGGTCCATACGGCCAAACACATTGGGGATCTCATCTTCATAGCCATCATACTGTAAACGTTCCAATGCGGACAACCTACCCACACCACTCTCCCAATCCACCAACGTGCCATCCATATCCACATAAAGGATCTCCTTGGACTCTGAAGGGGCCATCGCTCTCTTCTTGGCCTGGGCATGGTCAAAATAAGCGAGTGCCTGTCCGACCGCATCGCGCAGGACATCACGTTCCAAATGGCTATGCCCCCCTTCCACCCAAATGCAGTTGGCGGCCGAAACCGACCCGCCCTCTCCCCAATTTCCATATTTTCCGGCAAAGAAATCATGGTATTGCAACAACTCGTCATGCTTGGCAAAGATGCCAAAAACCTTGTCGGGCGAGTTGTCTTGATGTATATTATATATATTGTATTCAAGTGCACGGAAGTTTGTCACCAGCTCTTGCGGGACAGGCGCGATCTGAGGAATGGCCTCTGACGGGACACAACAGGGATTGATGAAAATCTTATCCACCATACGATTGGTTTCCCGGTCCTTCTTGATAAACAAATTGTAGACAGAACCCAACGAGGATGAAATCACGATGTCAATTTGCTCATCCTTCACAATCTTGCGGACAAAATTCACGCAATCCTGGACATGCACAAGGTCGAAAGTTTCCAGCACCCAATGGTGTTCGGGAAAGAGTTCTTTGAGCATATTGCCCGTATAGGAGTCCTTGTTGCTCCCATAGCCATGAAGATAAAGGATGTTTTTCATGTTAGTCTCGATTATGATACGATTAAAAACGCGATTATGAATTCTCCAGCAGTTCTTTCAATTTATTGGCAAAATCGGGGAAGCTGTGTTCGAGGATGATGGGACGGCCTGCGGGCGTGACAAAGCAGTGCTTGGTGCGCCCCGTGAGCACGGGATCGCCGCCTGGCAGCTTGCGCATCACATACTCCAAGGTGAGGCGCACGCCCCTGAACTCCGCGACCCTCGTCTCAATCTCCACTTCATCGGCAAAGAGCGTAGGGCTTTTGAACTCGCATTCCACGGCGAGCACAGGTGAGATGATGCCGTCGTCCTCCAGCTTGCGATAGCCGAAACCGATCTTATCGAGGAAATCTACGCGGGCCTCCTCCATCCAACGGACATAATTAGAGTGGTGCGTAATACCCATTTTGTCCGTCTCATAATACTGGACCTTGTGGATATATTTATCAACTTTCATAATAAGGTTAATGAATATTAATCATTTAACATGCCAAGCGCGGCAGCGCCAAGAATGGCAACGTCATTTTGGGGCAGCTGTGACAGGAGCACTTTGACTTTACCCTTGTAAAGGAAGAGCAGGTTCTCTTCGAAATAGTCGCGAAGCGGTTTGAGGAGTGCCTCGCCAGCGCGCGTAGGCCCACCCATGAGGAACACGGCCTCCGGCTCGGAGAAGGCAACCGCATTGGCCAAGGCAATTCCCAGCCAACGGGCGGTGACATCATACGCCTGCAAGGCGACAGGATCGCCCTTTTGGGCCGACTCCCCCACAAACTGGCAAGTCAAGTCCGCAGGTGCCGCAGCCGCGGGGTTGCTCTGATGCAGTGCCTCGCGATAGTTCTGGCAGATGCCCCGTGCGGAGGCGTACATCTCCAGACAGCCGTTGCGACCACAGCTACAGACGCGTCCGCCGGGCAAGACTGTGGTATGGCCTATCTCGCCAGCCATGCCGTGTGCACCATGCAACAGCCGTCCATCAACGACAATGCCGCTACCCACGCCCGTGCCCAAAGTGAGCATGATGAAATGCTGCATTCCACGGGCACCGCCGTAGATCATCTCACCCACCGCCGCAGTATTCGCATCGTTGTCGAGACGTACAGGCATCTCAAAATGAGCACCCAGATATTCCCCTAACGGGATAGGGGTCTTGATGCGCAAGTTGGCAGTGTCCGCCTCGATTCGGGCGGTGCGGTAATTGCCGTTGGGTGCCCCGATGCCAATGCCCTTCAGATTGTATAAATTGCAATCATTCAACATCATGCGAATCTGCCGCGTGATGGCGGCCATAAAATCTTCCGCCATATCGTATGAGTCGGTAGGCAAACTGTCGCGTCGCACGATGAAACCATCGTCACGCACGATGCCAATGTCGGTATTGGTACCGCCGATATCGATGCCTATAGAGTATGTATTCATGGGGATATGAATTTAGCGTTTGATATTCTGACGATTGAGGGCCGCGCGATAGCGGGCGGCATTGGCGGCATGCTGCGCCGCGCTCGATGTGAAATTGTGATAGCCCGACAAATCCTCTTTGGCACACATATACAAATAATCATGATGCGTATAATGCAGCACGGAATCCATCGTGGAGCCTTCGGGCATGCGAATCGGGCCTGGCGGCAAGCCTTTATATTTATAGGTATTATAGGGGGAATCCACTTGCAGGTCAGCATTGAGGATACGCTTGCGCGCGAAATCGCCCAGCGCGAACTTGACGGTCGGGTCAGCCTGCAGCAACATACCCTTGTGAATGCGGTTCATGTATAGTCCCGCGATTATGGCCTTTTCAGCAGGGCGGTGATTCTCTTCCTCGACGATGGAGGCCAACGTGGCAACTTCAACAGGTGTCAAGCCGATGGCATCAGCCTGCGCGCGACGTTTGTCAGTCCAAAACTGATTGTAGAAATCGTACATCTTAGCCACGAAATCCTCGGCGGTGATGTCGTAGAAAATCTCGTAACTGTTGGGGATAAACAGAGCCGGCAAAGTCTGCTTGTCAAAACCATACTTCCCCACAAAACCACTGTCTGCCAATAGTGTGCGCAATTCTGTTGGGGCAAAGAAGAACTTGTCACCCACCTTGTCCACAAATTGGTCGACGGTACGCACGTTGTTGAAGGCGAATTTCACAGGATAGTGCTGTCCGCGGCGCAAGAGGCGCACCAGTGAGACATTGCTCGTATTGGGTTGAATCTTGTAGTGTCCCGGGCGGATGGTCTTGAAGCGCATCAAACGCGCGGCACGGTCGAACCCGCGCTCCCGGACAAGCACATGTTTGGCGCGCAAAGAGTCCTTCATCTGTTCGTATGTGGCCTGGTGCGGCACCGTGACAACGACCTCTTCCGCATTGCCCGTACTACCTCCAAAAAGAGAATGGGCTACAACAGCGGCAGCGACTATCAGTGCACAAAACAGGACCAACAGTCCCCAAAGAATACTTTTTTTCATAAGAATTAAAGGATGCGTTTGATGACACGAAGAGAGTGTGTGTATTGTCCCATGTCGTCACGGAAGATCCCCGTCTCGTCGAGGGTGTTGATCTGCACGTGTCCTGAGGCATGCAGAATCTGACGGTGTCCGCAGACCATGCCCACATGGATGATTTTTCCTTCCTCGTTGCCGAAAAAAGCGAGGTCACCGATGCAGGCCTCATCCACGAAGTCGACGGGCGTGCCCATTTGCACCTGTTGAGAGGCGTCGCGCGGCAGGGCTATGCCAATACTGGCGTAAACCAGTTGCGTGAAACCTGAGCAGTCGATGCCTGCGGGCGTGCGACCGCCCCACAGATAGGGGGCGTTCAGGTATTGCAGTGCAAAGGAGAGCATGCGGTCTTGCGACTCGGTCAGTCCTTCGTGGCGCACAATTTGCAATGAATCGGTTGGCTCCACTACAAATGTCCTTCCCGCAAGCGTAAATGTACGATCAACAGGGTTGGGGTAACAAGCTCCGGCGCAGAGAAGCGTTGGAATATGAAAAGCCTTGTCTCGAATGTACTGAAAAAGGGTGTCAACCCTGCATAACGACGTCTGGCGCAGTGCGGTCAACTCCTCTTCCGAGACAGGGGTATGCTGCTTGCGCTGAAGCCATGCCTCATAGCCGCAGTCGTCCGTGCAGACCTTGAGCCATTCGGGTTGTGACTCAAGAATTTCATAAGTTTCTCCAAACAGGAGTTGAGACACCATTTCGGCGGTGTGCGACGGCGCAGCGCGAAGGGCTGCGGCCATCCAAAGACAGATTCCGTGCGTCATGGGCTATGGAAATATACCTCTTCGTCCGCAAGAAATTTGAATGTATCGAACAGACGAAGATGATGATTTTACAAACTTAGAAGGGCAAATCGTCGGGCGTGCCGTTGTCCACGAAGGTGTCGGAGGCGAATGCTGCGCCCGGCAGGTCGCTGGCAGGTTGGGGAGCGCCGGCAGGAGGAGTATAGGCGGTGTGTTGCGGAGGAGCGCCAGCCGGATTATATGCCCCTTGTTGGGGGGCACCCTCTTGCACATGTTCAATCTTCCACGCTTTCACGTCGGTGTACCACTTGCCATTGAACTCGCGGGATTCCAAGTCGAAGGAGACCTTCATCTGGTCACCGATGTTGTATTCGTTGAGCTGGTCGGCACGGTCGCCCCACAGGTTGGCGCATATTTTTCTCGGGAATTGGTCATTGGTTTCGATGACAAATTCCTGTTTCTGCCAAGTGGAACCCGTCCTGGCGCTGGTGCCCGATTGCATTGGGAGCTTCTGTATCAATCTTCCTGTTATTTCTAATGACATAGTTGGTTTGAATTTATATAATTAAATGTTATTGACTATTCTTTATTTTGCAGAGCTGTTCTTTTTATCCTTTATCTCCTTTTTGCCAAAAACGGTCACGTTGATATATTTCGATGGATTGGCCTTCAGATCCTTGATGAGGACATTAAGGCTTTCAAGGGTTTGAGTGACATTTTGGTAGAGTTGTTCATTATTGATGAGTTTTCCGACCGTGCCATCGCCGTTCTCGATTTTGGCGGTCACGTCATTGAGGTTGGCCAAGGTGGCTTGGGCATCGTCGACCAGCGCACGGATGTTGCTCTGCGCGAGCGAGTCGGAGATATTGTCCAAGTTGGTGACAATCGTGTTGATTTGCGGGGTGGCGTCGCTCAGGGTGGCGGTCAGCCGTTCGAGCTGAGACACCACATTCCCCACCTTCCCCTCGTTGTTGGCAAGCAGTCTGTTGAGATGTCGGGTCGAGGCCTCGAGGTTGGTGAGGGTCGCCTTGAGCATGAAAGCGCTGTTGGCGGAGTCAAACGGATGGAAGGCGCTCTTGAGGGAGAGGCCCAGGGTGTCGACCGAGGCGATGACGTTGGCCAGTTGCGCCTTGATCTCGTCAATGCCGTCGAACATGCCGGGCGCGAGCATGCTGCCCAAAGTGTCTTTCTCCTTGGCAAAAGTTTTCGAGCCACCCATCACGAGGTTCACGATCATGCCACCGAGCACATCCTTTTGGGCAACCTCGAAACGACTGTCCACAGGGATGTCGATATCTTCCGTCAACAGAATCTCGGCGCAAATGCGCGGCGGATTCGTGCTCAGCAGGGTGATATCGTTGACCTTCCCGATGGGGAAGCCGTTGAACACCACATTGGTACTCTCGTGCAGATCCCCGACATTTTCAAAAACGGCATACAGATGGGTCTTGCGATTGAAGACATTGAGTCCTTTGAGGAAATTGCAACCGAAATAGAAGATCACGAGGGCAGCGATGCAAAAAATCGCGACCTTCATGCTTTTGATGTTCTTTTCAGAATATTGTTGTTTGTTATCTTTGCTCTTGCTCATCGAGATTCAAAATGAGCGGCAAAGATATTATTTTTTCGTCAATTTTCGTGCCTCGGAGACAGATATTTTTTTATCGCCCTGGAAGGCAATCATAAAAGCGTCTTTATGTGTTCTTTTCATGTCTGAGAGCAGTTTGTTGGCGGCTTCGTAGGTGGTCTCGTCGCCAGCCGTGTACTTCCACAGGCCGTTTTCCTGATAGCATCCTAACTGGGGGATGTTCCAGATACGGCTATCCGTGACATCGAGTTTCTCGGGAGAGGCCAGGATCTGCACCTTGAAGCGCACCTCTTTGGAATTTTCCGCAGGGTTCACGTTGGGAGTCGGTTCGGCAGCGGCGGCAGCGGCGGCCGTGTCTGGCTCTGCCCCCTGGATTGCGGGCGGTGTCTCGCCCTTGGGGGCCACCGCACCGCTGACCGGCAGGTGAACGTGCTTCGTGTTGTTGATTTTGTCGATATAGTCCACGAAGGCATTGTAGATGCCGGCAGCAATCTTGTTCTGGTTCTCCTGATTGTTGAGGAAAGCCTGGTCGCCCGGATTGGAGAGGAATCCCATTTCGATAAGGATGCTGGGCATGGCCACGCGGTAAAGCACCCAGTAATTGGCCTGCTTGACCCCGCGGTCGGTGAGATGGGAGATGGAGACCAGATTCTTCTGCACCATATCGGCCAAAATGATGGACTTGTTCATGTAAGCGGAGGAGTACAGGGAAAAGATGATGTTGGACTCGGGCGCATTGGGGTCGAAGCCGCCGTAGTTTTCCTGATAATTCTTCTCCTTTAAGATGGCCGAGTTCTCGCGTCGCGCCACAGCCTGGTTGGCCTCGCTCTTGGAAAGGCCCATCAGATAGGTCTCCACGCCGTTGCCGTTGGGGTTCTCCGACGAGTTGCAGTGAAAAGAGATGAAGAGGTCGGCATGTTCCTTGTTGGCGATCTCGGCGCGGCGGTACAATTCCACGAAAACGTCCGTTTTACGGGTATAGATCACCTTCACGTCGGGGCAGTGCTCCTCGATGAGTTTTCCCACCTTGAGGGCCATGCTCAGGTTCACGGTCTTCTCATTGACCTTCGTGCCCAAACAGCCCGGGTCGTGCGCCCCGTGTCCCGCGTCTAGAACCACCTTGAACGTTTTTTGAGTGCCTTGTCCCACAACACTCCCGACAAAAAATATCAGGAGATATAATAAGATTCTTTTTTTAAAGTTCATCTCTTCAAAACTTTTTGGTATTTTTGCCGTTTCTTTAAAACTTGCAAAAATAGCGTATTATTAGTCATTCTTAAGACCTTGTCGGAAAAGATATACACATCCTATTCTTCATATTTTCTAAAGCTGATTATCTTATTTATAGTCAGTTGCTTGTGTCTATCATTGCATGCACAGGACCGGAAGACGAGGTCGCGCCGGCCTGTTGCGGATTCAACGGCATATTACAGAAACGACACCACTCGCGCAATTATTGCCCATTCGGACACCACTTCCCCAAGCCGCCGTTCCGTCAAGGTCATATCCCCCAACGCCCTACACTCCATCGTGACCTATAGTGCCAAGGACTCCACGGTCAATGACCTGGAGCGTCGCTACACCTATCTTTTCGGGGACGCGATGGTGAAGTACGAGGACATGGAGCTGTATGCCGACTATATCGAGATCGACTTCAAGAACAACCAGTTATACGCTTCGGGCGTGGCCGACTCCAACGGGAACATTCGCGGGAATCCCGTCTTTGTGCAAGGCGCCGACCAATATCGGGCGCGCGAAATCAAATACAACTTCTCCACCCACAAGGGCAAGATCACGCACGTCATCACCACCCAGGACGAGGGATACATCCATGGCGAGCAGGTCAAGAAGATGGGTGACGACGTGGCCTTCATGAAAAAAGGCAAATACACCACTTGCGAGCTGGAAGACCCCCACTACGAAATTTCCTTCACCAAGGCCAAGCTCATCCAGCATGACAAAATCGTCATCGGGCCGGCTTACCTGAGTTTCACCGGCATCCCCACACCGTTAGCCATCCCGTTCGGATTCTTCCCCTTGGACAAAGGGCGCAAGTCAGGCTTAGTGATGCCCACCTTCGGAGAATCCAACAGCTTGGGTTTTTACATCAAGGATTTTGGTTTCTATTTCGCCATCAGCGACAACATTGACCTATTGCTCGGCGGTGACATCTACACCCGCGGCAGCTGGGCCGTCAAGGCCAAGTCCAACTACGTGTTCCGCTACAAATGCGCGGGCAACGCCGAACTCGGATTCTACCAGACCCGCGTGGGCGACAAGCTCGACTCCACCTACCGCGTCTCCAACGACTTCAAGATCTATTGGACCCACAAGCAGGACGTCAAGTCCCATCCCAGGACACGATTCAACGCCCACATCGACATTGTCAGCGCCAACTATTCCAAATACAACCTCACCTCGACCAGCGACTACCTCTCCAACCAGTTCACCTCGTCGGTCAATGTCTCCACCTCCGCCGCCGACATCTTCTATCTCGACGCCACCCTCTCCTACTCTCAAAATACAGGACAGCACACCATCAACTTCAAGTTGCCAGACATCAGCATGTCCGTCATCCAATTCTACCCTTTCCGCAAGAAGAACAAAGCCGGCGCCTTGAAGTGGTATGACAACATTTCAATGAAATGGTCGTCACAGCTGACAGGCCAAATCGACACATACGACTCACTTTTCTTCAAGCCGCAGACGTGGGAGCAGTACAACGTGGGCATGCAGCACACCATACCCCTGACCATACCCATCAAGATCGCCAAACTCATCAACTGGAACACCACGGCCACGCTTATCGAGAAATGGTATCTCCAGTCGTACACCCGGAACATGACCATCGACACCTTAGCCGACGTGCCCACTGCCATGGTCAACCGCAACTTTCAGCGCGGTTTCCACGCCCTGCACGACGTGAGCGTGTCCACTTCGCTCACCACGAAAATATATCTACTGTACGCTTTCAAGAAGGGCGGCCTGCAGGCAATCCGCCACGTCGTCACCCCCGTCTTGAACTTCACCTACCGCCCCAACCTCGCAGGCAACACGCAAGGGAAATATTTCAACCCCATCACAGGGGAGATGGTGGAATACTCCTATTTCGACAACGCCATCTTCGGCACAACAAACACCAACACACAGGCCCTCGCACAAATCTCTTTCGGCAACAACGTGGAAATCAAGGTGCGTTCGCGCCGCGACACCGTCAACGGTTACAAGAAAATCCCGCTCATCGACAACCTCAACATCGCCATGAGCTACAATTTCGCCGCCGACTCCCTACGCCTCTCCAAGCTCACCCTCAACGGGCGAAGCACCATTTTCCGCCAGCTCTACCTGACATACAGCTTCGCCTTCGACCCCTACATAATCGGACCCAACGGTCGCAACGTCAACAAGTTCGAATGGAAGGAAAACCGACGCCTGCTCCGCTTCTCCTCCACCAACCTCAGCGTCGCCGTCAACCTGCGGCTCGACCAGAACACCTTCAAGAAGAAGAATCCCGACAAAAAGGAACAGGAGAAAAACAAGGATCGTCTGCCCTGGTCAATCACCTTCAACTACACCTTCTCCTACGGCATCAACGACAACATATATTACTATATGTTGCGTGACACCAACCGATACGTCAACAATATGGTCCACACCATCAATGTGATGGGAGAACTGCAAGTCACCAAGAAATGGAAAATCGGCTTCACCACAGGTTACGATTTCGTCCAAAAATCCATGTCGTACACCTCCATTGACATCTACCGCGACATGCACTGCTGGGAGATGAGTTTCAACTGGATCCCCTTCGGCTACCGAAGAGGATGGGGGTTCACCATCAACGTCAAGGCTGCCGTGCTGAAAGACGTGTTGAAGTACAGCAAGCCGAACGACTATCGCAACAACCTGTAAAACAATCAACAACACATTGCCGACAACACATTTGCGACCTTCAGGAGAGGCCTCGCAAAAATATTCTACAGAAGCGACTCAACCTTATCATAAAAAGTGTATATTTGCACCCTTGAAAAATTATAGGCCGAAAATAATATAAACAATTAATAATCAAGTAAATAAAAAAGATGAAAAACAAAGGACTTATTTTATTTTTCACCATTCTCTTGGCGTTAGTCTGCCTTTATTGCCTCTCTTTCACCTTTGCCACATGGCGGGTGGAGAAGAACGCTGATCGTTTCGCCAACGATCCTGCAGCCATCGAGAGCGTGAAAAAGGAAGCGCATGGCGACATCATGCTGGAGAAGCATTTGACCGACTCTCTCATCGAAGCCAGAACGCGCCAGTACCTGACCAACAAGAACGACTCCACCGTCTTCTTGGGCAGCACGTACAAACAATGCAAGTACAAAGAGTTGAACCTCGGTCTGGACTTGAAGGGCGGTATGAACGTCACCCTTGAAATCTCCATGCCCGATGTGGTGCAAAGCCTGGCCAGCAACAAGGAGGACCAGCTTTTCAAGACCGCATTCGAGAACGCCGAGAAAGAGTTCGCCAAGACCACCAACGGCGACTTCATCGACATTTTCGTCGACAACTTCAACAAGCAGAAGAGCACGTTGAAGATGAACAACGCCAACCTGCGCACCTATTTCGGCGAGCGTTCCGGCATCAAGAACGCCTCCGACCAACAGATCATCACCTGGATAAAGAAAGAGTCCTCCGAAATCGTGGAGCGCACCTTCAAGATCCTGCGCACCCGTATCGACCGTTTTGGTGTGGCTCAGCCCAACCTGCAGATGTTGCAAGGCGGACGCATCTTGGTTGAACTGCCGGGCATCAAGGAACCTGAGCGTGTCACCGAGCTGTTGAAGAGCACTGCAAAACTGGAATTCTGGGAAGTCTACCATGACATCGTGGGCGGCAAGCCTATCATACAACGCTTCATGGAAGCCGACGCACAGTTGGCAGAAGTACTGAAGAACAAGGAAAATGCCTCCCCCAACGCCCTTGACACGGCCTTGGCCGCTGCCGACAGCGCCGTCAACAATGCACTGGCTGCTGCAGACATCGACGAGGAGGAGGAGGAGGAAGACCTCGACGCCGCAGGCGGCGCCATCCTCAGCAAGGCTGTCGCCATCCCCGGCAGCTACGTGATTGGCTACTTCAAGGAAGCCGACATGCCGGCCATCAACAACATGCTGCCGCAACTGCAGCGTCTGTTGGGCGACAACAGCATCGTCTTCTACTGGGGTTCTCCTGAAAGAGAATACAACAACGCCTACCCGCTCTATCCCCTCAAGAAGAAAAACGACCGTATCGGACCGCTCTTGAGTTCCGAAACCATCGGCGGCGCCCGCGTGGTGCGTACCGCCCGCCAGGACGTTGACCAGAACAACCGCGTGGTTGTCAACATGTCCATGGAAAGCCAGGCCGCCGACGAGTGGCGCAAGATCACCCGCGAGGCTGCTGAAAACACCCAGAACCCGACCGCCATCGCCATCGTGCTTGACGAGTTCGTGTACTCCGCACCGACCGTGCGCAGCGAGATCCCCAACGGCAACTCCGAGATCTCCGGCAACTTCACCATTGAAGAGGCCAAGGACCTTGCCACCGTGCTGAACTCCGGTAACCTCGAGGCCCGCGTCAACATCGTCCAATCCGAAGTCGTCGGTCCGACCCTCGGTAAAGAGTCCATCCGTTCCGGTTTGCTCTCCTTCCTCGCCGCCTTCATCCTCGTGGTGCTGTACATGTTCTTCTATTACAACCGTGCCGGTTTGGTCGCCGACCTCGCCCTGTTCACGAACGTCTTCTTCATCATCGGCGTGCTCGCCTCCATGGGCGCTGTCCTGACACTGCCTGGTATCGCCGGTATCGTCCTCACCTTGGGTATGGCAGTCGACGCCAACGTGATCATCTACGAGCGCGTCCGCGAAGAGGTTCGCGCCGGCAAGGGCATCCGCGTCGCCATTGACGAAGGTTTCAAACACTCCTACTCCGCTATCATCGACGGTAACGTGACCACCTTGATCACCGCCATCGTCCTCTACATCTTCGGTTCCGGTCCGATCCAAGGCTTCGCCACCACGTTGATCATCGGTATCCTCTCCTCCCTCTTCACCGCCATCCTCGTATCCCGTCTCATCATCGAGGCCAGACTCAAGAAGGGCAAGGATTTCTCCGTGGGCAACAAACTGACGATGAACGCCTTCACCAACCTGAGCATCGACTTCCTCAGCAAGAGAAAAATATTCTACACCCTTTCTCTCTCCCTGATCGTCATTTCCATCATCTCCTTCTGCACACTGAAACTGCAACCCGGCATCGACTTCACCGGAGGCCGCTGCTATGTGGTGCGTTTCGACAAGGATGTTACAACAAAAGATGTACGTGAAGCCGTATCCAAAGAATTTGGCGGCAACCCTGAAGTCAAGACTTTCGGTAGCAACAACCAAATCCGTATCATCACCAACTTCCGCATCGACAGCAACGATCCGAAGGACGACCAGCTCTGCGAGAAGAAGCTCTACAATTGCTTGAAAGGCTTCTATGAGAAACAAGACCTCACCGAATATGACTTCACCCACCTCACCAACGATGTCCGTGGCGTGCAGTCTTCCCAGAAGATCCAGCCCACAGTGGCCCGCGAGCTGTTGAGAAACGCCGCTCTCGCCGTGTTGGCCTCCCTTGTGTTGATCTTCATCTACATCGCCATCCGTTTCCGCAACTGGCAGTTCGGTTTGGCCGGTGTCGCTGCCTTGTTCCACGACTCCTTCCTGACCATCGGTATGTTCTCCCTCTTCTACAAGATCATGCCGTTCTCCATGGAAATCGACCAGAACTTCATCGCTGCCATCTTGACGGTGATTGGTTACTCCATCAACAACGTCGTGGTCATCATGGACCGTGTCCGTGAGAACTTGGCCCTCTATCCGAAACGCAGCAACTACGACAACTTCAACACCGCCATCAACAGCACTATGGGTCGTAGCATCAACACCGCCCTCACCACGTTGGTCACCCTGTTGGTGATCTTCCTGTTCGGCGGTGAAGTGATTCGCGGCTTCGTGTTCGCCATGTTCATCGGCATCTTGTTCGGTACCTACTCCGGTATCCTCGTGGCCAACCCGCTGGCATACGACCTCCTCCGTCTCAAAGGCGGCGAAGTCAAACGTGCCAAAGCCGAAATCTCGAAATAAGATTTTCATCCATCATAAAAAAAACGGGACGACGTACATCGTCCCGTTTTTTTTTGTATTTTAGCACCCGCAATTTTTATAAGGTAAATTATCATCAATATGAAGATACAAAAACTTGCCACAGTTCTCGCAACTGTTTTTATGTTAACCACTTGCACATTGAATGCGCAAGTTTTGCGTGATGCTGACAACCTTTTCCGCGATTGTCAGTACGAGAACGCTTTGGAACAATATAAGAAAGGTATCAAGAAACTATCCTCCAACAGGGTCGAGATACAGCGCGCCACATTCCAAATTGCGGAGTGCTACCGCATCATGGGTGACCTCAAAAAGGCCGAGCAACAATATCTCCGGTTGGAAAAGAAAAACTACCAGAAGGACAACCCCATGATTCTTTTCCATCTCGGCAGCATCTACAACTTGCGCGGCGAGTACGACATGGCACTCAAATATTACCAGAACTACAAGAAGCGCGTGCCCGACGACCCTCGCGCCGATGTGCGCATCGAAGGCTGCAACAACGCCAAGATGTGGAACGAGAACCCCACCCGCTACGAAGTCGAGAACCTGAAGAAGTTCAACACCCGCGAAGACGAATGGGCTCCGAGATGGGGCAATGACGAGAAGCGCAACTCCATTATCTTCACCTCCAACCGCGAAGGTTCCACGGGCAAAGGCACCGACCAATGGACCGGCGTATCCTTCTCCGATATCTATATCTCCAACAAGCCCAAGAGCAAGAACACCGACTGGCCCGGCGAATGGTCTCCCGTCACCACCCTCGACGAAGGCGGCATCCTCAACTCCGGTGTCAACGAGGGCGAGGCCTGCTCCAACCGCAAAGGCTCTGTCTACTATTTCTCCAAATGTCCCCAAGACAAGAAAAAAGTGCAAGGCTGCTATATCTACAAGTCCATGAAAAAAGGCAAGTCCTGGGGCGAACCCGAACTGGTGTACCTTGGAGACTCCGCCTACAACTATGTACACCCCTACATTTCCGGCGACGAGCTGACCATCTACTTCGCCTCCAACATGCCCGGCGGCCACGGCGGCTATGACATCTACATGGCCACCCGCACCAAGAAATCCGGCAAGTTCGGCAACATCACCAACCTCGGCACCAACGTCAACACCAAAGGCCAAGAAGTGTTCCCCATCCTCCGGAACGAGAACGAGCTCTATTTTTCCTCTGACGGCTGGCCAGGCCTCGGCGGCCTCGACATCTTCGTCTCCCGCATCAAGGACGGCCAATACCAGCCCGCCGAGAACCTTATGGTGCCCATCAACTCCTCCTACGACGAGATCGGCATCATCTTTGACGAGAACGAAGCCATCGACCCGAAATCCAAATCCCCCTATCTTGCCAAAGGATTCTTCTCCTCCAACCGCCCGGGCGGCCGCGGAGGCGACGATATCTACTACTTCCTCCTCCGTCCCCTCGTCTATACCCTTTCCGGCTATATCCGCGACAAGAACAACGGCCAATACATGGACGGCGTGGATGTCGAAATCGTAGGCTCCGACGGCACCTCCTACAAGACCACCACCGACGTCAAGGGCTACTACCACTTCGACAAGACCAAAATCCTTGGCGCCACCACCTACGACATCAAAGTCGCCAAGAAAGGCTACTGGGAGAACGGCAACACGGCCAAGGCTACGACCGTCGGCCTCGAAGAGAACACCGACCTCAAACAGGATTTTGCCTTGGAACCCATCCCAAAGGAGCCTATCCTTTTGCCTGAAATCCTGTATGACCTGGCAAAATGGGACCTCAAGCCCCAATACAAAGACTCCCTGATGTATTTGTACAACATCATGGTCAAGAACCCGACCATCGTCATCGAGCTGCGTTCCCACACCGACTCGCGTGACACCGAAGAGAAGAACGACATCCTTTCCCAGAACCGCGCCCAATCTTGTGTGGACTTCCTGGTGAACGAAAAGGGCATCGCAGCCGACCGTATCGTGGCCAAGGGCTACGGCGAGCGCGTGCCGCGCAAACTTGAAAAAGACATGTATTCCGTCTACAACGGCAAGAAATACTTCTTCCCGAAAGGCACCTATCTGACAGAAAGCTACTGCGAGTCGCTGCCCACCAAACCCGAGCGTGAGGCCGCCCACCAGCTCAACCGTCGTACCGAGTTCATCATCCTGCGTGACGACTATGTCCCGAGCAACGACAACATCGACAGCATACGTCGCGGCGGCGGCATCGCCCTCGTGCAACAACGCACCGTACCCGTCACCATCGACGGCGACAAAGTCAAGGGCACCTGCTTCGCCAACAGCAAATCACTCGGATTCCAAATCGCCAACGGCACCGAAGAAGTCCAGATGAACTACGCCGATGCCACCCGCTTCTTGAAAGAATCCTTCATCACCCTGAACGACTTTGAGGAAAAATCCGGTGCCATCAAACAAGAAGACGGCAGCATCATCGAGGGCGCTGTTCTCTATCTCGAAGAACTACGTATCGGCGACGACTACTCCGAAAACGTCAAGGTCACCGTGAAGAAGAATCTGCCCGCCGCTATTGTCATTGGTGAAAACTTCATCGAAAACGAATGGGGTGCCTTCACCATAGACAAGTCCTCCAATCAATTGAAGTACAAATAATCATAATTCAAAATAGATTCAAAGGGCAATCTAAGGGTTGCTCTTTTTTTTGCAACAATGACGCTCTTAAGAAGAACCATCCTCTGCTGTGCCATCGTGGCTGCACTTACCGCCCCGTCCTTGGCACAAGATACTATCCATGGTAACAAACGCGACTTCAACCTTATCGACAAGCTCATTCTTGAGGCGCGTGCAGACCTGACCTTCAGTCAACCCATCACCGTCAGCGATCTTGGCGACATACAATATGGGGAGAATTCCTACGGTTTCGTAGGACGCTATTTCAACCTGCACATGGGCGGCCGTCTCACCAAAGATCTCTCCTACTATTTCCGCCAACGCATTGTGGCCAACCCCGGCAGCAACTCCTTCTTCGACAACACAGACTTCCTCTACCTCAACTACCGGTTCCACAAGAACTGGTCGCTGCGCGTGGGCAAGGAGGCTTTAGCTGTCGGCGGCTTTGAATACGATGCCCCGCCCATTGACGTGCTATACTGGTCCTATTACTGGGACAACTTCTATTGCTTCCAGCTCGCCGCAAGCGTGTCGTTTCACTCCAATGACGAAAAGAACACTATTACACTGCAAGTCGGCAACTCGCCCTACATCCATTATGGCTCCGCCTTCAAAAACTCCCTGTTCAGCTACAACCTCCTCTGGTCCGGGAACTTCGGACATTTCAAGACCCTCTATTCCATCAACATGTTCGAGCGCAAGAAAGGCACTTTCATGAATTACGTCGCCTTGGGCAACAAACTCGACTACCAACATTTCAGCATCTACCTCGATTTGATACACCATGCCACCTCCACGCGTCAACTGATGCGCAATTTCGCCATCATCAGCCGCGCGGACGTCAAATTCAACCCTCTCGCAAACCTGTTCGTCAAGGCCGGTTACGAGCAGAACCTTGACCAGGATGAAATCGCGCACTTCAACGCCACGGGCGAAACCTGGGATTGCCTCGCTCTGCCCGGCCAGCAATATATATATTATGGCATAGGCTTTGAATGGCGCCCCAAGAAGGCACCCGATGTGCGACTGCACGGCTTTGTTACCGATGTGGCCGTCATCAACGACTACGCACCCGCGCTCCAAGCCCCCGATGTGGAAAGCGAGCACAATATCTACGCAAATATCGGTTTGACATGGAAAATAGATATTGCCAACTATTTTAGAAACAGATAAGACATGAAAATAAGACGCAAAAAAACGCTGGACTATGCACAGGCTATTGAAAAACTCTTCAAAAGCTTAGAGACCAAACTCAAACTGAAGAACCCCATCAAGTTCACGAGCAAGCGTTCCATCGAGGCCCTGCTCTTTCTGATTCTTTTCATCGGGTTCTTCGGTTTCCTGGCTTTCCGGATGTCCTTGCCGATGATGCTGAACACTTTCATGCAGACGGCATACCATTTGCTGTTAGAGACGGTGTTCTACATCATGGCCATCTGCGTGTTGATGGGTGCCATCAGCAAGCTCTTGGCGGAGTTTGGCGTGGTGCGTTTGATGGAGAATATACTGAAGCCCTTCATGCGTCCACTCTACAATCTCCCCGGCGTGGCAGCATTGGGCGCCGTGATGACATTTCTGAGCGATAATCCCGCCATCATCACACTGGCCAAAGACAGGAATTTCAGCCGTTATTTCAAGAAATACCAGTTAGTGTCGCTGACCAATTTCGGCACAGCTTTCGGTATGGGGCTGGTGGTCCTGGCTTTTATGACAGGTTTGGGATTCGGCAAGGGTGCCCTTGTGGGCATCTTGGGTGCCATCATAGGCAGCATTGTCTCCACGCGTCTGATGCAGCATTCGACACTGAAAGCCTATCCGGAACTGGATGCTCCCGTCTCGGAGGAGTCCGGTGACGAGCAGCAGATCTCGTTCAAGAGCGAGGGCAGTGTCTTTATGCGCTTCCTCAACTCTATTCTGGACGGTGGCAAAGACGGCGTCAACATCGGGCTGGCCATCATCCCCGGCGTGTTGGTCATCTCCACCATCGTGATGATGATGACCTTCGGGCCAAGCGGGGAGAACGGCGTCTATCTGGGTGTGGCATACGAGGGTGTACCCATCATCACATGGGCTGCTGACAAGGTTGATTTCATTTTCCGTTGGCTCTTCGGTTTCACCAGTCCGCAACTTATCTCGTTCCCCATCACGGCATTAGGTGCCGTGGGTGCCGCCCTTGGTCTGGTGCCGCGTTTCGTCGCGGAAGGCATCATCGACAACAACGCTGTGGCCGTCTTCACCGCCATGGGCATGTGCTGGAGCGGATACCTGAGCACGCACACCGCCATGCTCGACTCCTTAGGCTATCGCAAGCTCATCGGCAAAGCCATCAGCGCGCATACCATCGGAGGCCTTGTGGCCGGCATTGCCGCCCACTGGCTGTTTGTGCTACTGGCACTCATTTTCGCATAAAGGATTTATTTCCTGAGCTCGAAGTTAGAGCCAAGATAGACTTTCTTCACCATCGGGTCGGCGGCTAACTCTTCGGCTGTACCCGATTTCAACACACTACCCTCATACAGCAGGTAGGCACGATCCGTGATGGAGAGTGTCTCGTGGACGTTGTGGTCCGTAATCACAATACCGATATTCTTGTCCTTGAGTTTGGCCACGATATTCTGGATATCCTCGACGGCAATGGGGTCCACGCCGGCGAACGGTTCGTCAAGCAGAATAAACTTGGGATCGGAGGCAAGACAACGCGCGATCTCCACACGCCGACGCTCACCGCCAGAAAGGTTGTTGCCCTTGTTGTGACGCACCTTCTCAATATTGAACTCAGCGATAAGGCTCTCCAACTTCTCTTTTTGTTCCTGCTTGCTTTTTCCGCTGAATTCAAGGATAGCCTTGATATTGTCTTCCACCGTCAACTGGCGGAAAACAGATGCCTCTTGCGGCAAATAAGCCAGCCCTAACTGTGCACGGCGGTACATGGGCATGTCCGTGATGTCGGTATCATTGAGATATATTTTGCCGGCAAAAGGCTTGATAAGCCCGACAATCATATAAAAAGAGGTGGTCTTGCCTGCACCGTTAGGGCCAAGCAGTCCCACAATCTCGCCCTGCGTGAAATTGATGGAAACCTCGTTCACGACAGTCCTGTTCTTGTACTTCTTGACAAGCCCTTCTGTGCGGATCCTATATTCCATTTTCACTCCTTTCTGCCATCTCCTTGATACGAGAGAGAGCCTGGTTGAGAGCCTGTTCCAAAGTTCCCTTCAGCATAACCTGCAAAAAGAGAGGGACATCGGCATCAGCCTCCACCTGGACGTTGGAATTTGAGCCGTCAGGGACGATATGCACGACCGCATCCGCAGAGATACGCTTGTCCGTGTCAACATGATAACCGACTTTAGAAAAGGGCACCTGCTCTGTAAGACGCACTTGGCACGTCACCAACCCATTGATGCTAAAGCTGCAAGAGTCGTCGGTGACCGTCCAGTTGGAGATTTGGGGAATGTCGGGCATCTGCACCCGCTTGGTGAAATTCACCAATGTGTCGAAAATCTTTTCCGACGAGATAGCAAAATTTTCGGTATTGCTCGTAATTTTCATAGGGCTTTCAATCAGGCTGCGAAAATACAAAAAACATCTATCCGCCACATCTTTCAGGAATGCGGAAATGCAAAAACATTTCAAACGAAATCATTTTCAGAAAACAGATAAAGACTTTTTTTGTACTTTTGCGCGTTTTACCGTTCTTGAATAAACTTAAAAACATATAGACATGAAAAAAATCAGCATTCTTTTACTGCTCATCCCGATGATGTTGTTGTTTGCATCCTGCAAAAGCGGGCAAATCAAAAACTTGGAAAAATTCACCGCTCAAGTGGAGCAGAACTACTCCTCTTATTCCAATTCGGACCTTGAAAAAGCGAAGACACAATTCAACAAGCTCATTGCCAAGGTGGAAAACAACGAACTCACCGGCGAGGAAGAACGCCACGTCGCGGAGCTGAAAGCCGAATGCAAGAGCTACTTTGCACAAGCCAAGGCGCGTATCCTTCTCGAGGATTTCAACAATGCCGTGGACGAGGCCGGCGACGAGGTCAAAGGCGCACTTAAATCCTTGCAAGAAGAGTAGTATTTTTTTCTTCGGACAAGGCTTGCAGTATTTCAAAAAAAGTGTATTTTTGCAGCCTCAAATCGGGACGTTAGCCCAGTCGGTTTAGAGCGCTGCTTTCACACGGCAGAGGTCACTGGTTCGAGTCCAGTACGTCCCACCAAGCATCAGAAAAAGAGGAATACCTGCGGATATTCCTCTTTTTTTGCTATTAGTTGTTAGCCATTGGCAGTTGGCCATTGGGCCAAACACTACATAATAACTTTATAACTTAATAATTTAACAGCTCAACCAACCCCTAAGCCCCAATTACCTGACTCTCCACTGCTGCAGGACGATGGCGGCGGCGACGGCGGCGTTCAGCGACTCGGCGGAAGAGCCGCTCCCCTCCCCTCTCGGGATAGTGATCCGATGCGTCACACACTGCGCCACCTGCGGGGAAATACCGGCGGATTCGCTGCCGATGACGACAATGTCGTCGGGTTGGAAAGCGAAGGTGTCGACGGATACACCGTCAAGGAAGGTGCCCACCACGCGACGAGACGCTTTACAGCTTTCCAGAAAAGGGACAAGGTCGGTACGCAATACCTGCACATCGCAGAAGGAGCCCATGGTGGCCTGTATGCACTTGGGATTATAGAATTCCACCGTATCCGGGGAACAAACAATGTGGTGGATGCCAAACCAGTTGGCGGTGCGCACGATGGTGCCGAAGTTGCCGGGATCGGCAATGCGGTCGAGCGCGATCAAAGGCATATCAGCGGGCAGCGTCCGTTCGTCGGGTTGTCGCACGACCGCCAACAGCTCGGGCGGCGTGCTCAAGGTGCTGATCCGCTCCATGTCGGCAGAGGAGACGTCAATGGCCGTCACACCCGAAAGGAGAGCTGCGTGCTCATCCTGGAATTGCTCCGTGGCAAAAAGCTCCACCACCTGCAAGTCGGAACGCAACAGCATCTCGACGCTCTTGCGACCCTCCACGAGGAAAAGCCGCGACTCGTCGCGAAACTTGCGCAAGTGCAACTTGCGGATCTCTGAAATTCTGTTTTTGCTAATCATCGGAAAGTCCTTCGAAATCGAGGAACAATCTCTTCCACTCCTCACGGATGGGCATGGAGGTGTGGTTTTTCCGGTCAAAGCCCGCGAGGACACTGTAGCAAGTGGTCTTGACCACATTGGTACGAGTGTCTCGCAGTTGTTGCATCATTTTAACGCTTTTGTGACCGATGGAGATGATTTTGGTCTCGCAAACAATCTCGTCGTGGAATTCCACGGCCTGTTTGAAATCAAGCTCCACATGTACAAGAACCAAGTCCATGGTGCGCCAGTCGATGGGCGCTTGTTGGACATGTTCGAAATAACAGCTTCGACCGAAGTCGAAATAGTTACATTGTGCGCCATTGTTGGCATGCACAAACGGGTCCAAATCACTCATCCGCACCTGGATGGGCACGGAAAACTGATAGGTTTCGTTCTCCATTGAGGATTTTAGAGGGCGTTAATTTTCTTCATGAGGCCGGATTTGAGGTTGGCGGCCTTGTTCTTGTGAATCATGCCCTTCTTGGCAAGCTTGTCGATCATGGCAGTCATGGCGGACAGCTTCTGCGTGGCTTCGCCCTTGTCCTCGATGGCGCGAATGTCTCTCAAGGCGTTGCGCATGGTCTTGGAATAGTAGCGATTCTCCAGTCTCTTTTTCTCGTTTGCTCTGATTCTTTTGATGGATGACTTATGGTTTGCCATTTCTTACTTTGATTTATAATTTGTTACGTTAAAAATTTTCGGGCTGCAAAAGTACACTTTTTTTGATATCGTCCAAGCCTCCGCAAAATTTATTTTTCAAAGCCTGTTTTCGCGACCCGATGAGGGAATCATCACCTTTGTAACCGAAAGTTTTTCAGCCAACAAGTCAGATCCCTTCATGACTCTTCGGCGTCCTCTGAATCAATTTTTTCAATAGCAGAAGCAGGTTGGTTCGGCATCTCGATATGTCGCACGTAAATATCACGCTGCGGGAAGGGAATCTCAATGTGATTTTCATTCAACGTATTGTATATCACCTCTTTGACATTTGCCACAAAAGACGCTTTCTCCTCCACCAACACCCAGCAGATGACGAAAAGGTCCACGCTGCTGTCGCCAAAATCGTTGAAAGCCACCTTGATGCCCTGCTTCGTGTCGACGACATTCCTGCCCGACGAGGTTTTGACCATCAACGGCTGAAGGCTTTGGATGAGCATCTCACGCACCTTCCCCACATTGACGCCATACGCCACGCCAACAGGAATCTTCACCAGCACATACCCATGATTGCGGGTCAGATTCTTGAAATTCTTGCTGAAAAGCGCAGCATTCTGGAAGGCGATGACGCTGCCGTCAAGGGTGACTATTTGCGTGCTCTGATAATTGATACTCTCCACCTTGCCCTGGATGCCGTCACACTCAATGTAGTCGCCCACGCGCAAGCGTCCTGTCATGAGCGTGATGCCGTATATGAAATTCTCCAACAGGTCCTTCATGGCGAAACCAAGACCTGTAGCCAAGCCTGCCATCACGATTGAGATGCCGCTGCCCGGCACCTCCAGGATAATCAGGGATGCCGCCACATAGATGCCCCATACGATAAAGGAGATGATGTTGTTGACGAGCGTGGCGTTGCCCTGCCCGCGCACCAGCGAGTCTCTTTTCTTGCGCTTACGCAACACTTTATAGAAAGCCTTGATGGCATAATTGAGATAACGGAACAGGAAATAGAGTTCCAGCACCAAACACATCTTATATAAGGAGAGCTGGATGAGACCGGGCTTGTTGAGGAACACATACTCGAAAATCTTCCTGCAGAAAGAGCTCATCTCAAAAATGTCGGCAGCCCAATAAATGCTGGCGGGCACCGAGAGTATCGCCAAGATAGGGAGAAGGGCCTTCATGATGAAGTCATAGAACCACGTGTAGGTGATATACTCTCCCTTACGCATCTTGGGTTGCAGTTTCTTGTATGCCTTCACCAAATCCACCGGTGCCTTGAATTCCTCACTATGGTCCTTCACTATCCTGCGGACCAGATGACGCTGCTCGTAGAACCTGGAAAGGTCGTAAATGCAGGTGATGGTCTGGATGGCGGCCAACTGGATGGTCCACCAAATCATCACCTGGACAGCCAGCAGGACGAAACCGCTCCAGGCCGCCACCGTGGCCACCACCATGGCTACCAAGGAGATGACCGTGTAAACGATGTCGCTGTCGGGCAGCTTGACAATCTTCTTCTTCATCACGATGAACTGCCAGATGGTGAACAGCAGCAGAATGGGCGGATAAATCAGGTTCACCAGATTGTTCGGAATCAACACGATACGGAACACAATCACCAAGAGGGCCATAATGATGAATGGGGTATAGGCGCGCACGCCGGCGCGTATCTGCTTATCGTTCAAACGGATAAGCAAAGACACAAGAATCACCTCCACAAGCCAGGCAAACGTGGTCATCAAGCTGATGGCCATCAGCACAAAATTCTGCTTCACGTATAAGCGGGCGATGGTGATGGAGAGAGCAAAGATGGCCACGCCACAAGCGATGGTGAGGAAGGGTCGCTTGTTGTTGTCGGCGATGTGCTCGCGCCACTTTTTAGGCAGCAACCAGCGCATGATGACGTAGCTGAGCAGGCTGGCGATGATGATGTAGAACAACATGAAGACGCTGACTCCGTAAATGACGGGGCCGCGCCATTCGGATCTTCGTTCCAGAGGCTTGTACTTGTCGTCCACATCCTTCTTGGCAAGAATGTATGACATTCTAAGGCGTTTCAACGTGCTGAAGTAACTGCCGGTGCCATTGACAAAGATGTTCTTCTGCATTTTCTCGTAGCGGGAGAGGGCGTAGTTGTTGAGTTTCTCCACCCGCTTGCTGACACGCTCGTAATACTCCTGGTCGCGTTCCACATTTTCCAGAATCTTGGCGTAGTTGTCGCGGATGGCGGTGGCATAGTCCACGCAGGCCTCACGATCTTTCAGGCCCTGTTCGTTCAGAAAATAAGGAGCCATCTTGGAGGTGTCGAGCAGCCTCTTGGGCATCATCTGCCGGATGGAGTCGGGCAGGGTCGCGATATCGCCGTTGGGCAGGAGGCGCGGGGGCAGGTTCATCAGGATGTCGATGAGGGCGTCGTAGCGTTCGATTTCAGAACGGAGGCGTTCCTTCATCTTCTCGTATGGCATATGGTGGCTTTTGAGCGTGCGGTACTGCTCAGTAGCCGCCTGGCACGCGTAAGCCATATCGAAAGTAAAGTCGGAATTTTGGGAATAGAGCATCAGCCCTACCTGGTTGCTCTTCTGCAACATGGCCACCAAATTGGCATGTTGGGAGGAGGTGCGCTGTTCCATACGGGCCATGATGGCCTTCTGGTCGTTGTAGGCTTGCTCCAATTCGGCACGCAGCACCCCGATAGTCTGAGGGAGGTCTTTTTCCTTGAGGACGGCGTGTGCCTGAAAGACCGTAAAAACGGAGAGAACGGCTAATAATAAGAGTTTTTTCTTCATATAATCGGTTCAAAAATCAAAATGCAAATGTACATAAATTTCGAATATACACAGACCCATGAATTTGCCGTATGAAGAGACGTGCCCTGGCGCGTCTCTACGGATAACAGGAGAAAATACAAACATCAACAACAATCAGAAAGCATCCCGTCACAAATTAATGGACTGCTTGAATTCAATTCCATTCTTATATTTCCCAGAGACCATGAGACCGTGTTTTTTTTCATCACCGAAGAAAATCACACGTATTTCGTCAGCAGATTCTTCCAGAAGTACGCCCCCCTTGACCTGCCAATAGATTTCGCTCACTTGCGATTTGTCGAAGGTGTAAGTCATTGAATTTTTGGAAACATGGCGAAGCGAAACAGGCTGTGGCACCAACTCCCGATAGAAAAAGCAGGCCACGGAGTCTTGAATCGTATAGAAATAGCTTGAAATTTTACGATGTTCATCCACATGGAGGCTGTGTCCGGCACCGCGTTTTGTAAAGAGCCGACTGCGCATACCATGGTTTCGGGCATATTGGTCAATGCACTGGGAGCCATACATTTTGGCAATGAGTTCGTCTTGTGCCTTGCCGCTTTTTTGATCGTTTGAGGGGAAAAGTTTCCGCAAGGACTTGGCAATCTCCCCGCCAGGACCCACGATGTTTTTAAAGGGGTAGTCATGCCCGTATGGCACAATATTGTCGGCATCGCCATGGAAGGAGATGATGGCTGTAGTCGGGGAGTTGGCCAAGATAAGGGTGTCTGTCACGGCGCCCCACATATTGGCCACGCCGCGCACCTTGATTTTTTCCTTGTATGCCGTGGCAAGTTTTGAGATGGGGCCCTCGTCAAGGACAGTGCCGGGGCGGTCCTTGTCGCGCAAGAAGGTCACATTAAGTGCCGTGATGGCACCGGCGCTCGAGCCGCCCAGGAAGAGCCAATCCGGGTTGATGCGATATTCCGAAGCATGGTGCAGCATATAGCGCACGGCAGCGTGCACGTCCTGCGTGGCACGATACCCCGCCTTGTCGATAGACTCATGATTGGGCTTGAACCCCATCCGATAATTGGGCGAGACCACCACGTAGCCAAGCGAAGCGTAGTGGCGGCACCACTTGACGATGGGCTCATCCTGCTTGTCGCCGTTATAGAAGGCGCCACCATGGATGAGGAACATCAGGGGACGGAGACCATCTTTATTATCATCGGGCAGATAGATGTCCATCTTCAGGTCCAGCGACTGCGGGCCTGAAAGCAAATCCGGCACACGGCGCGCATAAATCTTGGCAAAACTCTCGTCCACATCCGGATAACTGCTCCAGTAGCCCTCAGCGCGTGCATACGTGACATTCTTGCTAACCTTGACCTTGTAAATCGGGGACACAAACTGATCGCGAAACGACTTGAACGTTTTCATTTCGATGGGTTTCAACGTGAAGGACCTGACTTCAAGGTCATTGCTGCGGCAGGTGACACAGTCTCCCTTCATTTTGAGTTTGACCGTGACGTCCTCTGTCACACCCGGCATCGAGAAAACACATCTGCCATTCTTGATTGTAGCGGTAAACGGATGTTTTGCGGCGACCAACTTATCTGCAAGATAAGCGCGGCCCGTCACCTGATCCGACGTCACATCATCTATGCGGACGACCCAGGACTTGCCATTCACATTGGCAAGCCAGGCGGGATATTGGCGTAACTGTTCGACATCCACGCTCCCACAGGAGGTAAAAAGCAATATGATCAGGAGATATGCGAATTTCTTCATCTCTATTAAATTTCGTACAAAATGCGCGCCAGCACTATGACTATCCAATAAAAGTGCAAAGAAACAGAAAAGTTTTGAAAATAGGGTTTTGCGGACAAAAAAATCTTTTGTCGCAATGTAATATTGTCTCTGAACAAATAAAACAATTTTTGTGTATCTTTGCGCCCTTAAAACGAAAAAGATGAAAAAGAACACCCTACTCTTTGTTTTAGCGATGGTTGTCGCATTTCTTGGCAGCCTGTCCGCCCAACAGGTGACTCCCGAACAGGCCACAAAGGCTTGTGAACGTTTCCTGACAGAATACTATCCAACCTCTACCCTACCGGCGGCCAAGCTACAAGAGACCTTGGTTGACGAGGAGGGCATGACCTGCATGTATCGTTTCAGCTTGGATGGCGTTGGTTTCGTAATCGTATCCGCCTCGCAATCCGTGATGCCCGTGCTCGCGTACTCTTTCGACGACAATTTCGAGATGATTCCGCCTGTAAAGAACATTCTGCACTTATACGAGCAGGTTGTGCGTGCCACGGAGGATGGTTCTGCTCCCGCAGATGCCAAGTCTGTGGCCGACTGGAAGCGTTACTTGTCGGATGAATTCACGCCGCAACATCCCAAGACGCCGACTCATGGTCCTCTGTTGACCACTCGCTGGAACCAAAACAAATACTACAACACCTACTGCCCATGGGATATCAACTCTGGTTCCTACTATGATTACCGCGTGCCGAACGGTTGTGTTGCGCTCGCCAGTGCCCAGATCATGAACTATCACCGTTTCCCTGACCACGGCAACGGTGGCAGCAGCTACATCCCGCCCGGATACCCGCGACAAACCGTCATGTTCAACCAGCACACATACCACTGGGATGCCATGTGCAACCAACCCCAAAGCTATGCTTGCGAAGTTGCCAAGTTGGCCTACCATTTTGGCGTGGCCATCCAAATGGGCTACACACCCGACGGCTCTGGCGCCCAATCCGAAGACGCCATGCGTCAACTGGCTAACACGTTCAAATACGACCAAAGCATCGCCCAATATCATCAAGGACAATTCATGCTGGACTCTGCTGACCGGGTCTTCTACACCAACCTGCTCAAAGGGGAAATCGATGCCCGCAGACCCATTTACTACTCTGGTTGTTCCGAAACCAGCTGCCACGCCTACGTGTTGGACGGTTACGACAATGAAGACCGCTTCCATATCAACTACGGCTGGGGCGGCGCCTCCAACGGCAACTATGCATTAGAGAATTTCGTGGCCGGCTCCACGCACTACGACTTCAGCGGTGCCGCCATCGTACGTATCTTCCCCTCGGGCGCCATTCCGGACACCTATTGCCAAGGTCATCAACGCAACACAGCCTCTTTTGGCTATATCGCCGACGGCTCCCCGACCGCAAAGCCGTACCAGGCCAACCCTGACTGCTCATGGATGGTCGCCACGCCCAATGCCCACTCTTACACCTTCACCTTCGACCGCCTCGACCTCAACCCCAATGTCGACTTTGTCACCATCTATAACGGCCCTACCGTGGAAAGCGGCGTAAAAGCCAATATCACGGGCAGCACCCTGCCCACGACCTCCTACACCGTTGATGCGGACAGCGTCCTCATCACCTTCACCTCCACCGGCTCGGCCAACGAGAACACAGACTACTACGGCTTCCTCATCAGCTACAACACCATCCTCAGCGCATCCACCTGCAGTGCAACTCAGACCATCAACGACTGGCACACGATTCTCTCCGACGGAAGCAACGATGGAACGCCCTATAGAGCCGAGACCAACTGCACCTGGAACGTAAACCTCAACTACATCTCCGGGTTCGCCTTCAACTTCACCAAGTTTGATTTAGGCTACGGTGACTTTGTGGATGTCTACAATGCCACCACAACTCCCCCCACGCTCTACAAGCGTTTTGACATCTACGAACCTCCCACAGGCATCTACAATGTCAATTTCAAGAAGATGCGCATCCATTTCATATCCGACAATTTCGACGAGGGCGATGGCTTTGAATTCAGTTACTATGCTCTCGCCAGCATCGATGACCACAGCGGTCTTGACGACCTCACGATTTACCCCAACCCCGCCAGCGACAACATCCACATCCAGTTCTCCCTGGAGAGTGACGCAACTGTGCAATGCCATCTGCTCGACCTTACAGGGAAGACCATCCGCACGGAGACCATCCAAGCCAACGTTGGCGAGAACCATCACACCATCGGCGTTTCAAACCTCTCCTCCGGCTTCTACATCTTAGAGATGTCCACTCCTACCGGCAAGACCATTCGTAAAGTGATGGTAGAATAACCTCCATCTCTGATTCAGGTCACACATGCGCAAGCGAGTCACATTCTCCCACTCCATTCCCCAAAAGCCTTTGAAAGTTCACGTCGCCGAGGAGTTTTGGTGGCGGTTATATCATCCCGAAAAAAACATCATCGACCACTTGCGCACCACTTTAGGAGTGGAGTACAACATCAACAAGCACCACACCCTGGATTTTCACGTCCGCTCGGACAACGAAGTCCAGGTCAACAATCCCACACATATATTATACATAGGTGTAAAGTATAGTTTTGATTAAAGCACAGAAACATGGATGAATTCATTGCCGGAGCCAAGAAATTTTTAACGGATATTGTTTTCCAGAACATTCCGAAGCTCATCCTCGCCTTGGTGGTTCTTTGGATTGGATGGAAACTCATCAAATTGGTGGACAGAGCCCTAAACAAGGCCTACAAGCGCCATACCGTCGAGCCATCGCTCCAGATATTTCTCAACTCACTGATCAACACAGCATTAAAGATACTTTTGGTGCTCACGGCAATGGGCATTGTCGGCATCAAAATGACCTCTCTCGTGGCCATTGTCGGCGCGGCCGGACTTGCAATAGGCATGGCTTTGCAAGGCACGCTCCAGAACTTCGCGGGCGGGGTCATCATCTTGTTGCTCAAGCCTTTCAAAGTCGGCGACTACATCGAGCAAGGCAGCTATGCCGGTTTTGTGGAATCCATCCAGATCTTCAACACCACGCTACGCACCTACGACAACCGCAACATTATCGTTCCCAACACAGAATTGGCCACCAAATCGCTGGTCAACCATTTCAACCTCCCGATGCGTCGTGTGCGTATTGACGTGTCCATTGCATACGGCGAGTCCATTGAGAAAGTCCGGGAAGTGCTTCTGCGCGTGGCCAATGCACACCCGTTAGTGTTGCAAGAGCCGAAGAAGCCCTTCGCGCCCGTGGAATCATTAGGCGAGAGTTGCGTGAACATGAGTCTCTATGCTTGGATGCTGCCGGAAAACTACTGGACTGTACTATACGACCTGAACCAACAAGTGTATGAGACCTTGCTGAAAGAGGGTATCGAAATCCCCTTCAACCAATTGGACGTCCACATCAAACAATAAAAATCACTTATTGGGTTACAGACCCGCTCTTCAGAGCCTTCTCATAGAGCTCCTCCACATGCTGCTTGAGGAATCGTTGCCGCTTTTGGTTGAGCAGCATCATGCGTGCGGAGGCCTTCTCCTCGTTGGTTTCGCTCACGGAGCGCTGGTTCTTGTAGTCGAGCACCACCAAAAGATAGTGATAATCGCCTATTTCCTTTTCCACGCATTTGTTTTTCCCGGAAACAGCTTCCTGAGTGAAATCAAACGAAACCTCGTTTTGGATATCGTCAAGGTAGAGCCAAGTGTCATCATCCAACAGATACTCTATAGAGTCGCCTAACAAGATCATCAGACTCTCTTTTTCCTCGGTCCTGCGGGCATCGTCGAAAAGAATACCCTTTACAATCTCCAAGAGAGGCGAATTCTTGAGCAATTTCACATAGTTCACCTTCACAATCTCCTTCTCTATGGTGTAGCGTTTGTCGAAACTCTTCATGAACGCCTCCAATTCCTCATCCGTAACGTTGAACGTGTCTGACCGGGCCACGAGTTTGTCATAGTAAGCATTGACAAGCAGGTTGTTCCGATATTGGTCAATCTGCTTGTCGAAATTCTTCTCCATAGGACTCAAATTTTTCTCAGCCTCGTGCAGGATCAGTTGTTCCTTCACCCATTTGTCGATGAAATCGTTGACCATGGAGATGCTGTCGGCGGGAGAAAGGCCGGCCGGCATGTTTTGCAAGATCTCCGACTCGTAGAGTTTATGGTAATAGACTTGTGCCATCACTCTATCCTCGTGCCTATGGCAAGAGGCCGACAGCAATGCGCACAGCGACAAGACAACGATGAAGACACTGTTTCTCATCTTCTTCTATTCAAGAGGGCTTGGAAGACTTTCTCATCGACCGTGACAGGATATTTCGCATGCAACTCTTTGAGCCATTCGGCCTCGAGATAGTCCTGATAACGGCCAATAACAACGGCGCGTATACTCTCGAAAGGCTTGTAAACGACGTTGCCGAGGGAATCGGTCGTTGGAAAATCGGTCTTGATTTTCTCATAGAAATTCTCCAATCCAACACTGTCCTTGAGGGCGGCATTCCAGACCTTTTCGGAATTGATTTCATAGAGCAGCATGCCGTCGTGGAATTCCTTCACCAAACTGCGGTATTCGGGATATTTATCGCTAAGATGCCCGCGTTCGTAGCGCAGAATCTGTTCGCTGACGAAATTGGGATAGAGCGACTCCACAAAATCGATGGCGGATCCGTTAAGCGGAGTACCCTGGTAGCGGGAGATAAACTGGGCGAATCCAACAGCGGTTCCCGTCTGGTCTGCAAACGTAAACATGGGGCTGAGCTTGTCAATGCCCTTGAGCGTCGTTATTTCCGTGGCCGTAGACTGGAAATAGTTGCTTGGAAGATTTTTTTTGAAGAACTTCATGGCAGCCTTCTTGCCATTCTCCTTGAATCCGTACTCGGTTTTCAGCTTGGCGACAAGGGACTCCTTGCTCTTACGGGCGCGCGAGTCGCGTGCCAAAGCCGACTTCAGCAAATATTTGGTTTCCTCAGTAATATTAGAATATATGATGGAATCAAGCTTGAGAATGTGCCAGCCCAACGTAGAGGGTACCGGCTGGGAAATTTCACCCGGCTTGAGCTTGATGGCGGCACTGACGTAGTTGCCCGGACGGCGGTTCGGGGTGAACGGCTCCATCTTGCCTCCATTGGATCTGGTGGCCAGGTCTTGGGAATAATTCTGGGCAAGCTCCGCAAACGACATCCTGCCGCTACGGTATTGGTCTTGAATCAGACGCAAATACTCCGCAACCTCCGGCGAAACCTCTCCCGTAACTGCATTTGTATCCAACACATAAACCTGGGAGACATAAATCTTCGTCATGGAGGGAACCTTATCCTGGACATAGATAAGATGATACCCATATTGCGTGCGAACCGGCATGGAAACCTGACCAACCGGAGTAGTGTAAGCTGCCTTCTCGAAGGGATAGATCATCTCTAACACGGAGAAATACCCCAACTCTCCCCTGTTGCCATGATGAATCTTGTTCGTCTGCGGATTGATACGGTCGCGGGCAGACTCATCCTCCGAATAAAGAGCCGCGGCCTCGTTGAAATCCATACCATGGACAATCTTGTCGCGGATTTGCAGGATTTTGTGATAAGCCGCCAACGTATCCTTCGGCGATGCGTTAGCACCACATCTGACAAGGATGTGAGAAGCACGCACCTGATAATGGGCATTCGTGTATGCCTCTTCCAAAAGTTGCTCGCTCACCTCCGTGTCAACCAGATATTGCTGCGCCGACTGATTTTGATACGAAGCAAGTTCCTTCTTAAAGGCTTCCGATGTGTCCATGCGCAAAGCAGTCGCCTCCTGCACTTTCATGCGATAGTTGATATACAGATCGAGGTATTCGCGCAAATCCTTCTCCGTCGACTCATTGAAAGAGTTATTCTTTTGATAGGCGTTCACGAATTCGTCCACTGTCACATTCTCTTGGCCAATGCGTATCAAGATATCGTTATTGGTCTGTGCAAAAGCGCATGTTGTTCCGAACAGCAGGAAGAAAAGAAAAAAACGTTTCATTTTATTTTATTATAAGTTATTGTTAATCATTAATATACAAAAAAAGTACTTTTTTACCAAAAGTCTGCAAACATACATATTTTTTACGAATTTTGAAAGAGTGGAAAAGAGGGGGATTTTGATATCTTTGCAGCAAAAATCACAAAAGCAACTGCATTCAGCAACCTCTTATATCTCAGACAGATAACAATGCTTCCAAAAACTTCCGCTGATTATGGCCGTAACAACTGCGCTTGGCGGCATCGACTCGGCCAAACACCTGAAACATATAAAAAGTGCTTCCTCACGATTTACACTAATATATAAATATGTATAAAGAACTATTGGACGAAATCTTCAAGGCTTACCCGATGTACCACAAGGTCGGGTCTGCGGCGTACAAAGAGGGTTTGGAAAACATTGAGGCCCTGATGGATATTGTGGGCAACCCCGAGCGAAGACTGAAAGCGGTGCACATTGCGGGCACCAACGGCAAAGGCTCTGTCGCGCACCTGATGGCCTCCTACTGTCAGGAACGCGGTCTCAAAACCGGCCTGTTCACCTCGCCGCACTTAGTGGACTTTCGCGAACGCATCCGCATCGATGGACAGATGATTCCCGAAGAGGATGTGGTGGACTTCTTCCGCCTGTTCAAGCCACGCTTCGACACGTTAGAGCCCTCATTCTTCGAAATGACCACAGCCTTGGCCTTCTACTATTTCGCCCAACAGGATGTGGATGTCGCCATCATCGAAGTGGGCTTGGGAGGGCGTCTGGACTGCACGAATGTTTTGCACCCGCTGCTTTCCATCATCACCAACATCACATTGGAACACACCAAATTATTGGGCGACACCATCGCCAAGATCGCCTTTGAGAAAGCGGGCATCATCAAGGCCGACACGCCTGTGGTCGTCGGGGAGTTCCATCCCGAAAGTTTTCCCGTCTTCACCGACATCGCCAACCAGCGGAACGCCCCGCTCTTCTTAGCGGAAGAGAACTACACTGTGGCGGGTGACCTTGCCGACTGCACGATTCTCGACTTTGAGGGAAAGGTGTTGTACGAGCACCTGCATTTGCCCGTCATGGGTGAATACCAACGCAAGAATCTGGCCACTTTTCTGCAAGCGGTCGAGGTGTTCGAGCAACTGTGGCCTACCGACAAGGACGTATTGCGCCCCGCCATGGAAAATATGGTGAAGAATACCGGACTATGCGGCCGATGGCAGGTGTTGCGCCGCGACCCACTGACGCTGTGCGATGTAGGGCACAACCCTGGTGGACTCTCGCTCACCATGCGCCAGTTAGAAGCCATGCCATGCCGCCAACTGCGCATGGTTTTCGGCATGGTCAACGACAAAGACGTGGATCACGTCATCCCCCTGTTGCCCAAGAAAGCCATCTACTATGTGTGCCGTTCCAACAACGAGCGCGCCATCCCCTCCGCACAGTTGGCCGAAATGCTGTCGGCACACGGCCTGAACTGCCGCACCCTCGGCACCGTCGCCGACGCATTCGCCGCCGCCGAGCGCGACTGCTCCCCCGACGATATCCTCTTCGTCGGCGGAAGTTGCTTCGTAGTGGGAGACCTTTTGGAAAGATTAGACCATTAAACGAGCGGGCGGCCTATGCCCGCGTTGGCTATATGGTAGTGTGCACGTACCCGCGCCATTTGGCGAGCACAGCCTGGAAATCGTCGGGAAGTTCCGAATCAAACAGGATGAACTTGCCGGTAGTGGGGTGTACAAAACCAAGCGACTTGGCATGAAGCGCCTGCCGGGGCATGAGGGCGAAACAATTGCGAATAAACTGCTGATATTTGGAGAACGTCGTGCCTTTCAGGATATGACTTCCACCATACGACTCGTCGTTGAAGAGCGGATGACCGATGGATTGCAGATGGACGCGGATCTGGTGCGTGCGCCCCGTTTCCAGCTGGCACTCCAAGAGCGTCACATAGCCAAAACGCTCGACCACTTTCCAATGGGTTACGGCATGCTTTCCACGCTCGTCGCCCTCGGGGAAGACAGTCATCACCATACGGTCCCTCGGATTACGCCCCACATTGCCCACGATGGTGCCGGAGTCTTCGGGAAAATCGCCCCACGCGATGGCGTAATATTTGCGCTCAAGGTCGTGGTTGAAGAAAACCTTGGCCAAGCGCATTTGGGACAGTTCGTTTTTAGCGACGACCAGCAAGCCGGAGGTGTTTTTGTCGATGCGATGCACTAACAGCGGACGAACAGGCGAGCCATCGGGCAACTGCTGCTTGCCCAGATAGTGATAGAGGGCATTGACCATAGTACCCGTATAGTTGCCATATGCAGGGTGCACCACCATGCCCGCCGCCTTGTTGACAATCAGCAGGTCATCGTCTTCGTATGGAATATCGAGCGGAATGTCTTCCGGCAAGATTTCCGTGTCACGCGGAGGGTTGGGCATGAGCACGGAGATGATATCGTTAGGATGGACCTTGTAGTTCTGCTTCTCCGCCTTGCCGTTCACAAGTATGCAGCCAGCCTTGGCCGCTTGCTGAATCTTGCTGCGGGAGGTATGGCGCATGATATTAAACAGGTATTTGTCGATGCGCAACAACTCCGTGCCGGGGTCAACGACAAAGCGAAAATGTTCGTATAGTTCGTTGGCTTCCTGCTGGGGCGTTTCTTCGATCTCTTGCATAGTGCGCTAACGGTTACAAGCACGACACATGATGGTCTTCGCTTCCTCGTTTTCCAATACCACTACAGGCAATTTGTCAAAAAGGCCGCAAAGACGCGTGGGGTTTTTATCGGCAGCCACCTTGACAGCCTTTGTGAAAAAAGGACTGAGATAGGTCTGCTCACGATGCGCGGCCATGGAAATGTAGGAGAAAATGAAGTCGTCGGAGACAGTGGCATCGTCCAAGAATGGCTCCATCAAGGAGAGCGCATACATATAGTCGCGTTGCATGGCAAAGCGGGAGGCCAACTTGTAGGCATTTTGCCAGCTATCCATCACTGGATTACGGATTTCCTTGATCTTCTGGAACGTAGAGGCCAACAATGCGGTGGTTTCCGTTGTGGCAGGAACGGAAGAGAGATAGTCCACAATCTTCATCTGATACTCCATATTGATGGCGTTCACACGGTCCTTGGGGATGCCGGGCGTGGAGTAAAGTTTGTCGATATTGGCCTGCGTCTTGGTGATATCTGCCGTGGAAGTGATGTTTTTCTGGAAGACATCGCAAACGACAATGTTATACAACAGCTGCGCATTTGCGGTGTTGAGATTATAGATGGTGTTCATCTCTGCCGACATGGCTTCAGTCAGCTTGGACGACAGGTAGTACTGCATATACAGGCGGTTGTTGAGCAGGGCCTGGTTCTCCTTGTTCTTCGGGATGACCATATCCTTGAGTGGCCCGGTGGTGTAGTTGCCGGCCTCGACCTGACCTATGATATAATTCTCGATGGCCATGGCCAACGGACGGTTCTTTTCGGAGAGCACCTTGTTGAATTTCCAGACGGCGAAGGCCTGTTCACGCTGTTTGGTGTCAACCAGATAGTTGATGTGATATTTGATTTCATAGTAGCGGCACGGTGCAAGAAATGCGCTGTCCAGAGATTTGACGGCCCATGTGTCGCTCTTGAGCTGGCGTGCGCATTCGTCCAATGTAAGGAAACTCAAGTCGTAATAGGTTTCATCGTTGACGATCTTTTTCTTGAAATCTTCCCAACAATAGTCGTACGTAACCGTCACCTGCGTGCCCGGATGCTTGGCCAAAATACTCTTTTTAAGGAAATCGACGCGTTTTTCCTGAATCTTCTGATAAGCGGCGTCCTTGTAATAATTGGGGGAGTTGTGGGCGATGATCTCAATACTGTTAAGTTGGTAATCCGGCACATCAGAAGTGCCCAGTTTATCCTCGTATGCTGCGGTTGTATAATCCGTCTTCTTCAGCTCATACGGGAAGGTGACGCTAAAATCACCCTCCTCGGGGGCGACGGTCCATTCGCCTTTGGGTTTAATACTGGTGAGATCTTTGATAAAGTTGACCTTCTCAGAGTAAGAGGCATTCTTTGTCTCGATGGCCTTCGGTATAATCGTGCGGCAGACGCGGTTGCCCTCCTTGAGCACAAGGATATGGATGTCAAAATCATTGTCCTCGATGGTTTCCGGCACGTCGCAGATCTTGGCGATAAGTTTGCCCGACTTGAGGTTGGAATTCTCGTTGAGTTCCATGAGAGACTCGAAAGTAATGGGCTTGGTGACGGTGCCGCGATGGGAGAGGTCATAGTCGACCGTGGCATCGTCGCATTGATATTGTGAGTGCTGCACAAAGTCGAGAGCAATGGCATCACCCTCCTTGCCTATGAGTTTCTTCAGTCCTTTATAGTCGTCGCAGTTGAGATACACCTCGCCGTTTTTGTTCGCAGAGACCATCTCGGAGAGAGACTCCAGCCCTGGTTCGGCGGCGCATTTCTTGCACACTTTGTCGTCATAAGACTTCAATCCCGCCTGGCCCTTGGTATAGGGCACATTTCTGGCGCTGTAGGGGGGACGGTGTATGTTAAAGGTCCTGTCGTTGCCAAGCACGAACGAGAAATACATGTTTTTCATCATGTCGTCGGTGCGGAATCCTATGCCGAGGTAGGAATATTGCTTGTCAAGCAGCACCTCTGCGGTCTTGACGTTCTTGAGGATGGTCTGCAGGGCGGCGAGACACAGATCGTAGTAAGAATACTCCGTTTCACCGAGATAGGCCTTCACCTTGGTCACCAGTTCATCGCCATTGCCGGACATGCCATATTTGCGCAGGCGATAGTAGGTGGTCTTGTAGGGTGCGTAGTTGTCAAGGGTTTTCTCGTCTTTCGAGCCTTGGAAGTCTGCCTGAAACGACGCGCACGAGTCCAAGCGAATATCCGTTTTGAATGCGGGCAGGAAGCAAAACTGCGCCCGTGCGGCGTTGATCATGTCGGACATGCAACTGTACAGGATCCTCTCGTCATAGTTGTTCGGCGCGAAATTGCGGGAATACTTGACATTTTCCTGCAGCGGCTTCGGATCGAATCCAGCATAGGGACTTTCGGTCTGGGAAAACGACATATTGCTGATAAAGAGCAATATAGATATTAGCAGGAGGGTGATTTTTCTACTCATGGCACATTGTTTTTTTGCATTGTTTTTTGAGAAAGCAATAATAATAAAAATTTGTCACACTCGCCACCCCGTTTCGGTGTGTTTTTACTGTTTATAACTTTTTTATAATTAATGGTTGAATGATATAAAAAAAAGTGTACTTTTGCGCCCTCAAAAAATGCAAGTAAAATAAACGTAATAGAAAGATGAAAAGAACATTTCAACCCTCCAACGAGAGACGCAGAAACAAGCATGGTTTCAGAGAGAGAATGTCCACCGCCAACGGACGCCGCGTATTGGCTGCTCGCAGAGCGAAAGGACGCAAGAAGCTGACCGTTTCCGACGAGAGTCTGGGCAGAAAATAATTCAGCCCATAGCGTTTTCAACAATAAAAAGAAGGCTGACCGTCTTCTTTTTTTTGTATTTTCGCCGCCCCTTTTTGACAAAAGGCAACAGACTTAACCAACAACCTGTTCTATGAAGAAGTTCGTCACTGTGTTCCTGCTTGCCACGTGCTGCCTCATAGCCTGCGCGCAAGGTGGCGGTGTGCCCGTCGACGGCATCGTCGCCGTCATCGGGAAGGACATCATCATGCAGTCTGACCTCGAGAAGCACTATCTCGACTACACCTCCCAGTTCAAGACTGTGGAAGACCCCTTCGAGACCAAGTGCTACGTCTTGGAGACACTCGTCTTCAACAAGCTCATGGTCAACCAAGCCGACCTTGACAGCATAGAGGTTTCCGACGAGGAGGTGGACTACCGCATCAACTCCCGCATCGCCTATTTCCTCCAGCAGGTGGGTGGCGACGAGAAGTTCATCGAGAACTATTTCCACAAGTCCATGGCTCAAATCAAGAAGGAGATGCGCGAGATGATGTACGAGCAGGCGCTCATCGAGCAGGTGCAGTACAAAATCACCGGCAACATCACCATCACCCCGTCCGAAGTCAAGAAATTCGCCGCCGGCATTTCCACCGACAGCATGCCGATGGTGCCCACCTCCTACCAGTTCGGCGAGATTGTCAAGATTCCGCCCGTGAGCGACGAGGAGGTGGAAGCTGTCAAGAAGCGTCTCAACGAATACCGCGAGCGTATTCTGCGGGGCGAGAAAATCTCCATGTTGGCACGTCTCTACTCCGATGACCCAGGCAGCGCCTCCAAGGGCGGTGACCTCGGCTTCGTGGAACGCGGCACCCTCTACCCCGAGTTCGAGGCGGCCGCCTTCAACCTCAAATCAGGCGAAGTTTCCCAAATCGTCAAGACCCAAGCCGGCTACCACATCATCCAGATGATTGAGCGCAGGGGCGAGTCCATCCACGTGGCCCACATCCTCATCCAACCCAAGCCCTCCACCGACGAGCAGGTCCGCGCCATCACATACCTCGACAGCGTACGCGCCATCATCGTCAACGAAAAACTCGACATCGACCAGGCCGCCAAACGTTTCTCCGAAGGATCCTCCCGGGAAAACGGCGGACTTGCAGTCAACCCCTACACCAACTCCAACAGTTTTGACAAGCAATCCCTCGACGAAACGACCTTCATGACACTCAACAAGCTCATCCCCGGCGAGTATTCCGAATGCGTGCCCTTCGTCAACGACGACGGTGTCATGGCCTATCGCCTTCTCTACCTCAAGGAGAAAGTGGCCGAACACAAGGCCAACATCGTGGAGGACTACGACATGATCAAGAACGCCGCCCTTGAAGAGAAGAAGTACAACGCCCTCCAAAAATGGGTCGTCGACAAAGTGAAAGTCACCAGCATTAAATTAAGTGAACAATATAAGGACTGCGATTTCGTTACCAAATGGCAGATTCCGTAAAAACCAGTAACAAACTATGGATTTGAACACAAAAAACGACGTGGAAGCCATTGAGGCTTTCGTTGACAAATACAAACAGTTGCGCCGCGAGATTGCCAAGGTCATCGTGGGACAGGACGAAGTGGTGAAGAACATTCTCATGGCCATGTTCAGCCGCAGCCATGCCCTCCTGATCGGCGTGCCCGGCCTGGCCAAGACGTTGATGATCACCACCATCGCCAAGGCCGTGGACATGAGCTACAACCGTATCCAGTTCACGCCCGACCTGATGCCATCCGACATCATGGGCGCGGAGATCCTGGATGACAGCCGCAACTTCAAATTCGTCAAAGGCCCCATTTTCGCCAACATCGTTCTGGCCGACGAGATCAACCGTACGCCGCCCAAAACGCAATCCGCACTGCTGGAAGCCATGCAGGAACGTTCCGTCAGTATGAACGGCACCACCTACGCCTTGCCCGACCCGTTCTTCGTGTTGGCCACCCAGAACCCCATCGAGCAAGAGGGCACCTACCCGCTGCCGGAAGCCCAGCAGGACCGTTTCATGTTCAACATCATGCTCGACTACCCTTCCATGGAGGAGGAGCAGCAAATCGTGAAGAGCACCATCCATGGTGCCATGCAGGAGCCTGACCGCGTGCTCACCGTGGAAGACATCATCTTCTATCAAAAGCTGTTGCAGAAGATCCCCGTTCCGGAGAACGTCTACCGTTACGCCGTGAAGCTCTCCACGCTCACCCGTCCCGGCACAGCCCTTGCCCACCCTTGGGCCAACGACTACCTTTCCTGGGGCGCCGGCCCGCGCGCATCCCAGTTCCTGATCATCGGCGCCCGCACCCACGCCGTGCTCGACGGCAAGTACTCGCCCGATATCGAAGACGTAAAAGCTGTGGCATACAACATCTTACGTCACCGTATCATCAAAAACTACAAGGCCGAAGCCGAAGGCATCACCGTCGAGCAGGTCATCGACAAGCTTCTCGCGGCCGCTGAATAGCACCTCATGAAAGACAATCTCCATGCCACCCGTTGGAAATGGCTGCTTTTTATCACGGCGGCCATCGTCTTTGTCTTCATACTTTTCTATTCCAACCGACTTATCGGCAACATCGCCCAAGAAGAACGCAAGCGTATCGAGATCTGGGCTGGCGCCATCTCCTATAAAGCCCAGTTCGTCAACGAGACCGACCGGTTCTTCCGTTCCATCAAGGTTGACGTGGGCAACAACGCCCGCATTGTAGCCGGTGCCATCAAGAAGGTCACGGAGGCCTCCCTCGACGAGGACCTCACCTTCTACCAAGACATCATCTCCTCCAACACCTCCATCCCGATCATCGTCGCCAACCGCCGCGGGACAATCGACGCTGCCGTCAACCTGCCCGACTCCATCCAGGAAAAACACAACATCAGCGAACTCGGCGAAGCGCTCCAGGGGTTCGACAGCATCCGTCTTGCCTACTACGGACGCGACTACGTGACCGTCTATTACCGGGAATCTCCCGCCGTGGTCGACCTCCACATTGTCATCGACACCCTCATCCAATCCTTCTTCCAAGAGACAGTCATCAATTCCGCCTCCGTACCCGTCATCATCACCGACAGCACCCAGCACAACGTGCTCAACGCCGGCAACATCGACACAGCCACATTGCAGGATCATGCAAAGCTGCAACAACGGCTGCAAAACATGAAGGCACAAACACCCCCCATCGAGCTGGATCTTGTTGATCATGGCAGATGTTATGTTTTTTACGAGGAATCTTCAGTGTTGAAACAGCTCCGCTATTTCCCGTTCATCCAATTTGGATTCATCCTTATCTTTCTCATCATTGGATATTTACTGTTCAGCACCACCCGTCGCTCCGAGCAGAACCGCGTCTGGGTGGGCATGAGCAAGGAAACCGCCCACCAGTTGGGCACCCCCATCTCATCTTTGATGGCCTGGACCGAATTGCTCAAGGAGATGCCCGTCGACCAATCCATTCCCACTGAAATCGAGAAGGATGTCCATCGCTTAGAGACCATTGCACAACGATTCTCCAAGATCGGCTCCGCGCCCGTGTTGGAGCCCAATGACTTGGTGACAATCATCGACGAATTCTCCCAATACTTGCAATCGCGCATCTCGTCGATGGTCACCATCACGTTCCACAAGCCCGATCACGAAATAGTGCTGCCGCTGAACCGCTATCTCTTCGAATGGGTCATCGAGAATCTCTGCAAGAACTCGGTCGACGCCATGGACGGCAAAGGCTTCATCAACATTGACATCACTGAGGAGAAGAAAAAAGTCTACATAGACATCGAAGACACCGGCAAGGGCATGCCTGCCAAGGTGCAGAAGCGCATCTTCTCCCCCGGCTTCACCTCCAAGAGCCGTGGCTGGGGCCTGGGCCTGACATTGGCACGCCGCATCATCAACGAATACCACAAAGGCAAGCTGTTCGTAAAGTCCTCCATCATTGACAAAGGAACGGTGATGCGGATACAATTAAACAAATAGTCCGAATTCCCGGCACACCCAAATCCTCTCTTTTTCAAGAGAGACAACTACGGATAATCGCGATAGCGGCTAAGCTCCTGCCATTTCCATTTACTCGACAGTCACTGATTTCGCGAGATTTCTTGGCTGGTCCACGTCGCGTCCCTTGGCGATGGCGATATGATAGGCCAACAACTGCAAAGGGATGACAGAGAGCAGCGGGACAAAGCACTCTTCCGTATCGGGAATCTCGAAATAGTAGTCGGAAAGGGCTTTCACATCGGTGTCGCCTTCCGTCACGACACTGATGATGCGCCCTTTTCGGGCCTTTATTTCCTGAATATTGCTGAGAATTTTCTCATAATGTCCACGTTTGGGCGCGATGACCACCACGGGCATCTCGTCATCGATGAGGGCTATGGGGCCGTGTTTCATTTCCGCAGCCGGATAACCTTCGGCGTGGATATAAGAGATTTCCTTGAGCTTGAGGGCGCCTTCGAGGGCCACCGGATAGTTGTATCCACGCCCGAGGTAGATGAAATTGCGAGCGTATGTGAACACCTTGGCGATGTCGGAGATAGTCTTGTCTTGTTCCAAGATTTTTGCAATTTTTCCCGGAATATGCTGCAATTCCTGGACCAGGACGCGCTCTCTTTCAGCCGAAAGAGTCCCTTTTTCACGAGCGATGCTGAGGGCCAGCAAGAAGAGCGTGGAGACTTGGGCCGTGAACGCCTTGGTGGAAGCCACGCCGATTTCAGGTCCGGCGTGTGTATAGCATCCTGTGTCGGTAGCGCGCGGGATGGACGACCCCACCACATTGCAGATACCGAAGAGCAGTGCGCCGGATGACTTGGAAAGCTGGATGGCCGCAAGCGTGTCGGCGGTCTCGCCCGACTGGGAGATCGGGATAACCACATCATCAGGATAGAGCACGGGGTTGCGATAGCGGAACTCGGAGGAGTACTCGACCTCGACGGGCACGCGCGCCAATTCCTCAATGATGTACTTGCCGATGAGGCCGGCATGCCAGGACGTGCCGCACGCACAGATGATGATCCGGCGCGCATTGAGCAGCCGTTTCCGGAAGTCAATGACGCCGGAGAGCTTCACCTCACCCGTCTCGACATTAAGACGGCCTTGCATGGAGGTTCGCAGCGTGTCGGGCTGCTCGAATATCTCCTTGAGCATGAAATGCGGGAACCCGCCCTTCTCAATCTGGCTCAAGTCCAACTGCAGGCGCTGGATGACGGGCGTTTGTTCCACGTTGCGCAGGTCAACAATCCTCAGATCCTTTCCTCTTTCCATGAAGGCTATTTGTTCCTCATCAAGATAGACCACCCTGTCGGTATACTCGATGATGGGGGTGGCATCGGAGCCTAAGAGGTATTCGTCGTCGCCGACGCCGATGATGAGCGGGCTGCCCTTGCGGGCTGCGATCATCCTGTCAGGGTGTTCCTTGTCGATGATGACGATGGCATACGCGCCCGTGAGCGTGTTGAGTGCCAAGGGCACCGCCTCCTCCAACGACATCTTGTGGGAATCCATAACATATTGTACAAGCTGCACAATAACCTCCGTGTCCGTATCGCTCTGAAAATGGTAGCCCATGGCAAGCAACTGCGTTTTGAGGGACTGGTAGTTCTCGATGATGCCGTTGTGGATGAGCGCGAGGTTCTTGGATTCCGACCAATGGGGATGTGCATTGCGGTCGCTGGGCTCGCCGTGCGTGGCCCAACGGGTGTGCGCGATGCCCACGGTGCCGGTAGTGTCCTTGTCGGCCACAAGCGCCTCCAAGTCCTTAACCTTGCCTTTGGTTTTGTACACGGAAAGTTGTCCGTTGTCGTTCACGAGGGCAAGTCCCGCGCTGTCATAGCCGCGGTATTCAAGACGAGTGAGCCCTTTGATGAGTATCGGGGAAGCCTGCCGATGGCCGATGTATCCTACAATTCCACACATAATGAGTTTGTTTTGTTTGGCTTTGAGTTTTAAAAATTGCAAAAATACTGTTTTTTTTCTTAAACAAATCAACCCAATTCCAAAATCAAAAAATCAAGTGTCTGGCATACAATATTGGTCCTCCTTTTATTAAAATTCCACTGTTTACAAATAAAGAGCAGAATAAAAATAAACGCACACTTTTTTTCTATTTTTGTCCGTTTATTGTAATCTCGAACAAAACGACCATTTATATGAAGATATTGAAATCCAGCCTGCTCACGATTGTGTTTCTGACGGGCTTTCTGACATGGACGACAGCGCAACGCACCGAGAACTTCAAGACCCCGCAATACGAGTTCAAGACGGCCATGGATCTCTTTTCCAACGAAAAATTCGGCTCGGCCCAGCAGTATTTCAAGCAGGTGTACGAAAAGACCACAGACATGCAGCAAGACCTGCACACCAACTCCTACTTTTACATGGGCGTGTGTGCGGAAAAGCTCGACAATCCCGACGCCGCCTATCTGCTGCAAGGCTTCATCGACCGCTACCCCGTGCACTCGTACGTCCCCGAGGCACGCTACTACTTGGGCCGCCACTATTTCAGCCGCAAACAGTGGAAAAAGGTCATCGCACAGTACGAGCTCATCTACGAAAACGAGATCCAGCCCGAAAATGTGGCGGAATATCAGTTCAAGAAGGGCTACTCCTATTTCATGACCAGCGATTATGAGCGCGCCAAGTCGCTCTTCAAACAGGCCCGCGAATCGTCCGGTCCCTACAAGCTACGCTCCATCTACTATTTGGGATACATGGCCTATCAAGACGGCCAATACGAGGCCGCCTTGGAGGATTTCCTCATCCTGAAGGACGAGCCTGAATACAACAAGGATGTGCCCGCATTCCTCACCCAGATCTATTTCAAGCAAGGCGAGTATGAAAAAGTGCTGGATGTGGCTCCGAAAATCACATCCTTCAACGACCCGACCCAACTGCAGTCGCTGCGTTGTGTAGCCATCTCGCAATATGCCCTCAACCAATACGAAGACGCCGCCAACAATTTCGACCGCCTGCTCTCCTCCGACAAAATCATCCTCGACCGCAACGACAACTTCGCCGCCGGCTTCACCTACTACCGCACCGGGCGTTATGCCGACGCCGTCAACTGCTTCTCCAAGAGCATCAACGACAAGAACCCCGACATGATGACCCAGAACAGCTACTACCTCATCGGGGACTGCTACCGCCGCAGCAAGCAGGAGAACCTGGCCATCCAGGCCTTCAAGGAGGCATCGAAGCTCGACTTCAACGCCGACATCAAGGAGGATGCACTGTACAACTACGCCAAGTTGCAGTGCCAGACATCCACGAGCCCCTTCAACAACGGCATCGAGGCCCTGCAGGAGTATAGCAACCGCTACCCGCACTCCTCCCGCAGCGAAGAGGTCTCCTCCTATCTTTCCAAACTCTACCTCTCCACCAAAAATTACCAGGCAGCCATCAACTCGATAGAAAAGCTCAGCAGCAAGTCGCCCGAAATTTTGCGCGCCTACCAGCGTTGCACCTACTTCCGCGCACTTGAGCTCATCAACAACCGCAACTACAACGATGCCCTCAAGTGCTTGGATAAATCCCTGAGCGCGCCCATCGACAAGGACATCAACCTCAACGCCCTCTACTGGAAAGGCGAAGCCCAATACCGCAACGAGAAATACCAGGATGCATACTACACTCTGCAAACCTATCAGAAGAGCTCCGGAGCATCCTTCAACGAGAACTACGTCAACTCCAACTACACCCTCGGCTATGCCGCGCTCAAGATCAAGCGCTATCGCGACGCCATCACCTTCTTCAAGAGCTACCTCTCCAAATATGGCAACGCCGACGACAGAGCCATGCAGGCCGACGCCACCGCCCGTGTCGCCGACTGCTATTTCATGCAACAAGACCTTTCCAATGCCATCAAATACTACGACCAGTGCGAACGCATGGGCGAGGCCAACGCCGACTATGCCGTCTACCAATTAGCCAAATGCTACGGCTACCAGAAGAACAACACCAAGAAAATCGCCGCCCTGGAACGCCTCACCAGCAGCTACCCGCGTTCGGCTTACCGCGATGACGCCGAATACGACCTGGCCGTCACCTACCACACACAGAACGACTATGGACAAGCCATCGTGGCATACAAGAACTTCATCCAACAACATCCCAAGAGCCAGCATGTCCGCCAGGCCCACACGCGCCTCGCGCAGGCCTACATGAACAGCGGGAACACCTCCATGGCCATCTCCACCTACAAGTACGTGGTAGAGACCTATCCGGGTTCTCAGGAGGCCAGGGACGCACTTGCCAACTTGGAGACCATCTACACGGAGGAAGGCAACACCAGCGAGTTCTTCGACTACATCCGCAACAAGAACATGAACATCTCCGCCGACCGCCAAGACTCCATCGCGTTCCGCGCCGCCGAGACCAAGTACAACCGCAACGACTGCGACGGGGCGGTGCGTGCCTGCCAAGAATACCTGCGCCAGTTCCCCAACGGCACCTTCGCCGTCAAGGCCCACTTCTTCAAGGCCGAATGCCAATACGGTGAGCGCCAATACGACGAAGCTCTCGCAGACTATGAGGCTGTCATCAAGGGACACCGTTCCGATTATGAGGTCACCGCGCTCCACAAGGCATCCTCCATCCTCTACAACAAGAAACAATACTCTAAAGCGCTCTCCTACTTCAACAAGCTGACCGAAAGCACCACCGATCCCGACGAAGTGCTCTATGCCAACAACGGGGCGATGCGCAGTGCATACTTCTTGAAAGATTACCGCAACGCCCTGACCGCCGCCGTCAACGTGGTCAACGCCAACCAACCCGACGACGTGCTGCTGCAGGAGGCCCTGCTGGTCGCCGGCAACTCCGCCAAGGAACTCGGCCAGTACAATGATGCCAAACAACATTACGCCCGTCTGGTCAAGAAGGGGACCAACGACCTTTGTGCAGAAGCCGCCTACCATCTCGCCGACATCGCCCTCAACCAAGACAAGGATCTTGCCGACTGCGAAAGCCGCATCCAGAACATCCTCGGCAGCAACTACACCTCCGAATATTGGTACGCACGCACCTTCATCCTCTATGGAGACCTCTACAAAGCCAAAGGCAACTATTTCCAGGCCCGCCACACCTACCAGAGCATCGTCGACAACTACGACGGCGATGACCTTGTGACCATGGCACGCGAAAAGATTGCCGAGATAGAAGCCCTTGAAGCCAAAGAAAACAAGAACGAATAACACTTGACCGCTATGAATACCATCACTCCCATGCATAGAATCAGAATCACCGTTTTAGTCGTCTTCGCACTGCTGTGCTCGCCATCCCTGCATGCACAGGTGGTCGACTCCGCGCATCTGCTCATCCATTACGTGCCCAAGCTCGGCACGGCCACCAAAATGAACGAACAAGCGGCCATCAACGACACACTCAAGGAGAACGTCACCTACACCTACGAGATCAGCCCGCAGAAACCGGAGCTCAACTTCAACCCCTCCGACATCAAGGTCAGCAAGCTCGACCCCGAGGTGAAGGAGGTGCTCTACCGCAACTACATCAAGCTGGGCTTCGGCTATCCCATCACCCCCTTGGCGGAGTTGTCGATGCACAACTGCCAGAATGCCAAATACTCCTACGGCCTCAATTTCCACCACTTCTCCTCCTGGGCACCGCCCATCGGCAAAATACAGAAGCAGTATGCCTATGCTCCCACCAGCGACACCCGGCTGCACCTCTTCTTCAACCGTTTCTTCCAAAACCAGACCTTGTACTCATCCGTCGGCTACAACCATGAGTTAGCCAACCTCTACGGCTACAACCGCAACTGGGGCATCCCTGAGCAATACTACGCCAAAGAGTACCGCGACAGCATCCACAACAACTTCAACCACGTGCGCGCCGAGATTGGCATCCGCTCCAACTACACCACCGAGGACAAGAAGTTCAAGGAGGACGTGAAACTCAAATACGACTTCATACACACTTACTGGAAGGACATGGAACACGATGCCGGACTGCGTGCCATCTTAGCCTATGATGCAAGATTCCTGAAAATTTCCGGCTACCAGCACTATCAATTCGACATCGACTTCGACTTCTACCACAACCATTGGGGCGACTCCGTGAACATTGGGGCGCATGAGATCCGTCGTGTACCACGGCTCACCAACAGTTTCAAGGTCGAGTTCCGCCCGACGATGAACTTCACCATCAAAGAGTACCACCTTCTGGTGGGCGTGGGCGTGCCTATTGTCATGGCCAACAACAAGTCCCACGTGCCGGTCTACCCTATCGCCGAGTTGCAAATGGGGCTCGTCCGCGGCCTGCTCAGCCTGTATGTGGGCGTGGACGGCAAGTCGGAGTACAATTCGCTGCAAAGCCTGCTGTACGAGAACCCTTACGTCAAACCGCAACTTGACAGCCTGAAGTTCACCCGTTCGCAAATCAGCATCTATGGCGGCGTGAAAGGCAATATCGTCAAAAAACTCAACTATCACATCTCGGCCCGCTACGCCTACGTGAAGGACTATCCGTTCTTCGTTTTGGACACGCGCAGCCAACTGAAGAACCAATTCGACCTCATGTACGCCGACAAGGGGAGCACGCTCAACGTCTGCGCCAACCTCAGCTGGGAAGCCATCAACCACCTCTACCTCAACCTGACGGCCAACTATTGGGACTACTTCTTCCTGCACCTTGACGTTCCCGGCATCGGACACCTTGAAAAACCGCTGTACAAGCCGCGCTGGGGCATCGGCTTCGAAGGCAAGTACATTCTCCGTGACAAATTCATCTTGGATCTGAATGCGAGCATCGCGTTCGGCCGCAGCGCCATTTCGCCCGTCACGGCCACCGACTCGCTCGGCAATACCTATATCAGCCACTATGAAGTCATCAACGACTTGCAGAAAAACAACGAAGGCAAAAAGTTGATGAAACCGATCCTCAACTTTGGCGTGGGCGTCGAGTACCTCATCAACAAGCAACTGACCGCCTTTGCGATGGTGAACAACATCGGCTGCCAATACGCCTCCACCTACTACAACTTCAACAATTTCGGCATCAATGTGTTAGTGGGTGTCAGCTACTCCTTCGGCAACGAACCGCTGAAGAATGTCAGAAAAAAGAAGAGCACAACAACCCAACCAGTCCAATAAACCTTGGACGTTTGCAAAAAAATCGTATTTTTGCAGCCTCAAAAGATTGCACGGCAATCGGGTCCCATAGCTCAGTTGGTTAGAGCAGCTGACTCATAATCAGCGGGTCCTTGGTTCGAGCCCAAGTGGGACCACCCTGGAACGCAACCTTCCCATTTTAAACACGGGAGGGTTGTTTTTTTATGCCATGAAAAAAGGGGAATTATATACTTTATGGCACAAATCAGGGCATCTGCATCATTTTTATTTGGGCGTGCCGGCGCGGCGGCGGAAAATCACATTCGTTCCGTAGAGACGCAATGCATTGCGTCTCTATAATCACGCATATAACCAGATGTTTCCACCGCCGCGCCGTCGGGCTTTTCACTACAATGATTTTGGCTTAGATTCCGCCACCATTCCGCGAGACGCGAAGCGTCAAGCGAAACCTCCGTCTCGCCAGGGAACCCATTCTCGCCAAAATCATTTCCGTTTCAATCCCTCACGCAGGCTCGTCGGGCACTACTCCTGTTCCGCGGCGAACAAAGCTCAATCTCGTATCAATGTTCTCCCGCGCCGCGATTTTCCCGCGCACCATCCCCCTCCCAGGGGTTAAAGCGCTCGTTCCTCACGCTTTAACCCCTGGCTACCGAGCCCTTGCCCCTAACGGGGCTGCTTAAAGAAGAATCCAATGTCCAACATCTAATGACCAATATCCAACCACCAACAGCCAACATCCATATTTTCTACTAATGGTTGTTAGACGTTGGATGTCGGCTGTCGAAATTAATTTCTTAATTATCAACGCCAAACACCAACCACCAATAACCAATATCCAAGCATCACGGGTACTTTTCTGAAACACAGCCATATCCCTTGAATCCTTGTAAAAAAAAGGCATATTCCATCCGATATCGTATTTTTTTCCTATTTTTGCGCGACAAATAATGCGTATTTTTTCTGCATCCGCTCAGCCTGTCACTCCCAGATACAGCATCGCTCAAAAATCTCATTGACAGGACTTTATTTAAAAAAAAGAACATTTTGGCTCTGACCGGCCAAATTTGTTCAACAATATAATCGTCCCGATTATAACGGGACACTGTTGACTTGAATAATAACAAAAGTATAAAACATATTTCGGTTTATGAAAAAACTATACTTCTTGACCTTTGCGCTTCTCCTTTTCTCCTCGGCTCTTCGGGGACAAACTGTTTTGTCGGAAAATTTCGAAGGCGGCACGGATGTGAGCTGGCTCCCTGCAGGGTGGTCCGTCATCGATGCAAACAACGACAACCGAAATTGGCGGTTCCACACCTATTCGGGGTATGGTGCTCAAGTCCATTCCGGTAACGGATGCATGATCTCCGACTCCTGGTACAGCGGCCAGGGTGCCTGCACTCCGGACAACTGGCTGGTGACTCCGGCCGTAACCTTACCGGCCAACGCCGTGCTTTATTACTGGGTGGTGGCACAGAACCATTATTATACAGGCGAGAATTATGGCGTTTACATATCCACCAACGGGGGCAACACCCCCAACGACTTCGTCTCACTGTTTGAGGAGAGTTCTGTCCCGTCAACATACGAGCAGAGGGCCATCAGCCTGGCAGCATACGCAGGCCAGACTGTGCGCCTCGCTTTCAGGCATTACAATTGCTACGACGAATATTGGATGAACATCGACGACGTGGTCATAACAAACGACCCATCGGCCGGCGGTGGCACAACGCCCATTGTGCCCGGTCCCGGCGACCAGTGTTCCTTGCAAATACATTTGGAGAGAACCCTTGGCGCCTCTTCTGCCACATACAGTGTCTATTATATGGTGAATAACAACTATTCCAGCAGGACGCTGTTGGAGTTGGATCCGTCAACCGCCTCGTTTGACACAACACTACTGCTGCCCCCCTCCACACTTTTCGAATTGTGGGGATGGGACGGCGGAAGCGACTTTCGCTGCCGGATTATCGACGGGTCGGGGAACGTCTTCGAAGACAGCTATTATCCGAATTATAGGACTCTTGATGCCTGCTCCGCGGCCTGCAACCTGTACGTAACCTACGGTGCCAACGACACCCTGCGCAACATCAGCGACCCCAATTGGATAAAGGTCTACGCTGGGGACAACAGCTCCACCTGGTGGAATTTGTATAATTCGACTTGGACATCGGTCGGGCACACCTGGGGCGAATATATCCCCGTGTCGGCAGGCGTCCCGTTCCACTTTGTCTGGACTGAACCCGATGTGGTAAACCACTCCTCCTACTTTGTCATACGCGACAATTCGACCAACCAGGAAATCTTTAGGAAAAACGCCGGCGAGGTGCTGCCCGACGGCGAGTTCCTCATCTATACACCGACCTGCGGCTCCTGCGCGGCTTCCGACAAATGTCCCTTGACCATACACCTGTCGAGAAACGCGAACGACCCCGACCATCCCGGCGACTATATCGTAGTCTATTTTGTGGGTGGCGACTATTCAAACCAACATGAATTACGTCTCGGGCCCTCGGAAAGCAGCCTGGATACCACGCTGATGCTGTGCCCGGATATCCCCTTCGAATTAAACACGAAATGGGAAAGTGGCGTTGGCGGCTATTGCGGTCCAGACTTTCAGGCGCGTTTCGTGAACGCTTACGGGAATATAACCAATTCCGGATACTATCCCTCCTATTCCACCTCGAACCCCTGCGCCAGAACTTGCGACTACGCGGTCCGAATTGGAGCAGCGACCGCCTTGTCCGGTGTCAATAGCACTTGGATTGAAATTTATGAGGGCAATGCCACTACTCCGTTCAAAACCATTGGACAGTCCAATTATACAAGCGGCACCTATTATTATCCTTTTTCCGTGACGGCGGGAAAACAGTACCGCTTTGTATGGCATGAACCGGACCAGGCCAACCATGCGACCTATTTCTACATTATGGACCAGGATGATGAGACGATATTTACGAAAAACCAATACACCACGTTAGCAGACGGGGAGTTCTTCGTCGTCACCCCCACCTGCCAGGCCGTGCTGGTCACCACAGACCAGCCGACAAACATACAGACCTACTCGGCAAGATGCGGCGGCACCGTCCATACCGATGCCATTGACAACTACAACTCGAGTTATGGCATCGACTACGGCGTTTGCTATGGCACCACCCCCAACCCGACGGTGAACGGCACTCATACCACCACTCACTCCTACTCGGGAGGAACTTTCTCGTTCACCCATTATCTGTCGAATCTCCAAGACAACACCACCTATTATGTGCGGGCGTATGTGTCGTACATGGGGAATGTGACCTACGGCGAACAAGTGCAGTTCACTACCCCGCAGGCCTATTTCTGCCAAACCCCATCCTCGGTGAACGGATACGGGCTCACGGGCAGCTCCGAGCTGATCACCTGGCAGGTCAACAACGTGACCATGCCCATCGGATCCTACACCTTGCAATACAAGAAGGCCACCGATTCGGACTGGTCTGCCGAAATCAGTGTCACCGACACGCAATACGTGCTCAACGGCTTGCTGGCCAACACCCAATACAACGTCCGTGTGCGCTCTGTATGCGCCTCGGAGAACAGCTCTTGGAAGACGGCCTCTTTCACCACACCGGTGGCGATGATGAATCATTTGTATGTGACCGTTACCGGCAGCGGCAACGGCAGCAGCTGGACAAACTCTATGGGCAGTTTCTCGGACGCTTTGAGACTGGCAGCGGAAATCCGGCGCATATATGACACCACGGTGACCATCTGGGTGGCCGCGGGCACCTACTACGGTGACGTCGATTCTCTCCAGGCTTTCAAGATGTATGAGGGCGTGAACGTGTATGGCGGCTTCGCCGGCAATGAGCCAGACAATTACGACCTTTCATCACGCGATTTTGATGCCAACGCCACCATTCTCGACGGCCAGAACAGCCACCGCGTGCTGTATCAGGACGGCTCCCCCACCCAAACTGTAGTCTGGGACGGTTTCACCATCCAGAATGGCGCTGCGAATTACACTTCCGGAAACACTTGGAGCAGGTTTGGAGGCGGCGCCATCTTGGCGCAGGCCTTTGAAATGCGCAACTGCCGCTTCCTGCACAATTATTCTTATTCTGACGGCGGAGCCGTGCTGTTGAGGCCGAACGTGTCCAATCCGGCATTCAAATTCCAAAATTGTGTATTCAGCTACAATAAGTCGGATGATGAGGGCGGTGCTGTGGCTTCCAACATTTATATGATGAATGTCAATCCGGATACGTTGGATTTGAATCTGATATTCGATCATTGTGATTTTACGTACAACTCAGCGAATGAAAAAAGTGCGCTTGTGGACTTTTATGGTATACTTAAATTTTATAATTGTAAATTCAAATATAATTCGGCTGTGTCTCCAAGTAGTGGAGCTACTTATTCTGGTACTGTTGAGGGTGGCCGACTCTTTGTTAACTGTGAGATTAGTCACAATAAGGCTAATGAGTATGCGGGCCTTTCTAATTCTACGGCCTCTCTTTTGAACTGTATCATCGTGAATAATGAGGATGTGAATTCTTATCACGCATTTTCATCAGGTCTTTATAATTTCAGAGGTGTAATGACCAATTGTGTGGTATGGGGAAACAAGGTGGATGGAGTACCTGTTAATATTTATTCCACTATTTATGGATATGATGAAATGTTAATTCAGAACTGCGCCATCGAGGGCGGCTTTGACTTTGACGGCAATCCCAATAACACTTTCATCACCCTGGAAAGCGAAAACTACGGAGATGCTGCGGGACGGAACTATCCCTTCTTTGCCTGCCCCGAGAACGGCGACTACCGCTTGCGTGGACAGTCAGCCTTGGTGAATGCGGGTGTGAACAATCCAGACATGCCAGCGCAAGACCTCGCAGGTGAAGCTCGTGTGTATGGCGGCACTGTTGACATCGGCTGTTTCGAATACCAGGGCGAGGACCTTTGCATCGCACCTATCACGATGGCAGCACAGGATGTCTATGGCACTTCCGCCACCATCACCTGGCAGAACGCCAATCCCAATGAGCCCCTGTACTATGAGCTCTCGTACAAGCAGGAGAACGAAACCACCTGGACCGTGTATCCCGGGCAGCTTCACACCACATGGGCCATGCTGAGCGGCTTGCAGCCGCAAACCAACTATGTGGTCCGTCTGCGTACTTTCTGCGACGCCGGACACACCTCCGAATATTCCCCTGAACTGAACTTCACGACCTCTTGTGCCAATGGTTATATCCATACCACCCTCGTGAATGGAACAACTGATTACTACTGGACATTTGGAGGCCTCCCCTTTGACGACGGCTATTCCTATTCACAGCAGATTTTCAGGGCGGACGAAATGGGCTCCGCAGGTACTATTGATACGATATATCTGCAACATGACCAGACCTCCCAGGCGGCTGTGCGCAATGTGGACATCTATATGGCGCATACCCTGAGAACCAACTTTGAGACAGGCGACGACTGGATTCCATTCGAGCAACTCACTTTGGTGTATTCGGGAAATATCACCGTTGACTGCGCCGCCGACGGAACTTGGATTCCCGTTCCTTTGCAGGTCCCCTTCGATTACAATGGGGAAAACAACCTAGCCTTGGTTTTTGATGACAACACGTATGACTGGATCAACTATTATGAGGGCTTCAGGAGTCATAAAACGACCGAAAAGACCAGCATGTCTGTGTCTCGGAGGATGTTGGACTTTGATTTCACGAATCTTCCCACCTCCTATAGCTTGGAGACAGAGTGTATGAACATTATTTTTGCGGGAAGTTGTGCCACCGGAGGCTGCGACAGGGCCAACCTCTCTGTGATGGATGTAACGCCGACCTCCGCCACTTTGGCCTTTACCCAAGGCGCGAATTCGACAGCCAACGACTTGCAATACAGGAAAGTTGGCGATGAAACTTACATCGTGCTGCCAACCAGCAGCAGTCCATACACTTTACAGGGCCTGACACAGAACACGGAATATGAGGTGCGCATGCGCTCCAGATGCGGATTTGAATACGGTGCCTGGAGAACCGTGCGGTTCCGCACCGGCTTGAAAAACTTGTCCAGATTGTATGTCACCACGACAGGAAATGGCGACGGCTCCAGTTGGGCCAACGCGACCCACGACTTCCTGTGGGCATTGGAAACAGCCGAGATGATGAAGCAGACATTCGGCACGGCTCCCGACATCTGGGTGGCCGAGGGCACCTATTACGGCGACACCCTACACCGCGACGCATTCTTCATGAAGGAAGGCGTGAACGTGTATGGCGGTTTCGTCGGCAACGAACCCGACAATTACGACCTCTCCCAACGTGACTTTGCCCACCATGCCTCCATTTTGGATGGCAACAACCGACGTCGTGTGCTGAACCAGAGAGAGAAGTTTGCAGAGCACACCACGTGGGACGGCTTCACCATCCAGCACGGTTATTTGGAGCAATATATAGGAAATGCCGCGGGCGCTTACCTCCGCGGAAGTGTAAGCCTCTACAATTGTGTGATAACCGACAACGATGGCAGCAATGGAGGCGTGGGTGGCCTGCAATGTATAGGAGATGAGCACAGCATATACGTACATGGAGCATACCAAACGATATACGACAGCATCTTCATCCGCAATTGTGTGATAAGCCATAACACAAACGGCGGTGCGATTTTCGACCAGCATGTGCTGGCGGAAAACTGTGTGATTGAATACAACACTTCCGAATATGATGGTGGCGGTGTAACGCTAACGAATGGTGCGAAACTCAGGAACAGTATTGTACGGCATAACACTGCACTCCGCGAATACTATTCTTATTATGAACTTTACCATGACGGTTACGGCGGCGGCGTTTACGCCGGGGGCCGAACAGTCGTCGAGAACTGTGAGATCACACACAATGTGGCTGCCAACGGCGGTGGTGTATGTGATGCCACGGGTGGTAATGATTCCTATAGGGATTACAAGTCCGGTATATTCAACTGCTTGATAGCCAACAATACAGCCTACAAAGGCGGCGGTGTGTATTGCAACATCGAATCTCGTGTTGTGGGTTCCACTATTGTCAATAACATGATTGAAAGCGAAGATGACGAGGATTTGGGCGCGGGCGTTATAGGTGACCATAACACGTTATTGCTCAATTGTATTATCTGGGGCAACAAGAGAAACGGCACCCCGGAAGGTTATGTGCACCAACAAAGGAATACTATTGTTTTCGAGGCCAACCACGTGGCTTCAGACGTGGCCATTGAAGGGGAACACAACATCCTGCTGTTGTCAGACAGCTATGCCCATGGCATCTTCAGCCCACGCTTCGCCCATCCCGCCGAGACCGCGGGCGCCAATGATACCACCCGAAATGTCGACTGGCATTTGCTGCCAGGTTCCGCCTGCATCAACAAGGGCGACACCCTCGTGTTTGGCACCACCGACTTGGACGGTCTTGTACGCGTGCAGCAGGACACCGTTGACCTCGGTTGCTACGAGACCCCGTACAACGGCGTGGTTCTGCCCTCTTTGCCCGACAGCATTGTCTATGTGAAGGAAGGCGGGGCCGGGACTGGAATGGGCGACAGCTGGGAGAACGCCACTGCCTCCCTCACAGACGCCCTCAATATCGCCAGTTTGAGCCGGGGCCAAGTATGGGTGGCCGCAGGCACCTATTATGGCGAAAACGCAAGTGCGGCGAATGCTTTCGAAATGAAAGCGGGAGTCAACGTGTATGGCGGCTTCGAGGGCAACGAGCCCCCGGCTTTCAACTTGGAGGAACGCGACCTTGAACACAATGTCTCCATCCTGGATGGCCAACAGCAACAGCGTGTGCTGTACCAGGCCCAAGATTTCGTGGCGGAAGATTCCGTGGCATGGGACGGCTTCACGATCCAGAACGGACGGACCACAGGCAATGGCGCCGGAGTCTTTATGCGCCAATACAGCCGGCTGAAGAACTGTATTGTGCAGAACAATATGGTAGAAGGCTTTGGAGAGAAAAGAGGAAACGGCATTTATGTGTATAATACAAAAAATTATTCACAGGGTTATTTCCACGATAGTGGATATACAATAATAAGCCATTGCAAGATCATCAACAATGGAGCAGAGATGACCTCCGCAACAGTATATGGTGGCGGACTCTATGCCTGGGTTGCGGAAATTGACCATACTGAGTTTGCACACAACGCTGCCTCGTATGGCGGTGGAGCATACCTGTACGAAAATGTGTCTTTGTCTAATTGCTTGATACATAACAATAAAGCATCTATGTATGGCGGCGGTGTGTATATGGAGGATAATGATATGCAAATGGTAAGTTGTGATATTGTGAAAAACACAGTCGCACGCAGCAATGGCGGTGGTGGACTGTACAACAAGTATGAAAGATGGGGAACTTGGGGCGAGTGGGACACCTTGCTCATGAGGAACTGTATTGTCTGGGGCAACAGGTTTGAGGGTATGGACAACGATTGGCATTCCCCCACCTATCAGGAGGAAGTGTCCATACCTGACAATATTGTGCAAGTCCGGGACATTAACACCAGCATGAAATATTGCGCAGTGGAAGGCGGCTACGTGGGCACCGGAAACATGATGTTAGCCCCCGAAAACGACAAGTTCAACGGGGAGCAGTTCTATGTGCGTTTCATGAATCCCGATCAAGAGAACTTCCGCCTGCACCCCTTGTCCGCCTGTGTCAACAAGGGCAGCAACGGCTTTGTGGATGCCGCTTTCGATTTCTATGGCAACATACGTATCAACGACACACTTGTGGATATAGGCTGTGCGGAAGCGGGTGAGTTGGAGTGCCTGCCGGTGACCAGCGTGACCGTGACCGTGGACTGCGATTCCGTGCAGCTGATGTGGAACCGCGTGTTCATGGAAAACCAATGGCAGCTGTCGTATGGCGAAGTGGGTGCGGATCCTACTGTCATTCTCTTGAATGACACTGTTTATACAATATATGATTTGCCTAAAGGAAGGAACTATACCGCGTTCGTGCGCTCAATCTGCAGCGCGGACAAGCAAAGCGAGCCCTCTTCCTCCGCAAACTTCCGCACGCCTTTGTGCCTGCCGGAGGCCTGTACGCCGGTACCGGGCATAACGGCCGATGTGCAGTGCGACTCGGTCATATTGACATGGAACCGGGGCGGAAACGAGGCGCAGTGGCTCTTGTCGTATGGCGAGTCGAATGCCGCACCTGTTGAATTGTTGGTGAACGACACGGTATATACTTTAAAGAATCTGACATACGACCACAGCTATACGGCATACGTGTTTGCAATCTGCGACGACACCGTCAGGAGCGACACCTCCGTGTGGGTGAATTTCGTGGCTCAGACTTGCAATGTATCCGTATGCCCCGCCGTGACTGGCTTGACCGCTGATGTAACCTGTGATTCGGTGAAATTGAGATGGAACCACAACAATGATGCAGACCATTGGGTGGTATCGTGGGGTCAGGCCGGTGAAGAACATGTGTTGGATACTGTAGAAAACAATGTATACGTATTAAGGAACCTGCCCTTGGATCAGCTGTATACAGTTTCAGTGTTTGCCTTGTGCAATGGCAACACTTTGGCTGGTGAAACCTCGCCCTTAGTGACCTTCAGAACCCAATGCCTGCAACCGGCACTGTTGCCGGACTTGCACGTGACAGAAGTACACTACTCCAATCCGGTGATCGGGCAAACCATGAGGGTGCAATGGACCGTGAAAAATGACGGGGATGGCGACACGCCTCCCGGCACCACATGGCCGGATTATATCTGGTTGGTGCGTGATGCCGATGTCAGATTACATGATCCTAACGACATGAATTTGGCACAAGTGACGAATTTACAGGCTCTACAGTCTGGAGAATCATACACCAACACTGCGGATGTGGTAATACCCAACGATCTCGAACCCGGAAACTATTATCTTTTTGTTTTTGCCGACCAAACGGACGCTTACGCTATTGATTTCACTCCTGCTGGAAATGGTAATTTGGCTCCCAACCCCTACACGCCCAGCGTGACAGGTAACCCCTATCCCTATCTGAAAGGCCTTTCGCACCAAACTGGTTGGAACGCAAATCTTCCTGGAGAGGTAGTTGAAGTAGAGAATCTTGACAATTTCTTCTATGTGGTGGTGGAAATCCTGCCGACCACCTATCCGGATTTGGTGGTGACTTCCGTCACCCATCCTTTGGATGTGTATTCCGGCAATGAAATTTCAGTGACATGGACGGTGAAAAACCAGGGCACCAATAAGGCAGAGGGCCAGTGGGTGGACAAAGTCTATCTGTCGAAAGATTCCTCATGGACCTCGGAAGGCTTTTTGCTTGGAACATACCAGTGTGTTGACACCTTGCTGCCCGACAGCAGCTGTCAGCATACCATCACAGCGCGTGTTCCCATATCGTATAAGGACGATTACAACATCTTTGTATATACAGACCAGACCAACAACATCTATGAATCTTTGCAAGAGGCAAACAACGTCACCATGTCGTCCCAACCGTTGTACGTGTACTTGTCGCCCTATCCTGACCTGATGGTCACGAATATTGACATGCCGGCAGTTGTGGTCAACAACGGAAGCTACACCTGCCACTATACCGTGACCAATATGGGATATGGCCCGACATTCGCCGCCTTCTGGCGGGATCTCTTCAAAATTGGACAGGAAACGGTCCTCGACTCTGTGGGTGATCACAATTGGAATTATGGTTTTCATAACCACTCTGGTGTGCTGAATCCCGGCGAATCCTATCAGGGAGAAATAACAGTAACCATTCCAGTAGATATTTATGGTGAATGGAATCTGTTTATTCAAGCGGACGCTGACAATGCGGTCTTTGAATATGATGCGGACACCAACAATGTGGCCATGTTCACCATGCGTGTGAATCCGCCCGATTTGACAGTCACCAACGTTACCGTTTCCGCTGACACGGCATGGAGCGGTACGGAAATAGCGGTTTCCTATACCGTGGTGAACACAGACGGAGGTGCCGCATACTATCAGGAATATACGAATCCTAAGGTGAAAGACAGGATCTATTATGGAACCTCCCCCAACAGTTATGCAGATGGGACCGCGACGCTGATAAGGACGTATGAATATGATGATGGTTTCAGCTTAGGTGCAGGTGCACAGCGCACCTACACACGCACCGTCACCATTCCCGACGGGGCACAGGGGCCGGGCTATATTTTTGTGGAGTGCAACAGTGGCGAGACCCTGTTTGAGAACGGGCGCACAAACAACAACATGGGGGCAAGTGATGAGATGTTTGCGCTGCTCTCGCCCTGGCCGGACATCCATGTCACGAGACTTGCTGTTCCGGAGCTGACCACCCTCGGCAGCCGCTTCACCGTTGAATATACCGTCCGCAACGATGGTATTACCGATTTGAACAACGAACCCGTATACCAGGTTTTCTTCAGCTCGAATTCCCCCGCCGTCTATAATCCCATGGATGCACCCATTGCCGTAGTGCGGGATGTCTTGACCTTGGCCGTCGGCGAGGAGAAAACGATAACCGCTGATATGCAGATGAGCGCGGGCGACCTGCCAGGCTTCTATTACCTCCACATGTTGGTGGATGCCGACAGGGATGTGTATGAGCACACCGGCGAAAACAACAACTATTTGATCAGCAACCAATTTGAAGCCCAGAGGTATCCTCTGGACCTGGCAATCGTGGCATTGGATGTTCCTGATACTGTGGAGTGGGGACAAAATGTGGCTATCCGTATAAATGTGAAAAACCTGTCGGAGGTCTATACTACAGATTCGTTGTGGTGCCAATTGTATTTATCAGATAATGGATCCATTTATAGGCTTGATCCAATACTGAATAGACCTTTTGCAGGACTTAGTCCTGGAGCCGATATATGGGTTGAACTGGAATATGTGATTCCTTTGGGTTCACCGTCAAGAGCCTATCTGATCGCTAACCTCGAAAGGCGACACAACCCGGATATAGACATATCTAATGATATACTTGAAAAAATCCTGACAATCAATTCCATACCGGTTCCAGACCTGTCCATTATCGATGTGAATGTTTTGGATGAGGTATATAGTGGACAACCTGCCCGCTTAGTCTATAAAGTGAGGAACATCAGCGAGGTGCCTGTGGAGAATCAGAATTGGGTTGACAAACTGAGATGTGCTGCTAATAGAGATTTTATGTCCTTGTCCTATGCCAAAACAAATATGACATTGAACCAAAATGAATTCTATTTGGACACGGTGGAATTCACCATACCCCAGCCACATACAGGCTATATAACATTAGTGTTGACGGTCAACGACGATCAGAACATGTACGAGTTTTATCGGAACAACAATACAGTATCCATTCCGATAACAGTCTATGAACAGGCACCCGGCGATCTGATTGTGACCCATGTGGCCAGCGACGACACCGTTGTATCGGGGAATCAGCTTCATGTGCAGTGGGATGTTGAGAATGTGGGCACGAACCCGATGCAGGGCAGGAACCTCCGCTCCTTGGTATATGTCTCCGTGGACACCATCTTCGATGCGGGTGACCGCCTCTTGGGCAGTGTGACTTCCGAACTCGACTTGGCCGTGGGCGCCTCCGTGCAACAGACTTTGAGTGCCCGTGTGAGCGGACTGTCCATGGGCGAGTATCATCTCATTGTCAAAACGGATGTGAGCAATGCCTTCCACGAGGACAACGAAAACAACAACTCCGGCTTCTCTGCCGAGCCCTTTGTGGTGGGAGTCCGCCAGCTTCCGTTCAACACCGACATGCCCGACACCCTGGTCAACAACGAGGCGTCCGATTACATGCTGACCGTGGGCGATCAGACGCGCCAGACGGTACGCATTCACCTGCATTCGGAAGACTCGCTTTTAGGAGCCTACAACCAGATATATGCCACCCATAACCGGATGGGCGACAACCTGAATTACTCCTACTCCACCATTGGCCAATACACGGCCAACCCGGAGCTGTATATCCCCTATACCATGCAGGGTTATTATGGAGTCAACCTCTATGGCTCAACTCCCGTGAGCAACGAGCAGAACACCATCTTGCGCGCCGACATACTGCCCTTTGTCATCGTGTCGGTCAATGCCGACCATGGCGGCAACACGGGTGAGGTAACGCTTGAGCTGACGGGCTCGCGTTTCCGTCCCGACATGAAAGTGTACCTGCGGAATGGCAACGACACGATATGTGCCGACACGGTGGTCTGGGAGAACTATTACCAGGCATTCGCACGTTTCAACCTGGCAGGCAAGGCGACTGGCGTCTATGATGTGACAGCCCTGAACTTCTGCGAAGGGGAGGCTGTGCTGCCCAATGCTTTCACCATTGAGGAAGAGTCCCCATACGGCTTGAGCTACAACCTGGAATTTCCCGCTTCTCCCCGATTGCACCGCAATGTGGTGATGATGCTGGAGTTCGGCAACATCGGCAACGTGGACTTGCACGACCAGGTGCTGGAAATCACCAGCAACGGCGGTTGCCCCATTGCGCTGACTCCGGAAGATGTGAGCCTGGGCCAAACGGTATTGCGCATACCTCTGTCCATTGAGGGAGAGCCCGAAGGCCTGCTTCGTCCCGGAAGTTATGGTACCATCAGAATCTATACCTACACCGATCACGCACTCGTTTTCTCCATAATTCCCGTCAAATCCGTTGAATAAAAATAAAACACAATATGAAACCTGTTAAATCATTATTTGTAACCGCATTTATACTCTCGGCCTGCCTTTCGCTTCATGCGCAGTCCAACGCACATTTTGCCGGAGAGGATAAGAAGGTTGTGCATCTGAATGACAATTCGCAGCAAGTGGAAATCGGCCTGCCGGATTCCGACCCGACCCACTGCTATGAATGGTCCGGACCCAATATTCTGACGGATCCCCACCAGCCTGTCATCACAGTGAATCCGCCGGATCCGACGAATGTCTACACCGTTGTCCGGCATTCCACCTGCGGCCCGGAGACCGACGAGGTGGTGGTCTCCTCGGTTGACACTATCAGCCTCGTCAGTGTGACCCCGCTTAGAGAATGTTACAACGATGGCGATTCCGTACATTTGTCGGATTTTGACATCGTGACCGACCCGCCCGGATATGGCTCGTTGGTTACAGTGTCACCCCAAGTTGTTTACAATGTCTTGTGGACCGATCTTTTGCCAGAAAAACCGATAGAGCTAACATTCAGCTTGCGCTATGGCGGTCACACATCCACCAAGAAAGCGACGGTGGATGTGTATAATGAGGGCTTTACTGTGTCGGCAGGATCAAGTGTCCATCTCCGCAATATACAAAAAGCCTTGGAAAATTTGGCAAAGCTGGTGGAGAAAGGCAAAGACATAACCAAAGTTCTCAGCAAGAATAAAGCTTCCCCATGTACTCCCGGATTCGATGCCGCATTGAATTTGCCAAGTGTGAGATTCTTCAGGGCCTGCTGTAATGGAAACGCCGTGCAGGGTTTTACTCTGTCTGGTATATCATTCGCACCCACTATTTCTATGGATTGCTATTTCCCATTGCCTGGCTGTAGCGTTCGTGGATTAGGGGGGTTTAATGTACATTTTGGACTCGCGGCAGGTGCGACTGTGGGGCCTATCTCCTATACCTATAAAGGGGATTGCTCGAATTTGACAGCAGCACTCATTGGCGCTTTTGTTCAGGTTTCGGGAGGTGTCGAGTTCGAATTTCTCGACAGGGACATCCTTTCAGCACAACTTGATCTTGTGGGAACAGGGTCCACCAGTGTCAACTGGACTGTTGGGGAAGGTATAAACTGGGGGGGACTGACAGTAGACCTTTCAGTAGCCGGCAGCGTGACCTTCTTGAGTCTGTTTACGAAAAGTGTAAGCGCTCCACTTGGCCAACACGTATTTTTTAAAGACTAAAGTTGTTTGAAGATGAAAAAAATATATACATTTTTTGCTTTTGCAGTTTGCACCTTGTCTTTTATGTGTGCGCAAGCCCAGAATTGTCGTTTCCCGGCATATACCACTGGCCATTACGTCCTGTCCATGAATTTGGAGTTGGACAGTAATAGCGTGTATATGCCCGATAGCAGCCATCGTGTCTGCGGGCTTGTTTTCTCCTACGAATTGAATGGCATGATGCCTTCGGAAGATGATAGCCGTATCATATCCATTACGGGCGGCACCCAAAACCCTTCGGGCTCGAACACTCCGCCTGCCCTCCTGTGCCGTCTGTTACAGGCATACCGGAGCAATTCCTTGGAGAACATCAAACAACAGTACCGGCCGGCAGACAGAACCACGTTCGACGTGGTCCTGTCGCAACCCGCTTTGGCCAGCCGGTATCTTGCAGCGATCTCACTCGTGGAGGAAATGAAGCTGACACTGACCTACGAGACAGACGACTACACCATAGCCTTGGTGACCTGCTATAACCACGACACCGTGATGGCCATCACTCCGTTCTGTCTGCAACAGGTTGGTGGCCAATGGTTCGCTGCCATAGTCAATGACAGCAGCACCACTGCAACGATAGTCAACATTTTGGCTTTCTTCGAGAATTTTGGAGTCAATGACTTTATCCCTGCCGAGGACATCGTGGATGTTGACAACGACGGTGTTCCCAACACCTCTGACAACTGTCCTTGCAAATACAATCCTGACCAGAATGACAGGGATGGCGATGGCCTCGGGGATGTGTGCGACAACTGCCCCGAAAAGGCGAATCCCGACCAGAAAGACAGCGATCTCGACGGCATCGGCGATGTGTGCGACAACTGCCCCTTCCGATATAACCCTGACCAATACGACGGTGATGGTGACGGGGTTGGAGACAGCTGCGACAATTGCAAGAACCATCCCAACCCGAACCAGTTAGACTTAGACTTGGACGGCATAGGCGACGATTGTGACGATGATATTGACGGGGATGACATCCTCAATGAGAACGAGACGGATGGGGACATGGATGCCGACGGCATACCGGACAGCATGGACAACTGTCCCATGAACTATAACCCCGACCAGTTGGACAGCGACGGCGACGGCATCGGCGACGTGTGCGACAACTGCCCCGCAATTGCCAACCCGGGCCAGGAGGACGCGGACAACGACGGTTTTGGAGACGTTTGCGACCCCGACCGTGACGGCGACGGCATTCCGAATACGAACGACAACTGCCCCGACAATTCCAACGAAGACCAACTCGACATAGACTGCGACGGTGTGGGCGATGTGTGCGACCCCGACCTTGACGGCGACGGCGTGCCCAACGAAAGCGACAACTGTCCCAACACCTTTAACCCCGACCAGCAAGACGCCAACCATAACGGCATTGGCGATGTTTGTGAATAAAAACAGAAAGGAACGTTTATGAAAAAACATAGCTCCATTTTCTTCAAAACAACAGCACTTGCTGTTTTGTTGACCATCCTGACAGGCGGCGCGTTTGCGCAGGCCCCTGGCGAGGGCACCCATAATGTGACCGTGGCCACGGGCTGCGGCAGCTATACCTGGAGTGCCAATGGCGTAAGCTATCAGGCCAGCGGTATATACACCTACGCCTACGAGAACACCTCGGGCGAGGCCAGTGTCGACACCTTGAAACTGACCATTTATCCTGTGCCGAATGTAAAGATAAAGGGCAATGACACCGTCTGTTTTGGCGTGATTTCAGGATTGAAAGCCACCGGTGCAACCACCTACTGGTGGTGGCATACCGCTGACAATATGGCGGCAACCATCAACACTGTGCCCCGGGATTCCATCACGGTCACACTTACAGAAATAGACACCTTTATTGTGGTGGGAACCAACAGTTATGGCTGTCAGGCAACGGACACCTTGCCAGTATTGGTGCTGCCTTTGCCGAGTGTGGTTGCACATGCCCATACTTCCAGAATCTGCAAAGGGCAAAGTGTGGTGCTCACCGCCGAGGGAGCAAGCGCGTACAGCTGGAGTCCCGGAGGACTTTTAGGTCAACCCGTCGAGGTCAGTCCCAAGAGGACCACCACCTATTGGGTTACGGGTGTCGATGACTTTGGCTGCCGCGCCAAGGCCTCTATCACGGTTGAGGTCGAAGCTGTGAAAATCATGGCTTCCCCCTCGCTGACGGTTTGTGAAGGGGAGAGCGTCACCCTGACCGCTTCGGGAGCGTTTTCGTATAGCTGGAACTACGGGGTACCCGGTGCCACCACCCCATCCATAGAGGTGGTTGAGTCCGGTGTCTATATCGTTACCGGACACCACAATGGTTGTAACACTTCGGACACTGCTATTGTCACAGTCCATCCGAAACCAAATGTCACAATCAGCGGAAACGATGTGGTTTGCCCGGATGAAAGTTCCACGCTTACAGCGTCAGGAGCGGATGAATACTCATGGAGCAACGGACAGACCACGGCAAGCATAGAAGTGAATGCGGCCGGTGTCTACACTGTTACGGGCACAGACAGCCACGGATGCTCTGTCACCGTCCCCAAATTGTTGACGAATGGCACACATCCGATAATCAACGTTACCGGTGCAGGCGAAGTTTGCAGCGGATCGACCCTGCTTTTAAGTGCGGAAAATGTGAGCACCTGTGTGTGGAAAGACACTTTGGGGAATATTTTAGGCAACACGCCACAACTCCAGGTCGCGCCGACTGAAAACATGTTGTATAAAGTCTATGGAGAAGTGAACGGGAACAACTGTTCAGGTATGGGTGTAAAGTATATAAGAGTTTACCCCTTACCCGAAATCAGTATCATATCGGATTCTCTCGTGTGTGAGGGAGGTGAAGTGGTACTTGCAGCCTCGTCGCATTATCCGGGGACAATCTCATACATTTGGCCCGGATACGGAAATGGCTCTTCCATTACGGTAACACAGAACGAATCCCAAAAAACATACACATTGGTAGGAGTAACCGGACATGATTGCCGTGCATCCGTGTCGAAAACCATCAGAACCCGCATGGGTGTGGGACAGAGAGAAAGGATCAGTGTCTGTGGTGAGAACCGCAGCTGGCATGGACAGGTCTACTTCACTTCCGGCACCTATATTTCTTCGTATGCAACATTCGACGAACACAATTGCCCATGCTATGACACCCTGGACCTGATACTGAACTATAACACAGGTCAAACGGAAAGATGGTCCGAAAGTGAATATTACTACTGGGACAAAACCGGCCAGACCTACTATTATAGCGGAACTTATACCACCGATGAATACCCCAACAGCAATGGATGCATGACAGCGGACACCTTGCACCTGACCATCATCAATGAAGATGTGTTCCAAAACGACTGTATGATCTATGGCTTTATGGTAAAGGAGGAGTCTTGTGACCCAGGGCATGACGGGATTATCAAGTTAAGTGTCGACGAAGATGCAGCGTCCGATTTTGACATCGAATGGAATTTAGGCAATGGACAGACATCCTCAAGTTTGGTGGTGAACGGCGTTCGGAAAGGCTCATATCCCGTAAAGGTCAAGTCTCTCACTTGTCCCGATGTGATCTATTATGAGGATGTGATCGAGGTCACGAGAGAAGATGGCTGCCGTGATGATGATGACGACGACGACGATGGAGGGTCTGGCCCAACCGTATCTATTAGTGGCCCGACCTCGGTAACTGCCAGTTGTGAGGACCTTCCGTCGTGCACCTATACTGTCGTTGTTTCGGGAGGTACGCCTCCTTACAGTACGCCTCCCGTTTATACCTTTACTTGTACTCCAAGCGGACATACCCGACTCTCACGTAGCGTCACGGATTCCAAAGGCCGAACAGGACACGGATACTTGGATGTATATGGGAAAAAAGAGGATTGTCCCCATGACCCGAATCTGATCACGGGTCCGGAAGGCTACACGGAGGAGAAACGTTTTGTGAATGCCACGGACAAGATGGAATATCGGATTGATTTCGAGAACGATCCTAATTTTGCCACGGCGCCGGCCACCCGTGTAAAAATCACCTACGATGTGCCGGCGGAGCAGAACTTGGGGTCCTTCCGCTTGGGCGAATTCGGCTTCGGCAGCTTCATCTATTCCGTGCCTTCCAATGTAAATTCCTACTACCAGCGTATCGATGTGTCCGACTCATTGGGCGTTTGGGTGGATGTGACCGCCGGCTTGGACATCATGAACCACCAGCTGTTCTGGATTTTCCAGAGCATTGACCCGGCCACGGGTGCCGAACCGGTAAGCTCACAAATAGGCTTCCTCCCCATCAATGATTCCCTGAGCCATGGTGAAGGCTATGTCACCTACTACATTTCGCCTAACAGTACCGTGGCGACAGGAGACACAGTGGCAGCCCAGGCAACTATTGTTTTCGATGACAACGAATCTATTGAAACCAATGTGTATGTCAACACCTTTGATGCGGTTGCACCCACCTCCACCCTCATCGCCGATATAAACGAGCAGGATTCCTTGTACTGCACCTTCACCTTCGACGCACAGGATGACGCCAACGGCTCAGGCGTGAAGGAGGTCGAGGTGCTCGTGTCCAAGAACAACGGTCCCTACCGCTCCATGGGCACCTCCACTCCTGACAGCAGCGTGACATTCGCCCTCGAAAGCGGCATGCACTACCAGTTCATGTCCATTGCCACGGACAATGTGAACAACAAGGAGGCTTCCAAGATCCAGCCCGACACTGTCATCAACTACAACACCGCCCCCATCGAACTCATGCTGAGTGGCAACACTTTCTATGAATATGACCCGAAGAACACCCTCGTCGGCACCTTGTCCACCGTGGACGATGACATGAGCCAACCCTTCGTCTATACCTTAGTGAGCGGCGTAGGCGATGATGACAACGCCCTCTTCACGATAGAAGGCAACATGCTCAAAACCGACACAACGTTTGTATGCAGCCGGGATTTGGACTATTATGTACGCGTGAGAACCACGGATTTCGGCGGCCTCTACTGCGAGAGGAGCTTCAGACTGAAGGAGATCCGCCAACACGTCACCCCAACCGTCACGGTGCCCAAAGCGATATGCGAGGGTGAGAGCATCGATTTCTATGGAACCGTGCTCTCAACGGCAGGTTCCTACTCCAAGACCCTGCAGACCCCCGAAGGCTGCGACAGTATTGTTGTCTGGGTCCTGACGGTGAACCCGATCTATAATGTAACACGCGACACCATCGTCTGCAACAAGTTCGTCTGGAACGACAGCTCCTATATGGTCAGCGACACCATCAGCCACACCTACATCCTGGCCACCGGCTGCGACAGCACTGTGACCTACAACCTGACGGTGAATCACAGCTCAGCAGGCATTGACACGCAAATCGCCTGCGACAGCCTCACCTGGATAGATGGCATAACGTATTATGCCAGCACGAACACCCCAACCTTCACGCTGACGAACGCCGTCGGCTGCGACTCTTTGGTCACCCTGAACCTCACAGTGAACTACAGCACAGAAAGCTTTGACAAGTTAGTCGCCTGCGACAGTCTCACCTGGATAGACGGCATAACCTATACCGAAAGCACATCCACCCCGACCTTCACACTGACGAACGCCGCCGGCTGTGACTCTGTGGTCACCCTAATGCTGACAGTACTCCACAGCACGCACAACTCGTTCGACACGGTTGTCTGCGAAAGCTACACATGGAATGGTGTCACCTATACCCAAACGGGCACCTACACCCACGAGTACACCAACGGTGATGGCTGCGCCAGTGCCGACACCCTGCACCTGACGGTATACCATGGCACGCACGATGTCCTTGACATAGTTGCATGCGACAGTTATGCTTGGCATGGTGTCACCTACACCCACGAGTACACCAACAGCAACGGTTGCGCAAGCGCCGACACCCTGCACCTCACGGTCCACCATGGCACGCACAACTCCTTCGAAACGGTTGTCTGCGAAAGCTATGTTTGGCATGGTGTCACCTACACCCACGAGTACACCAACAGCGAAGGCTGTGTGAGCGTCGACACCCTGCACCTGACAGTACATTATGGCACACACAATGTATTTGACACAGTTGTCTGCGAAAGCTACGTGTGGCATGGCGTCACCTACACCCAAACGGGCACTTACACCTACACATACGACAATGCCAGTGCCAACGGCTGCGCCAGCATCGACACGCTGCACCTGACAGTACTCCACGGCACGCACAACTCCTTCGAAACGGTGGCCTGCGAAAGCTATGTGTGGAACGGTGTCACCTACACCCAAACCGGCACCTACACCCACGAGTACACCAATAGCGAAGGCTGCGCGAGCGTCGACACGCTGCATCTGACAGTACACTACGGCACGCACAACTCGTTCGAAACGGTGGCCTGCGACAGTTATGCTTGGAATGGCGTCACCTACACCCAAACCGGCACCTACATCCACGAGTACACCAACAGCGACGGTTGTGCGAGCGCCGACACGCTGCACCTGACGGTACATTATGGCACACACAACTCGTTTGAGACGGTTGCCTGCGAAAGCTATGTGTGGAACGGTGTCACCTACACCCAAACCGGCACCTACACTCACGAGTACACCAACAGCGACGGCTGCGCGAGCGTCGACACGCTGCACTTGACAGTACATTACGGCACGCACAATGTCCTCGACACCGTTGTTTGCGAAAGCTACGTGTGGAATGGCGTCACCTACACCCAAACCGGCACTTACACTCATGAGTACACCAACAACGACGGCTGCTCCAGTGCCGACACGCTGCATTTGACGGTATACCATGGCACGCACAACTCGTTCGAAACGGTCGTCTGCGAAAGCTATGTTTGGAATGGCGTCACCTACACCCAAACGGGCACCTACACCCACGAGTACACCAACAACGACGGTTGCGCGAGCGTTGACACGCTGCACCTGACGGTACATTACGGCACACACAATGTCCTCGACACGATTGTTTGCGAAAGCTACGTGTGGAATGGTGTCACCTACACCCAAACCGGCACTTACACCCATGAGTACACCAACGGCGACGGCTGCGGCAGTGCCGACACGCTGCACTTGACAGTATACCACGGCACGCACAACTCGTTCGAAACGGTTGCATGCGACAGCTACGTGTGGAATGGTGTCACCTACACCCAAACGGGCACCTACACCCACGAGTACACCAACAGCGACGGCTGCTCCAGTGCCGACACGCTGCACCTGACGGTACTCCACGGCACAAATAATTCGTTTGAGGCTGTTGCTTGCGAAAGTTATGCATGGAATTACGTGACCTACACCGAATCCGGCACCTACACGTATAGTTATACCAACGCAAATGGTTGTGTCTGTGTCGACACCTTGCATTTGACGATATACTATGGCAGCCACGATGCGACAACCGTCTCCGACTGCGAGTCTTACGTGTGGCACGGCTCCACCTACACCGAATCCGGCACCTATACGGATAATTACACCACTGCAAATGGATGCGCCAGTTCCGACACGCTGTACCTGACCATCAACCACGGCACGCACAACTCATTCGACACGGTCGTCTGCGGAAGCTATGTATGGAATAACGTGACCTACACCACATCAGGCTCACATACATACAATTACACCAACGCAAATGGATGTGCCTCTGTCGACACCTTGCACCTGACCGTCTATCATACCACCACAAGCATCGACGTGCAGGAAGCTTGCGACAGCTACGCATGGATTGACGGCTCAGTCTACACCGAAAGCGTCACAACCCCGTCCATCACGCTGACCAGTGCCGCCGGCTGCGACTCGATTGTGACACTGCACCTGACCATCTATGAGTCAACCTCTTCTGAATTCTCCATTGTCACCCATGACTCTTGCTACAACTGGAACGGTATCGACTACTGTCAGTCTGGCGATTACGTGCAGACTTTGCAGACCGAGGACGGCTGCGACTCTGTTGTAACCCTGCATCTGACCATTGAAACTGGAATTGACGACCACCAGATGAGAGCGTCCATGAATGTGTATCCGAATCCTACCAACGACAACGTCACTGTACAATTGATAACAAACAACAACCAATTTGAAGATGTGGACATTCAATTGTACGACATGTACGGCAAATGGTTGGGGACTTGGAAGATGACGGGAGAAACGACCGAAATCGACCTTTCGACTTACGCTGCCGGCATCTATTTCATCAAGGCTGTTGACGGGCAACGTATGATCGATGTCCGCAAAGTCGTGAAAGAGTAAGGGAAGCGGATTTATGAGTTTTGCAAGAGGGCGCGCCAAATTGGCGCGCCCTCTTTTTTGGGGGGAGCATGATATAGGTGATGACCTGCGGTTTTGGATATTGGATATTGGCCATTTGCCGTTAGCATTATTTATATGACATTCTAACACGCAAGCATCTTCGTCACGCTGGTGTACTGTGTATTTTCCACGATTTCTCTGTTTGCACAGCCGTGTCACGGGTATAATAAACGATAGGACATGGGTGCCGAATAGGAATTGCGGGAATAGGAAAAATATTGTATCTTTGCACGTTTATAACCATCATGGTGAAGTATATAGTTAACATATTGATACTGACGCTATTGGCTTCATCCTCGGCATATTGTGCCGCGGACTTTGCCCTATTGCGCGCTCCATTCACGCCCGTACAGGCCCCAACGACGTGCGTGCTTGACACGTCCAAGCCCGGCACGAAACCCGGGAAACAGCCCAAACAGAAGAAAGAACGCGTGGGCAACTCGCGCAAGATAACCTTCGAGAACTTCGACCAGAGCTACGAAAGAGCCCTGAAGTTCTACGAAAACCACCAATATCTCTCCGCTGCCGGCATGTTTGAAGAGCTCTACCCGCTCTCCCTCGGCACCCCGCGCGCCGACACCATCCTCTTCCTCTTCGCCGAATGCTACTACAAGAACAAAGACTACAACATGGCCGCCTTCCACTTCCGCGACTACGTGCGGCGCTTCCCCAACACCGAGAAGACTGAGGATGCCTTCTATTACTGCATCTCCGCCATCTACAACTCCTCACCCGACTATAGCCTCGACCAATCCAACACCGAATACGCCATCGAGGAGATCAAAGCCTTCCTCCAGGCCTACCCCAACAACAGCCATATCGAGGAGTGCAACCTGATGCTCGACAACCTCCGCGTCAAGCTGGCGCGCAAAGACCTCGAGATACTCAAACTCTACTACAACACCGACAATTACGAGGCTTGCCAAATCGCCGCCAAAAATTTCTTCAACGACTACTCCTACTCGCCACTCATGCCCGAAGCCATCTACTATCTTGTCCTCAACAACTACGAATACGCCCGCAAGAGCGTCGAGAAGAAGAAAGAAGAACGCTACAAGGCCTGCCTCGACGCATGCGAGCGCATGGAACGCAACTACCCCGACTCCAAATACGCCAAGGAAACGAACCGCATCAGCGCCGATGTGAAGAAAAATCTCGAAAAAATACAGAAAAAAACTAATTAAACATATATCATTTTATGAAAGCTGCAGACTATAAGAAACTGAAAATCGACCCCTTCGCCAAGACCAAGGACATCAGCAAATACGACCACGAGACGGGCAACTTCTACAAGAGTATCGTCATCATGTCGAAACGTGCCGACCAAATTGCCAGCGACCTCAAGCAGGAGTTCATCGAGAATTCCCAACAATACGCCAACACTTCCGAGACGTTAGAGGAGGTTTTCGAGAACCGCGAGCAAATCGAGCTCTCCAAGTTCTACGAGCAACTGCCCAAGCCCACCCAGTTGGCAATGTATGAGTTCGAGCACGGCCAGATCCATTTCAAGGACGAAGACGAAGACTAACCCCACACCATGGACGGCAACAGCAAACATATCGTCCTCGGCATCACGGGAGGCATCGCGGCTTACAAGTCGATGCTGCTCATCCGGCTGTTCAAACGGCACGGCTATGAGGTGCGCGTGACCGCCACGCGCCATGCACTCGAGTTTGTCACTCCGCTGACCATCGAGACGCTGTCGCAGAACAAGCTCTACACCGAGCTTTTCGACCCCACGGAACACCGCGACGTGCAACACATCAGCATGGCGGACTGGGCCGACTGCGTGGTGGTGGCACCCGCCACGGCCAACATCATCGGCAAGTACGCACACGGCATCGCCGACGACGCGCTCTCCACCCTGCTATTGGCGGCCAAAGGGCCTGTGTTTGTCGCCCCGGCCATGAACGACCGCATGTTCGCCGAGCCGACCGTACAACACAACATTGAACTGCTGCGCCAAAAAGGGTGCCATATCATAGAGCCTCAAAGCGGCTTCCTGGCGTGCGGCACGGAAGGCACCGGCCGCATGGAGGAACCAGAGCGCATCTTCGACATCGTAAACCAGTATTTCCAAGGTGAACAAATCCTCGCCGGCAGACGTGTCATGGTCACCGCAGGGCCCACCTACGAGCCCATCGATCCCGTGCGCTTCATCGGGAACCACTCTTCCGGCCTGATGGGCTTCTCCATCGCGGAGGCCGCAGCCGAATGGGGCGCTGAAGTCACCCTCGTCACCGGCCCCACCAACCTCAGCACCCGCCATCCCGGCATCAAGCGCATCGACGTGACCACCGCCGCCCAGATGTTCGAGGCTTGCATGGCTGTCGCCGAACAGCAAGACATCATGATCATGTCCGCCGCCGTCGCCGACTTCACCCCTGAGAACACCGCGTCCGAGAAGATCAAGAAAACCGCCGACACCCTCGACCTGCACTTGGTCAAGACCCGCGACATCCTCGCCACCATCGGCCAACAGAAACGTGACGACCAGTTCCTCGTGGGCTTCGCACTCGAGACCCAAAACGAAAAAGTCAACGCCCTCAAGAAACTGCACACTAAAAACGCCGACATGATCGTTCTCAACTCATTGCGCACCGAGGGTGCGGGATTCCGCACCCCCACCAACAAGGTGCTCATGATCACCCGCGACGAGCAGACGTTCGAGAGCGAACTCAAGGACAAGAAAGACATCGCCCGCGACATCCTGCGACTCGTACACGACCTCACGAACCCAAAAGCCCAATAAACGAACACTATGATGAAAAGAATCCTGACCCTGACCCTCGCTCTTCTCTTGGGCTGCATGCTGCACGCCCAAGACTTCCAATGCCAGGTCTCGGTCAACGCCCACCAAGTGACAGGCGGATCCAACACACAGAAATACAATGATTTGCAGCAAAAGTTATACCAATTCGTTCATGACCGCAAATGGTGCCAGTACAACCTCAAGATGAACGAACGCATCGAGTGCGCCCTGCAAATCAACCTCACCAAGGTCTCCGGTGACGTCTTTGAAGGCACCATGACCATCCTGCTGCAACGCCCCGTCTACAAAGCCAGCTACAAGACCACGCTGATCAACTTCCAGGACAAGAACATCCAGTTCACCTACGCCGAGGGCGACCCTTTGGAGTATGCCGACGGCCAAAACCTCTCCCAGTTCACATCGCTCATAGCCTATTACCTCAACCTTTTCCTCGCTGTGGAATTCGACAGTTTCTCCATGAACGGAGGCGCACCCTATTTCACCAAGATGCAATCCATCGTCAACTTCAACCAATCAGCGCGGGAAAAGGGTTGGAGCGTGGCTGACGGAGGTCAAAACAACCGTTATTGGATCATGGAGAATTTCACCAATGGCACCTACAGCAAGCTGCATGATTTCTACTATCAGTACCATCGCTTAGGATTGGATGTCATGAGCGAGTCACCCGATGCCGGTCGCGCCGTCATTCTTGAAAGCCTGAAGCTGTTGCAGCAAGTGAGCCAGCAGCGCTCCAACTTGGCCATTGTCAAGGTCATTGCCGCCACCAAATGCGACGAAATCGTCAACATCTTCAAGGAGGGCATGCCCAGCGAGAAGACGCAGGTCATCAACATCATGAAACAAATCGACCCCACCAACTCCTCCCGATACGACGCCATTAACACAGCCACTAAATAGCTTGTCATGCTCCGTGCCCTGCAGATAGAGAACTACGCGCTCATCCGCTCACTGGAGATGGCGTTCAACCAGGGCCTGACGGTCATCACTGGCGAGACAGGTGCGGGTAAGTCCATCCTGATGGGCGCCCTGTCCCTCATCCTTGGAACCCGTGCCGAAACCGACGTATTGCACGACAAGACAAGAAAATGCATTGTGGAGGGACTCTTTGACATCGAGGGGTTACCCTTGCAAGATTTCTTCAAGCAAAACGACCTCGACTACCAACCCGCCACCACATTGCGCCGGGAAATCAACGAGCACGGGAAGTCGCGTGCTTTCATCAACGACACCCCCGTGACCTTAGCCACGCTCCGGGCTCTCGCCTCCACCCTCATAGACATCCACTCGCAACACCAGAACCTGATGCTGCGCGACTCCACATTCCGCCTGCGCATCCTTGACCAATACGCCTGCAATGGCGAACTGCAGGACCAATATCGGCAAAAGCTCTCCAAGCTCCGTCAATTAGAACGAGAATACCAAGAACTCAAACAACAATGTGCAGACGCCGCCCTGCGGCAGGAGTTTCTCCAATTCACCGTCGACGAGCTTGACAAAGCGCAGTTGCAGCCCGATGAACAAGAGCACACCGAGCAGATGATTCGCGTGCTCAGCCATGCAGAGGAAATCAAGGGGCACCTCTACGCCGCCGCACAACAACTTTCCGAGCAGGAAGATGGCACCGTGTTGCAGAAACTCAAATCCGTACAATCGGAATGCGACGCACTTCGCGACATGGGGCCGGATTTCGAGACAATACGCAAACGTCTTGAAGAGGTATTTGTCGAACTCACCGACATCTCCTACGAAATTGCCCGCAAGGAGAGCGATGTCACCATAGACCCGCAAGAGCTGGAACGTCTCAACGAGCGTATCGATCTCATCTACACACTACAACACAAATACCAGGTGGACAGTGTCCCCGCGCTGTTGGAATTGTCCGAGCGACTGCGGCACGAGTTGTCGCAGCAGGATGACAATCGCGAGCAACTTGAAACGTTGGGGGCAGCGTGCGAAAAGCTCCGCAAAGAGACCTTGGCGTCTGCGAGACAGCTGACACAAAGCCGGCAGAAGGTCATCCAGCCGCTCTGCAAGGAGATAGAATGCAACTTGCGGGAGTTGGGCATGCCTGACAGCCGCATGGAGATTGTTCTGGAGACTCTGGATGAGATGCAGGATTCGGGCATGGATCGTGCCGACATGCTCTTCACTGCCAACCGGGGTGTGGCGCCTGCCGATTTGAGCAAAGTCGCCTCTGGCGGTGAGATGTCCCGCATCATGCTGGCGATCAAGTCGGTAATCACAGACTCTGCACTATTGCCGACGGTGATTTTCGATGAAATAGACACAGGCATCTCCGGGGAGAGCGCCCACAAGGTAGGGGCCATGATGCAACAATTATCGCACCGCCACCAAGTGATTGCCATCACCCATCTGCCGCAGATCGCCGCTCGCGGCGACCAGCACTACCTCGTGTACAAGGAGAATCGCGAGGGCACAACGGTCACCGACTTGCGTCATCTTGAGGGCGAGGAGCGCGTGGATGCCGTTGCCACCATGCTCGGTGGCGCGCACATCACCGAAGCCGCCCGTAATACCGCCCGCGAACTTTTGGAGAAAAAAAATTGAACTATACCTATTTATATATTATAACAACCGAAACTCTACTGAAATGAAAAATACGACCACTCTCCTTCTGATTGCCGCCACGTTGCTTGTCAGCACCACGTCCCTGTCTGCGCAGCGCAACAAAATCCAACAAGAAAAGAAGTTCATTTTCCTCTCCTCGTTAGGGTATGCCGGCGGCGTAGGCGACATCCGACTGGCCAACTATGACTGCCACGACCTCATCCTGCCTCCAAAGGTCGAGGACGAAGACGTGCTAAAAACCGTTCGCAACAAGAACTTCAACATCCAAGTCAGCCAACTCTTCGCCTATCAGTTCAACAATTTCTTCTACATGGGCGTAGGAACGGGTATTGATTTCTGGAACAAGACCGCATTTGTGCCCTTGTACCTTAATCTCAGTGTGAACATGATGCAGACGCGTGTGGCACCGATGGCCTACATCAACCTTGGATGGGGATTCAAGTGGTACATCTCATCACATCCCGACAACAACCGCGTGATACACGGCAGCAACTGGGGACCCATGGGCGAAGGCGGCATCGGCATGCGCATACAACTCACCGACAAGGTGGCCTTGGTGCTGGCCGGCACCTACAAGGCGCAGTATTCCAAGATCCGCTATACCATCCCTGTGGAAAACGAGACCGACTATTCCGCCGACTTCACCAACAGCATACAACCCGTCATCTATCATTTCGCCGGATTCAAAGTGGGCGTCCTGTACTAATTCGAACCTCCATGAAAGAGAACCTTACCTACACCGAAGCATTTGAACAATTACAACAAATTGTAAAGCAAATGGAAAACGCCGACATTTCCGTGGATGACTTGGCGGAGAACATCAAGACGGCCACCAAACTCATCAAAGTCTGCAAAGACAAACTCACGAAGACGGAAGAGGAAATCAACAAGACCATCTCCGAACTTTCCTAAAATGTCCACGTTCGACCTGATCGACCACGAAATCGAAGGCTACTGCGAAGAGCACAGCACTCCGGAAAGCGAGTTGCTTTATCGGCTCAACCGGCAGACGCATCTGGAGACCATCAATCCAAGGATGCTCTCCGGCCAGCTGCAAGGGCTGTTCCTGACGATGGTGTCCCGCATGATGCGCCCCCGATTCGTCGTGGAAGTCGGCACGTTCACCGGCTACTCGGCACTCTGCCTTGCCGACGGGCTGGCTCCTGACGGCAAGCTGCACACCATCGAGCGCAACATCGAGTACGAAGACCGCATCCGCGACTATTTCGCACAATCTTCGCTGAATGAGCGCATCGAACTGCACATCGGTGACGCGCGCGAGGTCATCCCCACCCTTGACATCACTTGGGATCTCTGCTTCATCGATGCCGAGAAGGAAGACTACGAGGAATACTACGACCTGTTGTTGCCCCGCACGCGCACAGGAGGTTTCCTGTTGGTGGACAACGCCCTATGGAACGGCAAGGTCGCCGGGGAAGTGGCCACCAACGACCGCGACACGCACGCCATCCTCGCCTTCAACGACAAGGTGCAACGGGACCCGCGTGTCCGCAACCTGCTCCTGCCCTTCCGCGACGGCATCATGATGATCGAAAAAACAATGTAACCATGCGCATAGACATCCTCACTTTATTCCCCGACATGTTCGAAGGCGTCTTCGGCGACTCCATCTTGAAACGCGCTGTCAACAAGCAACTGGTGGAGCTGCACACGCACGACATCCGGGCGTACACGACCGACAAGCACCACAAGGCTGACGACTATCCCTTCGGGGGTGAAGCCGGCATGGTGATGATGGTGGAGCCCATTGCCCGCTGTATTGAGCAATTGCAGAGCGAGCGCACCTACGACGGCATCTACCTGATGGCACCTGACGGCGCCGTCTTCAACCAGCGCAAGGCCAACGAACTGTCAATGCTGAACAACATCATCCTGCTTTGCGGCCATTACAAAGGTGTGGACGAGCGCGTGCGCGAACTGTTCGTCACCGAGGACATCAGCATTGGCGACTACGTGCTCTCCGGCGGCGAGATTGCAGCCATGGCCATCACCGACGCCGTGGTGCGCGTCATCCCCGGTGTCATCGGCGACAGCACATCTGCCCTCTCCGACTCCTTCCAGGACGGATTGCTCTCCGCCCCGGTTTACACGCGCCCCGCCGACTTCCGCGGGCATCGCGTGCCCGACGTACTTCTCTCCGGCAACGAAAAACTCATCAACGAGTGGAAACTTGAGCAACAGCTCATCCGCACCCGCGAACGCCGTCCCGACCTCCTTCAAGACCCTCAATGATGCTCAATCCCAAAGAACTGCTTTCCGACAATCCACACTTCAACATGCTCTGCATGTTGCTACTGCTCACATTGGCGACGTTGCCATTCACCAACTGGCTGCTGCTGCCCATAACCGTGGCCATGATCGTGAACTGGGTGTGGGAATGGAATTGGAAAGAAAAAATCAACAACCTGCGCAATCGCGCCACTTGGCCTGCAGCACTCATCTTTTCATCCCTCTACCTGCTCACCATCCTCGGTTTTTTCATCTCCTCCAACAAGGATGTCGCCCTGACGGAATTCGATTGCGATCTCCTTTTCTTGGTGGCCCCTATCGTCATTCTTTCATACAAACCCGAACTGTTCACACCGGCCCGGATGCGACTCCTTTTCGGCATCTTTGTGGTCAGCTGCATATTGCAATGCCTCATCATCGTGCCGTTAGGAATATATAGAGTGGCCGTCAGCGGTAACAACAAATACCTCTACTACATCTTTCTGTCCATCTTCAAACATCCCACCTACGTGGCCATGTATATGACCTTTGCATTGTTCCTATTGCTAAAAGACAGCTTTGACCACTGGCCAACGACAACAAAAGCATATCGCATTGCAGCCATAGCAGCTTCAGTCCTGTTGTTTTTGACGACCATTCTCCTTCAATCCAAAGCCGGCCTCATCTGCATCGCATTGCTCTCCATAATCTGGATCTTTTACTATTTTGCCATCCGACTCCGCAAAACCATCTTAAGCCTGTTGGTCTTGGCCGCGGTCGCAGGTTGCACCTTCCTCGTATACCAATCAGGCATCATCGGGAACAACCGCGCCCAAGACACCATTGAGCAACTGAAGACCCACCACAAGAACGATTCCTCCGGCAAAGGAAGCAGCGAAGTAAGACTCACCATCTGGAAATGCGCCTTGGAAGTGTCGCAAAAGAACCTGCCTTGGGGCACCGGCACCGGTGACGCCATCGAGGAGATGAAACTCAACGCCCTTGAGAAAAACTACACAAACCTCTTGGACCGCAACTACAACGCACATTGCCAATATATCCAAGAACTCATGGAAACCGGCATCATCGGCCTTGTGATCACCCTTGTTTATTGCCTCTTTCCAATGATTGAAAGCATTCGGAGAAGAAACATCCTCCTCTTCACATTCGCCCTGCTCGTCCTGCTCAACATTTCTGTGGAATGCATGTTCGAAGTGCGTTCAGGCGTTGCCTTCATCGCTATCACCAACGTACTGCTATGGAGGATGGACGACACCGAAAAATTAACAATTAACACTTAAAATTTAACATATTTCAAATATTTATTTGATTTATTGTTAATCGTATTGATATTTTTTATATTTTTGCTGCGAGAATACAATGACATGAAACATGCTCGAACAAAAACATACCAACCTTAATATCAAACGATTAATAAAATCAAAATGAGAAAAAAGCCATTATTCAAACCCAATTCAACCCCATGCAAAGGAGCCTCAAGGCTCCTTTTTTTATGGACATTATTTTTAACAATTAATTTTTTATTTTTCATCAAACCACACACAACTCATGCACAATCAACATGTTACATCACCTTAACGGCAACCTCGGAACCGTCGGCTTGTCAGGCAGACGGAAAGATCCATTGCGCATTGTCCGACACGGCGGGCTCCTCGTTGGAGCAGATCCGTTACTCCTACATTCCGCTCGACGGCGGCACTGATTCCATCATGGAGACCTCCGAACCGCATGTTGACCATCTGCGGCCAGGAGACTACAAGGTCAGAGTGGCCGCCTTGTGCGCCACAGGACTGTCCGGACCCGATGCTTACATCATCGTAAAGGACTCTTTGGTTATAAACGTAGGCAGCTCCTACCTCATTCCCACGGCAGGTGTCCTGTACAACTTGTTCACATTCAATGCCCCATACGGCATTGTGCCTTCCATGGAATGTCTGCCGACCGGACAAGTGCAAATCCGCCTTGAGCAAGGCACATTCCCCTACACCATAGAGGTATGGCGATGCACCAGCACCGACACACAGTTGATGCGCACCGTGCAATTTGACGCTCCCCAGCATACAGGCGACGACCCATTGCAATACAACTATCGCCACTACTACACCATAGACAGCCTGGAAATCGGCGACTACCGGCTGCTTTGTCACGACGGCTGCGGATATTATACGCCTATGCTGTACGTCTCCGTACCCAAAGTAAAACATGACACAGACCCCAGGCACCACTTGCTCCGAAACAGTTCCGGCATCTTGGACAGCCGCAACATTGTGGTCTTCCGCGAAGACTTCCGGCTTATACATGCAGGGGCGCACAACGATGACTACTATTATTATATAAGCGGTACAGAACCCATGTATGAATACCGTTTTATCAACCCGACGCCAGGCACCGAACGCGACACCATGCCATGGCGCGTCATGCCGCCATCCATTGATGATGAACTGTTCCTGTACGACACCATGGCTAACATCGGCAGTTACTGCGAGGCATGGCTGAAGACCATCCAGTTGCAGGTGAGGCATATACCTTGTCCCGACACGATCTTAACCTACGACTTCACCCTTTATCCACAAGGCAACAACCAATACAACACATCCCGGACCACCCACTATCTTTATCAGGAGGAAAGCTATTACGACCTTTGCAAATATCACACGGGTGGCGACGCAAAGATCTCAAAATCAGACCAGCACATTTTCAGACACGAAATATACGGATGTCCAGACCCTTCAGATCCGATCTCCTGCTATTATCCCAATTATTACACACAAAGCGGCGGCATCCACTCCATCACAGACGGCATGAACAGGCACGCTTACCTCACACAACCCGTGCATTGCCTTGTGACAGACCTCACAACGGGCAGCCGCATTGACACTCTTTCCGACATCTGGGATGACTATTCCTGGAGTTTCACCATCAACACCAGTCCCATGCCGGATGGTGACAGCATCGGCGTCGAAATAACAGACGACCTTGGTTGTCCTCTCTTCACAAAAGTATTTGTCGTCAACAATCAGACCGACACTTTTGTGAACCCCAGCAGGGACTCATATCCTTCATGGAGAAGCACCATCGCCGATGAAAACCCTTGCCCTGACAGGCCGCGGGGCGTGGGGGTTTTCCAGATGTCCAAGACCCCAATTCCCACCCTATACGAAGGAAGAACCATACGGCCTTATTACGGCGACACCATTTATTTAGTGAAGAGTCCCGAAAGCAATCTCTACAATTTGCGAGCCTACGCGGATTCCTTGGGCCAATACATCGTGGAGATGGATCATCCGGAAAACGGAGCCTCGTTTCACTATGAGGAAACCTTCTATGCCTCCGTCTATTGGCCCTCAGGCATCCTTCGCAAAGTCAATTTGCCTGCAGGAACCTATGTTTGGGTCATCAAACACAGTTGCGAACGTGCCAACGACACCATCGTACAGGGCGCCACTTTCCGGGAGCCCTTGGAAGTCGCAGCGCCGCCGCATTACGAATTCACACGACGTTGTACGCAGTTAGAGATCACGCCGACATCGGGGCAATTCAGCTATGACGGCGACACATTGGCCACCTTCTTCCAGATTCACATGGAAGACACCTTGATACACTCATACAATTCCGTACGGAAAGGCGAGCCAATGTACATCGGGACACCGGGCAACTACATTCTCAGCATGTATGCCCTGCCCTTCAACAACAATGACTTGCTGACAGATCATCCCTGTTTCAGGAAAGACACCCTTGTGGTTTGGGATGGCGAGACCATCCAGTTCGACTATCTTTACTCTTATGTTTGCAACGAAACCGACTCTACCGGCTTCGTGCGGGCAAGAGGGAAAAACGGGACACTTCCTTACACCTATACACTTTACGATGCTCCCAACGGCAGTGGCAACATCATCGGGCAAAACGGGACCGGTGAATTCGACAACCTGCCCATTCATTATCGGCAAGCGCTTTCCATTGAGATGACCGACGGTTGTCATGCCCATTTCCTCACCAATTTTACAGTCAGCGACCTGAACAAGATCCGCAAGGGGTGGGCCGAGAACGAACTCAACCTGATCACGCTTTGCGAAGAGACCATTTGTCACTTCTACGGCATCGCATTGGGCGATGTCACTTATCATTGGAGCGGGCCCGGCGGATTCGAGTCCTTCATCAAAGATCCCGTGGTACACATTGCATACGCGGACTCGTGTGCGGGCATTTACCATATTGAGATCCTTGGCAGCGGGTGCGGCATCCTACGCGACAGTATCAAATTAGAAGTCATCCCCTACTCCTGGATGGGGCTTGCGCGCGACACGGTCGTCTGCCCAGGCACGACCATCCCCATCGTCATCGAGCCCCACGGGGCAGGTCCGTTCACCTACACCATCACGCGCAGCACACCGAGTGACACCAGCACTTACAGTTTCAGCAACCGTCCCGGCGGGATCATCGACACCATTTGGGAAACCGTCGTGGAGGACAACGTGCGGTATTTCGTCACAGAGATGGTCGACACACGTTGCGCGTCACGATTGTTGGAGGACACGGTCACCATCACAATGATGCCGCTTCACGGGGCGGACACGACTTTACGGGACACGGTCCATACGGAAGATTTGCCCTACGTTTGGGACGGCATAACATTCACAAAAGCGGACAGTGTCGTATACACTTTCACCGGCACGAGTGTCTGCGACAGCACCGTCACCTGGGTGTTGAGCGTCATTGACACCACCGCGCCCGTGACGCCGCCAGACATACCGGTAGACACCATCACGCCAACAGACACCATCACGCCGCCTGTCATTCCGCCGGACCCGCCCACGCCGCCCACGCCACCAACACCTGTGGACACTGTTTGTCCCGAAGCCGTAGACTACGATGGCAACCACTACGCTGCCATCCGTATCGACCACTACTGCTGGACGCAAACCAACCTGAAGTCCTTGCATTACAGCGACGGCCGCCCCATTGACGAGCCCATGACGTACACCTCCGATTTCTATCCTGACAGCACCCACAATGTCAGCGTTTTCGGCATGTTGTACACTTGGTATGCGGCCGTGGACACGTCGACGGCGGGCACGCTCACGCCCAAGGGCCATGTGCAGGGCATCTGTCCCGCGGGCTGGTTCCTGCCCGACAAGGAGCACTATCTATTGCTCCAGACGCATGGTGCGCCCGCATTGCGCTCACCGCTCTATTGGCTTGACGACCGCGGCGGGGACAACAGCACCGGCTTCACCGCGCTACCCGCCGGCTTCTACAACGGCCTGAAAAAACGGTTCGAGAACATGATGACAGAGGCGCGCTTCTGGTGCACAGAAAAGAGCTTCTCCAACCCCGAATCCATCTTTTTCCAGCTCACCAACACCTGCGACGAACTCAAAATTTCAGAATCCCGGAAGATTGACGCATACTCTATCCGCTGTATTTTAGAGGAATAACGGCAATTCATTTTTTTTACCAACAAAGAGTTGTGTATTAAGAAAAAAAGTGTACTTTTGCCGCCCGAAATAAAAAAGGAATATTAACATAAAAAGATAGAGAAAATGTCACGAGTTTGTCAAATTACAGGAAAGAAAGCAGTGGTGGGCAACAATGTGTCCCATGCCAACAACAAGACGAAAAGAAAATTCAAGCCCAACTTACATACCAAGAAATTCTACGTTCCGGAATTAGACGAGTGGATTTGGCTCAAGGTCTCCGCACACGGCATGCGCCATATCAACAAAAAAGGCGTCTACAGATGTCTCGTGGAAGCTTCTGAGAAGGGCATCTTATAGCATTACACTGCCACAAGCCATCAAGCTGCTGTAGTTACCAAGCATTACAGCAGCTTTTTTTTTGATGGCACAATAAAAACACGTTTCCTTCGTATTCAACTGGTCAGACTGCAAAAAAACGAATTTTGAGAAAAATCATCCTCTCCATACTGTTTTTCCTTGGTCTTTTTGCCCATGATTTATATGGACAAAAAGGGGTCATCAAGGGGGTTGTGCAGGACGAGGAGGGCTATCCCATCGAAAACGCAGTCATACAGGTCTTGGACCACAACCTGCAGACCATCACCAACGACTACGGGCATTTCATCATCAACGTGCCGGAGAATATTGAGTTAAGACTGATTTTCCGGCAAATCAGCCATCGCGACACCATTTTGACCTACAAGCTCCGGACCAAGGAGACGCGTACTGTCACGGTTGTGATGCAGACCATCGGCACCCGGCTGGAGCAGGTGGACATCCGCAGTTCAGCGGATAACGGCTATGTTCGCGTGGATCCCAAGCTCAGTTTCCAACTGCCCTCCGTCAGCGGCGGCATGGAGTCGCTCATCAAGATGCTGCCGGGCGCCTCTTCCTCCAACGAGTTGAGTTGGCAGTACAACGTGCGCGGTGGCAACTACGACGAGAATCTGCTATTTGTCAACGACATCCAAATCTACCGTCCCTTTCTGGTGCGCAGCGCGCAACAAGAAGGCATGAGTTTCATCAACACAGACCTCACCGGCAACGTGCAGTTCTCCGCCGGCGGCTTCGAGGCCAAGTATGGCGACAAGATGTCCTCCGTGCTCGATGTGCAATACAAGACCCCCACGAAATACGGCGGGTCCATCTCCGGCAGCCTCATGGGAGCCTCCGCACATGCCGAAGGCCGCGTCGACAGCTGCTTTTCCTTCCTCGTCGGCATTCGTTTCAAAGACAACTCATTTCTGCTCAAAACCTTGGACTCCATTGTCGACTACAAGCCCCGCTTCTTTGACGCACAAATGCTCCTGAACTGGGACATCAACAAGAAGTTCAGCATCAGCCTCTTGGGCAATTTTGCCCTGAACGACTACCGCTATATCCCCACTTACCGCAGCCAACGCAGCGGATCGGTGAACGACATCAAGTGGCTTCGCATTTACTTTGACGGGCAAGAATCCGACAAGTACCAGAACTATCTCGGCGGCCTCACCTTCAACTATCACCCATCCGACAAAACGCAACTTCGCCTGATTCTATCTTCCTATTTCGCCAAAGAGAGCGAGACCTACGACATTCAAGGTCAGTATTTCCTGAGCGACGTGGAGGGCGACTTAGGAAGCGATCAAGTGGCACAAGAGGTCTCCGTGCGCGCATACGGCACCTATCTGGAACATGCGCGAAACCACCTCACCTCCATCGTTTCCGCCGCCAACCTGCTGGGCGAGCACCAACTGCCACACAACACTCTAAGCTGGGGCTTCAAGGTGCAGAATGAAATCATCCGAGACAAGATAGACGAGTGGACCATGCGCGACTCGTCTGGATATACGGTGCCACAAACCTTTCTGACACCCGGGGAACCTGTGCCCTACGACGACCCCTCGCGCACTCTCAGTTTTGACGAAAACGACATCCTTTACGCCACCAACAACCTCAACACCTTCCGCCTCACAGGATTCGTTCAGGATGTATGGAAAATCGATGACGAGACGCGCCCGCATTACATCCTCAACGGCGGTCTGCGCTTCCATTATTGGACATTCACCCCCAAGGAGTTCACGGTCTCTCCACGACTTGCCTTCACCTACAACCCGCGTTGGCAACACGACTGGCTATTCCACATCAGAACCGGCATGTACTACCAGCCCGCCTTCTACCGCGAAATGCGCCGCCCCGACGGCACGCTCAACCACGATATCCGCTCACAACGGTCTTTCCAGGTGGTCGCCGGCACGGAATACAATTTCCAGATGTGGCGCCGTCCCTTCAAATTTACGGCTGAAGCCTACTACAAGTACATGGACCGGCTGATCTCCTACAACGTGGACAACGTGCGCATCATCTACAGCGGAGAGAACAATGCCGTGGGCTATGCCACAGGCCTCGACATGAAACTCAGCGGAGAGTTCATCAAAGGGCTGGAATCCTGGTTCTCCGTCTCACTGCTGAAAACAGCGGAAGACATCATCGGCGACTACTACTACGACAATGAGGGCAATCGCATAGAGCCTGGCTATATCCCCCGCCCCACCGACCAGCGCGTGGCATTCAACCTTTTCTTCCAAGACCACATCCCGGGATTCCCGCAATTCCGCGTACACCTCAACTTTGTATTCGCATCTGGTCTGCCCTTCGGACCGCCCAACGCGCCCGCCTACAAGCGGCAATTCCGCACCACATGGTATCGCCGTATCGACATGGGCTTCTCGTTCATGCTCCTTGAGCAAAGCCGCGACCGCATGCGCCACAAGTCCGCGTTCCTCCGCAGCATCAAAAACGCAGGCATCTACATCGAAGTCTTCAACGTGTTAGGCACATACAACGTCTCCTCCTATTTCTGGATCAACGACCTCAACAACGTACAGTATCCCATGCCCAACTACCTCACCGGCAGACTTATCAATGTGAAGTTCGCGGTGGAATGGTAAGCACCCTGTCCCCAAAAACTAAGGGGATTTTATACCTGATGGCACAAATCAGGACATCTGCATCTTTATTTTTATTTGGGCGTGCCGGCGTGGCGGCGGAAAATTGCATTCGTTCCGTAGAGACGCAATGCATTGCGTCTCTACAATCACGCATATAACCAGATATTCCCGCCGCCGCGCCGTCGGGCTTTTCGCTCCAATGATTTTGGCACCATTCCGCCGCCTACGATTGGAGATGGAGGAATCTCCGACAGGCAACGGCACTCCTTTTCGCCAAAATCATTTCCGCTGCAATCCCTCACGCATGCTCGTCGGACGCCACTCCCGTTTCGCGGCGAACAACGCACTACCTCGTCTCATGGTTCTCCCGCGCCGCGATTTTCCCACGCACCATCCCCATTCCAGGGGTTGCAGCGCTTCCCGTCATCACACTTGCTACGCTTCGTGTGGTGTTACAAAAAGGAAGGACTCTTCGAGGCCGGTTCAATTACATTGTCATTGCCCCCTTCAGACGTGTTCCGAAGGAACACCCGTCTCTGTAACCCCACACGGCCGTGTGGGGTGGAACGACGGCACAGACACTCTCTCGCGGCGCGGGAGTCGGCATCCAAGATGCATGAAACTTGCTCGCCGCGAAAGGGAGGCATTAGAAAAATGTGTTGTTTATCCCGACCTGGTGCCATCAGGTATATAACGACCAAAACTAAACACTATAGCATCGGGTGCCGCGCGTGCGGAACACGCACTCTTCACGAGCCACGCATCCCTCGCAACTCTTGCGACTCTCGCCTCCCAACTTGACAATGCCCGCCATCGATTTCATCGGCACCATCAAGCCGGAATCCAGGAACGTGATGCCAATGCGGTCGGCCCGCAATCGGGTGACAATGTCGCGACAATCCTCTAACGGGGTGCCGCCATAGCCCGGACAAAACCGAAATCCCCGGTTGGGGTACGGCAAAGCGCGTTCGTACTCGTCGGCCTTATACTCCAAATAGGCCGATGCCGCAGCATCGAAGACCAAGGCGTAAGTCATATCTATCAGTTCCAGTCGCTTGAGGTGGCGGTCAACCTGCGCTCCTAACGTAGTGGCGCACAGCAGGAAGCCCTCAGCACCCGACAGATGCTTCATATAGGCGTCATTGCGCAGCATAAATTCCAAGGGTTCTGTGAAATGGGCATAGAGGTAATGGAATGACGACAGTTGCTCCACCTCCCCGAGGGCACGGTCAACGCGCTGCCGGACATCCTCCCCTACCGGCGTCTCCGGCGGGTAGCCCAGGTAGCGCGCCACACATGCAACAAGTCCACTATTTGATGACACGCTTTTCATTGTTCGCGATGAAGGATTTCCAATCGGAAAATTTGGAGCCGCCGCCCACGACGATGCGCGACTGCAGATGGTGGCACACGGCGGCAGCCAAAGCGTCTGTGGCATCCAAATAGTCGATATCCTGTGACAACGGGTACATGTGGCACAGCATGGCAGCCACCTGCTCCTTGGCGGCATTGCCGTTGCCTGTGATGGCCTGCTTGATCTTGCGGGGCGTATACTCGAAAACCTCCATGCCCGCGTGCAGACAAGCGGCAATCACCACACCCTGCGCACGGCCCAACTTCAGCATCGACTGCACATTGCTACCGTAAAACGGGGCCTCGATGGAGAGAATGTCTGGGTGGTATTGCTCAATCAGGGCATTGGTCTTCTCATATATGTATTTCAACTTGGCATAGTGGTCAGACAGCTTCTTCATCTGTATCACACTGATCACCTCCACATCCGACTTGCTGAGATTAGTGTGCAGCACGGCGTAGCCCATCACCGTGGTGCCCGGGTCGATGCCCAAGATACGATGTTCGGTCTTCTCATCCATCACTTTTTCGTTTTATCCGCATTGAAATAGAGATACCCGTCCTCATAATGGATGACGGCTTTGTGTTGCACGAAGAAATCGTTACCGAGAATCATCTGGACGGGCTTCTTGTTCAACCGGACATACGCCATGTTGATATAGGAGAAATCAAGCAGCGCCATATCCTTGAAAATGGACCGTTTATAGCGGCCAATGCGAAAATCGGGAATGTCGGCCACACGCACTTGGAAATCATCGCCACCAATGCCAGCAGTGACACCCTCGTGTTCTGTGGCCTGAATTTCCGGAAAAATTTCCTTTGCAAAACTCGCATCCATGCAACTGTGGGAGGCACCCGTGTCAAGTACGATGCGGACACGATGACACGCCACAGAGCCGTCGATCAGCGTGTGGTAGTCGCCCTTTTCGAGCTGCATAACATGGAGCCTGACCTTGTATCTCGTCGTTTTCATCCTATTATTCATTCTATAATGCTTTGCACGGAATCGCGTCAACCTTGAACGTCACATCGTCTACAGCCAACGTTTCTTCATGAAGAAGATGACCAGTCCTATCAGAATTACGGCACAAAAACCGACGACAATCAAGAAAGCGTATGGCGACTCGGCAAAGGGCAGATTCACATTCATTCCATAGAGACCACTGATGAAAGTCAACGGCAGCACAATGGTGGAGATGATGGTGAGCATGCGCATAATCTCGTTGGTCTTGTTGGTCTGCAACGAGTCGAAGGTGCTGGAGAGGCCGTCCACCAACTCGCCATAGTCGTCAATCATATCCCACATCTTCTGGTAGAAGTCGAGGATATTGCCCCAGTAGTCTTCCATATCGTCGGCGAAGCCCCTGACATCGCCCGACTCGAAGAGCTTGAACAAGCGCAACTGCGGCTTGAACATGGTGTTGAGCTGGATGATGTTTTTGCGGAATCGCGAGATTTGCTCGATGATCTTCTCCGACTTGCTGCTGAAGAGTTCGCGGTTGATGACGTCGAGTTCGGTGCCCATGCGCTCCACAAGGAGGAAGGTCTCCTTCATCATCCTATACAAGATGTGGTAAAGTATGGCATCACTGGTGCCGCTGATATCGTCCTCGTCCTCCGGTTCAGGATGGATCTTGGTGTAGTTGAAGAGATCCTGCACCACATAGTGGGAGTTGCCGACCGTGATCAAATAATCCTGCCCCCAGAAAATCTTGGTCTCCTCGGTCTTGACAAGCTGCGTGCGTTTATCCAACAAGGGGAAATGAAAGACAAGGAAGAAGTAGTCATCGTAAATGTCGATTTTCGGACGCTGCACAAAACTGGAACAGTCGTCTATATCCAACGGGTGAAAATGGAAGTTATCCCTCAAAAAATCCAGGTCTTCGACGGTCGGATTTGTAATATGATGCCATTTAAAGGTCCCGAAATCGATGGTGTCAACCATTTATAACCTCCTTTCTTCTATTGGATTAATACTGACAAAGACTACATCTTGGTGTGGATTATTGTAAAGCGGGCAAAAATACAAAAAAAAAAGAAAAAAAATTATTTTTGCACCAATTTTAGATTTCTTATGAAAAACCACCTGCTACCCCTGCTCTTGTTGGCCGTCATCATTCTGGCGGTATGGTATTTGTCGCGAAGGAGCGCCTTCATTTTCGGATGCAAACCTACTTGGTTCTACATCGGCTACGCCCTGCTCTTTGTCGGATGCGCGTTTTTCACCTTCGCGGGCGCCCGCCCGTGGACATGCAGCCCGTTGGGGCACGTCTGTTTCTGCTTTGCCAGCGAGCTGTTGGGGGTGCTGTTGTACCTGCTGCTCATCATGTTGGCCGTGGACATCATGCAACTGTTCGCCCACTTCCCGGCACGAACCTTCGGGCTCATCGTGGGGCTGCTGACGGCAGGCGTGTGCGCGGCGGCCACTATCAACGCCTTCGTGCCGCGCCTCACGCCCGTGACGGTGGAGCTGCCCAACCTGCGGCAACCCGTACGCGCGGTGCTGCTCACTGACACCCACCTGGGACATTTTCGCGGACGGAGGCATGTGCAACGGCTCGTCAACAAAATCAACCAGGCGCAACCCGACCTCATCTTCTTCACCGGCGACTGTTTTGAGAGTCCTTACAACCTCAACATCCGCACGGTAGAGCCCTTCCGGCAGCTGAACGCGCCCGTCTATTTCGTGTCGGGCAACCACGACGGCTATGTGGGCACCGATTCGGTGAAAAGCCTGTTACGGCAGGTGGGTGTGCGCGTGATGGACACGGAAGTGGCAGAAGCGTGCGGACTGCAGATTGTGGGCTTGGACTATATGCGCGCCGACGAGCAAGATGGCAACTCGATGCACGCGCCCGTAGGCGACGCCACTATCGAATCTGTAAGCAAAGAGCTGATACGCAAGGGCGAATTGCCCATTGTGGTGTTGCATCACAACCCCTGTGGGGGCGAGTATTTGGAGAAGGCCGGTGTGGACCTCTATCTGGCGGGGCACACGCACGGCGGGCAGCTCTACCCACTCATCTGGATCAATGACCGGATTTTCCAGTTCAACCGAGGTTTGTACCGATTGGGCAATATGCAGGCCTACACCTCCTGCGGCAGCGGCACCTTCGGCCCGCCGATGCGCCTCGGCACACGCAGCGAGATAACGGTGATGGAGATGAGGCCTGAAAAATAAGTGCTTTTCACCCTGTTTTACTTCACGGCAAGAATATACGTTGTTATTTTAATTTAGTGTTACATTTTTTTATATTTTTGCAGCGTTGTTTTAGCACGGTTCAACCGTACAGCGTCAGAGCCCTTGGGTAGTAGATAGCACTAAAAGACAAACAGGAAACCTTATGGAGTGTAAGCGTAGCGCGTAGGCGGAAGGCACAAAGGTTAATACTTTAGCGGAGTTCGCTCCCGCTTCCATAAAAGTTTTCTGGATTTTACAACGGCGGTTCTTACAGGAATCGCCGTTCTTATTTCCCAGAACTGCTTCTTATAGTTATAATTTAAGGTAACTACTGCTACAAATTTTCTCCCCTCGGAATTTGTTGTAACTAAATCCAATGCGTCATTCGGAGCTTGGCGTATTTCTCCAAAAGTAGTAGCAATTATTTTTACAAAATCCATTGCCGATATACCAAGGGCATCAAGTTCAACTTTATGTTTTTTTGTTGATGTGTTCTATATGCCTGTTATCAATCATAATGTCAGCGCACTTCACACGGGCCTTTCTCGCAATCGGCAAGGTTATTCTGCCCACTTTGATGTATCCTGATGTCGATGCTTCGGGATTAGTATTCATTTGATTTATCTTTACTTTTTGTAGGACTTTTCAAAATCGTGGCCAGCATATAGAGGCCTTTCTCGGTAAAAGCCTTGGACGCTTGCCTTGTCTTTTGGAATTTTGTGGTCGAAAATTTCGACCGCAATTTATTAAATTCCTGATTGTCAAGCTTGAACACATACCCTTTCGGAAATTTTTTAGGATTATTGCTAACCGCTTCATTGATGCACTTGGTTTCCACGCCATATAGTTCAGCGACATCGGAGTCTAAAATCACCTGTTGATTTCGGAAGGTGATGATTTTGCTTTCTACTACTAAGATGTTGGTCATAATGATTAATTTTTTTTAAATTGCAGGACAAAGATAATGCAACACAAACCGGTTGTCAAGAGCATGGCGATATTTTTTCATTGCTAAAAACCAACCACTTATAAAAACAAATTAAATATTAATTATTAATAGTCAACTTTTAAACACGACTTTCGGAGAAAAAGGGATGTTTCAAGGAAAAATTGATAAGTCCTTTATCTAAGTCTATCATTGAATCTAGTGTTAAAGTGCTTTTTGCAGTATGATTCAATAAAGTAAAGTTATGACTCAAAAAGCAGCGTGAGCTGGCTGGCCCGCCGAAGTGTCCAAAGACCTCGCTGACAGGATTGGGGAATGATGTTTTCTCCAAAATAAAAATGCATTTCCATCTTTCTCGTTATTAAAAAAAATGTATTTTTGTCGGCGAAAAGGTGGCTACATAGCCACCTTTGACAAAACATTTTAAACAATGAGATACTTAACATTAGAAAAAGCCATCGCCTTATGGCAGAATATCCAACCTCTGTCAGAAGATAATCAATCGTGGCTCAATCGCCGCTTTATGGTTGATTTCAACTACAATTCTAACCATATTGAAGGAAACACATTAACATACGGTCAAACCGAAATCCTGCTCTTGCTTGGCAAAGTTGTAGGCGAGCCTAATGTGAAAGATGTCCAAGAAATGACAGCGAGCAATGTTACTCTCAATATGATGAAAGAAGAGGCTCTTGCAAAGGAGACACCTCTCACACAAAACCTCATACGTACCTTGCACCGCACCTTGCTGCGTGAGGACTATACCGTTTACCGCAACCTGACCGGAGGCATGACAACAAGTTACACCGTCCACGCCGGACAATACAAGACCCGCCCCAACAGCATCATTACACGCTATGGTGACCGCTTCGAGTATGCCTCGCCCGAAGAGACACCGGCGTTGATGACCGACCTTGTGGACTGGTACAACCAAGCAGAGAGAGAAGGTAAACTGTCACCTGTGGAACTGGCCACACTATTCCACTATCGCTATATCCGCATCCACCCCTTCGAGGACGGTAACGGACGTATTGCACGATTACTGGTCAACTATATCCTGACCAAACACAACTATCCAATGATTGTAGTGCGCAGCCGACTGAAGAGCAGCTACTTGGAGGCCTTACACCAAGCCGATGAGCTTGTTGGCACCTCACCTCACGATGGGGCTCACGCCACATTACAGCAAATCAGACCTTTCTTGCAGTATTTCAAAGGATTAATGGCTGAAGAGATCTATACAACCGTCTGCTTTTTGACAGAACATAGGGACAATCTTTGGTGGTATGACGGCGAACGCATTGAATTCCGTTCAGCCAATTACAACAAACTTCTGATGTTGATGATGTCAGAACCTGTGTTAACACTCTCGGAAATGCAAAAACGTATGGGTATCAATATGTCTGCAATCAAAAAACTAGTCGGGCAACTACTTGACAAACATTATATTGAGCGTGGTTCAACGGAAGGTTCCTGGCGCGTGTTTATCACACCGTCGGTGCGATAACCTTGTATATCTCCGCCATCTTCTCCTCCTCCGACAACGCCACATCTATCCAGTGGATATCGAAACTCAACCGCTCCATTCGGCGAAACCAGGTCATCTGGCGCTTCGAGAACTGGTGGATGGCCGTGTTGAGGGAAGAGAACATCTCCTCATAGTCCATTTTCCCTAACAGATAGAGCGTCACGTACTTGTACTCCAGTCCGTAACGGATGAGGATTTCGGAGGGCACGCCCTCGTCGAGCAGGGTCTTCACCTCCTCGATCATCCCCTCCTCCAAGCGGGCCTTGAGCCGCTGCGTGATGCGCGTGCGGATGAGGTCGCGGTCGCCGCGCAGCCCGAAGATGACCGACGGCACCGGATCCGACAATATCTGGCTCTCTTCCTGCCACTTGAAACGATAACCCTGCAGCACGGCCTCAATGTATAGCCCGCTGCCGCCGCAAATCACCACCTGTTTGCCGCGACTTTGAATCTCGCGTATCGCCTTGAAGGCCTCCTGCTGGTAACGATAGACATTGTATTTGACGCCCGGCTCCTCGATGTCAATGAGATGGTACGGCACCGGCTGACCATTGTACTGGTACTCGGAAATATCCTTGCCCGTGCCGATGTCCATCCGGCGATATACCTGGCGCGAGTCGGCGCTGACAATCTCTCCACCAAGTTCGGCGGCCAGGCGCACGGCGATGTGCGTCTTGCCCGTAGCGGTGGGACCGAGAATCGTGATGATAGGCTTCTCTTCGTTCGTCATTTCGCAGGTTGGAGTTTGGGTTCGTCAAAAATTTCCAAATGGGAGATCTCCTGGCCGTCAATTTGCAGCCGCAGCATCGTGAGGCGGGTATGGATGCCATAGCGTCCGGCAGCCCCCGGGTTGATGAAGAGCAGGTTGTTTTTCTTGTCGAACATCACCCTGAGGATATGTGAATGGCCGGCCACGAGAATTGTCGGTTTGGCCTGGTGAATCAGCTCTAACGCTCGCGGATCGTACTTGCCGGGATAGCCCACAATGTGACGGATGGCCACAGTGTGCTGTTCGCACTGAAAGACCTGGTTCTCTGGAATCTCGCGGCGGATGTCCCAGTCGTCACAGTTGCCATACACGGCGCGCACGGTGGGCGCGATGGCGGCCAGTTCATCGAGGATGAAGTCGTCCACGATGTCGCCCGCGTGCCATATTTCATCGCACTCCTTGAAGAACTCGAAGGCGTCGGGATGCAGATAGCCGTGTGTGTCGGAAAGGATGCCTATCTTCTTCATTCTTTCACAGGATTGCGTTGTTTCACCACCTCAAATAGCGTGATGCCCGTGGCCACGGAGACGTTGAGTGAGCGGATGGTGCCCACCATCGGGATGGTGATGGTGTCGTTGCAATGGCGCAGGTAGTCCCACGCGATGCCCTCGTATTCGTTGCCCATGATGAGGCAAAGCGGCCCGGTCATGTCTTTGTTGTAAAGCGCATGGTTGGCCTTCTCGGTCACACCGACCACCTCGATGCCAGAGTCTTTGAGATACTGAATTACCTCCACGAGGTTGGAGTGGCGGCAGACGGGAATCTTGTTCAGTGCGCCGGCGGAGCTCTTCACCGCGTCCTCGTTGAGTTGGGCACCACCGTTGAGCGGGAGGATGATGGCATCCACGCCCGCGCACTCGGCCGAGCGCGCGATGGCGCCCACGTTGCGCACGTCAGTCACCTTGTCGAGGAGCAGGAGGAAGGGCACTCTACCCTCTTCAAAGATAGTGGGTACGATGTCGAAGATGCTGCTGTACTCAATGGCGGAGAGGAACGCCACCACGCCCTGGTGGTTGTTGCGCGTGAGGCGGTTCAGCTTTTCGAGGGGCACATATTGGAAGGGAATCTTATGCTGGCGCACCTCAAAGAAAAGCTGCTTGAAGAGTTCACCCTGAAGGCCCTTCTGGAAGAGCACTTTATCGATGGTCTTGCCGCTCTCTATCGCCTCAAAAATGGGGCGCATGCCATAGATAAGGCTGGCGTTGTCGGGGGTTGGTTTCGGGTACATTGCGGTGACATTGGAATTGGAGGTGCAAAAATAGCAAAATTGTCGGGATTTTGGTTAGCGTCAGCGGGCGGGCCTTAAAAACTCTAAAGACTTTAAGGCCCGCCCGCTGACGCGACTACCCCTCATTTTTTCTGCCGCGCATGTTATTACGCAGCCTGACCATTTTTTCACTGAAACCGCCACTATTCAGAAAGTCTTTCTCCAAGCGCTTGAGCTGCCTAAACAGTAAATAATCGGCTTGTTTGATGAGTACAATGCACATGTTGGCGATGGTTTCTGGCGGGCGCGTTTGAGCAATCTGCATAAAGAAATCCACATCGTTATGATTCCTTCCCAAACGTCGCATAGTTTGCAACTCTACAGAATTCTCCTCCCACTGACGATGATTGCGCGTTTTCAGATAATCCTCGTAATCCTCCAGTAATTCTTGAAGACTGGCTTTGGCCACATTTACGAGCCGTATCTCAGTCTTGGCACTTGTGACGCTTGCCGCGCAACCCTCTATGATGTTTTGCTTGCCCGAACGCGCTGATTGCAGCATTTGGTCTTTTGTGCGGTCGTTATATCGTATGTAATGCTCTACAAAATAATAGGTTAGACAATAAATCACATCTGTCTTTTGGTAGCTGATCAACTTCTTGTAGTTGCCTCTTTGTGGTATTAATTCTTCCATAATCTTACGTTTTCAAATACTCCGCAAAGATAACATTTTTTTGTAAGATATTGATAATCAATTAATTTTAACAATCAATCGTTAAAATTCGGATTTTCATATTCACATCACACCTGTCCACACACACCGACCCTCGCACCCCACAGGCCGCCGGCCTGCGAATGGATGATTATGACAGCCCGGTTTCCTACACACCCCCGCACGCCGCTGGCGTGCAAATTTGGCAATAACAAAACGCCTCAGGGTAAACAACAAGACAGGCCAGCAAAAATTATTGTATTTTCGCACCGCCTAAATATTTTGAGGTTTAGGGTGTAGTTTTTTCAACTCTTCGTAGTCAAAAGGGAAACAACGTCTGATAGATGAAGCAGAAAAAAGACAAAGAACAGAAAGAACGCGACTTCGAGCGGCTGGTGCAGGAGCAGCGGCAGACCATCTACTCGGTGTGCTACCTCTTCGCCAACGACCGTCAGGAAGCGGACGACCTCGCCCAAGAGGTGCTGATACGCCTCTGGCAGGGCATCGACGGTTTCGAGGGGCACAGCTCGGCCAAAACGTGGGTCTATCGCGTGGCGCTGAACACCTGCGTGACCCTCGACAAACGCCACCGCCGCCGTCCCGACTGCATGCCGTTGGAAATGGACATCGATCTTTTCGCCGGCGAGGAGGCCTGTCCGGCGGCCAGCCGACTGCACAAACGCATCGCACGGCTGCATCCCTTCGACCGCGCACTGATCCTGCTTTGGCTCGAAGANNCTGCCCTACGACGAGATTGCCGCCATTCTCGGCATCTCGGTGAGCAATGTCAGCGTGCGTTTGGTGCGCATACGCGAGAAACTCAAATCATTCACCGACTAAACCTCAAACAGATATGGAACAGTACGAAGACATCAAAAGCGAACTGCAGCAGAATGTGGAGCAGCACAGCGCCTTCAACAAGGAGGTATGGCGGCGTGCAGTGAAACGGCACAGCAGGCACCTCTATATGCAGACCTTGTTTTCCACTATATTTCTTGTGATCATATTTGCCGCCTCTACCATTTTTCAACTATTGCCTTGGTGGATTCTGATTCCCGCTGACCTGATTATTGGTTACGTTGTGGTGGAGGCCCTTATCGGCTCAAACGGTCTCCGAAAGGCCGATGTGCAGAGTCGCGAGGGGCTTCTCTCCATGCGGGAATGCATGCGCAAGGAGAGCTCTTACTCAAAGCGCAGGCTAATCATTATGAAAATTGTGGCTTTGCTCGGTGTACTTTTGGGGGTGGTAATGCTTATCTACCTCTGTTTATATGACGACCGAGACACTTTTGTAGCCGTGCTTATCGGAATTCTTGCCTCCTTTGTTATCGGCGGGTCGCGGTTCGAGAAGCGGGTAAAGAAAGAATCCGACGATTTCGTCGAAGAAATCGACGAGTTGCTGAAAGAATAAAAACGCAATTGAAGACCATACCTCAGCCAAAATTCGCCTCCCGCGAGTTTGGCGGTGGCCAATGTGTGGGAGTGACATCTACGAATGGTACGAGATTGAAAACAAGGCTGAATTCGAAGAACTGGTGCGCATAAAACATCACCGGTCCTTCTCTTCTTCCTCCTGCCGGCTGAAATGGACAGCCGTCAAGAAGGCCGTCAAGGGAACCAGGCCCGCCAAGGTCACTATCAGCATAATATTGCCACCAGCCCAGTGCATTATCTTGAACAACAGCGCCAAACTTAACAAACTTATGGTGGTGGCTCCCAATTTGTAAATGGATTTTATCATATTGTGACAATTATATTATTCACTAACGTTACAATCTCCTCCGTTGCCTTCTATCGCTCGTAGTACACGAACTGCTGCCAAATACGCCTGCTGTTGGATCTGTTCCAATTGGTTCACCACCTCAACCGCCATCGCGTGATCGAAATAGTGCTCTTCCCAAGATGCCTCTCCATATTGCCAGGCCGTCTGATTCGTATGAAAACTGATGTCTTGAGCAATGCGCTCTCGCAATTCCTGGTCGTCAACAAGTTGCAACAACTGGTCTTGATAACGTTCTATCTGCGCACGCAACTTGGCCGCTTTGCCTTGATAGAGCATAAAATTTGTGGAATAGTCCACGTCATCAAGACGGAGGAGGGTCTCCCCTTCCCCTCTGTTGACATTCTGTATAAATTCCGCACGCAGATTGTCAAGATACTGCTGCAAACTGTCTTCTGACAAGGCCAACAACGCCACCTTCCGACATATCAATGTGTCGGACGCTTTTGTCTTCAGAACCTGGGCGCATTCATCTTTCACCAACTCGGATAGCAACACATTATTGTTTCTGGCCGTCTCAACAGAGGATCGGTAAGAAGCCAGCACGTCGTGTGATGTGGTGTTCAGGGAAAGTCCCGACAACAGCCCTAACAGCAGGCAGAATATGGCCACCACCACACACAAGACCCTAAGATTTGACAATTTCTTGGTGAAATTCATCTTAATTCCAAAAAACAACGTTACTTATTCTTTCACGAATTTCACCGTGTTCACTTTGCCACCGCTGGTGACCTTCACAAAATAGATGCCCGACGACAAATCAGAGACGCTAATTATGGTGTTGGCCGCGGCGTTGTCAACACTTTTCACCTGTTGGCCTGCTGCACTGTAAACCGCAATACGGGTGCCTTCGACATTGTTCAGGCGGATGGCGTCCGCAACCGGATTCGGCGATACCGAGATGGTGTTCGTCCATTCATCAACGCCCACACCTTCCACGAAGTAGCCGAACTCTAACCAGCCTCCCGAAACGGTTTTGTCGAACTTGGCGTAACCGTATGTGTTGGGGGTGCCGGAGAATTTCAGTGCGGCATAACCGACATTCATTCCTTGTCCGGAATAGGTGTCCAGAGTGACCATGTTGGACGACCATGCTATAGAGGAGTTACATGCGTTCCACACTTCGTCAAGGGAAGCGTATTCCGCCACCGTGTACATCTGGTCGGAGTTGGGAACGGCCACAAATCCCGACATGGGTTCCAACTGAACCTCGCTGGGGTCGTAATTCGGAATGGAGATTTGGTTTATTCCGTTCACCACCAGCACTCCGTTAACGGGCGTGATTTGGACAGTAGAATAATTTTGGGCGAAAACGCTGAAGGCACACACCAGGCAGAGTGCCACTGTTGTAAAAATGTTTTTCATATAGCTATATTTTTTTTTGCAATTATTATAACGTAGCAACTGTATAAAAAACTACAAAACCAGGAATCTGAATTCTTTATTGCTTGGGCTTGCGGACATAGTGCGGCATCTCCATGGGTATCTCCATAGAAAGCTCGATGTAGCCGGCAAACTCACCATCTTTAAACCAGGGCGACTGATAAATCAGCTTTTTCTTGCCATTCTTCTCGATGGTGTAGGCGTTCACGTTGTGGTTTTTCAGCATCTCCGCCAACTTGGTGCGGGCAGGCTCCGGGTGGCAGTCTAATAGGTTCTGGCCGATGATTTGTTGGCCGTGACTGAGCACATTCACCGCCATCTCGTTCATTTCCAAAATTTTGCCGTCTTTGTCACAGACAGTGACGGAATAGGGGGCTTCATTGAAATATTCTAACATGTTGTATTAATTGGGAATTGTTGTTAATGGACAACGCTTGCGGCATCGTCCCATATAGTTTTAACTTTTGAATCACGCTTTGCGGAGCCACTTGAAAATCTCGCGCCAGGAAGGCTTTTTGCCGTACATGAGGATGCCAACGCGATATATCTTGGCGACGAACCAAATGCAGAAGAGCAGGAACAACAGTGCCACCCCCATGGAGGTTAACAACTGCCAGAACGGCACACCCGCTGGCAGTCGCACCATCATCGTGATGGGCGAGGTGAGCGGAATCATCGAGAACCAGAACGCCAATTGTCCGGACGGATTGGTGGCGATGGTGGGGATAAGGATGATGGCCAGGATCAGCGGAATTGTCACCGGCATGGTGTACTGCTGCGAATCGCTCTCGTTGTCCACGACCGAGCCGGTGGCGGCATAGAGCGTGGCGTATATGAGGTATCCGACAACGAAGAAAAAGAAAAAGCAGAGGATGATTTCCGAAAATGAGAAGGAGAAATATTCGTTGATTTTTTGGAAGACAGAGAAATCGGCATTGTTGATAGCTCCCATGGAACCGCCATCCGTCATCTCGGCCATCTCTTCAGGCACGATATTGCCCTTCACAAACAACCCTGCCACGGAAACGAGTCCGAAGGTAAGCACAATCCAGATGAGGAATTGCGTGATGCCCACCAATGCGATGCCCACGATTTTGCCCACCAGCAGTTGCATGGGCTTCACCGAAGAGACAAGCACCTCCACAATGCGGTTGGTCTTCTCCTCCAACACGCCGCGCAGCACTTGGCTTGCGAATATGATGATGACAAAATAGATGAAAAAACCGCACATCATGCCGACGATCTCGTTCATCTCAGCAATGTTCTCGCGTTCAACACCCTCATCATCCACCTGGATAGTGGTAACACTCGATTTGGTGAGTTCTTGCAGCTTGGCAAATCTGTCTGGTGTAATATGCAGCGAATCTTGCAGCATCTTGTTAAAGAAAATCTCGTCCATCTGTCCCTCCAAGCTTGATTGCAGAGTGGTGGGGATATGTTCGCGATAGTAGAGGTTGGAGCGCAGGCCCGCACTATTGTCAAGGATATGGAGGACGCAATCGTACTTTTCATCTTCAAAAGCCTCTTTCTTCAGCTGGTCCACATTGCCGGAGATATAGCTGAAGTTGACGTTATCAGTGTTTTCGAAGCCGTTGATAAAAATCTCGGTGTCATCGACAACGAGCACACTGGTGTGCTGCGACTGTTCGCTGTGCAACACCAGCAACGTGGGCAGGGCAATGAGCGCGGCAATCAAGATGGGCATCAAGATGGTGATGATGATGAACGATTTCTTGCGCACGCGCGTGATGTATTCGCGGGCTATGATGAGGAGGGTCTTATTGTTGCTCATGGGGGTGCGCTTGATTGAAGGATTCGACTTGTTCAATGAAGATCTCGTTCATAGTAGGCAGTATCTCATTGAAGGATAAAATATTGACATATGGCATAACCGCTGCCAGCAAGTCGTTGGCACACTTGCCTTCGGGTAAATGAATCGTATATTGGACAGAGTGCGGCAGCCGGTTGGTTGCTAAAACCTCGAACTGCTCTGCAAGCATCTGCGTGACCTCCGTGGTCTCTCCACCAATTTCAAGGCTGAAGACATTCTTCTTAAACTGTGTCTTGATATCATAGAGGTTCCCCTCCAAGATTTTTTGCGACTGATTGATAAGCGCGATTTCATCGCATATCTCCTCCACTGAAGCCATATTGTGGGTGGACAGTATGATGGTTGCCCCCTGTTTCTTCAAATTATGGATTTCTTCCTTGAGAAGATTGGTGTTGATGGGGTCGAAGCCGCTAAAGGGCTCGTCAAGGATGAGGAACGAGGGCTCATGCAGGATGGTGGTGATAAACTGCACTTTCTGCTGCATTCCTTTGGAGAGTTCCTCCACGGGGCGGTTCCACCAATCGAGGATGTCGTACTGCTGGAATTTCTTGCGAAGGCGTTTGAAGGCCGTTTCACGATCGAGGCCCTTGAGCTGTGCCAAGTAGATGGCCTGTTCACCGGCTTTCATCTTCTTGTAAAGTCCGCGTTCTTCCGGCAGATAGCCGATCTGGCGAACATCATCCGCCTCGATGGGACGGCCTTTGAAATAGACACTGCCCGAGTCGGGGAAGGTGATCTGGTTGAGGATGCGGATGAGCGTGGTCTTGCCTGCCCCGTTAGGGCCAAGCAGCCCGAACACGACGCCTTCAGGCACGGACAGGGAGACACGGTCGAGCGCCAAGTGGTTGGAATAGCGCTTAGTAACCTCATGTACTTCTATGATATTCATTCGGCTGGAGTGTTATTTTTCTTTTTTTTCTTCTTCTTTTTCTTCTTCTTGGGTTTGGCCGGCGTGACGTAGAAGGAGGTATTGCTGTTGAGCAAATGGAGCAACTCCTTGGTTGTGGCAAGGGAAAAGTCCTCCGGTAGTGTCAACGTGCCATCTGACATCTCAAGGAGCTGACGCTTAATCAGCTCGTCATTCACAGAGTTTCGATTATAACTCAAATACATCAGCTTAAGATCGTTGGCCAGCACCTTGGCCATGCGCTTGCGCTCCTCTTCCGGATATTCGGACACCGCCTTGATGACATTCTGCATATTGCGTCCATACGTGCGCAAGACAATATGGTGCTTGTTATAGTCTGGCTTAACAATGATCTTCTCGCTGGTGTCGGGAACGGGCTTCGGGAACGGGCTGTCGATGTCCAGTTTGTAGTCCGAGATGATGATGAGATGATCCCATAGCTTGTGCCAATAGTCCATCGGTTCCTGTACAGAGACCGTGGGTTGCTCCTTGGGGTCGTTGAGTTGTGCCATGACACGGATAATGGCGCGGGCGGCGGCATTGCGCTGCTCACGGTCCTCGATCTTCATGGTGTCCTCCACCATCTTCTGGACATTGCGCCCATATTCGCGGATAAGCAACTTGCTACGTTTTGTGTTGTATTCTATCATTGTGACGATATTTCAAAAAGAACGCAAAAATACGAAAAAAATGGCAGTCGGCCGTTATTCATCAGCCGTTAATGCGAGACTGTCGAGGCGCTGCACCTCGAGGGCTGCGAGAGTGTCGTGCAAAAGATGCTGCTGAAAACGGTATTGATTCCGATAGAACGCCACCACGGGTTTGGTCTCAAAATCAATGCAGTGTATGGTGGTATCAAAAGGCCATGTCCCGTTCCGCAGCTGCGCAGCCGGGATGTCATGGCAGAAATCAATATAGAAATCCCATGTCGTATCCGAACGACTGTATGGCTTGTGCACCAGTACAATATTGGTGTCAGAAGCAAAAAACAGCGAACAGGCCGAATTGCCGTTGGTGCCGACCACATACTGGTCGACATCGACATGGCGCCCCAGTTCCGTGTCACGAATATAGCGCTCCATCCATTGACAAGCCTGCTTGTTGGCATCGTCCACTACGTTCAGTTCGTATTTACTGTATGCATTATGAATGCCGCCCGTTATCTCGTTAAAATAGAGCGATGTGAGCGGTCGATTGAAAAGAATATGGCGTATGGGCATGAAGGATAGGAGCGCGACAAGCCCCACCACCACAAAATTGGTATATTTGTCGTTGATGCCTTGCAACGTACACTCGACCCCGCTGACGGCAATCAGCATGAAAAGAGGGTAAATGCAATAATAGATCGCCCACATCGTTTCGGGATTCAAGTAAAAGTCCCGGACCTTGAACACACAATACAAAAATGCATAGAGAAAAATGAAAATAGAATAGGGCTTGAGCGATTTCACGACTGTTCTGAAGAAGACGAAGAAAAGCACAAAACCAATCAAAATCACCGAGGGTATTGTGATGAAGAGGTACTTGGCAAGATAATAGCTCGGATAGTTGTCGGGGCCGATCAAATGACCTTCGAACAGCTGGTTGCCGGCAAGCGGGTAATTGACTGTCAGCAAACCCAACGCCTGCCCGGGCCTGACCACCGAACGCGCCAAGAAAAAGGTGCCCGCTGCATGAATCGAGTACACGACGATAGTAAATCCCACCAACATCAAACAAAGAACACCAAGTGGTTTGAGGTACTCCCATTTGTAGAACTTCTTCAAAGGGTTATATAGCACATAGTTGAGGATCACAAAGAGACTGAAGAAATGCACTAAGACAAATCCCGCGTTAAAGGTGGACAGGGCCAACAGCGTGCCTAAAGTAATCTTCACCAGCCTATAAACACGAATAACCGGCAATTCCCGGCAAAAATAGTAGATCTGCGTAATTGTGAATATAAAACCGAATGCGAAGGTGACATCCACCACATTGCAAATCGAATAGCCTAAAAAACGCGGAGAAATGAAGAGAAAGAAGGCTGTAAAGAAGGCGGCACGCCAATTGAACGCCTTTAGTATCAAGATGGAGAGATATACCATCAGCAGCCATCCGAAAATAGCGCTCAGCAAATGCTTAAGGATAAAAATGTTGCGGACGTGCAGCACCTTGCCGAGGACACACAGCGCCAAATCAACATATTGCGCCTGCGTCGATGCATACGGATGCTCATGGAGCGTCTTGGCGTCAATGTCGTGATGGAAATAGTCGAGCACCAACCCGGAATAATCGTTTTGCACGATTTCGCGCTCGGAAACGCCGACTTGACGACTCGTGACAACCATGAAAAACAACATTATCACCAAGGATATGCCGAGCAGATACTTGAAAAAATCGTCTGAACTCCTAATGGAAAAGCTGAAGAGGCTACGTTCAATCGTATATTTGCGTTTCTCTTGTTGCTTGGAAAAACGCAATTCCCAGACATCTTCATAGAACAAATCTTGTGAATAGGTGATTTTCATCAAGAGTTGCTTGAGATAATAATAGATTTTTTCAATAAAACTGAGTTTTTCCTGTGCCATAGCTACGAGATTGTCAAGGTTTTAAAACGTTGTCCGGCAGCAAGCAGGTAGGCCTTTGCGGAAGGACCGGTATTGAAAAGCAGGTCAATGACAGAGAGGTTGGGCACGAAGCCGAACTTATGGCCGAACACCTGATAGTAAGGTTCGGTAAGGCGGAACGGGTAGTCGGAAGATGCCTGTTTCCGGGGCTGGACAAGCGCGCGCAGGTCACCCTCCTCCATTGGGGTAAAATCCTCCGTAAGATACACTTTCGAAGGCAGTTGCAGCACTTTCAACAAAGCATGCACAATTTGCAGATTAAAATCGAAGAGCCGCTCGTAGCGCCGTTCGTAAAAGGGGCGCAAGGCATCCTGATAGTATAGGAAATAGGGGCTGCAGCCGTATGCGGACTCTATTGCGCGCCAATGGGTGCGCTGCCAGGGCATTGAATAGTCAATGCAAGTCTCCGCGACGGGTTCATGGTTAAAGCGGTGAACCACAGGAACAGACAAAGCTTCCGGACCGTTGGAGGTCAAAATGACGCAACGTGAGCGGAAGCTCTGCTTATGGTAATGTTCGCATCGCTCCAGCCATGTTTCCCCTTGTGCCAGAAAGGCAAAGTATTCTACAGGGGGCAGGTAGCTCGTGGTCAGGAGCGGAGTCATGGCGGCGGGTGGACCTCCTATTTGGCAATCACCACCTTGGAACGGAACAACTGACTGCCGTCGTTGATCTCGACGAAATAAATGCCGTTGGTAAGATCATCAAGGTTGAGGTTGAAAGAGGGGGATAAAGAGAGTTGTTCGGAATAAACCAACATGCCCATGGCATTGTAGATGTCGCAACGACCCGTGGTCTCCTTGAAGGAACCCCTGACAACGACATTGCCTGCAGTGGGGTTCGGGGACACGTTGAAATACTGGATATGGCTGCTATTGTCGCGAACACCGACTTGGCCATGGAAATCCATGCCCGGCAGGGTGAGGACGCCCGTATTGTCCGGGTCGAGCCAAGGTTTGAGTTTCTTGTTGTTGCTGGAGTTGTTGTTGTTGGTCCAAGAATAGGAGAGCTTGCCATAGTAGTCGGAACCTTGCGGATAGTCGCAATCACTGGAGCCGCTGCTCAAGTCGCCGATGATGAGTTTGTTGGCATTAAACAACGGAGAACCTGACGAGCCCTGCTCGGTACAACCTCTGTTGGGGTTGGTGTACCATTTTGTTTCCCAATACTTGTTGCCATACGAAGATACTTGGCGAGGGAAGCTGAAGCGTTTGCGTGCACCCGCCGGATGATGGATGGCCAAGCCAACAGAAGCGGCACCGGATGCGTCCCATCCAGAGAAATAAAGGCTGTCAGACCAAGGCTTGGAGGCCAAGTCCTTCGTAATGAGCAGCAGCAAGAAATCAGAACTTGTAGAGGTTCCCGTCTGGGAATTATAGCTGATGAAAGCCTTGATTTCACCACCATTCAAATACTTCACAATATCATTGCCCGTGCCATTGCAATTCTTAAATTGGTAAAAGAAGTCAAATCGGAAAGAAGAGCTTGCACCGTCAAGGCAATGGTTGGCGGAAAGCACGTATGGGGTCTTATCCATTCTCACATTGTTAATAAGGGCACCGCTACAAAAATAGGTGCCCGACTCGCCCGTGATGGAGATTCTGACCACAGAGTTGATTTGGTTACGCCAAGCAGCGCCTTCCGGGCAAACTGCGTGATAGTGACAATCCCCTGCATCGTCGACACTGCCTTTCTCGGGATCGCCGGTGAGCCAGACATCACGGTAGATGTGGCTCACGCGGTCAATTTCTATGACACCGTGGTAGAGCACATCGGCCGGTTCGTGGTATTCGATGGTCAGCTCGTCGCCTTCGATAAACTCGGAAGCCATCACGCCATTAGGTTCAATATCCTCGGCGGTATAAGTGCCGGTCAACTGCTTGCGGTCGCCGCTGTAGACATGCATCGTTGCGCCTTCGGGAATGTTGTACGTGGAGAAGAAGACGGCCATAGCCAGAGCATCGGGAGAATGGAGGGTCAGACGCCACAAGCGGGACCCGTCGGGCAAGATGTCCGTACGGCCCGAGTTGTTGAAATTATAGCTGACGTGACGCACCGCGCCAATACGCAACGGACTTCCGTCCTTCATTTTCTGCGCGTCCTCTGCCAGCAGTTCATTGAGATCGTAAGCAGGGAAATCCACCCTGTCGACTGCCAAGGAAATGTCATTATGAATGAAAGAATACGGAATGCCCACCACTTCTTTTTGGGCCTGTCCGGCGATAGCCACAAGGACAACCAACGAAACTAACAAGAATAATTTTTTCATATTCGAATTTTATTGCTTTTTTGAGGCGGCAAAAGTATAAAAAAAATTGTACCTTTGCAACCCAAAATATTAACCACGCATGGCTACCAGAAAAAAAGTCAAATTTGAAGGAACTCCCTTTGAGGGAAACATTGAAGAACTTATCATACAAGCACTTATTGAAAAACAGGGCATTGACATCAAATGCATCAACCTAAAAAAAATAAACCACGTTTATTTTGATTATTTCATCGTCTGTTCGGGCAATTCCAAGCCGCATGTAGAGACATTGTGCGACTTCGTGCAAGAGCAGACACAACGCATTGCCAACACCAAGCCCGTACATGTGGAAGGACTTGAGAACAAGGAGTGGGTGCTACTCGACTATTTCAACGTGCTTGTCCACATTTTCCAGCCGGAAGCACGCGAATTCTACAATATCGAAGCCCTTTGGAACGATGCCGAGATCCAAACGTTCTAACCCCAACTCGTAACCTATGCCCAAGCAAGACAACAACCGAAACAACTCCGGCAAAAGGAATCCTTTTTCCCGGACAGACAACAATGGAAAGGACAAGAGGAATTTCAATTTCGGCCTTGTGTACCTCATTCTTTTTCTTGCGCTCATCAGCTATTGGATGGTCTCCAACACGGGAATGAGCGCCATAGACGTGGACAACACGCAATTCAAGCAGATGGTCGAGAACCAAGACATCGACCATGTGGAATACGTGCGCCGCACAGAAAAGGTCAACATCTTCCTAAAGCAGGAGGCTCTCGACAAGCCCGCCTACGAAAAAGTGAGTGAGAACGTAGATGGCCCCCAATATTCCATGCCCGCAGGCGATTTTCAGGTGTTCAACTCAGAGTTGAAGGACATTCGCGAGAATGCCATCCAAAAACGTCTGTCCAAGGACAGCACCATCACAGAAACAGACATCATCGATGCCTACGACTTCCCCGTCAAGCAAGACAACACCAGGAGCTGGGGGTTCGAAATGATATTCTGGATTCTCCCGATGATACTCTTCATCATAGTGATTGTCTGGTCCACACGTTCCATGCGGGGCGGGACGGGCATTGGCGGGAGCGGCAACATCTTCAACATCGGCAAGTCACGCGCCCAGGAATTCGACGAGAAATCAGGGCAGCTGGTCACTTTCAAAGATGTGGCCGGGCTCGAAGGGGCCAAGTTCGAGATCGAGGAGGTGGTCGATTTCCTGAAGAATCCCAAGAAATACACGGTGCTTGGCGGCAAGATTCCCAAGGGCGTGCTGTTAGTCGGCCCTCCCGGCACGGGCAAGACCCTCTTGGCCAAGGCCGTGGCCGGCGAGGCCAAAGTCCCCTTCTTCTCCCTTTCCGGATCCGATTTCGTGGAGATGTTTGTCGGTGTGGGCGCTTCTCGAGTGCGCGACCTCTTCAAGACCGCCAAGGAGAAGGCTCCCTGCATCATCTTCATCGACGAGATCGACGCCATCGGCCGCGCCCGCGGCAAGAGTGCCATCTCCAATGCCAACGACGAGCGCGAGAGCACCCTCAACCAGCTGCTCACCGAGATGGACGGCTTCTCCACCAACGCCGGCGTCATCATCATGGCCGCCACCAACCGTGCCGACATTCTCGACCGTGCGCTGCTGCGCGCCGGACGCTTCGACCGTCAAATCGCCGTCGAGCTCCCCAATCTCAACGAGCGCCGCGGCATCTTCGGCGTCCACGTGCGCAAGCTCAAGCTCGGTCCCGACGTGGACCTCGACTTCTTCGCCAAGCAGACCCCCGGCTTCTCCGGTGCCGACATCGCCAACGTCTGCAACGAAGCCGCCCTCATCGCCGCCCGCAACAACAAGAAACAGATCGAGAAAGAGGATTTCCTCGCTGCCGTCGACCGCATCATTGGCGGCCTCGAACGCCGTGGCAGCGTCTTCACCCCTCAAGAGAAAAAGACCATTGCCTACCATGAGTCTGGACACGCCACCGTCAGCTGGCTGCTCAGATATGCCTCCCCGTTGGTCAAGGTCACCATCGTGCCGCGCGGCAAAGCCCTCGGTGCCGCCTGGTACCTTCCCGAAGAACGCCAACTCACAAACTACGACCAACTCATCGATGAGATGACCGCCCTGCTGGGCGGACGTGCCGCCGAAGACGTCGTTTTCGGCACAGTCTCCACAGGTGCACTCAACGACCTCGAACGCGTCTCCAAACAGGCCTACGCCATGGTCGTCTACTACGGCCTCGACAAGAAAATCGGAAACGTCTCCTACTACGACTCCACCGGACAACAAGAATACAGCTTCCAAAAGCCTTATAGCGAGAAAACCGCCGAGGCCATAGACGAACAAGTCCACCAACTCATCGAGTCCTGTTACACCAAAGCCAAACAGATCCTCTCAGAACACAAGGAGCAACTTGACCAGCTGGCTAAACTCCTGCTCGAACGAGAGGTGATCTTTACTGAAGACGTGGAACGCATCCTCGGAAAACGCCCCTTTGCGGACGAACAACCAACCGTCCAACCTGACACACAGGCCTTGGAGCAGACACACAACTCCGTCCCCGAGGCCACACCAGCCGCAGGCGACGACAATATTCCCCTATCCTAAACACTCCAGCCATGGCAGAAACCAGTTCTTTAGATCCGCAATTATACGTGGGAAAGGAAAGAATCCGGAAAGACATCCGGAACGCCCTCACCTACAAAAATCAGACACCTCCCATGATGCCTGACATGACCTGTCCTTTATTCGAGCCTATTCATGACACTTTCAGAACCTTCATAGAGAATTTCCGTGCTGCCGGCGGGAAATACATCCCCTGCAACACCCAGAACTTTGTACAATATCTCATCAAGATTGCGCAAGGCCAACAATACAACATGCTGCTCAACACCAGTCCCAACTTGGGCGCATACCTTGACAAGCACAAAGTGCACCACGTCAACGCCATCAACCTTAACGAACCTGTCGACGCCGCACTCTTTTTCTCGAATGTCCTGGTGGCACGCACCGGCGCCATCGGCTTCACACAGCAGGTGGACCTGTACGCATCCGTGAAGAATCTCGCCAAGGACATCATCGTGGTCTCTCGCGAACGGTGCATCTTCCCCGACTACGAGGATGCATTGGCCTACCTGCGGGAACACAACGGGAACACCACCTGTCCCATAACCGAGTTTGTGGTGCCCACGCGTCCCGAAGAGATTAACGGAAAGCCGCAATATACGCCCCGCGAGCCCCGCATCATCCTGATGCTTGTCGAAGAACCGCGTCCCGAGAGCCACCCCATCCCTGAACCACAACCCGAAAACGCGCCATCAGATGAACCCCAAGACTAAGAACTTGCTGGTCCGCACCGCTGCCGGAGCCGTCTATGTGGCCCTCATGGTGGCCGGCACCTTCTGCCCGCCACTGATGTGCGGGCTCATGACTGCCGTCTCCTGTCTGGCCATCTGCGAGTTCGGGAAACTCACCTCCGGACCTGTGGACAAGCTCGCTCAACTCTTCCTGATACTGGTGGCCGTGGTGATTCAATTCTGCCTTCTGGTATCGTACTACCAGCATCGTGGCGGATGGTGGCTGGACGACAAGGGGGCCATCTTTTTCATATTCCTGGGCCTTGTCCTGGCCTCTCTTTTTGCGGTTGCGGTGTTCTTGACAATACGCGAGCTGTTTTCGGCCAACCCGTGTCCTATCGAACATATATCCAAAAACGTGTGGGGAATCCTGTGGATTGTCATCCCCTTGGCTGCCATTTCGACGCTCTCTTATGTCAGGCCCTCCGATGCACTCGCCTTTTTTGTTTTGATTTGGGCCAACGACACATTCGCCTATCTGGGCGGGACAATGCTGGGCAAGCACAAAATGTGCCCCCGTATCTCCCCGGGAAAAACTTGGGAGGGTACTGCCATCGGGTGCTTGATGACCATGCTGTTGGCATGGTTCTTGCCACTCATCCCATACTTCGGTTCCGCAAGGCCTGCCCATTGGGATTGGATTTTGTTCGCATTGATGACAGTGGTGTTCGGAACATTCGGAGATTTGTTGGAGTCCCTGTTCAAACGCAACGCAGGAGTGAAGGATAGCGGGAATGTCATGCCGGGTCATGGTGGAATGCTTGACCGTTTCGACTCGATGCTGTTTGCAGCTTCACCGGCTTTGGTCTATGTGATGATATACTTCATCTCCGGCGCATATTGACATGTTACTTGATATTTGAAAAATTCATGCAAAACGATATTATATCCATAAGAGGCGCAAAAGTCAACAATCTGAAGAATATAGATGTTGACATCCCCCGCAACAAGTTAGTGGTCATCACCGGCCTATCCGGTTCGGGCAAGTCGTCGTTGGCTTTCGACACGCTTTATGCGGAGGGGCAGCGTCGTTATGTGGAGAGCCTCAGTTCGTATGCACGCCAGTTCATGGGAAGGATGCACAAGCCGGAAGTCAAGTCGGTGACCGGCATCCCGCCCGCCATCGCCATCGAGCAGCATGTGATGTCCAACAACCCACGCTCCACCGTGGGCACGGTGACGGAGATATACGAATACCTGAAATTGTTGTTTGCGCGCGTGGGGCACACCTTCTCACCCATAAGCGGCAAGGAGGTGCGCCGCGACGACCCGGGCGATGTGGTGGAGTATGTCCGCAAAATCGCCCCTGACAAGCGCGTCTATGTGCTCGCACCCGTAGTGCTTCCTGAAGGACGCACCCTCCTTGAACAGCTCTCCATCCTCCGTCAACAAGGCTTCAGTCGCGTGGTCTATGACCGCAAACTCTTCGAAATCGACGAATTCCTCAACGGAAAAAAATGCACCCGGGCATCCGAGATGTACGTGCTCATCGACCGTTTCAAGTCCAATAATATTGAAGACAACATCGCGCGACTGCGCGATTCCGTGAACACCGCCTTCGCCGAGGGCAAGGGCGCCTGCATGATCCAAAGCGAAGAGGACATTCTTCCTCAGACTTCACAGGTTGACACGGGCAATAAAAAGAGCAGTGTCTCCCAAAAATCCTTCAGCAACCGTTTCGAGGCTGACGGCATCCTCTTTGAGGAACCCTCTGTCAACCTTTTCAGCTTCAACAACCCCTACGGGGCTTGCAAGACCTGTTTGGGAACCGGCATGATTGAGGGTGTGGACCAAGACTTGGTGATCCCCAACCGCCAGCTGTCCGTGGCCGAAGATGCCGTGGCCTGTTGGCACGGCGAAGTGCTCAGCGAGTGGAAACGTTATTTCATCAAACAGGCCCTCAAACTCGATTTTCCGGTACACCGCGCCATTGAAGACCTGACGCAGAAAGAGTTTGACCTGCTCTGGTTCGGTGATCCCAAGCATCACGTGGAAGGCATCACCCAATTTTTCCAGTTTGTGGCCGCCAACACTTACAAAATCCAATACCGCGTTTTGCAAGCGCGCTATCGCGGGCGCGAACTATGCCACGACTGTCTGGGCACCCGCCTGCGCAAAGACGCCCAATACGTCAAGGTGGGCGGCAAGTCTATTACAGAGCTGTTGGCCATGCCGGTCTGCGACCTCAAGCCCTTCTTCGACCAACTCAAGTTTGCCAATCCCAATGAGGAGGAAATTGCGCGCAACGTGCTTAAGGAGCTGCGCACGCGCATCAGTCTGCTGGACGAGGTGGGGTTAGGCTACCTGACTCTCGACCGCACCGCCGGTTCCCTGTCGGGCGGCGAATCGCAGCGCATCAACCTGGCCACCTCTTTGGGCAGCAGTCTTGTGGGGTCGCTCTACATCCTCGACGAGCCCAGCATCGGCCTGCACCCGCGCGACACCCAGAACCTCATCCGCGTGCTGAAACGGCTGCGCGACATCGGCAACACCGTGGTCGTCGTCGAGCACGACGAATCCATCATCCGCGCCGCCGACTACGTCGTTGACATCGGTCCCCGCGCCGGCCAGTTCGGCGGCGAGGTCGTCTACACCGGCGACTTCGAGCATCTGCTACAAGAGAAAGACAATCTCACCGCCTCCTACTTGCGCGGCATGACAGGCGGATTCCCGGAGGAGGAGTGCCGGCACATTCCAATCCCCAAGCGTCGCCGCAAATGGCGCAACTACATGGAAATTAAAGGAGCCAAGGAACACAATCTCAAGAACATCAACGTCAGGATTCCGCTGGAATGCCTCACCGTCGTGACGGGCGTGAGCGGATCGGGGAAGAGCAGTCTCATTGCCAACGTGCTCTACCCCACCCTGTTGCGCCTTCTCGACAAAAACGGTCCGAAGCCTGGCAGATGCTCCGGCATCGACGCCGACATGTCCAAGATATCCGATGTGGTGATGGTGGACCAAGACCCGATCGGGCGCTCCACGCGCTCCAACCCCGTGACCTACGTAAAAGCCTACGACTATATCCGTGAGTTGTACGCCTCCCAACCCTTGTCCAAACAGCGCAACTACCGCCCGGGTTTCTTCTCCTTCAACGTGGCCGGCGGCCGCTGCGAAGAGTGCGAAGGCGAGGGCAAGATCCATATCAATATGCAGTTCATGGCTGACGTGGAGATGATCTGCCCATCCTGCAACGGCGGTCGCTTCCGCGACGAGGCCCTCGACGTCAAAGTCAAGGACAAGACCATCACCGACATCCTCAACATGACGGTGTCTGAATCTGTGGAATTCTTCCAGCAGCTGCCTGTCACCGATTTGACCAAGAACATCATCCGCCGGCTGATGCCGCTACAGGACGTCGGCCTCGGCTACTTGGTGCTCGGACAGGCCTCCTCGACTCTCTCCGGCGGCGAAGCACAACGCGTGAAACTGGCCTACTATCTCTCCCTTGACGACGAGCAGCAAAACAAACTTTTCATTTTCGACGAGCCGACCACCGGCCTCCATTTTCACGACATCAACAAATTATACGGTGCCTTCAACCGCCTCATCGAACGAGGCAACACGATTGTGGTCATCGAGCACAACACCGAAATCATCAAATGTGCCGACTGGATCATCGACATGGGGCCCGAAGGAGGCGACGGCGGCGGCAAGATCGTCTTTGAAGGCACGCCCGACAAACTCATGGAGAAAAAACGCTCCTACACCGCCCAAGCCCTGCAAGGGAAACTAACTCCCATAAGCATCTGAGAAAACACCATACCTTATATTTATAACCTTTAAAATTAAATGATATGAAAGCATCTGAAATTTTATCGTTCTTGGCCGGAGCAGCAGCAGCCACTGGCATCTCCCTCCTCTTCACGACCGAAAAGGGCAAGGAAATCCGCGAAAAAGTCTCTTCCAAATTGACCAAGGAGGAAATTGACAAACTCATCGAAAAACTCAAAGAAAAACGTGCTTCCGCTCCCTCGGAGGAAGAAGCCATGATGGACGACCTCATCGACGAAGCAGAAGCCGAAGAAGTATTATAATCGGAATGTCACTATGAATCTTTTCGATAAACTGACGAGCAACTCGCCACGCAACGAGAAGACTGCCAAGGATCTGAGAACATACCTTTCACAGCGCTACGATCTCCTCAAGCTGGAATTGCTGGAAAAATCCTCACAGATCCTTTCGGTGATACTCTCCATGCTCATCGTGGTAATTTGCGCGGTGGCGGTGCTCATATACCTTTCCAGCGCCTTGATCAGTTGGCTCACCCTCGCCCTCAATGCAGGCTGGGCCTATACCATCGTCTGCGTCATCCTCATAGGAATCATCCTTGTGGTGCTGCATTACAAGGACACCCTGTTCATCAACCCCCTCATCCGCAAGTTCAGCCGCATCCTGTATGCCGAAAAAGACGAGCCTGAAAAGGTGATTGAGCCTGAAACCGAAATGCCCAAGGAAGGAGGTGACCATGAGCAATAAAGAGAAAGCCCCTTTCAACAATCTCAACGAGATTGCAGCCCGCAAGATGCAACTGCAGCGCAAGATCGCGGCGCAGGAACGCCGGATCAGCAAGGATCTCGACGCCTACCAAGAAGACGTGGACACCGCCAAGCGACTGTGGCATGGATTAGTCAACCTTCGCAAGGTGCGCCCTCGGAAAATGCTGGAAGGATTCTCCTCTGCAACCAACAAATCCTCCCGCATAACCACAGCCATCGCCATCGGCTCCAAGGTCGTCCAATGGCTCTGGAAAAGGAGAAAAAGATAGTGTTTTTGTAAAATATCAAATAATTTCTATTAACCATTTAATTAAAAAAACGACATGTCAGAAAAAATCTTGTCAAAAGTCAAACCCGGAGTAGTCTATGGCAAAGACCTCCAAGAGATTTTCAGAATCGCCAAAGCAGAGAAATTCGCCCTTCCCGCAGTGAACGTGGTGGGCACGGACTCCATCAACGCCGTGTTAGAAGCCGCCAAGACGGTGAACTCCCCCGTCATGATCCAATTTTCCAACGGTGGCGGCGTCTTCTACGCCGGCAAGTCGCTGAGCAATGACAACCAGGCCGCAGCCATCAAGGGCGCCATTTCCGGAGCCAAACACATCCATGAGATGGCCGAGATGTACGGCGTGCCCGTGGTTGTCCACACCGACCATGCCGCCAAGAAACTCTTGCCCTGGATCGACGGCCTGCTTGACTACGGCGAGCAATACTACGCCAAATACGGCAAGCCCCTCTTCAGTTCCCACATGCTCGACCTGTCCGAGGAACCGCTGAAGGAGAACATCGAAATCTGCAAGAAATACCTCACCCGCATGGCCAAAATCGAAATGACGCTCGAGATCGAGCTCGGCATCACGGGCGGCGAGGAAGACGGCGTGGACAACACCGGCATCGACAGCGCCCGCCTCTACACCCAGCCCGAAGACGTGTGCTACGCCTACGAGGAACTCAGCAAGATCAGCCCCAACTTCACCATCGCCGCCTCCTTCGGCAACGTGCACGGTGTCTATAAACCCGGCAATGTCAAGTTGGAACCCATCATCCTGCACAACTCTCAGGAGTACATCCGCAACAAGCACAACACGGCGGAGAACCCCGTCAACTTCGTCTTCCACGGCGGCTCCGGCTCCGAACCCGCCAAGATCAAGGAAGCCATCTCCTACGGTGTGGTCAAGATGAACATCGACACCGACACCCAATGGGCATTCTGGGACGGCATTCGCAAGTACTACATGAAAAACGAAGCCTACCTGCAAGGCCAGATCGGCAACCCCGAAGGTGACGACAAGCCCAACAAGAAATACTACGACCCGCGTGCCTTCCTGCGCGAGGGCGAGAAGTCTGTGGTCGAGCGCCTCAAGATCGCCTTCAGCGACCTCAACTGCATCGACAGACTGTAGTTTTTCGCACCATCACCACATTATCAAAGTCCCGTGTTCACAACTTGATGAACACGGGACTTTTTTGTAACTGAAAGTGCGTATATTTTTTGTATTTTCGCGCTTTAAATGTATAATGTGGATTTTAACATTCAAATAAATACAAACAACTAAACACCAATATCTTATGACAATGCAAGATAAAATCAACGAGCTATTGTCCCTGCGGGAAAAGGCTCGTTTGGGCGGAGGTCAGGACCAAATCGAAAAACAGCACGCCAAGGGCAAATACACGGCGCGCGAGCGCATCCTGATGTTCCTTGACGAAGGCAGTTTCGAGGAATTCGACATGTTCGTACAACACAGATGCACCAACTTCGGCCAGGAAAAGAAAAAATTCCTTTCCGACGGCGTGGTCACGGGCTACGGCACGGTGAACGGCCGCCTGGTCTACGTTTTCTCCCAAGACTTCACGGTCTTCGGCGGCTCCCTTTCCGAGACATTCGCCCTGAAGATCTGCAAAGTCATGGACCAAGCCATGAAAGTTGGCGCCCCTGTCATCGGTTTCAACGATTCCGGCGGCGCCCGCATCCAAGAGGGTGTGAACAGCCTTGCCGGTTACGCTGAAATCTTCCAGCGCAACATCCTCGCCTCCGGTGTGATCCCCCAAATCTCAGCCATCTTCGGTCCCTGCGCCGGCGGCGCCGTCTATTCCCCGGCCTTGACCGACTTCATCATGATGACCAAGAACACGAGCTATATGTTCGTCACCGGCCCGAAGGTGGTCAAGACGGTCACCAACGAGGATGTCACCACCGAGGACCTCGGCGGCGCCAGCGTCCACTCCAAGAAGTCAGGCGTGGCCCACTTCGCCGTGGAGAACGAGGAAGAGGGCATCGCTATGCTGCGTGAGCTCATCAGCTACATCCCTTCCAACAATATGGAGGAACCCCCGTACGAGCCGACCGAAGACCCCATCAACCGTCTGGAGGACAGCCTGAACTCCATCATCCCCGACAATCCCAATATGCCTTATGACGTGAAGGATGTCATCAACGGCATTGTGGACGACGGCAAGTTCCTGGAAATCCAGCCGCTGTATGCCCCGAACCTCGTCATCGGCTTCGCCCGTTTCAACGGTATGTCCGTGGGTATTGTGGCCAACCAGCCCAAGTATCTGGCTGGTGTG
>DBYW01000003.1:252777-267791 GCA_002311645.1 Bacteroidales bacterium UBA1176
TTCTGCGACGCCTTCAACATCCCCATCGTGACGTTGGTGGATGTGCCCGGCTTCCTGCCCGGCACCGGCCAAGAGTACGGCGGCATCATCCTGCACGGCGCCAAGCTGCTTTACGCCTACGGCGAATGCACCGTCCCGAAAGTCACGGTCATCCTGCGCAAGAACTACGGCGGCGCTTACTGCGTGATGAGTTCCAAGCATTTGCGCGGTGACATCAACTACGCTTGGCCCACCGCCGAGATCGCCGTTATGGGCGGCAGCGGCGCAGCCGAGATCATCTACGGTTCCCAGATGAAGAAAATCGAGAACCCCGAAGAGAAGGCCCAGTTCCTCAATGACCGCGTGGAGGAGTACCGCCAGATGTTCTCCAACCCGTACGTGGCTGCCCAATACGGCTACATCGACGACGTCATCGAGCCGCGCAACACGCGCTTCAGAGTTATCCGCGCCCTTGAGTCACTTAAGAACAAGCGTCTGGAGAACCCGGCCAAGAAGCACGACAACCTCCCATTATAACCCATTACCACAAAAACAGAACACAATATGAGATATTTCAACAAAATCTTGTTCTTGTTGATGGCGATGGTCGTAATGGGCAGCGCGCTCGCACAGTCCACCCACGACCTGCGCTTCAACGAGATGATGATCAAAAACGTGGACAACTACCAGGATGAGTACGGTCGCTGCGTGCCCTGGGTGGAGGTGTTCAACCCTGCCTACAATGTGGTCAACCTCGCCGGCTGTTACATCACCGACGACACCACGGGCATCTCCGCCATGGGCAAAAGAGGCGCCCAGATACCGTCCCACTGGTACCGCATCTCCAAAAGCGACATCCACACAGCTATGCCGCAGCGCTCCTTCGTCATCTTTTTCTTAGATGGCGAGCCGCTGTACGGCACCTTCCACGTCAACTTCGACGTACGCACTTCCAAGACGAATTACTTGGCGCTCATTACCTCCGACGGCAAGGAGCTGATTGACATTATGCACTACCCTGCCTCCCTCCGCGACACCGCCATGGTCTTCGGTTACGACATGGACGGTATCACCGAGAACGCCCATTTCCTCGACCACTTCACACCGGGATCCTCCAACGAGGTCACCATCAAAGCCTCCAAAGAGGAGAAGCTGAAGAAAGAGGACCCATACGGCATCGGTCTGGCCATCATCGCCATGTCGGTGGTGTTTTCCTGTCTTATCCTCATCTACCTAATGCTGAAGGTCTTCGGAGCAATGTCGCGCCGTGCCGCCAGAAAAGAGGCCGAGAAGAACGGCAAAATCGCTGCCGTCGCCGCCTCCACGGATGGCAAGAAGGACGATGACATTGTGCTGCAGACGGGCGAGGAGATTGCCGCCATCACGGCCGCCCTCCATCTCCACTTCAACAGCATGCACGACGAGGAGAGCGAAGTCATCACCATCCACATGCCTTCCGCCCACTATTCTCCTTGGGCTCAGAAGGAGTTGGTCATGAAAAAAGCCCCGCGTATCAACAAGTAATTCATCAAAAAAGACATCATCAATATGAAAAACTATAAATTTACAATCAACGGCAACAAATATTCCGTAGAAGTGGGAGACATTGAAGACAACACCGTGAACGTGGAAGTGAACGGCACTCCCTACAAAGTAGAACTGGACACTGAGATTTCCACCCGTGTCAAGCCCGTGGTGAAAGTGGCAGCCCCTGCCGCCAAGAGCGCGCCTGCCGCCGCTCCCGCCAACGTGAAGAACGCCCCCGCCGCGGCCACCGCTGCCGGCGCCACCCTCAAGTCACCCCTGCCCGGCACCATCCTCGACGTCTTCTGCAAGCCCGGCGACGCCGTCAAGGCCGGACAACGCCTCTTCCTCCTCGAAGCTATGAAGATGGAGAACAACATCGATGCCGAAAAGGACGGCGTCATCAAAGAGGTGCGTGTCCACCGCAGCGACTCCGTAATGGAAGGCGACATCCTTGTGGTGTTTGAATAAACCGAAAATCATCTATTACCAACAAAATTAAAAAGCAACTATGTTTGAATTTTTCAAAGAGGGCCTTCTGCAGTTTTTCAGTTACTCCGGTTTCGGGAACTGTACGTGGGGCCACATCATAATGATTCTCATCGGCTTGTTCTTCATCACCCTCGGTATCGTGAAAGAATTTGAGCCGATGTTGCTCGTGCCCATCGGATTCGGCATCATCCTCGGCAACATACCCTTCACCGACGGACTGCAGATCGGGGTTTACGAGAACGGCGCCGTGCTGAACTACCTCTATTTCGGTGTGGTCAAGGGTTTCTACCCGCCATTGATATTCCTTGGCATCGGGGCAATGACCGACTTCTCGGCATTGATATCGAACCCGAAGCTCATCCTCATCGGTGCAGCCGCCCAGTTCGGCATCTTCGCCGCCTACGCCATCTCACTTCTGCTGGGCTTCACGCCTATGGAAGCCGGTGCCATCGGCATCATCGGCGGCGCTGACGGCCCCACCGCCATCTTCATCTCCTCCAAGCTGGCTCCCAGCCTGATGGGTGCCATTGCCGTGTCGGCATACTCCTATATGGCCCTCGTGCCGGTGATCCAACCGCCCATCATGCGCCTGCTCACCACTCCCAAGGAGCGTCTCATCCGCATGCGCCCGCCGCGCGCCGTCAGCCACCGCGAGAAAGTGCTCTTCCCGCTGTTGTGCATCCTGCTGACCGCCTTCCTCGTGCCCTCCGGCCTGCCTCTGTTGGGTATGCTCTTCTTCGGCAACCTGCTGAAAGAGTGCGGCGTCACCAAACGTCTCGCCAACACCGCCTCCGGTCCGCTCATCGACATCGTGACGATCCTCATCGGCCTCACCGTCGGCGCCTCCACCCAGGCCACCAACTTCCTGAGACCCGCCTCCATTCTCATCTTCTGCTTGGGCGCCTTCTCCTTCGTGATCGCCACCGCCACGGGCGTGCTCTTCGTCAAGTTCTTCAACCTCTTCCTCAAAGAGGGCAACAAGATCAACCCGCTCATCGGCAACGCTGGCGTTTCCGCTGTGCCCGACAGCGCCCGCGTCTCCTACGTGGAAGGCATGAAGTACGACAAGACCAACTTCCTGTTGATGCACGCCATGGGTCCCAACGTGGCCGGTGTGATCGGCAGCGCAGTGGCCGCCGGTATCCTGTTGAGCTTCTTGTACTAACAGACAACCATCCGTCACCACCCTCAAGTGGTTGACATAAACATACAGGTGTCGTCCAGAATTCTGGGCGACACCTTTTTTTGGGGCGGGATAATATCCCTGATAGCACAAATCAGGAGCTTCATTTTTTTTAATTGGGCGTGCCGGCACGGCGGCGGAAAATCACATTCGTTCCGTAGAGACGCAATGCATTGCGTCTCTACGATCACGTATATAACCAGATATTCCCGCCGCCGTGCCGTCGGGCTTTTCGTTCCAATGATTTTGGCTTAGAGCCCACCACCATCCCGTCGCCGACGAAAGGAGGTGGCGGAATCTCCGATTGGCAACGGCACCAATTCTCGCCAAAATCATTTCCACTTCAATCCCTCACGCACGCTCGTCCGACGGCACATCCGTTTCGCGGCGAACAATGCGCTTCCTCGTCTCATGGTTCTCCCGCGCCGCGACTATCCCGCACACCGTCCATTCCTTCCAAGGGTTGCAGCACATCCCGTCACCACACTTGCTACGCTTCATGTGGTGTAACAAAAAGGAAGGCCTCTTCGAGGCCAATCCCATTACATTGTCTTTGCCCCTTCAAACGTGTTCCGAAGGAACACCCTTCTCTGTAACCCCACACGGCCGTGTGGGGTGGGAAGACGGCACCGACACGCTCTCGCGGCGCGGGAGTCGGCATCAAAGATGCATGAAACTTGCTCGCCGCGAAAGGGTGGCGTCGGAAATAATGTGTCGTTTGGAGACCTGTTGATGACAGCCTTGTGCCATCATGTAGATAGCTGCCTTTTTTTTTACAAAAACCGAAAACTCAACTTGCAATGGCCGACATTCGCAACCCTACAAGTTCCACACCGAAAAATCGGCTTTTGCCTCAATGACGTTCTCAATCTCATCATCCAGGGCGGGGAAGAAATCAATGCCCGTGAGCTGCTCAACCTCATCCACGGTCCGGCCATACTTGATGAGTTTCTTGTGGCCAGGCTTGTTTTCGAAGACAAAACCTATCGCCTGCCAATTGCCGTTAAGCTGGCAAAGCAAGACCTTGAAAAAGGCATCAGGCACGGCGACGTGGTTGCGGCCGATTGTTTCAGGATTGCCGGACATGATGGGGCCGCAAACAATATAGACACTCCCGAAACGGCCGGCCCATACGCGCGCCATCTCCTCCAGCTCCTTCCAGTCGCCATCGTTGAGATTTTCATCCTGCGGACAGACATTGGAGAGGTAGAACGACTCGCGCATGGCGGTGGTGTCCCACTTCATATCGCCCGCCGGCGCCATGTGGCCGCGTGTATAGTCGGAACGAGAGTAGTCCCGGTAGGTTGGACAAACGCCCTTGACATCGGGGTCCGGCTCAAAATGGATGGCGCGGGGCACATTGCCGCGAGTTTCCTCCCGTGTCAACTCGTATGCCACCCAATTGGGCACGCACCAGTCCGGATTGTAGCTGACCGTGTAGGCATAGTGTGCAATAACCTGCTCGGGACGATCGGCTTTCAGGACAGGAATCTCCAGCATTTCCGGAGTCAACTGTGAAGTGGTGGACGAGCCCGCGGGCACCTCGGCCCGATCCCCCTTGCCATCCCCACTATCGTTCTTGTTTAAAAGGAAATACGCCCCCGCCAAGAACACGACAATAATTATCAGCACAAACAGGAAAGAATTATCATTTTTAGCCATAGCTCCTTTAATTAACAGTTTGCAAAAATAACAAAAAGATGGTTTTTGTCAAATGTCTTTTTTCAAACATCATGGAAACATTTGACAAAACAATCAAGAATCATTATTTTTGCACGCTGAAAAAAGAAAAGCGATGAAACACAAAAAACATTCTGTTTCAACAAATTACAACACATCCCATCCTAATTTGCACGGGAAGCCGAGAGAGGCATCCACCGGAGAGCATCCAAGGCAACTGTCTCAGCCAAGCATATCATTCCCATTCTAACAGAACTGCACCGTGAAATCACAAAATAAAGACAAAAATCTGAAACTATTCGGCACTCTATGCGGCATTGGCGCAGCTGTGTGCTATGGCACCAACCCTTTAGGAGCCCGGCTATACGAGGAAGGCATGACCCCGAGCAACGTGCTTTTCTGGAGATTCGGTCTGGCTTGGGTGTTCATTGCCGTTGTGATGCTGATACGAAAAGAGAAACTATCTGTCAACAAGCATGAATTTGCGGTTTTAAGTGCGTTAGGACTGTTGTTTTTGGCATCGTCGTTTACACTTTACGCCAGTTTCAAGCTGATGGATGTCGGAGTGGCCTCCACACTGCTTTTTGTATATCCCGTGCTTACAGCCGCCATCATGGCCATATTCTTCAAGGAGAAAATCACATGGTCCACGGTCGTGTCAATTATACTTTCCTTCATCGGTGTCCTCTTGTTGTATTGGACCCCAGGTGGAGATCGCCTTTCGGCGGCAGGCGTGGTATTGGTACTTGTCTCAGCCCTCACTTATGCCATATACATCATCGTGATGAACCGGGCCCAATTAGCGATGTCATCCTTTAAGATCAACTTCTACGTGCTCATTTACTGCGCCTTGGGAAACCTGGCACTCTCTTTTGCCACTGGACAAGGGATACAAATACCTGCCCATGCATCCAGTTGGTTCTATGTGGTGTGGCTTGCTGTAGTGCCTGCCATATTGGCCTTGGTCATGATGGTGTATGCGGCCAAATACATTGGCTCCACTCCCACTGCCATCATGGGGGCCTTGGAACCCCTCACCGCCGTATTGATCGGAATATTCCTCTTCGGCGAGGTCTTCACACTACGGCTTGCCTTCGGAATCATCCTGATATTCTCTTCCGTCTTCATCATAGCCATTTACAGCAACAAAAAAAAGAGCCCCACAGAGAAACAAACAGCACTTTAGATTATTATTAATTATTTAATTTTTTCAGAATTATCCCTCTAAGTCTTGCAAAGAAACGGTGTGATAATCTGCGTGGTCTGCGGGACAATTATAGGCTCACGTGACTCGCAGAAATACACAGACTGGATATTTACAAGATATCAAGGGATAACTTAGATTTTTTTTATTTTTGCAGCAAAATAGTGCATTTCGTTTTTCCAGTGTGTTTTAATGATATTGCCTGCAACATAGGTAACAGCTGAATACGCTGGGAATCATAAATAAAAAAATATACATTTTCTATGAAAAAAATTACACTTTCCATCTTTTTCACACTATGTCTGATGATAGGATTCGGTAATTCTGTGGATCTTCAGACAGCTCGACAGGTGGCCACAAATTTCTGGAATGTGGTTACAGGACAGCATGATATTGGAAAATGGACAAATGTCACGGATGAGACCTCGTTCCAAGAGTTATACCTTTTCGCCCGACAAGATGGCAAAGGGTTTGTCATAGTGGCTGCAGACGACTGTGTACAACCTATTTTAGGATATTCCACTGACGGACGTCTAATCACGCCCTTGCCACCTTCCGTATCCTCATTTCTGAAGGGTTATGAAAATGAGATTATACATTGCAAAAGGAACAACATTTTATCTACTACTGAGATTATTTCCCAATGGACCCAGCTGTTGAATGGTGAATACACACCCCAAAACACGACTGCTGTTGCCCCATTGCTTACCACGACCTGGGCTCAGAGGCCGTATTACAATAATTTATGTCCAGACTCGTCAGGCTACCATACCCTTGCGGGCTGTGTGGCCATTGCCACCGCACAAGTGATGAAATACTGGAACTGGCCCTCTTCTGGTGTAGGTTCCCATTCCTATTATCACAACACGTACGGCAATCTGTACGCCAATTTCGGAAACGCCACATACAATTGGAATAATATGCCCAACTCGTTAAGCAGCTCCAGCTCGACCGCCCAAGTGAACGCCGTGGCCACCTTGGTTTATCATGTGGGAGTGGCGGTGGAGATGGACTACGGCATAGATGGAAGTGGAGCATACACCACCTCCTATGGATATTCATCTTATCCCTGCGCGGAAAATGCTTTAAAAGATTATTTCCGATACAAGAACACACTCCATAGTGTTTATAGAGATGATGTCACAAATTCACAATGGATTGCCGCACTGAACACCGAGCTAAACGCCGGTCGTCCTGTGATTGAAAAAGGTAGAGGCGATGACGGCGGCCATGCTTTTGTCTGCGACGGTTATGACAACAACGGTCTTTACCACATCAATTGGGGTTGGAACGGTTCCTGCAACGGTTATTTCGCCCATAACGATTTGAACCCTAGCTCATTTACTTTCAATGACGAAAAAGCAATTATTGTTGGCATTGAACCAGATGGACAGCTTATTGTCTCGCCCCAAAGTCTCAATTTCTCACAGGCTGGAGGATCACAAACCTTCACTGTGACCAGTATCAATGGGAACTATAGTTCCTGGACGGCCAGCTCGAACCAATCTTGGTTGACCTTGAGTCCGACTTCCGGTTCCGGCGGTGGATCCACAACCACGGTCACTGCTACCGCCACGCCCAACTACAGCGGCAGCACCCGCACAGCCGTGGTCACCATATCGCAAGGAAGCAGCTCCGCCACTTTACAGGTGACTCAAAACGAGTGTTCCTCCTCGGACATGTGTACTATCACAGTATCAATGGAAGACAGTTATGGCGACGGATGGAACAATGCCTATCTCACACTCTCCTCTGCCTCCGGCTATGTCTATGGCACCGCATCATGTACAGGCAGTTATACAACACAACAGTTCTCCATCTGTCCCAGCGATCTTATTTTAACTTGGAGTTCAGGAAATTACGATGACGAATGCTCGTTTACCCTAACGAACAACCACGGCATAACACTGATGACAGCTTCAAATCCCAGTTTCACGACATACACGATAACCTCTCCATGCTCCTCCGGAAGCAATCCGCCAAGTTCTTGCGTAATCACATCTTTCCCATGGCTTGAAAATTTTGAGGATGGTATCAATTGTTGGTCAACAATTGATGCGGACGGAGACGGCGAGAACTGGTTTCTTGCCACAGGCAGTCCGTTCTCCGGCACCCATTCCATGGCCTCCTACTCCTGGAATAATGGCACACTCAACTCCAACAACTACCTCGTGTCCCCACAGCTCTCACTTCCTTCGACAGGCCTTTACAAACTCACGTTCTACGTTCGGAGTGCCAACACAAATTATCCTGACACTATTTCGGTTAGGCTCACCACAGGAAACGGCACATCCGCTTCCAACTTTACCACAGTGCTAATGCCGCTCACGCCCATCCTTCACACCACATATCAACCATACGAGATCTATCTGACGGGCTATAACGGCCAGACTTTCCGGCTGGCTTTTGTTCACAAGTCATACGACGGACACTATCTGCTGTTGGATGATGTAAGCATTGCAAACACATCCGCAAGCTATACAATCTCTGTGTCTTCCGCCAGCCCTTCCATGGGCACAGCTACGGGTGGAGGCACTTATTCTGGTGGAGCAACTGCAGAGCTGACAGCCACAGCGAACAGTGGTTACCGTTTCACGGGCTGGAACGACGGCAATACGGAGAATCCCCGCACGGTGACCGTGACTGGCAACGCGACATATACCGCTCAATTCGCCAATCTTGGAGGCAGTGAGCATCACTACGACAACGGCTCGTTCTCCAGCACTGTAGGTGCTGGAGGAACTTTATACTGGGGCATCCGTTTTGCCGCCGGCGAGCTTTCCAGCTACGACACACTTTCTTCTGTGAAGATTTGGGATAAGTATGCCGGAACCTATCAAATGACAATCTACCAAGGCGGAAGTTCCGCTCCGGGCACGCAAGTCTATACCCAGACATACTACCTGTCCGGCAGTGAGGACTGGTACACCGCCACTTTGAGCGCTCCTGTCACCATCAATCATTCTCAGCCTCTTTGGATTGTTTTCTACAACAATGATGTCTCTCATCCCGCTGCGGGCAGTCATTATGCCGGCAATCCTGACGGTTCATGGGTATCCACCGACAACAGCACATGGACCTCTGTATGTGATTACAACATATATCGGACTTGGATGATCCGGGCGGTGCTCTCCAACTCAGCGCCCGCACAACAATACACCATCACCGCCGTGTCCGCCAACAGCGCAATGGGCAGCGCCTCCGGGGGCGGCACCTATCTGGCGGGCGAAACAGCTGTGTTGACGGCCAACGCCAACAGTGCATATCGCTTCACAGGCTGGAACGACGGCAGCACGGAAAACCCCCGCACGGTGACCGTGACTGGCAACGCGACATACACCGCCCAGTTCGCCAATCTTGGAAGCAGTGAGCATCACTACGACAACGGTTCGTACTCCAACAGTGTAGGTGCTGGGGGATCATTTTCCTGGGGTATCCGGTTTGCCGCCGGCGAACTTTCCGGCTACAACACTCTTTCTTCTGTGAAAATTTGGGACATGTATGCCGGAACCTATCAAATGACAATCTACCAAGGCGGAAGTTACGCACCGGGCACGCAAGTCTATACCCAGACATACTACCTGTCAGGCTATGATGACTGGTACACCGCCACTTTAAACTCTCCTGTCACCATTGATCATTCTCAGCCTCTTTGGATCGTCTTCTACAACGACGATGTCACTTATCCTGCTGTAGGCAGCACCTATGCTGGTAATCCCGACGGATCTTGGTGTTATACGAATAACTCGGGGTGGACTTCTGTTTGCGACCACAACTTATATTACACCTGGATGATTCGGGCGATGCTCACCAACTCGGCGCCCGCACAACAATACACCATCACCGCCGTGTCCGCCAACAGCACAATGGGCAGCGCCTCCGGAGGCGGCACCTATCTGGCTGGCGAAACAGCTGTGTTGACGGCCGACGCCAACAGTGCATATCGCTTCACGGGCTGGAACGACGGCAACACGGAGAATCCCCGCACGGTGACCGTGACCGGCAACGCTACATATACCGCTCAATTCGCCAATCTTGGAAGCAGCGAGCATCACTACGACAACGGCTCGTTCTCCAGCACTGTAGGTGCTGGAGGAACTTTATACTGGGGCATCCGGTTTGCCGCCGGCGAGCTTTCCGGCTACAACACACTTTCTTCTGTGAAGATTTGGGACATGTATGCCGGAACATATCAGATGACAATCTACCAAGGCGGAAGCTACGCACCGGGCACGCAAGTCTATACCCAGACATACTACCTGTCTGGCAGTGGGAACTGGTACACCGCCACTTTGAATACTCCTGTCACCATAGATCATTCTCAGCCTCTTTGGATTGTCTTCTACAACGATGACGTTTCTTATCCCGCTGCGGGCAGTCATTATGCTGGCAATCCTGACGGTTCATGGGCATCCGTCGACAATAGCACATGGACCTCTGTATGCGACTACGACATATATCGGACTTGGATGATTCGGGCGATGCTCACCAACTCGGCGCCCGCACAACAATACACCATCACCGCAGTGTCCGCCAACAGCGCAATGGGCAGTGCCTCCGGTGGCGGCACCTATCTGGTTGGCGAAACAGCTGTGTTGACGGCCAACGCCAACAGTGCATATCGCTTCACAGGCTGGAACGACGGCAACACGGAGAATCCTCGCACGGTGACCGTGACTGGCAACGCGACATACACCGCTTATTTCGCCAATCTTGGAAGCAGCGAGCATCACTACGACAACGGTTCGTACTCCAGCAGTGTAGGTGCTGGGGGATCATTTTCCTGGGGTATCCGGTTTGCCGCCGGCGAGCTTTCCGGCTACAACACTCTTTCTTCTGTGAAAATTTGGGACATGTATGCCGGAACCTATCAAATGACAATCTACCAAGGCGGAAGCTATGCACCGGGCACGCAAGTCTACACCCAGACATACTACCTGTCAGGCAGTGAGAACTGGTACACCGCCACTTTAAACTCTCCTGTCACCATAGATCATTCTCAGCCTCTTTGGATTGTCTTCTACAACGATGACGTTTCTTATCCCGCTGCGGGCAGCAACTATGCTGGTAATCCAGACGGATCCTGGTGTTATACAAACAACTCGGGGTGGACTTCTGCTTGCGACCACAACTTTTATTACACTTGGATGATACGTGCTGTGCTCACCAATGTAACACCTCCGCAACAGTATACTATTACGGTCGTATCCGCTAATCCCAACATGGGTACTGTCGTCGGTGGTGGAACATTTGACTATGGCACAACTATCCTGATTGCAGCTGGCCCATTTGAAAACTATGAGTTTGTACGCTGGTACGACGGCAACACCGACAACCCACGCTCTGTGACAGTCACGGAGAATGCGACCTACATTGCCGAATTCCAGCCCATAACAGGTGTTTCAGACTTTGTGGAAGACAATGTGGAAATATATAGTTATGGCCATCAGATTTATGTTAACCATGCGGAAGGGTTATCTGTGGAAATCTTTGATGTAACAGGGAAACTGATTATCTCGGAAATCGGCAACTCACAAGATCATAGGGTGTTCACCGTAAATTCAAGCGGCATATATCTGGTGCGGACTAGCAATGGAGTTGTCAAGAAAGTGCAGGTGATCCGATAAATGCAGCGAGAGTATTGCTGCCTTCAGTCAATGATATGTACAACAAGAATTGGTCACAGGTAGCAAAACACCGTATTCCCCCGATTACTAAAGACACGTGTGGATGATAGTGACACTGGATTGCATCTTTTATTCGAATCGTGGAATCTATGGGCGGTTGGCAGACCATTTTTTCCGTATGGAAACCAAATCTTTGTTTCTGGAAACGGGAAGATGATTTCCCTTCAGGTCCTCAAAATACTCTTCCGGATTTTCAAGGAGCAGATAGACGGCATCTCCATATAGGACTTCTTCCAGGTTTTTCTGACTCTCCTTTGCATATTCGAGGATTTTAGCATATAATTTCGGATTTGATCTGATGGAAGAGACGAGACAGTGGGCTGCGGATTCAATGGCTGCTTTGTCATAGCAGAGATGCAATAAAGCTCTGGACAGAAATTTACTGCCAAGATCATAAAGCTGTGTCGTGCTGTAGGTAAGCATGATATAGTCCGTCCGCATCAGTTCCTGTTCGAGGTCCAGATCCGACGTGGCAGTATTCGCGGAATCAAAATGAACGATGTAGTTGTAATACCAATACGGATAATATCGGAAAATGTCCTGCAAGGGGATGTTATAGACGAAATTCCAGAAATAGGAGTCGCCGATGGTCAGAAAATAGGGCTTGACAGCAGTCGTGTCCTCTTCGGCTTTTACGTATGCGTACCAGTATGGCTGCGTTTTTATGGGGAAAAACAAATTGAGGAGTTCTTCTAAATCATTGTCGGGCTGGCGGGGCTTCGCCTGATATTTTTCACCAATATCAAGATTGACAAGATTCTGATCCCCCAGATTCTCCATATACCGAATAATGGAATCAAAAACATAGATGGAGGCGATGTTGCTCCAGTGTGCGCCCGTTTTCGAGTACAATGGGTAATCTACAGAGTCTTTGGCTTTCTGAAAAACCGCCACATTGTCAATGTAGTTTATCCCAAGTTTGTCGAACATTCTTTTATAATAGTCGTAGGCATGGATGCCTTCAGGATGAAAAAACATCCTGTTTTTTGGCAGATACTCCGGGTAAATCACATTTTTTCCGGGATTTATGATGACGAAAAGGTGAATGTTGTACTCTTCCAGCAGTTGTTGCACTTTCCAAAGACGCAGGGCCTCTGTTTCGAATGTCTTTCTCATAGCAGCCGTGTCTTCGGTGTGTTGGTACATCAGGCTCTCGTAATGGTCTCTGACTTGCACATCCTCATACAGCCAGTCTTTTTTTCCACGCACCACATAGGAGTTGCTCGTTTCCCTGAAAAAACTCCAGAGATATTGGTTGTACGCCCTAATAAGCCATTCGCGGAAGCCGAAATGCTCTTGGAGATATTTGTCCGCATTGCTTTGAAAAGAACCGTCAACGTAGTTCGTTAATGTCAGCCTCGGTTTTTCTGTTTCAATGGTGACCCCATGGAGCGGCTCAAGGCGGACCACCCCGGTGAAGGTCTGCACTAAAAAGACAACCATAACAGCTATCGTTCCGATAAACAATATCTTGTGGAAATGCTTTCTCATGGTTGTCGTTTTAGAATCTGAAATATATGAACGGACTGAAACCTGTCGCATTGAGGGCGCTGAGGCAGACTATGAAAAGCAAAATACTCACAGGCCAAATCGCAAGATGCTGCTTTTTGGTGTAATCGGTATGGAAGACAGCGTGTTGCCATCTTTTCCCGAGAGGGGACAAAACAATGAATGCAAAGAATACCGCCATGATGAGCGTGGCGTAAAGATGCAAACTGCCGATGGGAACAACAGATTGAAAATCAAAGGCAAACAATCTGGAAATGAATGTGGCTGCATCTGAAAGATTCTCAATGCGGAAGATGGCCCAACCCACTGTGACAATCAGGAATGTGATGATGACGCTGGGGATTTTGCCGATTTTTTCGTAAAATTTTCCCAGTCCGATGCGCTCCAGCACGAGCCAAAAGCCATGATAGGCTCCCCAAATGACGAAGTTCCAGCTCGCACCGTGCCATAGTCCGGACAAAAGGAACACCACCCAAAGGTTGAAGTACATCCTCGGTTTGGAACAGCGGTTGCCGCCGAGCGGGATGTACAGGTAGTTGCGCATGAATGTGCCGAGCGTAATGTGCCAACGTCTCCAGAACTCACTGACACTTGCTGAGTTATATGGGTTGTCGAAATTCTCCGGGAAATGGAAGCCCATGATTTTGCCCAAGCCGATGGCCATGTCGGAGTAGCCCGAGAAATCGAAATAGAGCTGCATGGTGTAGGCGATGATGGTGATCCAGGCGGTGCCAGTGCCCATGGTCAGCAGATTACCTGCAAGCAGTGCGTCCACCTGGCGACCAATCACATCCGCAATCAAAACTTTCTTGGAAAGCCCTATCACAAAGCGGTAAAAACCCTGCAGACTCTCCGACCAGCTCTGTTCCCTGTCGCGGATTTCGTCCGCAATGTCGCAGTAGCGCACAATAGGGCCGGCGATGAGTTGGGGGAACATGATGATGTAGAGCATATAGTCGGTGAGCCGCTCCATCGGCTTGTGGACATTGCGGTAAGCATCGACCACGTAGGTGATGGACTGGAACGTGAAAAAGGAGATGCCGATGGGCAGCAGCACTTTCGCCATCGTGAACGGCTCCAACCCGAATGCCCCGAGAAGCGCATTCAGGTTCTCCACAAAGAAGTTCGCATACTTGAAGTAGCCCAAAAGTCCAAGGCTGACAGCGATGGCCAATCCGGCAAGGGCTTTTCTGTGTGTTGGATTGTCTGATTGATACAACCGCTTTACCAGATAGAAATTGATCACAGTGGAACCGAGGAGCAACAAAATGAATGTAGGTGCTCCGTATGCATAAAATAGGATGGAAAACAGCAGCAAAACAATGTTCCGCCATCGTTTCGGGCATGCAAAATAGCATATCAGGAAGACGGGTAGGAATAGTATCAGGAAAACATTGCTGCTAAAAACCATGTTTTTAAGCGGTTCTGTTTCATTAACAGGCTTGCGCCGTATGTGGTGCCGTCATATTAGCGTTTTACGATTTACGAATCCGCAAATCGTAAAACGCAAACCGTAAATCGCAAAACGTTACTTCCTCACCTTCTTCACAAACTCCTCCACTTCCGGCACGCCGCCTTGGTAGACGAGGTAGCCGTCGTAGGGCTCGCGCTTGGTGATCTCGTCGTTGATGGGGGTGAGCATCAGCTTCTTCACATCCTCTCTCTTCTGGCCGCTGTTTTTGGTAAGACCTAACGCCCAGCCGAGTTTGATGTAGGAGCTCTCCGCCAGCATGTTGTCGGCGGGGATGATGCCGCG
>DBYW01000044.1:0-19426 GCA_002311645.1 Bacteroidales bacterium UBA1176
GAAGAATGAAGAAATATGGGGGACTCGGGAAGGGTCCCCTTTTTTTGCCAATCATTTTGCATTTCAAAATAAATCAGAATTATCCCTTATAGTCTTGCAAAAAAAATGGTGCGATAATCTGCGGAAATCTGCGTGGTCTGCGGGAAAATAAAACGCCCGCAGAACTCGCAGAAAAACGCAGAAAAGATATTACAAGATTCAAAGGGATTATTCTGAAATAAATTATCAAAATCATTTTGTATTTCAGAAAAAGTGTATTTTTGCATTCTAACTATGAGCAAGACAACAAAAGAACAGTATGAGTTTGCCTTGGCAAGAATAGAAGAACTCCTTCCGCAGGTAAATGAATCCACGCCATCCAATGACCGAAAAGCCGTTGAATTGACGATGGTATCGGATGTTGTAATCAACTATGAAAAGGAGCATTTTCCTATTTTGAAAATCACTCCTGCGGAAATGTTAGGTGTATAAAATGTATATTATCAATTCTCAATTATGAATTACGACTCCCTCCCCTCTCCCTGTTACATTCTCTCCGAGGCTGCCTTGGAGGCCAACCTGCAACTGCTGGACCTCGTCCAAAAAGAGGCCAATGTCTCCATCATCTGCGCCCTGAAGGGGATGTCGTTCTGGCGCTCCTTCCCGCTCATCAAGAGCTACTTGGCGGGCGCCACCGCATCCTCGCTCCACGAGGCGAGGCTCATCTCGGAGGAGATGTGCTGCGACGCGCACACCTACGCGCCCGTCTATCTCGAGCACGAGTTCCCGCAACTGCTCATCTACAGCAGCCATCTGACCTTCAACTCGTTGAGCCAGTGGGATAAATACAAGGAGACCGCACTCAACAGTCCCAAAAAGGTGAGCTTCGGACTGCGCGTGAACCCCGAGTATTCGGAAATCGAGACCGACCTCTACAACCCTGCCCTGCCGGGCTCGCGCTTGGGCATTCTGGCCGAAGACTTGCCTGCCGACCTGCCCGAGGGCATAGAGGGTCTGCACTTTCATGTGTTGTGCGAGAACGACAGCTACGCCTTGGAGCACTGCTTGGAGGCCTTTGAACAGCGCTTCGCCCACTATATCCGCCAGTGCAAGTGGGTCAACTTCGGGGGCGGACACCACATCACCCGCGCCGACTACAACATCCCGCATCTCATCCAGCTGCTGAAGGACTTCCGCAGCCGCTACCCGAACCTCGAAGAGGTTATTCTGGAGCCGGGCGAGGCCGTGGGCTGGCAGACCGGTGTGCTCACCTCCACCGTGGAGGACATCGTGGTGAACAAAGGCATCAAAATCGCGATGCTCAACGTCTCCTTCGCCTGCCACATGCCCGACTGTTTGGAAATGCCCTACAAGCCCACCGTGCTCGGGGCGCACGAGCCCACCGAGGGCGACAAGTTCGTCTATCGCTTGGGCGGCTGCTCCTGTCTGGCCGGCGACTATATCGGGATGGGCGACTTCGCCTTCGACGAGCCCTTGGAGGTCGGCGACCGCATTGTGTTCGACGATATGATTCACTACACGATGGTGAAGACCACCTTCTTCAACGGGGTGGCGCACCCCTCCATCGGGATGATTCACCGGGATGGCGAGTTTGAGTTGCTGTCGGAACCGGGCGACTATCTCTCCTACAAAGCCAAATTGGGATAATGGAATATACTTTCAAACAACGGGAGCACAACGGGAGGACAGAGGTTTACGACCCCGTTAGGAAAAGATGGCTGCTGATGACGCCGGAAGAGCGCGTGCGTCAGTTTTTCATCCTGTACCTGCTGAATGTCAAGGGCTTTCCACTATCGCACCTTTCCGTGGAAAAGGCCATCACCGTGAATGGGCTCACGAAACGCTACGACATCGTCGTTTTCGGTCCGAATCAAAAACCCTATCTGGTGGTGGAGTGCAAGGCCCCGGAGGTGGAGATCACCCAGGCAGTGCTGGAGCAGGCGGGGCGCTACAACAGCACGCTGCACGCCCCCTACTTGGGCGTCACCAACGGACACACGCAGTATTTCTTCTCCATCAATTTCGAGACCGGGGAGATCACTCCGGTGGATTTGGAAAGCGTATAAGTGGCGATTTACGATTTACGATTTGCGACCGTACATCGTAAATCGCACATCGAAAATCGTCTATAATCTTCGGTCACTTTGGCCAGAATTCCATTATAAAGATATTTTGCTATTTTTGCGCGCTCATTTTCGATTTGGAATCAACAATAAAACCACACAAACTACGTTATCAAGAAATCTGAAAAATACACATATCTATGAAAAAAAACGTATTCTTTACACTGATGATGGCTGTCCTTTTACTTGCCAGCCAATCTGTTAACGCACAGTCTACGAACTCAAATCCGGCCCCGGAGAAGAAAGTTTCCTACAATATGATTAATGAATATGGATTCTTCTTGGGTGGTGTTTGTGGCGTCACCGGCACTTTTGTCAATAGCATCAAGTTCAATCGCACCAATGACTTGATAGGTATTGGTGTGGGTTATTCTTTTGACTCTGACAACGGTCAGGGAATTCCGATGTTCCTCAACTATCGTCACTATTTTGAAAGACCCCGTGCTTTGAAGCCGCTGATCAATATTGCCGCCGGTACCACGTTCAACTTCTGGACCCGTGATTATTGGACGATGGATGACATCTATTACGATGATTTAGATAGGGATGATATTGTGGACCCAGGCTACTATGGATCTGTTAAAGGTCGCGGATTTGGTCTCTACGCCACGATTGCGTCAGGTTTCAAGGTCAAGGCTTTCTCCTTCACTGCCGGTTTCTTCCTTCGTACCAGTCCCATTTACAATAACGCCTTTAGTGGCGGCATAGATGTAAAAGTCGGTTATACCTTCTAAAAAAATCGGGTCATTGACCCGATTTTTTTTATTCATAGTAGTCGAATTTCAAGTGCTTCACCGTTATTCCCTTGTTGATGAGCTGCTTCAGGGAGTCGATGCCGATTTGCAGGTGGCGGAGACTGTAATTGGCACTCACCATCTTGTCGGATTTTTCAGTTTTGACGCCGTCGGGCAGCATGGGTTGGTCGGAGACCAGTAGCAGGGCGCCGGTCGGGATACGGTTATAGAACCCCACCGAGAAGAGGGTGGCCGTTTCCATATCGACAGCGGTGGCGCGGATGCGGCGCAGGTAGTCCTTGAACTCCTCGTCGTGCTCCCACACACGGCGGTTGGTGGTGTAGACCGTGCCGGTCCAGTAGTCCAGACTGTAGTCGCGGATGGTGGTGGAGATGGCCTTCTCAAGGTTGAAGGCGGGCAACGCGGGCACCTCCTCGGGGAAATAGTCGCGGGATGTACCCTCGCCCCGGATGCCGGCAATGGGCAGCAGCAGCTCGCCCAAGCCGATGTAGGACTTCAAACTGCCGCACTTGCCCAGAAAGAGCACGGCCTTGGGCATCACCGCTGTCAGCAGGTCCATAATGGTCGCAGCGTTCGAGCTGCCCATCGTGAAATTGATGATGGTGATGTCGTCCTTTGTGGCCGAACGCATCGGACGCCCCTCGCCGTAGATGGGCACCCCCATCATATCGGCAAAGTTCTGCACATAATCCTGAAAATTGGTCAGCAGGATATAGCGCCCAAATTCTTCCAATTGCATGCCTGTGTAACGAGGCAGCCAGTTCTGTACAATTTCTTCTTTGGTCTTCAACATGATTTTAAGGCTAAAAACGGGGCAAATGTACATAAATTTTGAATATACACAGACATGATGTTATTGCCTTGTTGAAGGCAGGGTACGCTCCGTCTCTGCGAATAACAGAGGAAAAAATGGAATAAGGTTCAGCTGGCAGTGGGCTTCATGTTTTTTCATGATTATATCATCACCGCATGGCTCTCATCGCATTGAGCACGGCAAGGACGGTGACGCCCACATCGGCGAAGACGGCCATCCATAGGGTGGCAATGCCGAATGCGGCGAGCAGCAGCACGGCGACTTTGACACCGATGGCGAACCAGACGTTTTGCCGGGCAATAGACAGGGTGCGGCGGGCAATGTGCATGGCCACAGCGACTTTGGAGGGCTTGTCGTCCATTAATACCACGTCGGCGGCCTCGATGGCGGCTTCACTGCCCAGACCGCCCATGGCGATGCCCACGTCGGCACGTGCCAACACGGGCGCATCGTTGATGCCGTCGCCCACGAAAGCCACAAAACTATCATCACTGCGTTCGCGCATCAGGTGCTCCATGTACTGCACCTTGTCGGTAGGCAGCAATCCAGCATGAAACTCCGTAAGCTGCAACTTGCCGGCGACCTCTGCCGCCACCTCCTGACGGTCGCCCGTCAGCATCACTATGCGGGAAACGCCGGCCTGGTATAGTTGTTCGATGGCTTCGGGGCTCTCCTCTTTCATCTTGTCGTTGATGATGATATGGCCAGCGTACTCCCCGTTGACGGCCACGTGGATGATGGTGCCCGCAAGGTGGCATTCGTGCCATGGAATGCCCATGACCTCCATCATCTTGGTGTTGCCCACACACACTAAATCATGGCCCACGAAGGCGCGGACGCCATGTCCGGCAATCTCTTCCACCTGTTCGACCTTGCACCCGTCGGTGGCCTCGTCGGGAAAGGCATCGCGCAAGGCGGCTCCGATGGGATGGGTGGAGAAGTGCTCCACGTGGGCCGCTAAATGCAGCAAATGGTGCTCGTCACACTTTTCCGGGTGGACGGCCTCCACGGCAAATTGGCCGTGCGTGAGGGTTCCAGTTTTATCGAATACTACCGTGCCTACCTTGGCTAATACGTCCATGTAGTTGGATCCTTTGATGAGAATGCCTTTGCGCGAGGCACCCCCGATGCCGCCGAAGAAGGTGAGCGGCACACTGATGACCAAGGCGCACGGGCAGGATACTATCAGGAACATCAGGGCGCGGTAGAGCCATACGGGGAAACTTGTCGCGAAATGCCCGGAGAAAAGAGGTGGCAACAGGGCCAAAGCAAGGGCGGCAAACACAACCACAGGCGTGTAGATGCGGGCAAATCGGGTGATGAAGGCTTCGCTTTTAGACTTGTGCTCGTTGGCATCCTCTACCAGATGGATGATTTTAGACACGGTACTCTCGCCAAACTCCTTGGTGACCCGCATCTTGATGACGCCGGAAATGTTGACACAACCCGAGGTGACCTCGTCGTCCACGGTCACGTCGCGGGGCATGCTTTCGCCTGTCAGGGCCACTGTGTTGAGAGAGGTGCTGCCTTCTATGACCACGCCGTCCAATGGGATTTTTTCACCCGGACGGATGATGACAACCTCATTTACAGACACTTGTTCAGGGGCAATAGTGACTTCCTGCCCGTCGTGCAGAACGGTCGCCGTGTCGGGTCGGATGTCCATCAAATGGGCGATGCTTTCGCGGCTTCTGCCCTCGGCATAGCCCTCGAACAATTCGCCGATCTGGAAGAAAAGCATCACGAAGACCGCCTCCGGATATTGCGTTTCTGCACCGGGCAGGAAACCTATGCAGAGTGCGCCGATGGTGGCTATTGACATCAGAAAGTGTTCGTTGAAGGCCTCTCCTTGCGCCAAGTCCTCGACTGCCTCCTTGAGCGTATCGTAGCCGATGAGCAAATAGGGTACGAGATAGACCAACAGCAGTTGCCATGCGTTGAGATTGCTGTATTTTTCTATAAGAACGGCTCCCACCAACAGAACCACGGTTGCTGCAATCTTCCATATCTGGGATTTCAGATCTTCGTGATGGTGATGATGGTGCTCATGCTCATGATGGTGATGTTCGTCGCCCTCATGGTCATGATGGTGTTTGTGGGTGTCGCAGCAGTGATTGTGCGACGGTCCGTTCGCATGATGCGAATGGTTGTGATGCAGGTTCTCGGAATTACTTTTAGCAGACATATTTTTAATTTTTATTATTAGCAATCCTGTGTGGAATCTCTGGCGATTTCGGCGGCAAAATTGCGCAATATTTTTTGCAACTGAGTTGCAAAGTTGCGCTCAAGGGTGTTTGCTTAGCTGTCGGCCTTTGGCTGTTGGTGGTTGGAACTTGGAACTTGAAACTATAAGGCCTTTGGCTGTTGGTGGTTGGAACTTGGAACTATGGTTATGAACTATAAGGTCTTTGTTCGTTGATAATTAAGAAATTAAGGAGTTGAGAAATTAATTTCGACAGCCAACATCCAACGGCTAACAACCAACAGCCACTGGCCGTTAGCAGTTAGCTATTCGCTTTAACTCTTATCTATTAACTATAAACTTCATTTAAGCAGTCCCGGAGGGTTACAGAGACGGGTGTTCTTTCGGAACACGTCTGAAGGGGCAATGACAATGTAATTGAATCGGCCTCGAAGAGGCCTTCCTTTTTGTAACACCACACGAAGCGTAGCAAGTGTGGTGACGGGATGCGAGGCGGCACTCATCGCACCGCGGGAGTGTCTTGCCACGAAGCAATGCGCCTTCCCGGTGCGAAAGGGAGACAATTTGTAAGATGCCATATAGCCCTGGTTGGGGCTAAAGCTCGGTAGAAAATATGGTTGTTGGTGGTTGGTCTTTGGTGGTTGGATATTGGCTTCTTCCTTGAGCAGCCCCGTTAGGGGCAAGAGCTCGGTAACCCCTGGAATGGGGACGGTGCGTGGGAAAATCGCGGCGCGGGAGAACCATGAGACGAGTATGTGCGTTGTTCGCCGCGAAAAGGGAGTAGCGTTCGACGAGCATGCGTGAGGGATTGCAGCGGAAATGATTTTGGCGAGAATGGGTGTCCTGGCGGGACGGAGGTTCTGCTTGATGCTTCGTGTCTCGCGGAATGGTGGTGGGTTTTAAGCCAAAATCATTGGAGCGGAAAGCCCGACGGCGCGGCGGCATTGGATTGTGTACACGAAAATGACGTTATTTCCGCCGCCGCGCCGGCACGCCCAAATAAAAAAAATGATACAAAAATTCTTGTCTGAGCCATCATGTATATAATCTCCAAATATTTTTAATTTTTTAGTACTTTGCAATGCAAGGTATTATAAAAAAGTGTATCTTTGCGGCGAAAAAAAACTAATGCTATGGCAATATCAACTGAAAACGTCACGTCTCAAATGCGCAAGGGCATTCTTGAGTACTGTATCTTGCTTATTATCAACAAGAAACCTGTTTATGTTTCGGATATTATTGCGGAATTGAAAGAGGCGCATCTCATTGTGGTGGAGGGCACGCTTTACCCATTGCTTTCGCGTCTCAAGAACGGTGGATTGCTTTCCTATCAGTGGCAGGAATCTGTGCAAGGACCGCCTCGCAAGTATTACGAACTTACGGACGAGGGTCGGGGTTTCCTCCAAGAGTTGGAGAGTGCATGGAACGACGTCAAGCGGACCATCGAAAAAATCAACGGCGACACATCTGGCGATGTGCAAGTAATTTGAATATATTAACATAAAACATACGACAATGAAAAAGACATTGACAATCAACTTGAATGGCATGGTGTTCAACATTGACGAGGACGCCTACCATAAACTGAACAATTATTTGGCGGAGTTGGGCCATCATTTTCCAGAGGCGGAGCGTGAGGAGATTATGAATGACATAGAGGCGCGCATCGCGGAGTTGTTCAACCAAAAATTGCAACATCGCAATGTGGTGGAAATCAAGGATGTGGAAGAGGTGGTTGAGACGCTTGGCACGCCCAGCCAATTCGACGAGGCGGGTGCGCAGTCGGGTGGGGAAGAGCGTGCTGCCGCAGGTGCTGCCATGGGACAACCGAATCGTGGTCCGCGGCGCAAGTTCTACCGCGATGGCACTAACAAACGGATTGGTGGTGTGGCTGCCGGCATTGCCGCCTACCTCGATTGGGACGTGACTTTGGTGCGCGTGCTGCTATTGTTACTCCTCGTTATTAGCGTGGGTTGGACATTCTTAGGCTATGTCATAGTTTGGATTGTTGCCCCGGAAGCTACGAGTGTTTCGCAACAGCTTGAAATGCAGGGTGTTGAGCCAACCATTGACAATATCCGTAATTTTAAGCCCAAAGACGATCCGCAAGAGCAACGCAATTCCAACGCGTTGGGCACCGTTGCTAAAATCGTAGTGGTTGCGTTGTTGGCATTCGTGGGATTGATGTTGCTGTCGGGTGTGCTTGGCCTGTTCGTGGCCCTTTGTCTGTTGCTGTTCGACATGTTGCCGGGCTTGGCATTCGGCACATGGGAAGTGTTGCTGTTGGTTAGCGTTATCCTTTTCCTCTTGATTCCGGCCATCGCATTGGTTCTGCTTTGTGTACGGCTTTTCAGTCAAGATTCCAAGATTCCCAAAGGGGCATTTTGGACCATGTTGGTGCTCTTCTTTGCGAGCTTCGTCACGATGATTGTTTCTGGTGTGAACGTGGCTGGGAAATATGGCGACAAGATGCACGGATTTTGGGATGAAGAGCGCGTTGAGCGATATTGGGCGAAGCCCGCTCAAGACTCTCGGGAATCTGACACATACATTTTGAAAGAATCAGAAGATTCGTCCGAATTGGACACTCTTGTCACTGAAATCTAATTGTTTCCAAACAATTGCTTCATCATCTCCTCCACTTTTGTGATGGGGATGATTTTTATTGTATAATCCGAGGTTTTTATGCCTTTGAGGTTGTATTTGGAGACGAACATGCGGGTGAATCCAAGTTTGTCTGCCTCGGCGATGCGTTGTACGATACGGGATACGGGGCGCACTTCGCCACTGAGTCCCATTTCGCCCGCGAAGCAGGTTTTGGTGTCGATGGGCATGTCGATGGCGGAGGAGAGGATGGCGGCCACAATGGCCAAGTTGATGGCGGGGTCTTCCACGCGCACGCCTCCGGCGATGTTGAGGAAGACGTCCTTGGCACCGAGCTTGAAGTGACAACGTTTCTCGAGCACGGCCAACAGCATGTTCATCCTGCGGATGTCGTAGCCAGTGGCGGAGCGTTGCGGTACGCCGTAGACGGCGGTGCTGACAAGGGCCTGGGTCTCAATCATCATGGGCCTGTTTCCCTCCAAAATGGATGCCACGGCGTTGCCGCTGTAGTCCTCCTCGTGCTGCGACAAAAGGATCTCGGATGGGTTCAGGATTTCATGGAGCCCGTCTTGTGTCATCTCGAAGATGCCTAACTCGGAGGTGGAGCCGAAGCGGTTCTTGATGCAGCGCACGATGCGATAGCCGTAGTGTTGGTCGCCCTCGAACTGGAGCACGGTGTCCACGATATGTTCTAAGATTTTGGGGCCGGCGAGAGTCCCGTCCTTGGTGATGTGCCCGATGAGGAACACGGGAATGCCCGTGGTTTTGGCAAGGTGCTGGAATTCAGCGGCGCACTCCTTGAGTTGGGATATGGAGCCGGCGGCGGAGTCGAGCAGTGAACTTTGCATGGTCTGTATGGAGTCGACGATGATGATGTCGGGGCGGAGAGTCTCCACGTGCTTGAAGATTTCTTGGGTGCTTGTTTCGGTGAGCACGTAGCAGTTGGGCGCTTTCTGTGCAAAGAGGCGTGCGGCGCGCATTTTGAGTTGCGCCTCGCTCTCCTCGCCAGAGACGTATAGCACTTTGGCCTCTTTGATGTTGAGGGCCATTTGCAGGAGCAGAGTGGACTTGCCGATGCCGGGTTCGCCGCCGAGCAGCACGATGGAGCCGGCCACGATGCCCCCGCCGAGCACGCGGTCAAACTCGCCGAAGGTGGTGGAGATACGTGGCAGCTGTTGTAACGACACTTCGTCAATGGGTTTGGGCGCGCTTTTCGTGACTGTCGCGTTGGAACGTCCCTTCGCGGGCGTCTCTTCCCGCACGATGACCTCTTCCTCGAATGTGTTCCATTCCCCGCATGAGGGACAACGTCCTATCCATTGCGCTGACTGCGCCCCGCAATTCTTGCAGAAATATTGTGTTTTGTTCTTTGCCATGGAGTCAAACTTTATGGCTGCAAAGTTACACATTTTTCGGGTCTTTTCACAGTATGGGAACTATAAAAAAAAGTCCTCCCAGCAGTGCAAGGAGGACTTTGTGTTGTTGAACGTGTTTATATATAGGGGATTATTTCCGGATATCCATTTCCTTCAGCAGGTATCCTTGGCCGCCGTACTTGTCGATGACGAAGAGTACGTAGCGGGCGTCGACGTTGATGCAACGTTGCAGTTCAGTGTTGAAGACGATGTCGCTGCTGAGGGCTTCCCAGTTGCCGTCGAAGGCCAAGCCGATGAGTTCGCCGTTGCCGTTCATGATCGGGCTGCCGGAGTTGCCGCCGGTGATGTCGTTGTTGGAGAGGAAGCAGACGTGCAGTGTACCGTCCTTGTCAGCATATTGGCCAAAATCTTTCTTGAGGATGAGGTCCTTGAGCTTGCTGGGCACATCAAATTCTGGGTCGCCGGGGATTTCCTTTTCGAGGATACCCTTGGTGGTGGTGAAGTAGTTGTAGTGGACGCCGTCAGCCGGGTAATAGTCGCACACGGTGCCGTAGGTGGTACGCATGGTGCTGTTGGCATCGGGGTACATGGGTGTGTTGGCGTTCATCTCCTTCAGGGCGGCCAGGTAGGTGCGGCGCGGCACATCGATTTTTTCCATGTCGGCGTACACGTGCTGGTTCACCATAATCATGCTCGTCATAGCCTGGAGATATTGGTAGACAGGGTCTTTTTCAAGCGTCTTGTTGTTGGGCTTGTTGAGGAATTTCTCGAAGTTCTCCTTGCAGATGAAGATGGAGTTTGCGAGGGCGCTCTTGAAATTCTCCTTGCTTCCCTTGTATCCTTTGAGGAGGCCGTTGATGTCCGGGCGCTTGTCGGCAGGCAGACGATCCCAGGTTTGGAGCGTGGCCATGATGACGTCGACCTCAGTGGCGATGTCCTTGTTGCCCATGTGCTTATCATACACTTTCATCAAGGCTTCGATCTTTTCGGGGGTAAAGCCCTTGTCACCCTTCTTGAGGGTGATGGAGTTGCGGGTACGCCAGCCGGTGAGCAGTGTGGCGGAAGCGCTGAGGCAGAGGTTGGCATTGGTCATGGCCTTGTAGGAGTCGCCATTGACGCCTTCCACAGCCTTCTTGATGTCGTTCAAGCAGGAACCGTATTTCTTTTGGCGGTCGCTGCTGGCATTGATCCATTGGGTAAGTTCCTTTTCTTGTTGTTGTTTTTTCTCCACCACGCGGAGGTTTTTCAGGCTGTTGACTTCACCATGTTGGTTTTTCCAGTAGTTGGCGAGGCTGGCGTGGTCGTCGGCATATTTGAGGCGGACGGCCTCATCGGCGTTCATGTGGTCGTTGATGACGGGCAAAATAATGTCGAGGGGTTCATAGATGGCGGGGTCGTTCACGTCGATGGCGTTTTGCACCTCGTAGGAGGTCATGAAGCGTTCGGTAGTGCCGGGGTAGCCCCAAATCATGGTGTAGTCGCCGGGTTGATAGCCTTTAAGGCTGATAGGCAAGAAATGCTTGGGATGGAACGGGACGTTTTCTTTGGAATATTTTGCGGGAGAGCCGTCGGGGGCGGTGTAGATGCGGAACACGGTGAAGTCGCCGGTGTGGCGAGGCCACATCCAGTTATCGGTGTCGCCGCCGAACTTGCCGATGGCGCTGGGCGGAGCGCAAACGAGACGCACATCCTCGTAGGTGGTGTAGATGAACATGTAGTATTCGTTGCCTTCGTAGAAGGGTTTCACGACCACCTTGTAGCGGCCGTCGTTGGAATTCTCCTTCTGGAGTTTCTTGATGGCGGTCTCGATGGCTTTTTCGCGGGCGCTTTCGGTGGCGTCATCCTTGACGTCGGCCAGCACGATGGAGGTTACGTCTTCCATTCTTTCGAGGAAATTGACATGGAAGCTGGCGGGCAGCTCTTCCTCGCGGCTCATGGCAAAGAAGCCGTTCTGGAGATAGTCGTGCTCCACGGTGGAGAGTTCCACCACGGAGGAATAGCCACAATGGTGGTTGGTGAACATCAGGCCGTCGCGGCTGACCATCTCGCCGGTGCAGAAGCCGTCGCCCAATTGGACGATAGCATCCTTGAGGGAGGAATGGTTGATGTCATACAACTCTTCCGCAGAGAGGCGCAAACCCAATTTCTGCATCTGGGCATAATTGTAGTTCTTGATGAACATGGGGAGCCACATGCCCTCGTCGGGCGGGTTGATGGCAAAGGTGGTGGCGCAAAATGCCGTTGCGACGAACAGCATCAGGACCTTTTTCATGTTGAATAAGAATTTCATGTTGAATAGTATTTGATAGTTAAAAATAAATTTGCAAAATGTCTATTGTTGCTCTTTGACGGAATCACCTTTGACAGGTGTCTCCTCGTTTGATTTTTTTTCTGGTTCCAGTGATTTGAAAATTCGTTTGTTGAAGATGATTACCAAGAAGATACCGATGGTGATGCAGGCATCGGCGATGTTAAAGATGGCGGGAAAGAAATAGGAGCCGCCCCAAAGAGGGAACCAGTCGGGCAGGGGGAAGAGCTTGACGTAGAACATGTCAACGACTTTGCCGTAGAAGAAGGGGGCGTAACCACCGACGTCGGGGAAGAGCGTTGCCACGGTCAGCATTGTGCTCTCGTTGAAAATGAGCCCATAGAAGAGGGAATCAATGATGTTGCCGAGGGCGCCGGCGATGACGAGGCAGAAGATTGTCAGCGTGAGGCTGTCCATGTGCCCACGCTTGATGAGGCGATGCGTGTACCAGCACATCACAATCACCAAGGCGATGCGCAACAGCGACAAAAATAGCTTGCCGATGTTCTGGCCTAAGCTGATGCCGAAGGCCATGCCTTCGTTTTCGACAAAAAGGAGATTGAACCAGTGCCCGAGCACAGGGATGCATTCGCCCAATGTCATGTGGGTCTTGACCCACACCTTGAGGAACTGATCTGCAATGATGATGACTGCAATCATGCAGATTGCAATCACACTATATTTTCGTTGTTTGCTCAATTTTTTTTCTGTTTTTCCTTGATTTTGGAATCGATGTCGAGTGTGGCGTGGGGGACGATTCTGAGACGTTCCTTGGGAATGAGCTTGCCCGTCATGCGGTCCACACCGTATGTCTTGTTCTCGATTCGGATTAAGGCGGCTTCGAGGTTGGAGATATATTTGACCAGACGGGCTGCTAATCGACTATTCTCTTCCTTCGACAACACCTGGTTGCCCTCCTCCATGTTCTTGAAGGTCGGGGCAGTGTCGGTAGTGTCATTACCAGTGCCGCTATAGGCTTCTTGGTAGACTTCCAGAGAGCGCTTGGCTTCTGCTATCTTGTTCTCAATAAGAACTCTGAATTCCTCCAACTCCTCATCGGAATAGCGGTTGATGATATGTGTAGTCATTTCAAGTAGGATTAGGTTTTATAAATTGCGGCAAAGATACACAATTTTCCCTAATTCCTTGTGATTATTTCACTATCTTGCAAATATGTCGCTGTTGTTTTGAATCAGTGATTTGCAGCAAGAAGAATCCCTTTCCGTAGGGGAAAGGCAAGGCTATTTTCTCGCCGCCTTCGGCGATTTGTTCTGTATGTGTGGACAATATTTTGCCGTCGATGGAGAAAATTGTGAAGGTGTAGGTGTCCGTTTGTGGAGCATGCAGCATGATATCGACATGGTCGCGGACGGGATTGACCACCTTGAACAGGAAATCTTCGCGATAGTCTGCCACACCCACAGTCGCGTCTATGGCAAAATCCGCGATGACGGGCACGTGGTCTGACATGTTGTAGAGGGCTTGTGCGACATTGGCGGGGATGGCGTCGTTCTGCGGTGACACAATGCTGCCGTTGAAACGGTTGCCGTCTTGACCCAAAGCGTGGTAGCTTTCGGGTAACACTCTCATGTGGGTGCTGCCGTAATAAACATACGGGGAGACCAATATGATGTCGAAGCGGTCGTCCATGCCGCCGGTGGAGAAGCATCCGTTGGACTGGGTGTGTGTGGATTGGGTGTGGATGTCGGCAAATTGGCCGTTGTTGTTCCAATGCCCGGCGCGGTCTATGGGGTCGTAGAAGCGATAAAGGCTGTTGGAATGGTTGACGAGCTCTTGGTAGCAAGGCTCTTCGGAGCCGTAGACGTTGAAGTCGCCGGAGAGCACGTGGTTTCCCGGGATGCCTGATGCCGAGATGCGGTTCATGAGGCGTTGTGTCTGCACGTAGCGCGCGGCCACGTTATCGTCGGAACTGCCGGCCTTGAGATGGGCAATCCAAAAGGTGACAAACACGGTGTCGCCCCCAGCCAGGTCGGGCGAGTTGTAGTACATCGTGTATCCGTTGATGTCTCGATAGGACGTTGTGATGTAGGTGCTCTTGTGGAGTGTGAGCTTGCGCGAGTCGTAGAAGATCATGTTGGCAATATAGCCGCCGGAGTAGTTGGTCAGCGGTCCGTGACGGTAGTAATCAATACCATTCACGTTGATGTCGTTATCCAAAATGCGGTCGGCGTATGTGTTGGAACTGCCGATCTCGTTGACACAGAACACGTCGGGAAGGACATAATGGAAGATGGTCCTCAGGTTGGCGTCTTTTTGGCTGAGATTGTTGGTGGTGGCGTTACAGTCGCTCACGCCGGAGTTCTCGGTGTAGTACATGAGGTTGTATTGCATCATGCGCAGGGTGTCTTGGGCGGATGCAATGAACGAGCAGGCGATGACCAGGAAGAGAAGGGCTGTTTTTTTCATCGTTTCCAGGTGATAGTGTTTACGATTTGCAGCGCGTCTTCCCGGAGATATTCGATGACGGGTTGCAGGGAGTCGTTGTTGGGGGTGAAGTTGAAATAGAGTGTGGCGCGGAGGAAATGGTGCGCGCTGTCGGTCATCCAAAATTGCAGTGGAGTGGCGACTTCTTTGCCCTCGATGTCGTATATTTGGCCCAATAGTGGTGCTTCAGTGTCATGGATGAGCGAATATTCCACGTTGTCGGCCTTTTGGTAGTGGAATTTCATCATCCGCTCCTCCTGCAGGATGAGGTTCCGCAGGCTGTCGGCATGTTTCAAGGGAAAATAGGTGAACTTGAAGGTGGCGTTGAGGTCCGGGTAGGCCAAGTCCATCCAACAAGTGCCGTCGTCTTTCCATTGGAAGGAGGGTTGGGCGTGCGTGGATTGTTCGAAAGCGAAGGGCAGGGTGGTGTCAAGCAGGGTGTAGTCGTGGGAGGGCAGGTCAATACGAAAATAACCCCGCGGTCGCGGGGTTTCGATATTGTCACTTTTATGGCATGAGGCCAAGAGAAGCATTGCACAACAGAGAATGCATGTTATGTTTCTGAGGGAATGCGACATAGAACTTGGGTGTGGTTTACAGGTAGCCTTTGAGGTTCTTGTTCTTGGCATTTTGGCGCAGGCGTTTGAGGGCGCGTTCCTTGATTTGGCGCACGCGTTCGCGGGAGAGCTCGAGTATGTCACCGATCTCGTCGAGGGTGTGCTCGTGCGACGTGTTAATGCCGTAGAAGAGCATCAGCACTTCGCGTTCTTTGTCGGGCAGGGTGCTCAGCACGTCGCGGATTTCGGAGGCGAGGGACTCTTGCATCAGCAGGGTGTCGGTGTCCTCGTCGTTGTCGTGCACGAAGATGTCCACGAAACGAGTCTCCTCGTTGGGGGAGATGGGGGAGTCGATGGATTGGGGGTGATTGTTCATCTTCATGATCTCCGAGACCTTGTAGGTGGGGAGGTCAATGGCTTCCGCAATCTCTTCGGTGGTGGGCACGCGCTTGAGCTGTTGCTCCAAACGGGCGGTCTCCTTCTTTATCTTGTTGATGACGCCTACTTGGTTGAGGGGCAGGCGCACGATGCGCGACTGGTCGGCGATGGCTTGCAGGATGGACTGGCGGATCCACCACACGGCATAGGAGATGAACTTGAAGCCACGGGTCTCGTCGAAGCGCTTGGCAGCCTTGATGAGGCCGACATTGCCTTCGTTGATAAGATCTTGCAGGCTGATGCCTTGGTTCTGGTATTGCTTGGCGACGGAGACTACGAAACGCAAGTTCGTAGTGGTGAGTTTGTTGAGGGCAGCCTCGTCGCCGGCCTTGATTCTGCGTGCCAATTCCACCTCCTCCTCGGCGCTGATCATCTGCTCTTTTCCGATGTCGGCCAAATAGCGGTCCAAGGATGCGGAGTCGCGGTTGGTGATGGACTTGGAAATCTTAAGTTGTCTCATTATGTTATTGTATATATATTACCTATAAAGATGGATTTTTAGTCTGTTGAATAAGGTCTATTCGTTTCGCAACAATTCGGTTGTACCTTTATTGTTTAATAAAGTTACATTTCTGGTCGATTTTTCTTTGTTTCTTATGATATTCACCTTGACATTGTCGCCCGGTGACTTGGTTTTGAGCACGACGCGCACTTCCGCAAGGCTGTTGACGGGTTGGTTGTCGATGCTGATGATGACGTCGCCCTCTTGGAAGCCGTTCTTGGCGGCGGCGCCCTCTTCAGCCACTTCGGCCACATAGACGCCTCTCACATCGTCGAGGTTGTACTCTTTGGCTAACGCGGCGGTCAGTTCCATGATGGAGACGCCGAGGTAGGCCTTCTGCACCTGTCCGTACTCTTTGAGGTCGTGGTATGTTTTCTTTACGATGTTGGAGGGTATGGCGAAGGAATATCCAGTATAGTAGCCGTTGCCGGAGGCGATGGCAGTGTTGATGCCGACGAGACGCCCCTTGGCATTGACCAGCGCGCCACCGGAGTTGCCGGAGTTGACAGCTGCGTCAGTCTGCAGATAGCACTCCTCACTGCCGCCCTTGCTGCCCAAATCTAATTGGCGGGCCTTGGCACTGATGATGCCGGCGGTGACCGTCGAGGTGAGGTTCATGGGGTTGCCCACGGCCAGCACCCACTCGCCGATGCGTATGTTGTCGGAGTTGTCGAATTCCAGATATGGCAGGTCTTTGGCGTCAATCTTGATCAAAGCCAGGTCAGCGCTCGGGTCCGTGCCGATAATGGTGCCGTTGTATTCGCGCTTGTCGTTGAGCGTGATGGTCGTCTTCACCGCATCGGCCACCACATGGTTGTTGGTGATGATGTAGCCATCGGAGGAGACGATGACCCCCGAACCGGCCGCCTGCACAGGATAGGTGCTGGGTGCCATGCCGAAGAAATGCTCCCAAATCGTGCCGCCGAAGAAATCATCCCATTCTGGTGTCTTTTGCGTGAATTCCGTCTTGATATAGACGACAGAATTCACCGATTTTTCCGCCGCCGTGGTCAAATCCACATAGCCGGGACCACTGTTTTGGCTATTTTGCGCGCAACCTTGCGTGAAAGCTGCAATAACAACTAACATGCTGATTAGTAATGTTCTAAATGTTTCTTTGATTTTCATTTTCACTATATTTTTTTATAAAAGCGATATGTAAACGCAAATGTTGAAAAAAAATTGTGGGGAAAAATAGTGGCGAATAATTTTTTTTGTATTTTTGCCGCCTCAAAAAAAGTAATTAAAAAACCCAAAATCAAAGTATCACAATGTACGCAATCGTAGAGATAGCCGGGCAACAATTCAAGATTGAAAAAGACCGCAGAGTCTATGTTCAACGCCTTCAGGCTGAAGAAGGAGCGCAGGTCAAGTTTGATCGCGTTATGTTAGTTGACAATGACGGTGATGTAAAAGTGGGCACTCCGACCGTGAACGGTGCCGCCGTGACCGCTACCGTCCTCAAACACCTCAAAGGTGACAAGGTTCTTGTTTTCAAGAAAAAGAGAAGAAAAGGATATCAGAAACTCAATGGCCACCGTCAATATCTGACCGCCATCAAGATTGATGAAATTTCCTTGTAAGTTGTAGTTATTAATTAAAGAAAAAAACTAAAAGATATGGCACATAAAAAAGGTGTCGGTAGTTCTCAGAACGGCCGTGAATCTGCAAGCAAAAGATTAGGTCTGAAAATCTTCGGTGGACAGTTTGCCAAGGCTGGCAACATCATCGTTCGCCAAAGAGGTACCGTGCACAATCCCGGAATGAACGTCGGTATGGGCAAGGATCATACCCTCTATGCACTCTGTGATGGCATTGTTACCTTCAGAAAAACCTATAAAGACAAATCATTTGTGTCTGTTGTTCCTGCCCAGGAATAAGACTGGACACGAGTGATATTTTTGTTCATAATGTTTGATTTAAGATTACCGCTCCTGCCCAGGGGCGGTTTTCTTTTTGTGTTGTGTGGAACCGCCGCGTGCTACAACCAACATCGGTGATTTCATTTGTCCGTGTGAATCTATAATTTATGTACATTTGCACCCTAAATAGGATGACGATATGATTACGTATGAAGCATTAGTCAAAGATTTGACGGATAGAAAGTTCGCTCCAGTCTATCTTCTCATGGGCGAGGAACCTTTCTATATTGATCGCGTCTGCGACTATTTCGAACATTTTGTCATCGACGAGGCTGACCGCGACTTCAACCAGGCTGTCCTCTACGGCAAGGACACCAATGCTGCCGATGTCATCGCCAATGCCAAGCAGTTCCCCTTCGGCAGCCCCTACCGTCTGGTTATCGTCAAGGAGGCCAAGGGACTCGCAAATTTTGAGATGCTTGCCGCATACGCTCAAAATCCTGTGCCCTCCACAATTCTCGTCATCTGCCATAAGTATGGCAAGCTGAGAGCCAATCAATATAAACCCTACGAAAAAAACGGTGTCGTCTTCGAATCCGTCGGCGTGAAGGATTACAAATTGTCGGACTGGATTATGAAGAGAGCGGCACACGAGAAGTTCAAGATAGACAACACTTCCGCCAATATGCTCGCCGACTTTCTCGGCAACGACTTGTCGCGCATCCATACGGAACTGGGTAAACTCAAGGCCATTCTTCCGGCTGGCAGCGCCATCACCCAGGATGTCGTGCAAAAATATGTGGTTCAAAGCAAGGAGTTCAATATCTTTGAGCTGCAGGACGCGCTCGTCAGCCGCAACGCGCAGCGCGTGTTCAAAATCGCCATCAATTTCACGCAACATCTCAAGGATAATCCCAATGTCATGACCGTCACGATGTTGTACCGGTTTTACCATAAGATGCTGCTCTACCAGATGTCGCCCGTGAAAGACCGGGAGGCTCAGGCACGCGCGTTCGGGAACTTGGCTCCCAACATCATGGAAAAAAATGTGCGCGCCGCCATGAGCTACTCCGTTCCGCAGCTGATGCAAATCATCTCCATCCTGCGCGAATACGACGTCAAATCCAAAGGGGTTGACACCAACACCGAAGAGGGCGACCTTCTTATTGAGATGATTTACAAGATTCTTCACGTATAGTTTTGTCATTTAATAATAGTTCAATCATAACACTCGAATTCATGGAATTAGCAACCAAGTACGATCCCACTGTTGTAGAAGACAAATGGTACAAATATTGGACCGACCATCGCATGTTTCACTCCGAGCCTGACGGACGTCCGGCATACTCCATCGTGATTCCGCCTCCCAATGTGACGGGCGTGCTCCACATGGGACACATGCTCAACAACACCATCCAGGATGTGCTGGTGCGCCGTGC
>DBYW01000044.1:19451-23835 GCA_002311645.1 Bacteroidales bacterium UBA1176
GACCACGCCTCCATCGCCACCGAGGCCAAAGTGGTCAACTTCCTCAAAGAACAGGGCATCGACAAGAAATCCCTGACCCGCGAGCAGTTTCTCGAATATGCCTGGCAGTGGAAGGAGAAACACGGCGGCATCATCCTCCAGCAACTGCGCAAGCTCGGCGCCTCCTGCGACTGGGACCGCACCAAGTTCACCATGGATCCCGACCTCTCCGAAGCGGTCATCGATATCTTCATCGACCTCTACCGCAAGGGCAAGATCTATCGCGGTGTCCGTATGGTGAACTGGGACCCCAAGGCTCTCACCGCCGTCTCCGACGAGGAGGTGATCTACAAGGAACTGCATTCCAAGCTCTATTATGTGCGTTACGCCATCGAGGGCGAGCCGGGCGAGTTTATCACCATCGCCACCACGCGCCCTGAGACCATCCTCGGCGACACGGCCATCTGTATGCACCCCGACGACGAGCGCTACGCCAAGTACAAGGGCAAACGCGCCATCGTGCCCCTTGTAAACCGCTCCATCCCCCTCATCTACGACGAGTATGTGGAACGAGAATTCGGCACCGGCGCCCTCAAAATCACTCCCGCACACGACATCAACGACTACAACCTCGGCATCAAGCACCATCTTGAGACCATCAACATCTTCAACGACAACGGTACGCTCAACGAGAGCGCCCAGTTCCTTGTCGGCATGGACCGCTTTGCCGCACGCAAGGCCATCATCCCTATGCTCGAAGAGTCCGGCAACCTTGTCAAAATCGAAGATTACGTCAACAAAGTCGGCTATTCCGAGCGCACCAACGAGGTTATCGAGCCGAAACTCTCTATGCAATGGTTCTGCAAGATGGGCGAATTGGCCAAGCCCGCCCTCGACGCGGTCATGAATGGTGACATCAAGTTCTACCCCGACAAGTTCAAGAACACCTACGCCCACTGGATGGAGAATGTCAAGGACTGGTGCATCAGTCGCCAGCTCTGGTGGGGCCACCGCATACCGGCCTACTACCTGCCCAACCATGAGTTTGTCGTGGCACACGACCTCGAAGAGGCCCTGCAGCTCGCCCACGCCAAGTTCCCCGACCTCAACCTTACAAAAGAGGACCTCAAGCAGGACGAGGATGTGATGGATACCTGGTTCTCCTCATGGCTCTGGCCGCTCTCTGTGTTCGACGGCATCCGACACCCCGACAATCCCGACATCAACTACTATTATCCCACCTCCGCCCTGATCACGGCGCCCGATATCATTTTCTTCTGGGTCGCCCGCATGATCATGGCCGGTCTGGAATGGCGCGGAGCCATTCCGTTCAAGGATGTCTATTTCACGGGCACCGTGCGCGACAAGCTGCACCGCAAGATGTCCAAGTCGCTCGGCAACTCCCCTGATCCCATCATGTTGATGGAACAGTACGGCGCCGACGGCGTGCGCTTCGGCATGCTGCTCAGTTCCCCCGCCGGCAACGATCTCCTCTTCGACGAGGCTCTTTGCGAGCAGGGGCGTAACTTCAGCAACAAGATGTGGAACGCCTTCCGCCTCGTCAAGGGGTGGCAGGTGGACGAGAATGGTCAGCAACCCGCCCACACCGCCGTTGCCATCGAATGGATGCACGAGCGCATCCAGGAGGTGCTCGCCGGCATGGAGGAGGACTTCAAGCGCTACCGCCTCTCCGAAGCCCTGATGTCGGTTTACAAGTTGGTGTGGGATGACTTCTGCTCCTGCTTCCTCGAAATCGTCAAGCCCCCGCTTCACCAGCCCATTGACGGCAAGACCTACAACCAAATCATCGACTTGTACGAAATCCTGATGGGCATTCTGCACCCCTTCGTGCCGTTCATCACCGAAGAGTTGTGGCATGCCATCCGCGAGCGTGGCGAGGAAGAATCGCTGATGCTCACGCCCATGCCGCGTTATGAGGGCAAGGTGAACCAGGGTCTGCTCGATGACTTCGCCCGCACGCGCAGCGTTGTTGAGCAAATCCGCCACATTCGTTCCGAGAAGAACATCGCTCCCAAGAACGCGCTCAAGCTGCACGTTTATGCTGAATCCACCGTCTCCACTCCCGGCCTCGACGCCGTTATTATGAAGTTGGCCAATGTGGAAAGCATCGACTATGTGGCCGCAGACACGCAGGTGAGCGGTGCCTCCTTCATTGAGAAGAATGTCAAGTATGCCGTGCCTCTCGAAGGCCTTGTGGATGCTGAAGAGGAGGTCAAGAAGCTGAAAGCCGACCTCGAATATGCCGAGAAGTTCCTGCAGAGCGTCCTGAAAAAACTCTCCAACGAGAGTTTCGTGAACAACGCTCCGCAGAAAGTGGTGGACATCGAGCGCAAGAAACAGTCGGATGCAGAGGAGAAAATCCGCATTCTCAAAGAACAACTTTCAAAATTGCAATAAAATATGAAAGCCGTCCTGCGATTTTTCATCATCCTGGCCGCCTTCCTGGTGCCGTTTACCTTTTTGGCAACCGATCTCAAGGAGCGATTTCCTATTATGGTAGGCATAACCTTGGCCGTGACGCTCGGATACTGGATCAGTTATGCCATCTTGGAAAAGAAACGCAGACAGCAGGATTCACAAGAAAAAAAATAGCGCAATGAAAAAGATATTAGGCATTGGCAATGCATTGGTCGATGTGTTGGTAAACATCGATGAAGAAAAAGTGTTGGCTGATTTGGGCTTGGACAAGGGTGGCATGGTCATGATTGACGCCGACCGCAAACGCGAGCTGCACAAGGCTATCGCGCAGATGGAGCAGAAATGTGCCACGGGGGGCTCCACCTCCAATACCATCCACGGCTTGGCCCGTCTTGGAGCACCTGCCGGCTATATCGGGAAAGTGGGACGCGACGCGATGGGCGATTTCTTCCGCGAGGACATGCGCCGCTTCGGAGTCACGCCGCACCTCATCGACTCTGACATTGACACGGGCATCGCCACCACCTTCATCACCTCCGATGCCGAGCGCACCTTCGCCACCTATCTCGGCGCCGCCGCCACCATGACGCCCGAGGAACTCGACCCCGCCGTCTTTGACGAATACGATTGCGTGCACGTGGAGGGCTACCTTATCTTCAACCACGACCTCATCCTCCGCATCTGTCAGATTGCCAAAGAGAAAGGACTCCAGATCTCGATGGATATGGCCAGCTACAACATCATTGAGGCCAACTATGATTTTGTGAAGATGCTGCTGACCGACTATGTGGACATCATCTTCGCCAATGAGGAGGAAGCCAAGGCCTTCACCGGCAAAGAGGGTGTGGATGCGCTCAACATACTCTCCGAATACTGCCCGATTGCCATCGTCAAGGTGGGCAAGGAGGGTTCTTTCATCAAGAAGGATGGCGAAATCACCAAGGTGGGCGTCATCCCTGTCAAGGCGGTGGACAGCACCGGTGCGGGCGACATCTACGCTTCCGGCGTCCTCTATGGTCTGATGAACGGCTACACGCCCGCACAAGCTGGCAAGTTGGCAGCGTTTTTGTCGGGAAGACTGATAGAATACGTGGGCGCCAAACTGCCCGACGAGGTGTGGCAGGAGGTGGAAAAGACATTTCTTTCATAGAGGAGGATCGATTTTCCCCCGAAGCTCATTCCGCAGAAGCCCGTTAGGGCTTCCATATCTGTAGATGAGGGCATTTCCGTTCCACAGAAGCCCGTTAGGGCTTCCATATCTGTAGATGAGGGCATTTCCGTTCCGCAGAAGCCCGTTAGGGGTTGCATACGACGAACGTAAAAACACAATACCACAATCAAATACCAAAACCATTTAACAATCAATAGTTAAATAAATATTTGATACTCAGTATTTTATAAAATTTGTATCTTTGCCGTGTATTTAAAAATTTAAATAATATGGCAAACACTTACTCTCAAATTTACCACCATTACATTTTCGCTGTACAGCACAGAGAATGCCTCATACTTCCCGAATGGAAAGATGAATTATACAAATATATGACAGGGTGCATCTCCAACCATAAATGTAAATTGTTGAGTATCGGAGGTGTGGCGGATCATATCCACATATTGACGGGTATGAATCCGTCGGTTTCCTGTGCCACTTTGATGGCCGATGTGAAACGAAGTTCTACCATCTGGATCAACGAAAAATTCTATCGTCCAGGGGTGTTCTCTTGGCAGGAGGGGTATGGGGTTTTCAGTTATGCCCGGTCTGCTATTCCAAATGTGGCAGCCTATATCGAAAATCAGGCTCAACATCACAAACAACAGACATTTCAAGAGGAATATCTTAAAACTCTTCAGGACTTCGGTGTCGAATACGACGAACAATACATCTTTCACCCCGTGTTGTGAAATCGGGTTGTTTCATTAAGATGCTTTTACAGATATGCATCCCCTAACGGGGATGGTGGAACCC
>DBYW01000044.1:23917-24037 GCA_002311645.1 Bacteroidales bacterium UBA1176
CGTGTGGCATCCTTTCTACAGATATGCATCCCCTAACGGGGATGGGGGTGCTTGATAATGTCAATGTGCGAGGGTTTCCGCCGAAACGCTCCACCACTGAAGCCCGTTCCGTTGAAGCCC
>DBYW01000015.1 GCA_002311645.1 Bacteroidales bacterium UBA1176
GACAGTCTTGACACCGCCTGGGCCGTTGTGTACGGTCCTGTCGGTGTCGACCCCGACGCACTGGTCCCGACCATTGTACACACTCCCGAGTTCGACATCTCGGGACTGAGTCCGATGATACGCTATGAAGTCTATGTGCGGACCCAATGCGATGCAGGACAGCACTCCGTATGGTCCGTGGTGTGCCCGTTCAACGCAGCCTGCGGGCCGATGGACCTGCCCTACTCCGACGACTTCTCCCTGTATCCGTCCAACGTTTATTATCCGGAGTGCTGGTACATCCTCACCAATTATTCGAGCAATCCCATCATTTTTCACTCATCAACAGCTCAATATCTGATGGTGCCGGGCAACAACAACTCCTACTGTTTTGTCATTCTTCCGGAAGTCTCCAGCCTGTACGCCTCCAACAATCTGGAAGTCGATTACAGTGTGCGCACAAACAATGTACAGAACTATGTTGAGATAGGTATGATGACCGACTTCACTGATGCCTCCACCTTTGTGCCTCTGGACACTATGGTCAACGCCACCGACACGGCATTCGAAACAGGCTACACCAGTTTCGCCTCCTACACCGGCAATGGGCGTTATATCGCCTTTAAATGTGTGTTCCCGGCATCGGGCTTCCTACGGTTGGACGACATTTCCGTCGGGTTCCTCCACGACCCTTACGACACCTGTGCCACGCCACAGAATCTCATAGCACAGAACCTGTCGGCCACCAGCACACAGTTGACCTGGACGCAGGATATGGATCTTGTCCAAGGTTGGGAGGTCTATTACCGCACCATGGGCGACACTGCTTGGACAATCGTTCCTGCCACGAGCACAAGCTACACCCTTACAGGATTGGTCGAGGATGAGTCATACGAGGCCTTCGTCATCGCGCACTGCCTCTACGGATTGGTCAGTCTCTCCTCCGACACCATCACATTCATACCCGTGGGCATTGATGTCCATAATGAAAGCAGCATCCTGCTCTACCCGAATCCCACCAACGGCAGGATCAGGGTGCAGAGTATCGGCAACGGCATAAAAGACGTGTCCGTGTACGACGTCACGGGACGGCTCGTTATCCCTGCTGCAACGGGCACGAGACAAGACGAGACAAATCTCGTATTGGATGCATCGGACCTGCCCGCCGGCATCTATTTCGCCAAGATTCTATTGGGGGATAATGCATGGGTAACCAAACGATTTGTCAAACAATAACATCACTGTAGAGACGCGGCGTACCGCGTCTCTTTTTTAAAATTGTTCAACGCAATCGTAGAGACGCGGCATGCCACGTCTCTATGGTTTTATCACCGTCTCGCTAACCGCTGCCGTATGCGCTCGTTATCAGTCAGCACGTCGTGTCCGCAGAAGGTGATGCCCATGGAGGCCGCGATTTTGCAAAGGTCTGAAGACACATTGTCCTTTTTTAGCGAAAAGATATAGGATTGGCACATCATGCCAAGCAAGGCTTCTTTCAAGGCGGTGGCCTTATAGACAATCTCATTGAAAAGCTTTTGGCTGGAGATGCCGCTCTTGCACTCAATTACACGCAATTGGTTGTCACGGATAAAGACCACGTCGAGTTCATTGTCGTGCGAGGTGTCACCCCTTGTCACATGCACGCCCACACCAATTTCATCAACAGGGACTAACTCCTTGATCTTGAAATAGCAGAATTCCTCGAACCATCCCCCCGTAAGGTAGCCGATTTCCTCTTTGGAGAGGCATCCATCCTTTTCGGGCGTGAAATGGACGTAACGAAGGAGTCTCTGCAATCCGGGAACGGCGGGATCGCGGTCCACGAGACCGTTCTCTATGTCCGTGATGCGCATGCGAAGATCGGAAATACGGTTCCGATAGTGCAGGCGGAGGGTCTCCAGCACGTCGTAATCGCGCCCATCCATGCGCCCGGAGGCAAAGTAGGAGAAGAGCGTGCGGGCATACTCCGCGCTCCGCACCGGCTTGAAGTTGCACTGCTCGTCCGCGTCATTCTGCATCCGATGCAGGGAAAGATACTCCCCTATCCTCATCTTGTGACAGATCGGGAAAACAACATCATCGTCATCGTCGATGCTATCGTTGTAAATGGTCTTCACGATGGTGTTGTCACGCAGGTTGACATAGTAGAAATCGGCGTGCAACGAAGAGAATGCCTCCTGAATCGCCAATGCCATGTAGCGGGTTCCGCCCGCAAGGTTCACGGAATAGTGTTCCTCTTTTTTCAGTTCCTTGCGGAGACGACGGCATATACGCTCGTATGAAAACTCCTCTTCTTTAGAAAAGACAATCTTCTCCATAAATTCAATGGGGATCGACAAAAAACGCGTCATGAACTCCAAGTCGGCCTTGGCCGACGGAGCCGCCAAAAACAGCAGCTTGTCTCCTTTCCTGTACCGCTCCTTGATGAAAAGATAGGCTGGCAACGGACTCTCCGTGGAAAGAATATTTACAATTGTTTTTTGCTGTATATCATCCATATTTGACAAATTTATATTTCACCGTCATCAGACATCCGTCGCAACACCTCTTCAACCGTCTTCTCCTCATACTTGAGCGACAATCGTTCAAAAAGGAGTTTTCTATCCGCCTGATTCTCTTGTATCATCTTTCGTGCTTCCTGCCGGATGAGCTCCCGCATATCACTCTGTTCGCGTTTTTTCCGACGGGACAGGCAGACATCGCATCCACCGCAGGGTGCGCTGTCCATCTCTCCGAAATAGCGCAGCAAAGCCTGGCTTCTGCACAGATCGCCGGATGTCACGTAATTGCGAACGGATTCAACTCTTTCCAAGGCACGTTGCTTGCGGTTTTCATACACCTCGGGGTTCAAGTAGAGATAGCGTTCATCTTGCCGGTTGAGAGCGAAGATTAGCAAGGGTATATTGCTTTCTGGCTGATAAGAAATGACTTGGTGGTTGTGCAGCATTCTGAGTCTTTCCACCACCTCCTCTTCGGACAGGTCCGCGCGGCGGGCAACAACCCGCTCGTCTATGTGCACATACTGCGTGAAGACACCTCCGTAGGAGCGCAGCAGGAGTGTCACAAAATCCTCCAAATCGGGATGTTGTTTCTCATATTGCAGCAGTTGTTCGTCATTCATCTTGAAATGGATCTGCGACTGGTCGCGGAGATGCTCGGAAAGCAGCAGCCAGCCGGCTTGTTCCAAGAGTTTGAGGGCATTGAAGTATTGGACGGGATCCATGCCCACGCGGGACGCGTGTTCGTGGATATAGAACGGGAACATGCGGTTCTGTCCCGTACCCATCTCGATGTAATAATGTTGGCAGAGGTCGCGGTACACTTCGCGCACCTTTTCTATGGGTGGAAACGACAGCGTGAAGCTGCGTTTGAGCTGACGGAGGTCATATTCATCATAGAGCAGGATGGCGACCGAGGGTTTCCCGTCGCGGCCGCCACGCCCGGCCTCTTGGAAATAGGCTTCAAGGGAGTCGGGCAGATCAATATGGACGACGAAGCGCACGTCGGGCTTGTCGATGCCCATGCCAAAAGCGTTGGTGGCCACGATGACGCGGGTTTTACCGGTCATCCACTCGTTTTGGCGGCGGTCGCGCTCACGAGTGTCGAGGCCGGCATGATAAAAGTCGGCGGCAATGCCGTGCTTGCACAGGAACTCAGCTGTTTCGGCAGTGCGCCGCCGGTTGCGCACATAAACGATGCCCGTACCCGGATAGCGTTCCATGATACGCAACATCCGCCCTAACTTGTCGTCCTCCTTGACCACAAAATAGATAAGATTGTCGCGTTTGAAACTCTTCTGGAAGACATTCTCCTGCTTGAATCCCAGGCGGAACTGTATATCCTTGACCACATCGGGGGTCGCGGTGGCGGTGAGCGCAAGCACGGGAGCCTTTGGGAAAAGCTGCCGGATTGTGGCAATCTGCAGGTAGGGAGGGCGGAAATCATAGCCCCATTGCGAAATGCAGTGTGCCTCGTCCACGGCAATCATCTTGACGGGCATGCGCTTGACAGCTGTCTGGAACGTGTTAGTCTGGAGGCGCTCGGGGGACACGTAGAGGAAGCGGAACTCGGGATCGAACATGGCGTTCGAGAGGGCGTCCTCAACCTCGCTGGCAGTCATGCCCGTATAGATGGCGGCGGACTTGACGCCCTTGTCGCGAAGGTGCGCCACCTGGTCTTTCATCAGGGCTATGAGGGGTGAAACCACGAGGCAAAGGCCCTGCATAGCCAACGCGGGGACCTGGAAGCAGATGGACTTGCCGCCGCCCGTAGGGAGCAAGGCGAGAGTATCCTTACCATCCAGGACGGAAAGGATAATGTCCTCCTGCAAGGGGCGGAAGGTGTCATAGCCCCAGTTCTGCTTCAGAACATCGCGGATTTCAGCCAGTCTGAGATGTGCCATAACGGGTGCAAAAATACAAAAAAAGACACCGCGCATTTTTGAGATTCTGAAAAAAATTGTATCTTTGCAGCCTTTAAAATTTAAACCCTATGAATAAGCGTTTTCGTTCATTCCGTTGGATTCTCGCACTTTTCTGCGTCCTGCTCCTTGGTTTTACAACAAATTCCTGCTCTTCAACAAAGAACAGCACCCATAAAACGCCTTCATACCAAAAAGGACGTGATGCCCGTCCGCAATGGAACACCACCACATCCACACACCGTACCTATTACATCAAAAAGCGCAAGCCGCATAAAAGGTACCAAGACTAACGACTTTTACAATGACAAAAAAGAAACTATATAGTATATTACTCATATTCATCGTATTAGCAGCCCTTCAAAACACACTCTCCGCACAGGAAAACCACTTACAATTCAACGTCGTCAACGACACGGTACGTGTTGACAACGTCATTCCCAACGATTCGATGGGAATTCAGTTAGGGCTTGATGATGACGATCTCGACAACGTTGATCACGGCGACGGCATGTTGTTCACCTATTTCAACTGGATGCCGGGGTACAGCCGTTACCAAAATTTCGACATCATCCGCATACACTACCGCCATACGGGGTCTGCTCCGCGTGACACCATTTTTCTGAACGGCTACCACCATCCGGCCAATTATCCCAAGACCTCCGACTACGGTTGGCGCTGGCGCCGCATGCACCGCGGCGTTGACCTCGGCTACCCCGTGGGCACGCCCGTGGCCGCCGCCTTCGACGGCATCGTGCGCATCTCCAAAGGCAGCAACACCGGCGGCTATGGAAACCTCATCGTCATCCGCCACGACAACGGCCTTGAAACCTACTACGCCCACCTCTCCCGCCGCCTTGTCAACCCCGGACAAATGGTCAAGGCTGGCGACATCATCGGCCTCGGCGGCAGCACCGGACGATCCACTGGCCCCCACCTCCACTTCGAAATCCGCTATCTCGGCATCGACATCAACCCCAACAAGATCGTCGATTTTGAGAATTACAAGACCAGATTCGACACGCTCTACATCTCCGGATACAGTGTCTCCACCCCCAACCCGCCTTCCCACGAACAACAAGCCGCTGCCGCACAAAAAGCCCAGACCAAGGCCACCTATTACCGTGTCCGCAAAGGCGACAATCTCGGACGTATTGCCCAAAAGTACCATACCACAGTTTCCAAGATCAAGAAACTCAACCACCTCCGCAGCGACTTCATCCGCGAGGGCCAAAAGCTCCGCGTCCGTTAACAAACGGCCATGCACGCCAAAACCCTTTCTTTTTTCCTCATCTTTCTGACAGTCTTTTCCTATCACGGAACGACTCAGAACCTTTATGATTTTGGCTTTGCACGCAACAATCATATTCCCGTCAGCACGCCGCCCGACAATCTGTCCATGCCCTGGGCCGGCGGCATGAACGCCGTGCGGTTCTCCGAGATCGACCTTGACCTTGACGGCACTCCCGACCTCGTCGCATTTGAAAAACATGGCAACCGCATCCTCCCATTCCTGCGCCAGAATGATGGACTCGTCTTCGCCCCGCAATTCATCCATCTGTTCCCCAACCTTCACGACTGGGCCATCTTCCACGACTATAACCATGACGGCATGGCCGATATCTTCACCTACGGACTCGCCGGCATCGCCGTTTACAGGAACATCTCGCAAGACTCGTTAGCCTTCGAACTGCTCACCGACCAACTGACCGCCTACTATTACGACGGACCTGTCAACATTTTTGCCTCGCCCGACGACTATCCCGTCATCGAGGACGTGGACGACGACGGGTACACCGACATCCTCAACTTCTGGGTTCTCGGCAAGTACGTCCATTTTCTGCGTAACCACAGCACCGACCCCGAGACTTTCGATTTACGTCTTGAAAACGAGTGTTGGGGACATTTCGCCGAAGCTGCCGACAACAACCGCATCACGCTGTTCACGGACTGCAACGACAAGCAAGGCGATGACGACCACCTACGCCACGTGGGCTCCACCATGCTGTTGCACGATTTCGACGGCAACGGCCTTGCCGACCTGTTGGTGGGCGACATCGACTCCCCGCATCTCATCCTGCTCTCCAACCACGGGACACCCTCGGAGGCGCGCATGACCGAACAAGACACGGCCTTCCCCTCAGGTGCACCCGTAGACCTGCTCTCCATGCCCGCCCCCTCATTGCTCACCTTGCCAGGAGCAGCCACACCTTCCCTGTTGGTCTCCCCTGCCGACCCTTCGCTCACCAAATCCCAAGACCATAACAGCGTCTGGCGCTACGACTACGACACCCTGTTGCAACAGTTCACCCTCGTGCAGACCGACTTCCTGCAAGGTGACATGCTCGACGTGGGCAGCGGCTGCCGCCCTATGCTGTTCGACTGGAACGGTGACGGTCTCCTCGACCTTTTCCTCGCCAACTATGGCACCTTCGACAGCGCACACACCGTCAACGGCTTTGTCACATCCTCATTCTCTTCCTCCATTCGTTATTTTAAAAATGTTGGGAGCATTAGCAGTCCCGCTTTCGAAATGATGACCGACGACTTCGGCCATCTCCGGGCACTCAATTTGCAGGCTCTGCATCCAACCTTCGGGGACATGGACGGCGACGGGCTACCAGACATGCTTTGCGGGTTACGGGACGGCACGCTGATGTCCGTATCAAATGCGCGCATCGCCGCGGCCAACGCACCGGCAGCCGACTTTGGCATCACGCCACACTTCCAGGGTATTGACGCGGGCGACTTCAGCACGCCGCAGCTCTTCGATCTTGACGGGGACGGACGACAGGACCTCATCATTGGCAACCGGCGGGGATTGCTAAGCTACTATCGCGACACACACACTTCAGGGGCACCACTCTTCACACTGGTCACGGACACGCTTGGCGGGGTGGACGTGCGCAACTTCGAGCTTTCCTATTTCGGGCATAGCGTGCCCTGTCTGCATCGCGACCCGCAGCGCGGCACCGTGCTCTTCTGCGGCAGCGAGCAAGGCAACGTATTCTACTACAAGGATATCGACGGCAACCTCGGCCATAATTTCACCCTCTCGGAAAGCAACCTTGCCGAATCCATCGGCGGGCAGGCCTTCCCCTTGCGCGAGGGCAAACGCACGGGCATCGCAGTCGCCGACCTAAATGGCGATGGAAAGCCTGACATGGTCATAGGCAACTACGCCGGCGGCTGCGCCTACTTTGAAGGGAGCGCGCCCCTGCCGCACAGCATTGCCGAACACCATCCCGCTTTCGACATGCGCGCCTACCCCAACCCCACCTCCGGCATACTGCACCTTGATGCCGACCTTCTCATGTACCGCATCTCCCTTTACAACATCCAAGGACAACGATTATCGGTCAAAACTCCGAACAGTCTCTCCTGTCAGGCAGACCTCTCCTCGCTACCCGCCGGCATCTATCTCATCCAAGTGGAAACCGGCAAGGGAAATGTGGTGAAACGAATTATAAAGTTATAAGTTGGCAACTCGCGGAAATAAATTGTATTTTTCTTAGAATATGACAAAAAATTTAGTCAGGAGCAAGTATTTGATTAGCAACATCTAAAAGGTCAAAAATCGGTATTCTGTATTCATTTCGGCCTCCCAGCAGGAACTCCGTCACGATGTCCAGACCGAAACACACCGTTTTTGCCTTGCACAGAGCCCTGATAAAGAGCGATATGAGCTTGATATGGGCGGCTTGATGTTTTTTCCAAAAAAACGATACAACTTGTCGGATAATTCGTTATTTTCATAGTCGTGATTCTCATAGCGGTAGGATTGTGGTGGATTTTTACTTCTAAAATATTGAAAATCAATCACTTTTATCAAGAGCAAAAGAATTGCCAATAAAACTTATTGATAACTTACTGGAAATAAATGATTTGCATCAAAAATTCAAATTTTTGTCATGTACTAAAGAAAACCAATCGTTAACATTTTTTCACAACCAAGTATGTCCTTTTTTTTGTTTACTTTGCAGATGATTTATTAAGAAATTATTATGCTCATTTTTAAAGGAGGTAGATATTATGACACACATAGAATTTGGAAGAAAACATGGACGCTTGTCCGCCTCTATAGCCTTTGCCGCCCTGTTGCTCTCCACCTTGCCCGCACACGGGCAGTACATGTCCTTCTTCGGCGACAACACGTGGGAGTACAATATCACGTATCTAACCAATCCCCCAGAGGATTATATTGACTACCCTCCTGAAAACCCAAGCCCCTTAAATGTATATTGCCGTACATATAGATTCAAGTATAGCAGGAGTGCTGCCAATCCTGAATCGCATTATTATTTCCCGTTATGGCATGATATCAACTCTTTTCCACATATCGTATTTTTACATGAAGACACGATGCACGGACATTTGTTTGTCCAATCAGATAGTCCCTTTGAGGGTGCTGGCACACTCGTATGCGACATGTCTTTGAATGAAGGTGATACATTTGTCCTTAAAGACCCATGTTTTTATCCTGCTATGTATGCTTGGGGATACGACACTATAGGAGACAGACACATGATTGTGGACAGTGTTACATATATTGCAGGAAGAAAGACAATATTTCTATCGTTGATTGACCATTTGGATGATTACTTTTTTGGCACGGAATATGCCACTCAACATGCGGACAATCCTTTTACCATTCGTTTTATAGAGGGTGTCGGCCCCACATACGGATCCTTACCTGGATGTCGTGATCCACGTTACGGAGCAGATTTATATCCCTATTTTGGACTTTTGTTATGTATGTATAAAGACGATTCTTTGCTATATATGGCCGATGAAAGACTTGGTTGTTACCAGGCATGCGTTGGCCTACCGGAATATTCACCGCCATTCATAATGAACCTATATCCCAATCCCGCCACCCAATATGTGATGTTGGATTTGAGCACAGGGGAAGACATGAATGGTTCTGTTACCATTACGGACATGTTGGGCAGGCATCGCCTCCAGCAGAAGGCCGAAGGATGCCGTTGCAGGATTCCAGTGGCGGAGTTGCCGGCAGGAATGTACTTCCTGACTTATAGGGATAGTAAAAGAACTGTGACAAAGAAGTTTTTGAAGGAATAACCGTTATGAAAAAGAAAAAACTAATTATTCAATGTTTAGCCGTATTATTTTTGACGGTCTTTTGGAATCCCCACATGGTGGTTGCACAAAACGGTTTCTCCAACTACATCACCATCTCCAACGGGGAGTTCCGGGATGGCAACACTGTTTTTCAACCGCTTTGCATCAATTATATAGTGGACTTTGCGTGCAATTTGCACGATACACTAAACAAAGTTTACTATATTGCCCCGCATTTCAACTACAGCAACTCGGAAAACACCCATAGAGAGACAGAAATCAATGACTCCATATATATATGGCAACAATTTGGATACGGAGAAAACGGTGATGTTGAAATGGATACGGCAAAGGCAAACAAAAACAGAAAATTATGAATCGGAAACATTGGATTCTATTAACCATCAGCATCTTGGCATTACTTGCCGTCATCTGTTGGCCTGCAAGGGAAGTTGAGAAGATGACACCCTCTGCAGGTGAAATCGTAGGGATGCTGCAGGCACAGTCGCAGATTGCCACCACCGAGGTTACCATCCGGAAAATTGGCATCTATGATTCCGAAACTGAGCTGGTTTCACTGAACCCCACCCGATGGAAGTTAGGGAAACAGCTTTGCGTCATCCCGGTAGACGTCACCATTCGCTACGGCATCGACCTTGACGAGATCTCCGAGAAAGACATCCGCTTCATCGGCAAGGACACCGTTGAAATCAAGCTCCCCAAAGCGAAAATCATCGACAAATCGTTTGTCCCTTATACTCAAAAAGATGAGATTGTGACCATATCCACCGGTTTGCGCGGCAACGTGGGTGAAACCACCATCCAGAAAATCAAAACGATGGCTTTTGACGAGGTAGTCAAACAAGACAAAGATATCCAAAAGAAGCTTTCCGATCAACTGACACACAACACGGAAACGGTTTTCACCTCCATCTTATCGGCCATCGGCCTGCACCCTGTTTTCATCCAATAAGTTCATACCATGAAACCCAAGACCGTCATTATCATCAGCGCACTCCTCTTCATCACGGCTGCCGTATGCCTGCTGTATCGGTTACATTCACAGAAAAACAATGGAGAGATTCAGTTAAAAGAGACCGCCACTGTAATAGAATCAACCCGGCCGATAGGCATTTTATACCTCTATACAACTATCACCGAAGATTATGCCAAAGACAGTTTCTGGGGCAGCGGCTTGGGCAGTTCCATATTAGGCAAAGACAACGGTTTGCTCAAGCGCAAGCATGATTGCGTGCAAATCCTCAACCAGCAGGTCAACCTCACCATGGATCTTGACAAAGTCCAATATAAAGTAATGGAAAACTCGGACACTGTGTTGGTTTTGCTGCCCGACGTGGAGTTCTCTCAATCCACGATTTCCTCCTGGTTCAAGTCGGACAACGAAAATGAGGAAGGTGCTGTTCAATATGATGCCGCGCCGCTTATCAAACGTGTGGAACGCAGAATTGAGGCCCGCTACAACACGCCCGAAAACCGCCGGAAAGCAGAGGAGAAGGCGAAAAGCTCGCTGTCGGAATTCCTGCGGCAATATGGAAAAACCGCCATATTCAAACCTCTCTAACCCAACATTCATTCCTATGACCATCTACCAAAACGACCAGCCCATAGCACCCGAGCAGGTGCGCGACCATCGTCTCATCCACGCCGCCGGCGGCGTGGTGTTCAACGAACACAATGAAGTGCTGATGATCTACCGTCTCGACAAATGGGACTTCCCGAAAGGAAAGGTGGAGGCGGGCGAGCAATACGACGAAGCCGCCTTGCGCGAGGTGGAGGAGGAGACCGGCCTGCACGGCATCACCCTCGGCAAAGCGCTGCCCTCCACGTTCCACACCTACACCCTGCACGGGGAACCCATCCTCAAGGAGACCCACTGGTTCCGGATGTCCGCCCCCGCACAAGACCTCATCCCGCAAACCGAAGAGGACATCACCCAAGCTCTCTGGGTACCGGCCGAGCAGGTGGAGGCTCTTCTCCAAAACTCCTACGCCACACTGCGGGAACTCTGGAGTGATATGAAATTATGAAATTATTAATCTATTATTTTGTCATATAGCAGGAAGCATCCCCTTAATTTCTTAATTTCTTAATTTCTTAATTTCTTAATTTCTTAGTTTCTTAGTTTCTTAGTTTCTTAATTCCCCCATGCGTTCCGTTCTCCTGTTCTTCATAACGATATTGTCCGGGACTCTCGTTGCCCAGAACATCGACGGTTATTGGGAAGGTTCCTTGAAGGTCACCTCCCGAGATTCTTTGCGGTTAGGGATGTTCATCAAGCAGACCGGCGACACGCTGCACATCGAGCTCGACAGTCCCGACCAGTACGCCTTCGGGATGCCGGCTCAACAGGTCCGCTTCCTTCATGACACCCTGAACTGGAAAGCCCCTTCACTGAACGCCTCCTTCCAGGGGGTGTACAATGCCGGCGGCAACACCATCACAGGCACGTTCACCCAAAACCGGCAGCGTTTCCCCATCACGCTAGCACCAAGCGAGCGCACGGTACTGCACCGCCCGCAAATGCCTGAACCGCCTTATCCCTACCAAAGCGAGGATATCCGCTTCCGTACCCGCGACGGCAAACTCGTGCTCATTGACGGCACCCTGACAAAACCCGCCAGCGGTTCCCCCAACGCTCTCTTCATCCTCATCAGCGGCTCAGGATGGCAAGACCGCGACGAGAGCCTCATGGGACACAAGCCCTTTTTAGTCATCGCCGACCACCTCACCCGCACACAAAACGCCGCCGTGTTCCGCTACGACGACTTTCCCCAGGCCATCTTCCGCAAGTCCACCACCCTCGACTTCGCCGACGGTGTGCAACTTGTGATGGACTCCCTGCTCGCCCGCCCCGACCTGGCAGGTCTGCCCATCGTCCTCCTCGGGCACAGTGAAGGCAGCATCGTCGCCTTCATCGTGGGCTCCAAAGACACTCGGGTGTCCAAAATCATCACCCTCGGCGGCGTGGCACAGCCCATCCACGAAGTGCTGCTCTACCAAATCCGCGCCATCTATGAGACCGACACCGTGCTGACACCCGCCGAAATCGACAAAACCGTAGAACTCTCCAAAGAAATCTACCAGCTGGCACGCAAATCCAAGACCGCCCAAGAGGCCGCCCGCCGCATTGGGGAATTCTGGGACAACCAGAGTGCAAAACTCACCCCTGAGGAACAACGGCGCTACAACCTGACACCTGAAAGCAAGTTCACATCCATACAGCAACTCACCTCCCCGTGGCTCTTCACCCTGTTCCATCTTGACCCCAAGACGTACCTCAAGAAAGTGCATTGTCCCGTCATCGCCATCAACGGCGAAAAAGATTTACAGGTGGATGCCGTAGCCAACCAGGTATTGATGCGCAAATATCTGAACAAAAAGCAGAATCACCAGTTCTTCATCATCGCCAACGCCAACCACCTGCTCCAAACCTGCACCACCGGGAACCCGTCGGAGTACGGCATCATAGAGGAGACTTTAGGCGAGGAGACCTTGAATTTACTTGGCCGTTAGGGACAGTTTTTCCTACCCTACATATTGGCAAAAAACAAAGCCCGAAGTCTTCACAACTTCGAACTTTGCCCTGTACGTTTTTGGAATCGCCTGTATTAGTATTCCATAACAGGATCCAGTCCCTTGGCGAACTCAATCATCTTCTCCAGTTCGGAGACAGAAGGAACGCGGTTGCAGAGATTCTTGGCGGCGTTGACCTCCTCCAATTTAGGTTGGAGGTTGGCCGGAACACGGTGACGGAACTCCTTCACGGTGTCCACACCAGCAGCCTCAAGCAGTTCGGCGAACTGACCGGCAATGCCCTTCACGCGGAACAGGTCGGAGTGGTTGGTCCATTTCAGGATGAGTTTCTCACTGATTTCCGTCTGCTCAGCCAGTTTGGCACGACCAGCCTTCTTGGCGCACTGCTTCAGCAGGTCGTCGGTGGTCATAATACCCACTGCATTCAGTTTCTGTTGGTAAACATCGCCAACTCCCTCAATTTGTTCGATTTTGTAAGCCATAGTAGTAAAATTACATTATTTATTATAAGCAACGCCTACTCTTTTCCGGATTTTCGGCTTCCTCCGCTTTTTTATAAGATTCAGGCTGCAAAGATAAACAAAATACTCATAAACCAAATCCGGCATAAAAAAACAACTTCCAAAAAAATTCACAAAATATCCGAGACAATTATTTTTTTTCTATTTTTGCAGGCGATATCATTTTGATATCATTTTAACAGCAACTAATCTAACATATTAAAAATCACCACAATGGAAACTCAAGAATTTATCAAAACCCCTACTGCTAAGAACAACGGTTTCTTGCATCTGTTCCTCAACCTTGTTATGTTGGCGGCTTTCATCCTCATCATCGTCGGTTTGGCGAAGCTTGACTGCATGACGCGTCCGGTCATGCAATACAATGTCATCGGCGACCTTATTCCACCTGCAATGCCCAGTCAAGGGGTTGTAGTGGAGCCCACGGGCTGGGTTGCGCTTCCCATCGTGTTAGGTTTCCTGTTTCTGTTTTGCTACATCCTTCATCTTGCGGGTTTCTTCATCGTGCAGCCCAACCAATCGCGGGTACTGACCTTCTTCGGCAAGTACGACGGCACGGTCAAGGAAAACGGTTTCATGTGGATGAATCCCTTCTATCACAAGGAGAAGATCTCTTTGCGTGCCAGCAACATGGACGTGGAGCCCATCAAGGTGAACGACAAGAGCGGCAACCCCATCATGATCGGGTTAGTGCTGGTATGGAAGATTGCGGACACTTACAAAGCCTGTTTTGAGATTGATTCCGATTTCACAGTGACCACCACTCCAAATCATTCCTCGGCGGTCAAGAATTTCAATTCGTTTGTGCGCGTGCAGAGCGATGCGGCCCTGCGCATGGTGGCCGGTCAGTACGCCTATGACAACATGGACAAAGATGACACGGAGATCACCCTGCGTTCTGGTGGTGAGGAGATCAACGAGCGTTTGGAGGACGAGTTGCGCAGCCGTCTTTCCATCGCCGGCATCGAGGTCGTGGAGGCACGCATCAACTATCTGGCATACGCCGCCGAGATTGCCAGCGTGATGCTGCGCCGTCAGCAGGCCGACGCCATCATCTCCGCCCGTGAGAAAATCGTGGAAGGCGCTGTTTCAATGGTGGACCTTGCCCTGAAGAAACTGTCCGAGGACCACATCGTCGAATTGGACGAAGAACGCAAGGCCGCCATGGTGTCCAACCTGTTAGTGGTGCTTTGCGCCGACGAGTCGGCTGCCCCGGTCATCAACACTGGCACCCTGTACCAATAGGCCACGCGCAAACCGGATGCAGCTATGAAAAAGAGTTTTGCATTACGGATTGACACGGAGTTGATGTCCGCCGTCGAGCGATGGGCTTCCGACGAGTTCCGCAGTACCAACGGGCAAATCGAGTGGATACTGTCGGAAGCCCTCAAGAAGGCCAGGCGTCATCCCAAGCGACCCGTCACGCCTGCACAACCCGAAAACGAGGAGAATCACTTAACGCAACAATCATAAATTATGGCAGACAATTATCTGGAATCCAAGATGGAGGAACTCCGGCAGCAAGTGCAGCGCAAGACCGCCTCCAAAGGCACGGCGCGCCCCCTGGACACCTTGCTGACCCGAAACCGCAGCTTCCGCGGCTATGACAAGAAAGTTGTGGTCACACACGACACGCTCAGCAAAATCGTGGCGGTAAACGCCAAGACTCCCAGTGCCCGCAACCAGCAGGTGCTGCGATTCAAGTTAGTCACACGCGACAACGGCGCCGAGAAGGTGTTGGAGAACATCAAGCTCGGGGGCGCGCTGCCCGAGTTGCACCTACCCTTCCCTGGCACAGAACCAGAGGCCTTCATCATCGTCTGCAGCACCGTGGCCGAAAACAAGCTCGTGGACATCGACTTGGGCATCTCAGCGCAGAGCATGCTGCTGCGCGCCGTGGAGATGGGACTCAACGGCATCATCATCGGAGCCTTCAACAAGGCCGCCATCACAAAAGAATTCGGGTTGGAACTGGAGCCGCTGCTCATCATCGCCATTGGCAAGGGAGCGGAAGAAATCCGCCTCAAACCCATTTCAGAAGGCGAAGACCAGAAATACTATCGGGAAGAGGGCATTCACTATGTACCCAAACTGAGAGCAGAGGAACTTATCCTTTAAAATCCTCTTACCTCACTTTGATTTTCTGGCCCAACGACAGAATGCTCGTCTCCTTGATATGATTCAGACGGCAGAGCTTTTCCACGGTCGTATGATATTTCTTGGCAATGGCATAGAGAGTGTCGCCCTTTTTCACGACATGAACTGTCGGTTTCTTGTCCGTGCGGGTCGTCTTGGGCTTCTCCTGCACCACTTCATTGGCGACCTTGGCCAAAGAGTCGTTTGTTGTGACTGCACTCTTATTGCCACCATCGGATTTATTGGCATCTTGGGAAATCGATGGTGCCGGGGCGCTGCCGTGGCCGCTTTTCACCGTGATCTTGTTGGCCGATCGGTCTATGTCCTGATAGGCCTTGCCGAGCGTCGTGACCGTGATATCAATATCCTTGTTCAGTTTCCGTTCCTTGCGATTATGGCTCAACAGCCACTGATACGTTTCCGGCACATAGAAAACCTTGGCAAGCTGGGAGTGGTTGTACCCTGGAATTTTGTCAAACCGCAAGAGTTTCGTACTTCCGCATTTTTTCATGGCATCCACGACAACCTGCGACTGGCTGAGAGGCACGGCCTTGTCAGCGGTGCCATGCATAATCCAGAACGGTAGGGTGTTGAGGCCGCAGACGTCTCCTCTGGACTTTCCACCGCACAGGGCCATGGCAGCCGCGAACTTGTCGGGATATTTCGACACGAGGTCGAAAGTGCCGTAGCCGCCCTGGCTCATGCCGATGACATAAATGCGGTCCGTGTCCATCTCAAAGCGGTCCTGCACCCACTGCAGCACGTTCATAAGCTTGTCGGGATTCCACGGGCTGCCCGGGTTCTGCGGGGCAATTATCAGAGCGTCGATGTCGCGCCCCATCGAGATGGCATCCAAGCAGCCGTACTTGCGCACACGATTCAGGTCGGTACCGCAAAGGCTGTGTCCATGGAGAAACAGGATGACAGGCATCTCGCTCTTCTTCTCCGCATAGTCGTCGGGGGTGGAAATCCAGAAATTATAACCATTGTTCACCACATTGTAATAGGATGTGAACGTATATTCCGTCTGAGCAAAAACAGACATGGACAAGATCATTGTCCCTAACAGTGTCAATATTTTATTCATCATAATTTAAATTTCGGCATCGCGCCGATATGTTCATTCTTTGGGCTTTTCTTTGTTGAAGAGGGCCTTGACCATCTTGGCCTCGACGCCCTCGGAATAGATTTCCATGTCGGGCGATGGATTGAGCTTGATTGTGATGGCGTCGTCTGTACCCTCGACATCCTTATAGTCCACGATGGCGTCGGATGCGGCAATCACACTGGGCGAGATGCGCGTGAAGACCATAAAGTCGGCCCAATTGGAGACATCGTCCAACGATTCATCTATGGATATACGCTTGCCATCACGCAGGACTGCTGCAGACTTGTCACCCGTCTTGAGGAAATAGGCGATAAGATCCTGGTTGATTTTCTGTCCATAGTTGCCTTTATATAGGTAGACGTACGTCTTGGCCACGCCTTTCTCATTGTAATTGACCGTTGAGCGGTGCTTCCCGCCGGCATCATAGAACTCCCAGTCGCCGATGCGCTTGCCCATACGGTAATCACCCGTCACAGAAATATGTCCTTTGGGATAGTAGGAGGTGGAACGTCCGTTGTGAACCCCATTGAGGTAATTCTCCTCCAAACTGACCGATCCGTCGGTATAGAATGTCTTGTAAATTCCACTCAGGCGATTATCCACATAGTTCGACTCTTCGAGCAGCACCCCCGTCTCCTTGGAGAAAATCTTCCATGTGCCGGAACGCTTGCCCATCGTGTATTCCTCAACGGAAATCAGCCGGTCGTTATTGGCGTAATAGTTCCAGACACCGTCTTTCTTCTGGTCGATGAACACGCCCTCGGAAGCCTTGTGTCCGTTCTCGTGGTATATGATGGTCTTCACTTTGTGAACGCCCTGCAAAAACTCCGTGGTGCTCTTGGGCTTGCCGTTGGCATGGTAATAGTGGAATGTGCCGTATGGTACATTGTCCTTGAACTGGCCTTCATAGACCAGTTTGCCCTTTTCATACTTCTTCCAGGCGCCCTGTTTTCTGCCTTGTGCGTCAGTCTTGTTAATATCCTGGGTGTCCTGACCATAGAGGGCGAAGGCGCAGAAGCAGCACAATATGAAGAATATTCTTTTCATTGTCGTTGTTTATTTACTATCCACATTTTTAAGAACGATGGCGCTGCGACTGGGCAGGTACAGCTTCAATCGAGGAAGGCCTGCACGCGTGGAGGAGCGGTATTCCATTGTCTCATCAACATTCCCAAAACCGTTGTACTTGGTCGAATCGCTGTCCAAGCACATCGTATAACGCCCTTTTTTGCAAGTTATTTCATAGTCGGTGAAAGATTTCTCGGGATTGAAGTTGAAGACAAACAGGCAAGGCCCGCGATGATAGGCTAAAATCAGGTCGCCATTGTTGTCGCAGCACTTCTCTGGCAGGTAGTCGAGGAGATTCTCGCTCTTCACGAGATGTATCATGTCGGCATCGAAGCGATTAAGCCCCGCGTATTTGAGCAGTTCATCGTCGGCGAGGTTCCACTGGCGGCGGGCGTAGTGGCACGACCAGCCGTTGCCCTCGCGGGGGAAGTCGATCCACTCGGGGTGGCCGAACTCGTTGCCCATAAAGTTGAGATAGCCGCCCGACGCCAACGTAAGCGTCACCAGACGGATCATCTTGTGCAGGGCAATGCCGCGGTCCACCGTCATGTCGGGTGTCAGCACCGACATAGCCGTGTACATCTTGCTATCGATCATGCGGAAAATGAGCGTCTTGTCGCCCACCAAAGCCTGGTCGTGGCACTCCACATAGCTGATGGTCTGCTCCTCGCGGCGTTTGTCGGTCATGCGGAAATAGATGTCTCCCATACCCCACTGCTCGTCGGAGAGGGTCTTGACCGTCTTGGTCCAGTAGTCGGCGATGCCCATCGACATGCGGAAGTCGAAGCCGATGCCGCCACGTTTGGTGGGGAAGGCCATGCCCGGCATGCCGCTCACATCCTCGGCGATAGTCACCGCCTGCGGGGCAAGGCCATGGACCAAGTTGTTGGCCATCGTCAGGTAAGCCACCGCGTCCTCGTCCACATTGTCGTCGAAATACTGGGCGTACTCCAGAAAGTCCACACCCAGTCCGTGGTTCATATAGCACATGCTGGTGACGCCGTCAAAGCGGAAGCCGTCGAAATGGAACTCCTGCAGCCAATATTTGAGGTTGGAGAAGAGGAACAACAGCGTCTCTTGCTTGCCGTAGTCGAAACAGCGGGAGTTCCACACACGATGGTGCCCGCGCTCGCCGGAGTGGAAGTAGAGGTTGTCGCTGCCGTCAAAGCGGGAGAGACCTTCTTTCTCATTGGAGACGGAATGCGAATGCACAATGTCAAGGATGACGGCGATGCCCTCGCGGTGCGCCGTGTCAATGAGTTCCTTCAGTTCATCGGGCGTACCGAAACGCGAGGAGGGCGCAAAGAAGTTGGAGACTTGGTAGCCAAAAGAGCCGTAATAGGGATGTTCTTGGATGGCCATCAGTTGTATCATATTGTATCCCAATTCCTTGATCCTTGGGATAACAGTCTCTTTAAATTCCCAATAGGAGGCAACCTTGTCTTCCTGCGACGACATGCCCACGTGAGCTTCATAAATAAGCGGGTGCGTGACTTTCGCGGGTGCTTTATATTTCCATTGATAGGGCGTTTCCGGCTCCCACACCTGGGCGCAGAAGACCTTAGTGTTGTCGTCCTGCACCACGCGGGTGGCGTATGCGGGCAGGCGCTCGTCGGCACCGGAACGCCAGACCATCCAAAGTTTGTAGAGCATGCCATGCTGCAAGGCAAAGTCCGGCAGCTCTATCTCCCAGTCGCCGTTGCCGATAGAATGGAGCGCAAACTCGGGTTTCACCTGCCAACGGGAAAAATCGCCATACAGGTAGAGTTGCACGGCATTAGGTGCCTTTTCGCGGAACACCCAGCCATTTCCGGTACGGTGCAGACCATAATAGAGATGGCCGTTGGCCATATCAGACAACGCACACTTGCCATCCGTAAACTCCAATTCACGGAGCACCGCACGCTGTTGCCGCTTCTGCAACGCCGAGGCATATGGCTTGAGATAAGGGTCTATCTTTACAAGTTCTGGTATCTTTATCATATCTGAGCATTATTTATGCCACCATACAATCAATATTGGATAACAAAGGGATGAGGAGCCTCCCACTGCGTCATCATATCGCGGAATTTCTTGTAATCTTTCAAGGAAATCTGACTCTCCGTAAGCGTCAGCTGGCGCAACACCGTCAACTTGTTGCCCGACAACATGGTTTTAACCGTAATGGAGCCAAAAGAGTACGTTTTGTGATAATCGAACGGATTGACGACCCACTTAGCATCTGCGGGAAGGGAGATCTCGTAAACATAGCGTTCCTCCGTCGGGACGACAGCCACCGGATGCACGCGCTGGCGAGGCAGGTTGACAGACCGCAGGGCCGTGCCATAGTTGCCATCGTGCAGCAGCAACTGGCAATAGCGACCTGTCAAAGGCTCCACTTCAGCAATCAGGTCAGTCCCCTTCGGTTGCAGCGTGCGTTCCATTGGCGAGACAATCTCGACATTCTTGAAGGTCACATCGGGAACCAACCTGCCCTCAGATTTCTTGAGGTTCACCTCCACTTCCCTTTCCACTTTGAGGCTCTCCGACTGGAAATTGAACACATTCCCATTCTTGTCGATAAAACTGTCGTTTGTACGATTCACATCCATGGACAATGCACTTTTCGACACGGCGGAAATGTAATAAATCCTGCCATCCATATCCAAGCGCAGCAGCGATTCGGGGTTGTCCATCAGGTGCTTGTACAGCAACCCGAAACGAGCGTCGAATCCCGCTGCGCGAAGCATCGACTCTAACAGCAAGTTCTTTTCCACCGGGGTGCCGCAATTGGTGGACCACACCATGAAAGGCGATGCCACGATATAAGCCATATATTGGATGGGCAATGCATTGGTATGGATGTTGTCATGCACATAATCGCGAATCTCAAGAACCTTATCCATCGGGGATGCGTCTTTGTCCATAATGGGCTTAAGAACAGCATCGTACAAACTGGCGGGCGCCGGCATGAAGGCATTTTGCATCGTGAGATCCAACATAAAAGTGGATGGACTGTCAAAAGTCGTGAACATCAGGTAGGGAAGTTCGTTGTGAGGCAAGTAGCTCTCGGACGTCTTCTGTTCCAAATTATCAAATTTCCACTGCAACTTCCGCACATTGTCGTCCGAAGATTCCGTTAAATTTCCACCCTGCTTGCCAGGCCAGTTCAGATTATGGTACAGATTGACATCTTTCGGCAAGGTGACGGTAACCTCGTAGTGGTCCACTGGAGCATCCTCATACAAATCAATGCGCTCCATCAACGAAGGCAGGAAGGGTTGTTGCGTGTGGATGGTATAATCAAGCACGATGGTCGCGTCGTATTCCAAGGCCGTATGGGTCACCACCATCTCGCGCACGGGATTGAAGCGCTCGCAATCCGTACAAGAATAGGGCAAGCTGGGATTAAAGGCGTTATCAGGCGTTTTCACAGTGCTGCCATCCTTGCGCACCGTATAGGCCTCGTTAATCGTGAGAGTCTGGAATTCAGGATTATACAAAATAAAAGTCTCCCCATATTTGTCGAAAGATGCGGTTGTGAAAAGCTGCAACTCCTTGCGATAGCGATAGTCCACGCTGCCATCCTCGTTAAGCGTATAGGATTTGGAGACAAGATGATAGGTCGCCTCGTACTCTTGCGCAGTCGCGGCGGAGGCGAAAAGAAACAGGGATAACAATATAGAGAATGTGTGTCTGTTCATCGCATTTTTGTTTTTGAAGGTTAACGACTAAGCACGACAGGCGTGTCCATAAAGAAATGCTGGTTGATGACGGCTTGCCGGTACGAAGGCCAGTCCTCGGCCTCGTAGATGCGCTTGCCAAAGCGGATATTCTCGTGGAAACGGAGCGTGGAGCTTTCAAGGCTGTATCCACCGTCGAAAGTGACGGCGCCACCCTTGTTGGCGCGTGCTTTGGGAATCTGCGCGGAAGTATATCCGGCGGGCAGCGTCATCGTCTCGGAGAGCTGCACCAGGCGGGAGCAACGGTCATTGAAAGGCATGGTGCGCGTTTCCAACGAAGTGTCGTAATAGAGGTGCGGCATCGCAAACTTGTAGAAGCCCTTGGCCAGGAACGGGGTGACAACCACCACGTTATCCGTGACAGTGGCGTAGTTGGGGATGACAAACTTGTACGTAATGGAGACAGGCTGTTCGAGATAGCGGTCCTCATCGGTATACTTGGCACTCTTGATGATGGCATTGGGATAGAGGGAGAGGAGCTGGCGCTCGACGTTCTCGCGCCACTCGGTGCGGCGGCCGCGGAAGACGGCACGCACGGTGCGGTCCGACTGTCCCTCGGCGGTGACGGTCACGGTGCCGGAGAGAACGCCTTTCTTGTTCAACTTGGTGTTGGCAGTCATTCGGAGGTAGTGGTTCTCAGCCTTGGAAACGGGCGTAAGGCCAAGTTTGGCGCCTTGCGGCAGGCCCATCAGATAGTTTTGTTGCTGCTCGGCGCTGGACCAGAGCTCGCGCACGCCGGGCACCCACGTGGGATCAAGGAGCTGGTAATTTCCGTTGCGGCGCTGAACCACCGTGACGCAGTGGTTGAACTGGTCGGCAGGGATGTCGTCGATGCGCTCGCCAGCCATGGTCATGGCGGCATACGCCTTGAATCCGGCGGCACGCAACATGGCAATCAGCATGCCCGCCTTGTCCTTGCAGACGCCGCAGCGGTCGGTGAAGTTCATCTCGCACTTGTGGAGCGTGAAGCCTTCGCCCTCGCCCATCGAGATACCGGAGTAGCGCATGTTGTCGGCCACCCAGTGCGTCAGGATGGAGATGCTGTCGTTTTCGCTCTTCGCGGGACGAAGCAATTCCGCAACCTTCTGTTTCACCTCGTCGGTGGGCACGAAGCTGCCGTAGTCCTCGTTCACGCCATAGAACCATGTGGACTTGGCCTGCCAGTTCTCGGCTGTAGAGAGCAGCAACTTGGTCTGCACGTCGTTGTCGGCCAGCGTGTGCGCAGGCTTGTCAAGAGGCATGATGTCCTTTTTGGTGAAAGTGTAGACGACACGCCCGTCGGTTTCTTTCCTGTTGGTCTGCAACGTGCCATGGTAAACGGCATATTGCACCTTCTTGGAAGGAAGAACACTGAGGGAATAGACTTTCTCACGCACGGGCTGGTGGCTCCAGAAGGGCACGATGTCATAGAAATGGCCGCGCATCGGGGGGATATACTTGGCATCGGGATCCTCGCCCTGAAGCAGGGCGTAGGTGAAGCCCTTCTTGTAGGTCACATACTCCACGGCATCGCCGGGTTCGAGACGCCCGATGGCCACCATCTTCTGGCAAGCGCCCCAATAGATCATGCGGGCTGGTGCAGGATAGTCAAGCACGGGGTTGTCGATCAACTCAACTCTCCCGTCCTTGCGGTAAACCTTGACCTCACGAATCTCCACGTAGGCGGAAAGCGGGTCGTAGTCCATCTTCACGCAATTGAAGTCGCACCCGCCGGCGGAGGTGAGCACTTTGTAGAAGACATGTCCGTAGACGTGACTCAAGCCGCTCTCCTCCATCACCACGCGAGTGCTGTCGAAGAGGGTCACGATGTCATGGCCGTCGTATTGTCCCTCGGGCAGGGCGGCCAACATTTGCTGCGGAGTCTGTGCCCGCAATCCAGCCGCAAAGGCCGCCACGCAGGCTATCAAAAGGAAGATATTTCTCATCATAATATTTTTGCAGTTGAACAAAGAGCCGCAAAAATACAAAAAAATGCCGTAAGGCATAACGAATGCCCGTCCTTGCTTCCGATTGCAGTCCCCTACATCTTCACAAACTTCCTCACCACCACACCCTTCTCATTCCTAAATCCGACCACATAGAGTCCGGGGGCGAGGTGTGACACGTTGAGACGGATGACAGGGTCGTGGCACTCTCGCGTGAGCACCACCACGCCGGCGAGATCGGTGATGGTCAGGAGACCCTGCGGGTCGTCAATTCCCTCGAACTCCACGTGGAGGATGTCGCCGGTGGGGTTGGGGTAGAGTTTCATGGACACGTCAGGATAACGGGATGAATTGCCTGTCAATCCGCTGTTGGCAAGATGGCGGAGGTCGGCGACGGGCTGATCGTCATCGTCATAGCAGATGTTGAAGAAGAAGCATAGCACGCCGCGGGCCATCACCGAGGAGCGGCCCGTGGCCGCATCGGCGATGCGCTGCAGCTCCGCGATTTGCGTCTCCGTGGCCGCCGGCCAGTTGGCGTGGCCAGGGATATCGCCCGACAGGGCCTCCTTCAGTGCGTTGAACGCCATGTAGTTGTCGTATTCGTCACGCTCCTCTTCTGTAGTCAGCTGCGCGGAGATGCCCTGCAGAGTCAGGGCGTTGCTTTCGCCCGACAAGAACTCGGTCTCCGCCAAAGAGTACTGCGCCGACAGTCCCGATGTGGCCGCGAACCACTGCTCCAAGGCCTGCAGGTCCAACGGCGTGTCGCCCAAGAGGCTCCGCACGGCTTCATTGGAGCGTGTGTGCAGCTCGCGTTCCAACTCGCCGAGCTGCATCAGGCAGTGCATGGCCGCCTGTATGTCCTGGGCGGAATATGCGTCCTCCGACGGGTCGGCCACGATGTCCGCGTAGCCCCGCACCTCGTAGATCGCCGTCAGCGAGTCGTACCTGGCCTTCATTGCCACATGGCCCGCGTCCGGTGACTTGATGGGACCTGACGGGATCACGTTGGCCGGGTTGCACAGCGTGGACTGGCACGGGTTGGACGCGGCGTTGCCCCAGACGGTGAAGT
>DBYW01000035.1:0-12885 GCA_002311645.1 Bacteroidales bacterium UBA1176
CTCTGTATCAAGTGCGGTACCTGTATTGAGAAATGTAAGTTTAACGCAATTAGTATTAAATAGTTAAAGGGTATTAATATGGATATGATAAAATTAACAATAGACAATAGAGAAGTTGAAGTACCAAAAGGTACCACTATTCTTAAAGCCGCTCAAGGCATGGGTATCGATATTCCTACCCTTTGCCATTTTGAGCTGAACAATTTGGGCGTGCACAACAAACCCGGCGGATGCCGTATTTGTGTGGTGGAAGTGGCTGGCCGTCGTAACCTGGCTCCTGCCTGCGTCACCGAATGTATGCCTGACATGGTGGTGAGAACCAATTCCATGCGCGTGATCAACGCCCGCAGAACCGTTCTCGAGCTGATCCTTTCCGACCACCCGGCAGACTGTCTGCAGTGCGCCAAGAACGGCAACTGCGAGTTGCAGGACCTCGCCGTCCGCTTCGGCATCCGTAAGAACCCGTTCATTGGACCGGAACACGAGCAATCCTCCTATCAGATCGAGGTCTCCCCGTCCATCATCCGCGACATGAACAAGTGCGTTATGTGCCGTCGTTGCGAGACGATGTGTAATGAGATGCAGACGGTGGGCGCTCTGTCCGCCATCGAGCGTGGTTTCCCGGCAGTGGTCTCCACCGCTTTCAACCAGCACCTCGACCACTCACCGTGTACCTTCTGCGGCCAATGCGTCGCCGTTTGTCCTGTGGGTGCTCTCACCGAGGTTGACCACACCGGCGCTGTGCTTCGCGCCATCGTGGATCCTAACAAGAAAACGGTTGTCCAAGTGGCTCCCGCCGTGCGTGTCGCCATCGGTGAAGAGTTCGGTATGGAACCCGGCACCATCGCCACGGGCAAGCTGACCGCCGCCCTGAAGGCTCTCGGCTTCGACTACGTGTTCGACACCGACTGGTCCGCTGACTTGACCATTATGGAGGAAGGCACCGAGCTTATCGGCCGTCTGACCAAATATTTAGGTGGTGACAAGAGCGTTCCGCTTCCTATCCTCACCTCCTGCTGCCCTGCATGGGTGAACTTCTTCGAGCATCAATTCCCTGAAATGAGAGATCTTCCCTCCACGGCAAAATCTCCGCAACAGATGTTCGGTGCTATCGCCAAATCCTATTTTGCTGAAAAGATTAACTGCAAGCGCGAAGACATGATCAGCGTGTCTGTGATGCCTTGCTTGGCCAAGAAATATGAAGTGGGCCGTGACGAGTTCAAGGTGAACGGCAATCCTGATGTGGACTACTCCATCTCCACCCGCGAGCTGGCACGCCTCATCAAGATGGCCAACATCGACTTCAAATCCCTGCCTGATGCTGAATTCGACAGCCCGCTCGGTCAATCCACCGGCGCCGCCGTCATCTTCGGCACCACGGGTGGTGTGATTGAGGCCGCTGTGCGTACCGCCTACGAGGTTATCACCAAGAAACCGCTTCCGAAGATCGACTTCGAAGAGCTCCGTGGTCTGGAAGGTGTCCGTTCCGCCACCATCGACGTGGACGGCCTCAAGCTGAACATCGGTATCGCTCACGGTCTGAAGAACGCTCGCAAGCTGTTGGAAGACATCAAAGCCGGCAAGAGCCAGTTCCACGCCATCGAAATCATGGCTTGTCCTGGTGGTTGTATCGACGGTGCCGGTCAACCGCTGCACCACGGCAACGCTGACATCATCAAGGCCCGTTGGGAAGCCATCTACCGTGCCGATAGAGAGATGCCGATCCGTAAATCCCACGAAAACCCGTCCATCCAAGCTATCTACAAAGAATACTTGGGTGAACCTTGCGGTCACAAGTCTCACGAACTGTTGCACACGCACTATTTCGACAGACAGACCACCGTGGAAGTGGATTTAAACAAATAATTAATCTGAAAAAAACACAAACATGGATAATAAGAAGATTATAATCAAAATGAAACCTGAGGTCAGGGAAAAAGTTATTGAGATCTGCAATAACTTCGGCAACAACCCTGGCGAGCTCATCAATGTCTTACATCAAACGCAGGACTTCCTCGGTTATCTGCCGGCAGAGGTTCAGGAGTTGATTGCGGAGAGACTGCACATGCCGACCGCCAAGGTTTACGGTGTGGTTTCCTTCTACGCATTCTTCACCATGACCCCGAAGGGCAAGTATCCCGTATCCGTATGTATGGGTACCGCATGTTATGTGCGTGGCGGCGAGAAAATTCTGGACGCCTTCAAGAAAGAGTTGGGCGTGGAAGTTGGCCAAACCGATGCCAACGGTCTTTTCTCCCTCACCTCTTTGCGTTGCGTGGGCGCCTGCGGTCTGGCACCTGTCTGCCTCGTGGACGGCAAGGTGTATGGCCGTCTGGCTCCTGCCATGGTCAAGGACATTGTCAAGGAATACAGAGAAATGGAATAATTCCTCATTTTCCATACTTGAGAGGGCAGCCTTCGGGTTGCCCTTTTTTTGTCAACAATTTGAACATCCTATTATTCCAGCATCTTGAGGAGCAACACGGTTGTCTCATCGTGACAATCATACCGTGCCCGCGCACAAGCCGAACCATATAAGCAAATATTGCTTATATTTGCCGCCCGAAAAACAATGAAAAACCACAAGACATGAAACGCTTCCTTATCCTTATCTTTGCCGCCGTACTCTTCACGGCCTGCACCAATTCCCAATCCCAACTCCGCAAACGTGCCGCAGAACTTTGCCAATACATCCCCGATCACGAACTGTCAGCGCAGTCGAAGGACTACATGACGACCGATTTTTTCGCCGTATTAGACACAATGTTCAACCGACTGCCCGAATTTGAAGCCATGGACCACGAATGGCTCCATTATTTCGTGACTGGCAATGGGGGAACCATCGCCGATTATGAAGTGAAAGGTGTGGAACTTACGGACAAAACCCACGCCATAGCCACCATTCAAGTGCGCCAGAAGTGGGAAGACGGCTCCTTCGACGAATCATCCGACGTGGAGGAACACAAACTGTACATGGAGAAAGTGGATGGAAAATGGCTTATGTCTGACTTCGACGGGCACAAGCAAGACTGCATCCGCCACATCGCCATCAGCCGGAAAGAGCAGGCCCGGCGCGACGCAATCAGCGACTATCTCGTGAAAGAGATCGGGCAGCACTACCTGCAGGGTGAGATTTGCATCCCTCAGCTGATGATTGTTCGCACCGACGAGCAGGAGAAACAAGCGACGGTCTGGGGCGACTTCTGGGTGCTCTGGTACCAACAGGCAGGCGACACGCTCAAAACCGTTTCCGGCGGCAACCACGCTGGACGGATGACCTTGAGCGACGAGGGGAACGGCTATAAGGTGATTTCATTTGAGCAGGTGGAGGACGGTTCACGATTCCTGCCGAGCGCACAACGCATCTTCGGCGAATATTTCGACGTATTCCAGAACATGAACTCCAACCAGGAGGTGCGCGAGGCTGTCCGCAAGGAACAACTGCGCGAGTATGTGCACCATCACGGGCTTGACGCAAAATACTATCAGGATTACGGATGGCCCGCCGTGGCGATAGACTGAGTGCCCGAGCGATTCCATTGAACACACTATAAATGGGCGATAATAAACACTATAAAAACATATTATTGTATAAACAAAAAAAGTGTATATTTGCACCCCAAATTTTTGAGCGATGGAAGAAAAGGAGATAAGAGAACAATTCAAGCTCCGTTTATCAGGAGTTGAAGATGGAACTTATTGCTATTCTGCAAATTGCGACAAAGCGTTCTTTGAACTCGCGGAAATCTCCGACGTGCGCGACGGCAAGCTCGACTTGCGGATTGAAATGCACAAAACTGAAAAATTGGTCAGTGTAGACTGCCAATTCAAGGGTTTCGTCATTGCTCCGTGCGACCGGTGCCTGCTGCCTGTCACGCTGCCGATGGACTTCGAACAGCGCCTTATCGTCAAGCTCGTACCCACTGTGGAAGAGGGCGAAAACGATGATGACGACGACATTTGGGTCTTGGACGAGAACACCTACGAACTCGACCTGTTCCAATTCGTCTATGAGTCCATCTTCTTGGCACTGCCCATGCAAATCCTCCATCCGGACGACGAGAACGGGAAATCCACTTGCGACCCTGCGGTGCTGGCCAAGTTGCAAGAACTGTCAAAGAAGGAGAACGACCAAGAGACCGATCCCCGATGGGATGCACTGAAAAACTTGAAACTCGATTAATATAAACATAAAAAACACATACTATGCCCAATCCAAAAAGAAGACACTCAGCAATGAGAAGAGATAAGAGAAGAGCACACGATTTCATCACGGCTCCCCAGTTAACCACTTGCAGTCACTGTGGCGCCCCCATCCTCACACACCGCGTGTGCCCGGAGTGTGGTTACTATAGAGGCAAACAAGCCATTGAGGTCGGCGGTACCGCTGAATAATCTCATAACTTGTATATTTGTAATATTTTAGGTTAGATGACATAAGCAATTATGCCATCTTTTTCTGTTTATAAACATGAATATCGTCTTCGCATCCCACAATCAGCACAAGACCGAAGAGGTCCGACAAATTTTAGGTCCCAAGTGGCATCTCCGCAACCTGCACGACCTTGGCCAGACTGAGGAGATTCCCGAGACTTCCGACACGCTCCAGGGCAACGCCCTCCAGAAGGCGCAATACGTGTTCGACAAGTATCATATCGACTGCTTCGCCGACGACACCGGCCTCGAAGTGGAAGCCTTGGGCGGCGTTCCCGGTGTCTATTCCGCCCGCTACGCCGGCGAGCACTGCACCTATGCAGACAATGTCAACAAGCTCTTGCACGAGATGCAAGGCCAAACCAACCGCCGCGCCTGCTTCAAGACCGTCGTGGCCCTCATCCTCAATGGGGAAACCCACTACTTCGAGGGACGCGTGGACGGCACCATTATCGAGACACCCCGCGGCACCGACGGGTTCGGCTACGACCCCGTGTTCATGCCTGACGGCTACACGGAAACTTTTGCGGAAATGTCCGCCGAAGAGAAGAACAAAATCAGCCACCGCGGCAGAGCAATGGCAAAATTGGTGGAATTTTTAGGGTAGTTCCCCGCTTTGCATACTTACATCGCCTGTTCCCTGTTGGTCTTCACTGCAATCCACTGACAATCAGTGGGATATTGCTTCTTTACAAGAGAACACGCTGCGCCCGTTGTCACGCAACAGCTCCTGCGCCGTTTGGTTCTGCATGATGCTGCCGCCTTGCACATCGAAATCGAAGAGATGCGGATCGGTGAACCACTGGTTGATGTCCATCTGCAACTGCAAGGCAGCAATTTCATCTTTTTTCACAACAAAATTGTCAAGAGGCAAGGTTACCGTGAAATTGTTATCCACAAACCCCGTAATTTGGCCTTCCGCATCGCGTTGCTGGCCTATACCCATATGCAGGTTGTAAGGCTTTTGTACGCCGTCTGAGGCTAGCCACCAGCCGTTTATTTTCATATAGTGATATCCACCACCGAGAGCGGCTGGCCAGCTCATTGCATTCTCCGGCGCATTAGGATAGGCATTTGTCACGTTCAAGTCGGGAGCCAGTCCAAACGTGAAAGCGATTTCGCGATAAGTGCCTGTTGGAATCTCATCGTCAGGGCACCAACTTATAGCGGAAAGGATGTCGGCATCAACATAGTGTGCCTCGCGGTCGGCAAGCAGACTCACTCTGGTGCCGTCAATGCGTGTCAACACAACGCGCGAGATGAAATACTGGGCCTCTGTCACGCTGTAACGATTGCCCGCCGCATTGGTGTACATCATGGCATCCTGCTGCAACGGATCACCGTCCACAGCGAAAGAAAAGTCAATTTGCACCCTTCCCGTAGGCTTGTGGCAGGACGCGAAAAGGAATAGCGCGGCAAGCAGCAAAAGTCTACCACTCGTCTTCATACACCTCGGGGGGAAGCATGCCCTCTGTCAATGATTCAATAAGCTCGTTGATTTGTTTGTCAATCTGATTGAGCCACTCGTACTGAGACGGAGACCAATAAGGGCTGTCTGTTTTGAACCAATTCTCGATAGGAGCAGCGGATTGGGCACGCTCGTTGAAGTCGGTAATCGTATAACGATAGCGGTTTTCGCGACATTCCAACTTGAAATTGTAATAGACGATGTTTTTCGCCATCATCGAACCATCCTTCTGTTTAGAGTATATACGCACGCTGGAGCGCATGTTAATAACACATTTCGTGCTATCGGCACTCTTTATAACCTCGTTGGTGTTCTTGTAATACTTCTTCACCCACTCCATTGCTCTACCATACAACACCTTGGGAGTTCCTTCCTGTTTGACCACGTCTTGGTAGGTCACCAAGTGGGTATGTTCATCAATGGGAAGTGCCGGCTCTGGCAATTCGGTCTTGGGCTTCTGGGCGGCGGCACAGAGCACCACAGCCAACATGATCAGTGACAATGCTATCTTTTTCATAGGTTTGGTTTATTTTCTGATTAATACCTGAAAAAAGAGGTCATAGATATTCTTCTCGTCCTTGCGTACATATACACCATCCACTAACGACCACTCTTCGTCTTTTATTGTGGGGAAATAGACATCCGCCGTAAAATCGGACATAATGCGTGTGATATACAGTTTCTGGGCGAACGGCATAAACAGACGGTACATGGTAGCACCGCCCATCACGAAGGCTTCGTCCTCGTCCTTGACCATTTCCATAGCCCGTTCGATGGAGTGGACGGTCTCACAGTCGGGAAACTCAACATCCTCGAGCGTGACAACGATGTTGCGGCGGTTTGGCAGCGGTTTCTTGGGCAGCGACTCCCACGTGCGGTCGCCCATAATGACGGCATGGCCGGAGGTGATTTCCTTGAAATGCTTAAGGTCGATAGGGAGATGGCAGAGCAGCTGGTTTTGATAGCCAAGTTCATAGTTGTTGCCAATGGCGGCAATCATGCTGAGGTTTTCCATAGGAGTGGTTTTTATGGCGGCAAAAATACAAAAAAATCGTATTTTTGCGGCCTCGGAACAACTATGGGTAATAACAAGGAAAACACGCAGATTGCCATCAAGAACCGTAAGGCGGAGTATCAGTATTTCCTGCTGACCTCCTTCACGGCGGGCATTGTGCTGACGGGCACCGAAATCAAGTCCATCCGGGCGGGACGCGCCAACATTACGGATGCATACTGCTCATTCATCAACGGCGAACTGTGGGTGCACAACATGCACGTCAGCGAGTATGCCGCAGGCAGTTACAACAACCATTTGCCCAAACGTGACCGCAAACTGCTGCTCAACAAGAAGGAGATGCGCAAATTACTGATCAAGCTCAACGAGCGTGGTTTCACCATCGTGCCCACCCTGCTCTGGATCAACGAGAACGGCTACGCCAAACTCGACATCTCCCTCGCCCGAGGCAAAAAACTCTACGACAAGCGCGAGAGCATCAAGGAAAAAGACGAACGCCGCCGCAAAATGCAAGAAGAATGAACCCGACCGACGACAACATGAACGAACTGCTGCCACTGCCCGACTCCTTTGACGACAAGGACAAACTCTACTATAGCATCGGAGAGACGTCGAAAATGTTCGACTTGCCCGTCTCCACCCTCCGCTATTGGGAGAATGAGTTCGACATGATCAAACCGCGCAAGAACAAGAAAGGCGACCGTTTCTTCTCCAAGAACGACATTTCCATCATCCGCACCATCCACTACCTCACCAAAGTCAAGGGTTATACCCTGAAGGGCGCAAAGGAGGCCTTGAAGTCCAATTTTGTGCAGGAGGCCGAAAACGCAGCCATTATCGAGTCATTGACCAAGATCAAGAATATGCTGTTGCAAATCCGGGACAATCTGTAATTGCCAAACTGCGGAAGCAGCACGTTGGCAATTATTCTTACTATTTTGGGGAATTATATACCTGATGGCATAAATCAGGGGCTTCATTTTTTTTTGGGGCGTGCCGGCGCGGCGGCGGAAAATCACATTCGTTCCGTAGAGACGCAATGCATTGCGTCTCTACGATCACGCATATAACCAGATATTTCCGCTGCCGCGCCGTCGGGCTTTCCGTTCCAATGATTTTGGCTTAGTGCCCACCATCATTCCGCCGCTGACGATAGGAGGTGGCGGAATCTCAGACTGGCGACAGCACTCATTCTCGCCAAAATCATTTCCACTTCAATCCCTCACGCATACTCGTCGAACACTACTCCTGTTTCGCGGCGAACTGCGCTTAACCTCGTCTCATGGTTCTCCCGCGCCGCAATTTTCCCACGCACCGTCCCCCCCAGGGGTTGCAGCGCATCCCGTCACCACACTTGCTGCGCTTCGTGTGGTGTTACAAAAAGGAAGGTCCCTTCGAAGCCGATCCCATTAAATTGTCTTTGCCCCTTCAGACGTGTTCCGAAGGAACACCCTTCTCTGTAACCCCACACGGCCGTGTGGGGTGGGAAAACGGCACAGACACCCCCTCGCGGCGCGGGAGTCGGCATCCAAGATGCATGAAACTTGCTCGCCACGAAAGGGAGGCGTTGGAAAAATGTGGTGTTTATCCCGGCCTGGTGCCGCCATCTATATAACCACCCTATTTTGTTCCCAATTTTTGTAGCATTTTTTCAATTCCCCGCATCTATCCATTGAATAGTCATCCAAAAAAAAAAACGTTTTTGCAATTTTATTATTGAACATTCATGTTTTTTATTAAATTTGCAACGGATTTTGCCAACACAATTTACCATGAAAAAAATAACTTTAATCCTGATGCTGTTAGAGGGTCTGTTGCCGTCTCTGTTGGCGCAATCCACCGTATTGATGGGCTCTCAAAGCACCGTCAACAACTGTGGTTTTATCATCTATGACGATGGCGGCCAAAGCGGCGACTATGCTGCAAATGTGGACCAAATATTGACCATCTACTCCAATGACCCGAGCAACGGCTGTGTGATGGTGGAAGTCCAGAACCTTGACATTGACCCTACGGACACATTGATTTTCTACGATGGTGTGGGCATTAGCGGCACGGAGCTGCACCGCATCAACAACAGCAACTACGACCCGACGGCCACATTCCGCTATGCGGCCACCATCCAAAACAACACAGGCGCGCTGACCGTGCGGTTTATTTCCGACGCGGCGGGCAGCGGTGCTGGATTCACACTTTTCGCCTCCTGCATGGCGCCCTGCCAGCGCGTTGAAATCCATCTTGACACGCTCCAATCCTCTCACGTACCGCATATCGACCCTGACGACGGCTACTATTACGTTAACGTGTGTCCCTACGACACCGTCCATTTCGTGGCATATTGTGACTATCCCGACAACAACTTCAGCTACCCGCAAAGCCATGCGCTCACCACTTTCAAGTGGGACTTCGACCTGTCGGAGGTGGACTCGCTGGGACTCGATGCCGTGGACCATTACTTCACGCCCGGCCGCGGCTACGACGTGGCCATCTCCGCTGTTGATTCGGCGCACTGCCCTTCCCTTATACCCGTGACGTTCCGTGTACGAACCTCCAAGAACCCCATCCGCGATGTGGCACAGTTGCCGCCCATCTGCGCCGGCCAGCAACTTGACCTCAGCGTCGGATACGACCATCTCTCCAGCGTCCAGCTTGACTCGATCGGCAGTGAGCAGATCACCTCTTTAGGCGTCACGGACACGGTGTTCCTGCCCGACGGCATCAACTGTCCGCCCTACGGCCTCTACTACCGTTCCTACGTCAACTTCACCGCCTTTGCGCCCAACGCCACCATCACCTCCGCCAACGACATCCTGTATGTGCGCCTCAAGATTGAGCACTCCGCCATTGAGGACATCCGCATCAAGCTCTACTGCCCCAACACCAGTTCCGTACGCATCGTGCCCGACTATCAGAACGACGGCTGGGGCGGCGTGACCCACAACTTCCGCACCAACCTCGGACTGGCCAACCGCCTGCAGGAGGTCACCACTTGCGACGCCTCGCAAAACCCCATGGGCGTTGCCTGGAACTACGTCTGGTCCAACAACACAACGCTTGGCTATCAATACGCAAACTCACCTTATGGCTACTGCTTCGAGCCCCAGAACGTGCACGTTACAGCCAATCCCTATTGGGATAACAGCAATGGCCTCGGCATGTACTCCTACGTCATCGACTCCACCGACGTGGCCAATATGACACAGGTCTATCACCCCAGCCAGAGCTTCAGCAACCTCGTGGGATGCCCACTTAACGGCTCCTGGTTTATCGAAGTACAGGACCTTTGGACCAACGACAACGGATACATTCATGAGTGGGAGATGGCTCTCGACCCGCATCTGCTGCCCCAGAACTGGTCGTACACCGTCAACGTGGACACCACCTACCTCGTCGGTCCCGGCTCCAACGGCATGTATGTGATCCCAGACACGGCTGGCACTCTCTATTACACAGCATACGTCGTTGACGAATATGGTTGCTCCTACGACACCATCGTACCCCTCACGGTGGTCCCCTCCCCGCATCCCGAACTCGGAGAGGACTTCAGCCTATGTCATGGTGAGATGGTCGAATTGGATGTGGACTACACCGCTCCTGGCACGAGCTATTTGTGGAGTACTGGCGACGAAACCGAGAGTATCTTTGTCCTGTCTGAAGGCACTTATTATGTAAACATCATCACCACCGACGACTCGGCAGGACTTTCGTGCTTCGGCAGCGACACCATCCATATCTCTTCACTACCCAATCCCAATGCGAACTTTGCCCTCTCCGACACCTCCGGCTGCGCTCCATTGGTGATACGCACCACAAACCTGACCTCGCCCGCCGACCTGGATTGTGAATACTCCTGGATGATTTTGCGCGAAAACGGCACATTGGCGTACGCCTCGCTGCTGGAATCGCCCGCTTTTGAAATCGACGAGCCCGGCACCTATTCTGTCGCACTGTGGGCTACCTCCGCCGATGGATGCCGCGACTCCATCTTCAAATGGAATCACATCCATGTACACCCACAGCCCGTTGCAGAATTCACTGCCACCCCGGAAGTCTCCCTGTTTCAGGAAACCCATGGTACCATCGAGTTTCAAAGCTATACTGACCAAAACATTCTCGACAATACCGGCACCACACTTCTATGGGACTTTGGTGACGGGAATACAGATTCCACGGAAACTTCCCCCACGCACACCTACGCTTCCTGGGGTGACTACAACGTAACGCTTTCCATCAACAGCGGATTCGGTTGCACCAGTGAAATCACGCACACTGTAATCATCGAAGACGACCTTGTTTTTCCGAATGTCATCACCCCGAACGGCGATAACTTGAACGATGTCTTCGCCATTGAGAACCTCAACACCAACATCAACATGGAAGACCCCGACCGATATCGGAACAACGAGCTGCTTGTTTACGACCGTTGGGGAAAATTGGTATATAAGGCCAAGAACTACGATACGGTGTCCAAAGACGGGCAAATTATCAGAGGATCACAATGCTTCGATGCCTCTGGCTTGTCCGATGGCGTTTACTACTATTCTTTCCATTACAAAGGGAAAGCCAAGGTGGTGGAATACAACGGCTCCTTGACTGTCATCCGTTAATTAGTGGAATAACTGCTCCAAACGGTCAGTAGCCGCTTTCCAATCGTACTTTCCGTGCACATATTGGTTTCCTCTTTCCGAGAGCTTTCGATAGTAGTCAGCATCCTGAAGCAAACGGGCAATAGTTTCTATATACTCCTCAGTGGTATGGCAGGTCACGACCGCACCTGCAGATTCAGCGTTTTCCAACGGCTTGCCGGCCAAAGGCGAAGTGACGCACGGCAACTGCATACTCATGGCCTCAAGCAGCTTGTTTTGCAAACCCGTGCCCATGCGCATCGGGGCCACAAAAACGCGCGCCATGGCATACCAGTCGCGCATGGAGTCCACCCAGCCGGTGACAGTCACGCCATCGGCACGGAGTGCCTGCACCCGAGGAGCGGGAGAAGCGCCACAAAGCACCAATTTCAGCCCGGGGAAACGCGCACGCAACGAGGGAAAAATCTCTTTCGCCAAGTACTCAGCAGCATCCACGTTGGGCGCATACCCCATGTTGCCGGAGAAAATGATGTCGCAACTTTTCTGCTCACCCTGATACTGGAACTGTCCAAAATCCACCCCGTTGTGAACCACCACGATTTCGTCGCGTTTCGGATGCGGAATGAGGTCACGATCCACCTCCGTGATGATGGTGCGGGCATCAAACTTGTCGAAAACCGCCGCCTCATAACGCGCCACGCGCCGGTATTCCATCTTGAAAAAAGGCTTCATCAGGAAGTTTGCATTTTCATACCGACGCCACATGCCCTTGGAAAACACATCCTGATAATCCAATATTTTGTGAATCGGCACATCCTTCACATATTCGACCATGCGGATAAGCTGGCAGTAGACACGATCGGGCTTTTCGTCACGAACGATGCGTTCAATGGCTCGATGGTTCTTTTTGCTGTAAAAATAACCACACTGCAACGGCAGCCCTTTGAAAAAAGCTCGGCCTACATTCCACGCTTTTTGCAGAAAACCTTGCCGCAACAGGTGAATTTTCTTGCAAAAAGGTCGTATTTGCCGCAATTCCTCCTCCTCCACTTCCTTGTCATGCAGCGCAGCAAGCACAATCTCATGTTTTTCAGAGAGACAGCGGATTTGGTGGTACGCACGCAACTTGTCCCCCTTTTCAAGAGGATACGGGAAACGCGAAAGTACCACTAATATCTTCATTTCGGCAAGTTTATTTCAGAGTGCAAAGATACAATTTTTAGTGAACAGTGGATAGAAAAACGCCGCCGTGAATCCGCGCCAAAGCGCATTTCCACAGCGGCATTCCCTGTATTAACGGTTCCGTAGAGACGCGGCGCGCCGCGTCTCTACAAACGTCTCACGTCTCCCTATCCGATCACCTTCTCCGTCTTTTTCATCAG
>DBYW01000035.1:12911-109017 GCA_002311645.1 Bacteroidales bacterium UBA1176
TTGTTGATCATCATCTCGGCCCACTCTTTGTCCTTCAATGAGGAGGCGTTGATTTTGACGTTCAGGTAGGCGCCGTGGACGGCTGCGCGGGCGCAAAGCACACCGACACCGGCATCGGAGACGGAAGCAGGGTTGCCCTTCTTGATCATCGCCTCGCATATCTCGAACACCTTGAAGGAGGTCTCGATGGTGCGCATCGGCACTTCGGTGGCATATTTCGTGGCATCCTGGATGGCCTGCGAACGGGCTTCCTTCTCTTCCGGCGTGCCCTTCGGCATTCCGAACGCGTTCATAATCACGTTGAAGGCGTTGGTGTCCTCATCCACAAGGGCGAGTAGCGTGTCTTTCAACGCCTGGCCCTTCTGGGCCCATTGGGAATAGTACTCCCATTTGGCATCCCAACCGGGTTTGTGGGAGGAAAGGTTGGCGACCATCGTGCCGAGAGCGGCGCCGAGGGAGCCCATATAGGCGGAGATGGATCCACCGCCCGGAGCCGGACTCTCGGAGGCCGTCTCGTTGGCGAATCCCGTGCAGGTCATATCGACCAACTTCGGGGTGGTGTCTTCTTTCTCAAGGAGATATTCGATAACTTTCTCGTCGGCATTGAAGGGCTTCAGGTCATCCAGGCCCATCGACTTGATGGCGATTTTCACCTTCTCTTTCTCATCGATGCCCAACGAGCGGTGCTGTTTGGCTAAATAGTAGTCGGCGGCGTCGATCAGTGTCTTCTTGGGCACCAGTCCCACGATTTCGGCACCCGTGACGCGCACGCCGCGTTTGGCGGCCTTGTCGCACACCTCGTCAAAGGCGATGTGCAGCGGGGTCACGTTGGTGTTAGTGATGTTCATGGAGACCTGTGCGATGCCATATTCGGCGATGTACCAGCCGATGGCCTTCGTGCCCTTGAGTGTGCCCGGAAGCATCACCACGTTACCCTTCTCGTCCAACACTTTCTTGCCAGTGATAGGATTGCCCTCTCTCTTGGGGCGGCCCTTCTCGCGCACATCGAAGGCGATGGCGTTGGCGCGGCGCGTGGAGGTGGTGTTCAGGTTGTAGTTGACGGCGATGAGGAAGTCGCGGGCGCCGATGGCGGTGGCACCGCTCTTGGCCACGCTCTCCGTGAACTTGTTGGGACCGAAGTCGGGCTTCCATTCCTTGGTCGTGATGCGTTCTTTCAGCGCTTCATATTCGCCTTGACGGCAGTTGGCCAAGTTGCGGCGCTTCTCCTCGAAGGCGGCATTCTCGTAGCAATAGACGGGAATATTCAGCTCCTTGCCGACGCGCTCAGCTAACTTGCGGGCATACTCGGCCGTCTCCTCCATAGTGATGTTGGCCACGGGGACGAAGGGACACACATCCGTAGCACCAAAACGGGGATGGTCGCCATGATGGTAGCGCATATCAATCAATTCCTGGCACTTGGCAATCAGAGAAAAAGCCGCCTCCACGACGGCGTCAGGCGTGCCGACGAAGGTCACGACCGTGCGGTTGGTGGTGGCGCCCGGATCCACGTCAAGCAATGTGACGCCTTCGGCCTGGCGAATCACATCCGCCACTTGTTCGATGATTTCGGGATTTCTTCCCTCACTGAAGTTAGGAACGCATTCTATCAACTGTTTCATAATCTATTTTATTAATTATTAATATTTTACTTTTCAAGCAGAATAGTCTGCAAATGTAACATTTACTTTGATACAAAACACCTGCTGAAAATATTATTGTATCGTATCGTTTCTTTGCCTATAGGCAAGAAAAAAGGCACTATCGAAATGAAAGTGCCTTTAGAGGATTTCTACAGAATGAACTTTAATGTAAGATTCTTTGATTTTGAACCTTCACACAGCTTACATTCTGAAAGTGACAGGGACTTGATAGAAGCAGCGGACAGGCTTGCCCATGTTCTTGCCGGGTTTCCACTTCGGCATAGCCATGACACCACGCACAGCCTCTTTGTCGCAATCAGGGAAGAGGGGTACTTTCACCTTGGCGTTGCTGACGCGCCCGTCTTTTTCGACAACGAACTCGACGAGCACAGTGCCAGTAATACCGTTGTTACGAGCCACCTCCGGGTATTGGATTTCCTTCATAAGGAAAGCACTGATGGCTTCAGGGCCACCAGGAAACTCGGGCATCTCTTCCGTGAAATAGACGGGAGGAGCAGACTCAGTCTCTTCTTCGACGATAACAATCTCTTCGTCGGGTGCATCGGCAATGACATCATCCTCGAAGAAATCCTGGCCGAAGTCAATGTCGTTCGTGACCTTGATGTTGTCGTCCACGATGTTGAGCACCACTTCCTGCTGCTGCTGGGGTTGTTCTTGCGGGGGCGGGGGCGTTTGATCGGTGGCGATGACATCCTCGTCTCTCACCTCGATAAAGTCATCCTCTTCCAAGACGAAAGCGGGTGCTTTGTCTTCAGTGGCAAACAGTTCAAAGCCTGCATACACCAAGCCCAGAACAATCACAAGTCCAACGAGAATAAACAGTCCTCTTTTATTCTCCAGGTCTCCTTTGTCGCTTTTCTTCGTTAACATAACAGTATTATTTTAGGGTTATGAAACAATCTATTTTTTGAACGGCAAAAATAACAATTTTATTGTTTCTCCATACATCTTTTTGAAAAAAAAAGTTCAAGGTCTCCAAATGCATCCACCACAACTATTTACGTCGGCGCCGGTCACGCTGCGAAGGGTGTTCTCACGATGCTGCAGACGCAAGAGTCCCAGAAACGCGAACACAAGGGCTTCCTTGAATAGGACCGTGAACATGTCGGGAACAACGATTGTGCAGTCACACGAGTTCCGGATCTCGTGCACCAGGAATTTATTGAGGGCGCCGCCGCCTGTCACGAGCATGGAGCGCACCGTCTCGGGGACGGCGGCGCTCACTTGGCCGGAGATATGCTCGACGACCGTGCGCAACGCATCTGCCACGTCGTATCTCTCCAAACTATGTTCTAACAGCGGCTGGAATTCTTGTTCGAACCACTCCTTTCCCAACGACTTGGGCGCAGGTTGGGCATAATATTCCAATATGTCAAGGCCGTGCAACAAAGAAGGAACAATCTCCCCAGCCGAAGCTAGTTCCCCATCCTTGTCGTACTCCAGACCAACTTTAGAAGCCAGCAGGTTCAAAGGCATGTTGCACGGTGACACATCGAAAGCGATACGCTGTCCTTTTTCCCTGTAAGAGATATTGGAGAAGCCACCGAGGTTGAGGCAGGCATCATAGTCACCAAACAGGAGTTCATCGCCAATGGGAACCAGTGGCGCACCCTGGCCATGAAGTGCGACATCCATGGTACGGAAATCGCAAACCGTAGGGATGCCCGTGCGAGCAGCGATGACCGCACCGCTGCCGATTTGCGTAGTCAGGCCCAAGTGTGGTTGATGAAAGACCGTATGCCCGTGAGAGGCAATGAAAGCAGGTTTCTCTTCTCCGCCAACAAACGCATTGACGCAGTCGGCAATCAAGCCGCCCAATTCAACGTCCAACCGGCAATATTCTATGGCCGACAGCTCCGTGGCACGTCTCAAACGCACCTTCATGTCGGTCGTATAAGGGAATGTGTCTGCCTTGAGCACCTCGTATTGCCAGTGGCCTTGTTCGTCTTCCGAGAAACCACACCATGCGAGGTCTATGCCATCGAGCGAAGTGCCCGACATAATGCCAACGCCCGTGATATAAGGTGTCATGACAGCAATGCCGTGAGTTTGTCGAGACGGATACTATTGGAGCCCTTCACAAGTACCATTGATTGCTGGATAGGATACAGTTTGAGGTGTTCGTTGAGGACTTCCGTAGTGGGAAAGGACTTTTCGGGAATCAGGGCACAGAACTGGGGTCCGACGAAGAGGGCGTCGATGCCCAGTTCCTCGCAGAGGGCAATGATATGGCGGTGCTCCTGTTCGCTGATGGCCCCTAACTCGCGCATATCGCCCAATACGGCGCGCTTGTGCGGATGCTCCAGACAGGCAAGGTTCCGCAACGCGGCCTCCATACTGGTGGGGTTGGCGTTGTAGTAGTCGGAGATGATGATGTTGGTACCGATAGTATTGACTTGTGACCGGTGGTTGGTGGGGGTGTAATCCGACAGGGACTGTGCGATGTGCTCCTCCGTCACGCCGAAGAAACGGCCGATAGCGGCGGCGGCGAGGAAGTTGTAGATATTGTAGCTGCCCGTCAGGTGGGTGTCGATCTGGCGGCCTGCGAAATTGATGCGCAAGAAAGGCGACATCGCCGTGATGGCGTTCTCTCCCTCCTCGGCATAGTAAACCACAGCATCGTAGGCCAAGTCGTTGCGCAGATACAGGTCGTTGAAATTGACAAAAAGCGTGCCTCTGTCGCGGATGACGGAGCGATAGAGGGCTTTTTTGGTGTGGATGATCTCCTCGAAGGAACCGAAACCCTCGATGTGGGCTTTGCCCACGTTGGTGATGAGTCCGTGTGTGGGACGGGCGATGTTGCAGAGGAATTCAATTTCTCCCGGGTGGTTGGCGCCCATCTCCACGATGGCTATCTCGTCATCGGGCCGGATGGAGAGCAGCGTGAGAGGCACTCCGATGTGGTTGTTGAGGTTGCCTTTGGTGCAGGCGGTGCGGAACTGCGACTGCAGCACGGCGTGCACCAGCTCCTTAGTGGTGGTTTTGCCGTTGGTGCCGGTGATACCTATGACGGGAATGTGAAGCTGCTGCCGATGGTGCTGCGCCAGTTCTTGGAGGGCTTTCAAAGAGTCTTCCACAATGATGCAGTGTTCGTTTCCCGCCAATTCGGGATTCTCGGTCACCACGCAGGCGGCGCCTTGCTCCAATGCCTGAAGTGCGAATTGGTTACCGTCAAAGCGTTCGCCTTTCAGACAAAAGAAGAGGCAATCGGGTTCGATGGCTCGGCTGTCAGTACAGACAACGGGATGCTGGAGGTATTCTTCGTAAAGAGTCTCTATCATCAAAGTCATTTTAACAGATTAATTCTATAAGCGTTTAATACACAAACGGGAACACCCTCTTGAGCTTCTTGGCCTCCATTTCCGGGCCGAACTCAGTTTTATACTTCTTGTACAGGGCGTTGGCGCGCGGCACGAGGTTGGCGAAAGTCCAGATGAAGAAGACCAAACCGGAGATGGACCATGTGAGGATGGCGAAACCGAGCCATTCCATCAGCTCTCCCAGGTAATTGGCGCTGGTGACATACTCAAAAAGGAAACCGTGCGGCAGGTAGTGCTTGGTGTCGTTGTCGTCCTTGCGCAGATGGCGAATGATGTAATCGGAGCGCAAATTGACATAGAAGCCCAAAAAGAAAAGGCAAACACCGATAATGAACTGCGGCGACCAGAGCCACGCCGTGTCGGTGTAGGAAAGTCCGAGCACATGGTAATTGACCTTATAGGATTCGAAGAAAATCCAGTAGCCCTGCATCATGGCATTGAGAATGTTGAATGAAATGCCCATGAACATCACGGCCAAGGACATTTTGCTGCTCTTGCCTTTCATCAGCCAAGGGAAGATGATAGAACGTTGGAAATAGTGAATTTCGAAGATGAGCAGGAAGACCATAGGCACGAGATCGAAACGATGCGGCGAGCAAAGCCAGATGATGATCATGGCTAAAAAAATGGGGAATTCCATAAGGAACCAAGCCACCTTGTTGTTGATGCTCTTGCCCCATTTGCTGGACGTAAACTGTCCGTAGCCGGCATTCACGAAGTAGAGGGAGATGAAGACGACCACGGCAAGACCAACCATCACCCACAGGTAGATGTTAAAGGCCGATGTAAGAAAATCAGGATTCATAGTTGATGTTTTTTAGTGAAAAGAGTGAATAAGTGTGTTATCTGAAAAAATGTCTGAGTTCGCTACGGCAGCCGCCCTGAAAGAAGGACACATATTCCAAGAAAGCCTCGGATGGTGTGTCTATGGGCGACAAACCAAGCAGCTGCCCCATGCGCGACAGTTGCTGCAGGTTATCAAGCGGCAACGGGTTATTGTTGGCGGGCTCGCAGGTATGCGCCGCCCGCGTGGAATCAGTAAAGGTGCCGTGCACCTCATCGGGCAATGCGGCTGGCAAAAGCAGGTCGAAATCTGCGGACTCGCCGTCCCAATGAGCGGTATGCAACACCGAGAAGGCACTGTCTCTAACCTGTTCAAGTACCTCTGCAGGCATCGCTGCACCTGTGCTGTTAAAGACAAGGCAACCCTGGAAATCGTGTTTGTCGAGGCGGGCGGGGATGTCCACTGGACTTGTCGTCACCTCCTTCTGGCAAATGTCATGTAACAGTTGTCGGCTGTTCTCATCCATAGACCGCCCCCCAACGCAGACGTCGGGAAAGATGCCCATGTCGTGCAGTCCTTGGGAGTTAAGTTCAGCCTTCAAACACAAGAATCCGGATGCGGGCTTGGCCTGGATGTCGAGCAACATACAGAGGTTCTCAAGCTCAATGATGCCGCGCGCATCCAACAAGCGTTCCCAAACTATGAAGACGGGCGCTTGCGCTTCACGCAACATCGTGGTGAACGACGCGACATCCTCGTCTGTCAACTGATTGGCAGCCAAGAGCGTGTCATAGTTCTCTTCAAGGATACGTTTTTTATAATCGTCATAATGCTTGCCCAACCCGTTCACATAAATGCCTTTCGCGAGGTCGCGACGAATGAGATAGCTGTTGAGGCTTCTGAAAAAAGCGGCATAATCAACGATGTTCAGCGTCTCAGGCGTATTGAAATAATAGTGCGGAGTCTCTTGTCTGGTCTCCACTACTTTTCGGGCAAAATCCTGCGAAGGTGCATGGACTTGGTCACCGAACATGCAGAAGAAAAAGCTGGAGCTGAAGAGTTCTGCAAAAGGTACGATGTCGTTCTTGTCGATAAAGAAAGACGTGCCACGACGGTAGTAGTCGAAGGAGCCAAGGGCGTTGGTGTGCAGGCCTGCGCGTGCGAGCCTCTGCATCAAATAAAGTTCCTCATTGGAGTAATCGCCAGATGTCATCACCAGGCAATCATTCTCGGGCATTGGGCCAAGCCGCTCCGCAACAAGGTGGAAAGCCTCATCAAAAGTCACGGACACATAACGGCCTTTTTGCCGTACCATAGGTCGTAGTATTCGATTCATAGGCATTATTTGTTGGTGAGGGCATGGAAGATTTCCTCCATGCCGAGGGCATTAAGTTCGTCGGCGTGTTTGATGCCGAGTTTCACAGCAATGTCTGGCAGGTCGGAGACGGGTGTGTCAACGACAAGTTTGCCATGGTTGATAATAACGACGCGGTCGCACATGGCCTGCACCTCCTGCATAATGTGCGTGGAGAGGAGTACGGTGCGGTCTTTGCCGTATTCGCGAATAAGGCCACGGATTTCGATAAGCTGGTTGGGGTCGAGACCCGTGGTCGGCTCGTCGAGGATGAGCACTTCCGGTTTGTGGATGAGGGCTTGTGCAATACCCACTCGTTGCTTATAGCCGCGTGAAAGTGCGCCAATTTTCTTATGTTGTTCGAGACCGAGACCGGTTTTCTCGATGACTTCGGACACGCTGCCCTTGACATCCTTGAGGTGATGAACGCCAGCGATGAACTGGAGAAACTCCCGCACGTACATGTCATAATAGAGCGGGTTTGCTTCGGAAAGATAGCCTATCCGCTTCCTCAACTCCAGGGAGTCGTTCCAAATGTCCAGTCCGCAGACAGTGACGTCTCCTGAGGTAGGCGGGATGAGGCAGGTGATAATCTTCATCATGGTGGTCTTGCCCGCGCCGTTGGGGCCCAAGAAACCGACGATTTCGCCCTTCTTGGCCTCAAAGCTCACATCATCCAATGCACGCTGCGTGTCAAAAACCTTGGTGACGTTCTTTACGACAATTGACATACTATAGCCATTTTAATGAGGCCGCAAAGATACAAAAAATACCATTAGAGCCAATGCGAGAGCCTTGGTTCACGCACGAATGAACGACTTGGCCTGTGCCGGCGTGACACAGGCGTTATCCTACAACATTTTTTTGTATTTTTGCACGCTTTTTAACAATCTATATGGATAACGTGAAAAACACGGAGAACAGGGAAGTCACAAGGCATGTCGGCAACACGGTGAAATCCGTCTTGCAAGTAGTGCTCTTCGTGGGATTGGGCATTCTTTTCATCTGGCTCTCCGTGCGATCGCTCACCAAGGAGGATGTGCGAACGATTTTCGATGCCATCAAGTTGGTAAACAACCCTTTGGGTTGGAGCATGTTGGGGGTTTCCGCCATGTTTGCCATTTTGGCGGACGTGGCGCGTGCTGTGCGCAACAAGATCCTGTTAGTGCCCATCGGATACAATGTGCGGTTATCCATGACCTTCTATTCCGTGATGGTCTGCTATTTGGCCAACTTGGCCGTGCCCCGTTTGGGTGAAATTTTGCGCTGTTCTTTCCTGCAACGTTTTGAAAACGTGCCCTTTCAAAAGACATTGGGCACAGTTCTCACGGAACGTGCCGTAGACCTGCTTTGCTGGCTCTTCATGCTGCTCATCGCCATCGGCATGAACATGGAGCTCCTCAACAATCTTATCGTGGATCATGCCAATAATTTGACACTCCGCGCCCTGTTGGAGCAAAAGGGGCTTTCCCTTCTCGGCAACTATTTCATTTACATCTTGATTGCCGTCATCATCGCGTTCTATATCATCTTTCGCCTGACCCGCAAATGGTGGATGCGCGTGCCCTTTTTCATGAAAGTGCGCGAATTCTTTACCGGCATCTGGCGCGGCTTCATCTCGATCAAAGATCTGCCCCATCCATGGCGATATATCTTCTGGACCCTTCTCATGTGGGTGTTCTATTTCTTAGGCACCTATTCCTGTTTCCTTGCCTTCCCGTTCTTGCGGCACATCGGCCCGGGCGCTGCCTACTCCGTGCTCATATTCAGCACAATCGCCTTCATGATCTCCCAAGGCGGTCTCGGTTCCTATCCATTGATTGTCGCGGGTATTGTCTTCATGTACGGCGTACCCTACACCCAAGGCTTGGCCGGCGGTTGGGTTGGCTGGGTACTCCAAACCGTCATCGCCCTTGTGCTCGGCTTGGCATCCCTCGTCCTGGCCTCCTTCCACAAAAAGAAAAGAGACAAAAACATCCCTGAAACTGCCGAAAGATGACCGATTTCCTGGCACATATCACAAAAAAAATAGTACCGCAAGACTATTTCGTTCAAAACGAGGCGATCTTGCACCAAAAGAAGATTGTCTTCACCAACGGTTGTTTCGACATTCTGCACGCCGGCCATGTCACCTATTTGGCCAAGGCCCGGCAAATGGGCGACCTGCTTGTGGTCGGGCTCAACAGCGATGCCTCCGTGCGGCGACTCAAAGGCCCCGAACGGCCTGTCAATGACCAAAACGCGCGGGCATTGCTACTCGCCGCTCTTGAAGTGGTGGACTACGTAACCTTTTTTGAGGAGGACACGCCCTATAACCTCATCTGCAAAGTAAAACCCGACTTGTTAGTCAAAGGAGGTGATTACAATGTGGACAACATCGTCGGAGCCGATTTTGTGCGGCAACATGGCGGACAGACATGCACCATCCCCTTAGTGGAAGGTTTTTCCACCACCTCCATCATCGACCATTTAAAACACCAATAAAGCCATGAGACGAATCTTCACGCTACTTGCGCTCTGCTCCATCTGTTCGCTGCTGGCGGCCCAAACGGTCGATGTAACCTCGCGATCACAGAATGCCGCCTTACAGGACACGGCACATACCGTCTTCAACCCCGACCAAGTGCGATTAGCCTCCTACCCCTCCATTTCCGAAACCTACCAAATCCCCTCATACGAACTTTACGACCGATATTGGGATGTCAACCACTTGCGCAGCCGCATCCTCGACATTCCTTTTGTCAACGACCGACTGATGCTCATCCTCATACAGGCTGGCAACAACCCCTTTGCACTGCCCTGCGTGTTCGATGATATCACCCTATCCTACGGCCCCGACAAAAAAGGTGTTTTCCACACGGGTGTGGATCTCAAAGTGGAACCGCAAACACTTGTAAAAAGCTGCTTTGACGGTGTGGTCCGTATGGCCCGTCCCTACGGCGACTATGGATTGTTGGTCACTATACGCCACTACAACGGCATCGAGACAGTCTATGCCCATTTGGACAAGTTGTGCGTTAAGCCCGGTCAGATCGTCAATGCCGGCGATGTCATTGGACAGACGGGCAACAGCGGGAATGTCAAGGACTACACGCTCCATTTCGAGACACGATTCATGAACGAGTGCTTCGACCCCCAGGCCATCATCGACTTCGACAACGAAACACTTTCCCACAACACTTTGGTGCTTTCACCCTCGGACCTCAACGTCACACCATTGGACGAGACAGGTACCAAGACTGCTGTCCCCGCCAAGCCGCAGACGAACACGACTACGGCACCAGCCAAGCCGAAAGATCAACCCACGCCGCCGCAACAACCTGTCGCAACCCCTGAGGAAGACCATGAGGTCCCCTCGTTGCAACGTGCCTTCGATGGCGAAGAAGAGTATCATGTCGTGCAAAAAGGGGAGACCCTATATCGCATCGCCTCCAAATACGGAACCACCATGCAAGCCATCCTGAAACTGAACAACATCCAAAACGCCGACCATATCGTGGAGGGACAACGGCTACGGGTTCGGTAGGTTCTGCCAAGGGCCTATACCCACTGGCTCGCACGCGCACATCGGCTCAACGAATATTTTTGTATCTTTGGCCCCGCTTTTAGGAAACAGCAACGGTTTATGAATGAGTTTGTTAGAGGTTTAAAAAAGGGCTTTCCCATCTGTTTGGGCTACATTCCCGTCTCTTTCACCTTTGGACTAATTGCGGTGAAGATGGGATTCAACCCATTGGAAGCCACCATCATATCGATGACAAACATGGCCTCTGCGGGACAGTTTGCAGGCATCCGCCTCATTGAGGGCGGAGCACCCTACATCGAATTGGTGATCACTACGCTCGTCATCAACCTGCGCTATATGCTGATGTCGCTATCGCTGTCACAGAAGGTGGCGCCAGACCTGCCCTTCTACAAACGTGCGATCATGGCGTTCTGCATCACCGACGAAGTATTCGCCTTGGCCGCCATGGAAAAGGAGGATGTCGGTTTCCCATTTTTCGGGGGGTTGATGACCACTCCTATCATCGGCTGGACCACGGGCACGTTGCTGGGCGCTGTGGCGTCAAGCCTGCTCAGCCCGATGTTGCAGGGTTGCTTTGGCATCGCGCTTTACTGCATGTTCATCGCCATCATCATCCCGCCGGCGCGCAAGGGTCGCAAGGTGGCCATCGCCGTGATTGTCTCGGCACTGCTCTCCTGCATCTTCAAGTATGTGCCCGGCATCAACATGCTCTCCAAAAGCGGGGGCGGCGGCTGGGCCATCATCGTGGCTGCCATCTTGGGTGCCGCACTCTGCGCCTCTATCAAGGAGATCAAACGTTTCCGTCGACGCATGCTGAAAGGAGGTGCCCATGTGTAGCCTCGAAAACGTCGGAATCGCCATGCTCATCATGGCTCTGACCACCTACCTGATCCGTGTTGTCCCCATCGGGTTCGTGCGCCGCAAACTGGAAAACGAGTGGGTGCAGGATTTCCTCTACTACATCCCTTTTTGTGTGCTGTCGGCCATGACGTTTCCCGACGTGTTGTACTCGACCACGCCCGCGGGCGCCAGCTCACCCCACTTCGTCTCCGCCGCCATCGCCACCATGGTCGCCATCGTGTTAGCCTGGAAAGACCGCGGACTGGTGCGCGTCGCCCTCGTCGCCGTGCTCACCGCCCTCATCGTAGAGCTACTGATACCGATTATTTTTTAAATACGATTAGACTTAGGTGGAGGGCATTTGCATCCAATAAAATCAACAAATATTCGTTGATAAAATGTGATTTTTATTCTATTGAAAAGGATAAAATAACCTATTTTTGCAAGTTAAAAAAGGTGTGTTATGAAATTTTCCCAAGCAAACATTAGGAAGTTCTTTCTCCTGACATTTTTATTCTGGGGAATATGGGTCGCGCCTGATGCACAAGCGCAAAAAAGCAGCAAACAGCTCAAGCAAGACAAGCAGAAGATCGAGAAGGAAATTGCCGAAACACAGAACCTGATCAAGAAGAACCAGAAAAACCAGAAGGCTTCATTGCAGCAAATCGCGATGTTGCGCCAACAAATCAACAATCGCGAGAAGCTGATAACAACTCTTTCCCAAGAGATCATGCTGATGGAAGAGGAGCAAGAGCAAAACCAGCAGCAAATCCTCAACTTGCAGAAGAAGCTGGAGTACATGAAATCCGACTACGCGCAAGTGGTTTACATGGCTTACCGCAACCGAAACCTGATGGATCGCGTCACCTTCATCCTGGCATCCGACGACTTTTCGCAGATGTTCCGCAGGATGCGTTTCTACACTGTCTTTTCCGACAATGTGCGCAGCCAGGCTGACAAAATCAAAAAGACGCAGGCTGAGTTAAAGGAGAAAAACGAACAGATCATCGCCTTGAAAAACGAGAAACTGACGCTTCTGTCCGGCAAAGAGAACGAAATCAAAAAGTTAGAGAGCGACCGCAAGGAGAAGACCCGCAGTTCGGAGCAACTCAAGAAGCAGTCGCAGCAGCTGACAGCCCAGTTGCAGGAGAAGCAGCGTCAGCGTCGCAACCTTGACGCCGCCATTCAGAAGGCCATCAAGGCTGAGATTGCGGCAGCCAACGCCAAGCGTGCCGCCGAAGCGGCCGCGAAGAACAAGGGCAAGTCAAGCAGTTCGACATCCACGGCGTCCAAGCCAGCGACCAGCACCTCAACCAGCACCCGCGCCAACGCCACCATACTCCTCACGCCGGAGGAACAAACCCTCAACAACTCCTTCGTCAGCAACAAGGGCAAATTGCCATGGCCCGTGGCCAAAGGCGCCAAGGTGGCTGACTTCGGCAGCTACGCCCATCCCGACGTTCCCTCCGTGCTCATCGAGAACCACGGCATCAACATCCTGACCGACGCAGGCACACCCGTCCGAGCCATCTACGATGGCGAGGTGATCACCGTAATGGACGTGGATGGTTCCAAAGTGGTCATTGTGCGACACGGCGAGTATTGCACCATCTACCAGAACTTCACGACCATCAACGTGCGCAAAGGCAACAAGGTGACCACCAAGCAAACCCTTGGCACCATAGGCAAGAATCCCACCACCAACACATACGAGCTGCACTTCGAGATCTGGAAGGGCGACGCATACCTCAACCCCAACTCCTGGCTGGCCAAACGATAAACATGATCATCAAGAGTGCAACTTTCCTGCAAAGCGTGGTAGACTGGCGCAAGTGTCCAGTCCCCGACCTGCCCGAATATGCGTTCATCGGACGCTCCAACGTCGGCAAGTCGTCACTCATCAACATGTTGGTAAACAACCGCAAGTTGGCGAAAACTTCTTCAAAACCCGGCAAAACACAAACCATCAACCATTTCCTCATCAACAAGGACTGGTATCTGGTTGACCTGCCCGGCTACGGCTATGCCTCCATATCCAAAGCCATGCGCGAAAAATGGCAGAAAATGATCGACGACTACTTGACAAAACGCGAGAACCTGCAACTCGTCTTCGTCCTCATCGACTCCCGACTGGAACCTCAGAAAATAGACTTGGCCTTCATTTCCAACCTCGGTGAACGCGGCATACCCTTTTCGATTATTTTCACCAAAACCGACAAGGTGTCGCAGGCCAAGGTGCAGAGCAATGTGCAGAAATTTTACAACAAGCTGGCCGAAGAGTGGGAAGAAATGCCGTTCCGGCTGCTTTCGTCGGCTGAAACAGGCAAAGGCAAGGAAGAGATCCTCAACTATATTGAACAAATCAATCTTCAGTTCCACCATAATCCCGAATCATGACAAAAAAACTACTTCTTCTGGCCATTGCGGCCATTATCGTACTGGCTCTTGCAGGTTGCAAAACATCCAAAAAAGCGGCCGAAGGAAAACAAATTTCCCTGGTCAACACCGTATGGTACTTGGAATCCATATACCAAAAGCCTATTGACCCGGAAACATACATGTCACAACCTCACCTTGTGTTCAACAACGAAGGACAATTCAGTGGGAACCTGGGATGTAACACCTTTTTCGGTAAGTATTATCAGAAGAAAAAGAAACTCCAGATGGAATTCTCGGGCGCCACGAAGAAGCTCTGTCCTCAAATGGATACCGAACGTCTTTTCCTCAAAGGACTAAAAGAGAACATAACCTCATTCAGCATCAAGGACAGTGTGTTGATCATCTATGCTGACAAAGAGGAAATTTTCAGATTCAAAGTCCGGGAAGAGTCCTCCGACAAATAACCAGATTGAACAATAATCCAGTATAAAGAACAAGGCCGCTTCTTACGAGGCGGCCTTGTTCTTTATACTATATTATATATTGTTATTTTCCTTGGGTTTGGGAGCCGACACGCGCCATAGCGCAACGGAATCCGATATAGTCCGTGGCTTCGTCTTCATCGAGATAACGACGGGAAGCCGGAGCAGAGAAATAGGAGATGTCACGCCAGGAGCCGCCCTTATAGACACGGGCGTGGTCACCTACGAGGGAATAGCTGTAGGCAGCGTTGAGTTCCTTGCGGTACATGATGTCAGTTGCATCGGAAGCATCAGAAGACTTGACGGCGTTTTTCCAGTCATCCATATTCTGCAGAGACTGCCAATCGCCATCGGCGTAGTTGCGGTTGTCGGCGGCACGATAGTTACGACGTCTGTCGTTCTTGAAATCGGAGACGGGAACCATGGGGATTCTACCCACGCTGTCACGTTCTGCGACAGTTCCATCTTCCAACAATTTCTTTGTTTCAAAGTAGTTGCCACGGAACGGATTGTATTCCGTCACATCGTCGTGGGATGCCTGACGATAGACGTCCATAACCCACTCGGAGACGTTACCAGCCATTTGATAAAGGCCATAGTCGTTGGGCCAGTCGGAGCGGACTTCTTTGGTCTTGAAGCCGGCATCGTTAAGGGCACTTGCGACACCCATGAGGTCACCACGGCCACGACGGTTGTTCGTCATGATGTCGCCGTAGTATTTTTTCTCTTCGGTACGGATTTGCTGACCATTCCACGGGTAGATCTTACGTTCGAGCACGCGTTCGTTGAGCGTGTTGCCGATAAGTCCGTATGCGGCGTATTCCCATTCCGCTTCGGTCGGCAGGCGATACTTGGGCAGCAGGATACCGTCTTCCATTTTGACATTACGATATTCACCGGAGGAAATGTATTTGAGTCGTTTTTCGCCCTCGGCCTCGTACGTCTCATACGTGAGATAAGCATCGGTGTTGAAATAACCTTCGGCAGTCGGGGTTTCGGCGAACTCCACATAGCCACGATCCACGAGGATTTGTTCGTTGACGCGGTCGGTACGCCATGCGGCATAGTTGGTGGCCTGCAGCCAGTTGACGCCCACGACGGGATAATGTCTATAGGCGGGATGACGGAAGTAGTACTCCACATCTGGTTCGTTGTAGCTGAGGCGGTCACGCCACACGTTCTCGTCAGGGAGGGCGTTGTCATAGACCACTTTCAAGTCCTGGGGCACGAAGACTCTTTCCAGCCAATAGAGATATTCAAGATAGTCGACGTTGGCCACCTCGCATTCGTCCATATAGAAAGAGGCCACAGACACGCGGCGGGGCAAATTGTTCCAATCTTTCATCACATCCTCTTCCATGGCGCCCATCACGAAAGTACCGCCTTCAATGAAGACCAGTCCTGGACCCGTAGCTTGTTCCTCAAAAGGAGCCACTTCAAAGCCGCCATTCTTGGCGTCATTGTATTTCCATCCTGTGGTGGGGGATGTTTCTTTCTTGCACGATGACATCATGGCCATGAGGCCGATGATGAGCAAAAGGTTTGTGAATCTTGTTATCTTATTCATTATGAAAGTTGTTTAATATCGTTATGAAAAGAGTTGTTTGATTTTACGATTAGAATGACGGGCACTTGAGATCCTTGATGGCCTTGCGTTTCTTGGGGCAAGGCAGGAGCAGTTGGAGGGAGACCTCGTGGCTGCCACCGGTAGTGGCGCTGGCCAGTCTGCTGATAGTCAAATCATAGGAATACGCGATCTTGAACATGTTGTATTCAAGCCCGAACATGAAAATAAGAGCATCGGTGTTAAACGCCTTGGAGATTTGCATTTGTGGGATACCAAGGGTGTCTCTCACGATGGTGCCATTTTCGTCACGCACAAAATCGTTGTACTTGTATATGAGTCCATGACGGAACCACACACCGAGAGTGAAAGGATAGAATTTCATATAGAGGCCCTCGTTGAAATAATTGAAGCCCAGTTGGTGTTCGAAGATGAAATTGGGGCTGATGGAGATATCGCCGAAGGAGGTCTCTTTCTTGCTCTTGCGCTTAAGGTCGAAGTTTGCACCCACGTGGGCGGTGAATTTCAACATGTCATAGAACTTGCCGTCGGCATTGCCGGTGAGGAAGCTATAGGGGGTTGAGGACGACGAGAGGCTGAGCGTTGCGATGTGCTTGGCTGCGAAGCCAAAGTACACATGCGGGGTATAGCCCAAGAATCCAAAGGAAAAGTCAAGCGTGTTAATCTGATTGATGTAGTTCCCGATATTCTCGTTGGTCGTATACACGAAACCATATCTTGGGTCGATCATGTCGCCGAAGGTGAGTTTTGTCCAGTCGAGCGATTTGTTTTGGAATGCGGCTTGCAGGGCGAAACGCATGTTGAATTTCTTGGACACTTTGACCTTGAAGGAGTACATCAGGCTTGCGTTGTAGGTGTTGAGAATGCCACCTTCGCCCGCACGGTCACCCCAGAACTGCACGCCGATACCGCCATAGATTTTGTCGAAATGCTCGTCGTATGAAGCGGCGTAAGTCAGAAATGTGCCCGGCATTGACGGCCATTGGTCGCGGAAATTGAAAGCGAGACGAGGACATATATTCGTGCCAGCCATGGCGGGGTTGAGGAAGAGCGGATTGGCGTAGAACTGCGAAAACATGGGGTCTTGCGCCTGAACCCGCGCTGTGGACAATCCCAGCAGGGCAACCAATAGTATGAGGATTCTTTTCTGCATAGCGTACTGTGTTTTATAGCGGGCAAAAATACAAAAATATTTATTATGTTTGCAACCCTAATTTTTATAATTACGAGCACGGCAATAATCACAACGGAAAAACGTTTGGAAAATTGCACACGTGCATTTTTTAAAACAACGACAAATGACGAATAAATCTTGGGCATACTGCTGCATTTTTTTTGCATTCATTCTGCAAGTATCTCATATTCAAGGACAAAGAATCGAGAAAAAAGTGGTTCTTTCTTGGGGTGACAACATTGTCCGAACCATTTCCGAAGACGAGACACGCGAATTCCTCCATTTTGACGGAGCTGTCTATCCCCTCTCCTTTCCCACCTTGCCCTCCTATTACGAACAAATTCCGATCGCACAATTCTACGACAAGTATGACATCACGGTCTCCAACGTCGAGTATGCGGCAATGAGCGCGAGTGACGCGGCGCTCGTGCCCGCCAACTATCACAGCCGCACTCTTGACGTACAAGCTCACTCCGCACATGCGCGCACATCCACGTACCTGATGCTGTCGTTTATCCCCATTGTGGAGGTCGGCGACGGCCAATACCGGCGGGTCGTTTCGGCAACCATAACGTTGGAAGGCAAAACAGCCGCAAGCGGAACAACCTCTCACCACGACAGCAAAAGCCACGCCACGCAGTCTGTGCTCGCATCCGGGCAATGGTACAATTTCGCCGTAGAGAAGACAGGCATCTACAAAGTCACTTACGAAGACCTTGTCGCAATGGGCATGCCCACGCCCATCTCATCGTCGCAGATAGCGTTGTTCGGCAATGGCGGCAAGATGCTGCCGGAGGCTAACGCCACCCCGCGAACCGATGACCTGTTGGAACTGCCCATCACCATCGTGGACGGCAACGACGGCACGATAAACGCAGGCGACTACTTCATCTTTTACGGCCAGTCGCCGCATTCCTGGACCTATCAACCCGACTTGCACCAGTTCTCCCACACCACCAACCTTTACTCTGATGTCTCGTGGTATTTTGTCACCTCCACGCCGGGCGTGGGATCAAAAAAACGCGTGGAAAACAGCAACGATGGGGCCTTGACCCCCACTGTCACTGTGAGCAGATACACGCATTACGATTTTTACGAGACAGACAGCCACAATTTCGGCGAATCGGGCAAAGAGTGGTTTGGGGATGTTTTCGATGCCACCACGGAGCGCAGCTACACATTTTCCGTGCCAGGGTATGAGTCCGTGCCATCGCGGATTTCCGTGGCCGGGGCCTGCGCCTCGAGTGCACACTCCTCCATGAGCATAACCGTCAACGGCACCAGCGCGGGGAGTCTGCACTTCCCCTCCATCAGCGGCAACATTATTGCCACCATGAGCCGTAATGATTTCACCTTCACGCCAAGTTCCTCAACCCTAAACGTAACATTGAGCTACAGTAAGCCGACCACCTCCTCCGCAGCTTACCTCGACTGGATTGAGATTGAGATTCCATGCCGGCTGACGATGCATTCGGCGCAGTTTCCATTCTGCAACACCAGCACCGTGGGTGCCGGCAGCGTCACGCGATTCAACATTGCCAACGCGAACGGAAACACTGTGGTTTGGGATGTTACGGACCCTTCGCGCACCACGCGCCAGGTGCTCACGCAAGACAACGGCCAATACGGATTCACCGTCCGCACAGACTCCCTGCGCCACTTCTATGCCTTCAACGGCACATCCTACCTCAGTGTGACACGCGGCGGTGCCGTCGAGAACCAGAACCTGCATGCCACGGGCAATGTGGACATGGTGATTGTCACCCATTCCAAATTTCTCGCACAAGCCAACGAATTAGCCAAGTTCCGTCGCGAAAACGACGGCCTGTCCGTCCATGTGGCCACTATCCAGCAGGTATACAACGAATTTTCCAGCGGCTCGCAGGATCCCATCGCCATCCGCGACTATATGAAGATGATCTACGACCGCAGCAACAAGCAATACCCCAAATACTTATTGTTGGTGGGCCGGCCTTGTTACGACTATCGGGGCAGGGTCAGCGGCACCGAGATTTTCGTGCCAAACTATCAAGGGCACTCCGACGGCAGCACCATTTCCGAGATCAGTTTCTACGCCAATGACGACGCTTTCGGCCTACTCGACGACGAGGAGGGAAACTCCACCTACGGACTTTACGACATCTCCATTGGCCGTTTCCCGTGCAGCACGGTCTCACAAGCCCGAAACGCCGTGGAAAAGAGCATCAACTACACACAGCACAAGAGTTTAGTGAGTGAAAACGCCACGCAGATTTCCAATTTCGGAGACTGGCGCAACATGATGGCTTTCGTGGCCGATGACGAAGAGTACAACGACTTCCTTTCCAATGCGGACAATTTCTCGACTATTGTGAAAAATACCAACCCCAACATCAACTTCGACAAAATCTACTTGGATGCCTTCCAGCAAATTTCCAATGCAGGCGGGCAGCGTTACCCCGATGTCACGGCAGCCATCAACAACCGCATGAACCGTGGTTCGCTGTTTTTCACCTACATCGGGCACAGCGGCAAAGACGGCTGGGCTGCCGAGCGCATTATCGAGAACTCCGACATCAACCGCTGGAACAACAAATACAACTTGCCGGCGATGTTGACGTTGTCTTGCACATTCGGTTTCTACGACCGGCCTGTGCTTTCGCCTGCGGACATGGTGCTGTTCAGCGGGATCGGCGGCGTGAGCGCCATCATCACGGCCACACGCGAGGCATGGTCGTCGCCCAACAACGCCTACGGACGCCACATCTTCAACACAATGTTCTCCACCACGGACGGGCACTACCCAACCATCGGCGACATAGAGCGACGCGCCAAGAACTCATACGGCGGCAATTCCACCTCGTTGGCCATGTTCGTACTTTTAGGGGATCCCTCCATGCCATTGGCCATCCCCCAATATCGCATCGTCACCGACTCTATCAACCACAAAGCGGTCGGAGAGCAACAAGACACTATACGCGCACTCTCCCTGATGAGCGTCAGTGGACGTGTTGTCGACGAGAACGGCCAGACCCTCACGAATTTCAACGGCTCGGTGTACCCCTCCGTCTACGACAAGGCCGTCACCGTGACGACTCTATCCAACGACCCCAGTAGTCCACCATTCGACTTCCAGCAACAAAAAAGCATCCTCTTCAAGGGCAACAACAGCGTGAAAGACGGTCGTTTCAGCTTCTCCTTTTATGTGCCCAAGGACATTGACTACGACTACGGCGCGGGCAAAATCAGCTACTATGCATGCAGTCAGAACCAAGATGGCGCGGGTGCATTTACGGAATTCATCATCGGCGGCACCGACACCAACGGCGTGGACGACAAAGAGGGGCCCACCATCGAGCTCTATCTCAACGACGAACAGTTTGTCAACGGCGGTATCGTAAATCCCGACCCCACTCTTATCGTCAAGGTGCATGACAACTTCGGCATCAACACCACGGGCAACGGCATCGGACACGACCTCACGGCCATCCTCGACAACGCCTCCGAATCGCAAATCGTGCTCAACGACTATTTCCAGAACGACAAGGACAGTTCCAATTCCGGCACGGCACGCTATAGTCTCAACGACCTTGCCGTCGGCAAACACTCCCTGCTGGTCCGCGCCTGGGATATCAACAATAACCCTTCGGAAAGCACCCTCGAGTTCGAGGTTGTTTCCGACACAAAGCTGACACTCAGCCATGTGCTCAACTACCCCAACCCCTTTACCACGCACACCGACTTCTTCTTCGAGCACAACCAAAACGGCGGGCTTTTCGATATCCAGGTACAGATTTACACCATCTCGGGCAAACTCGTCAAAACCATCACGACTTCACAGTATCTGGAGGGCAACCGCAGCATGGCCATCCCCTGGGACGGCCTCGACGACTATGGCGACAAGATTGGCAAGGGTGTCTACATGTACAAGTTGCGCGTCCGAAACAGCGAAAATGCAACAGCCGAAGTTGTGGAGAAGCTGGTGATTTTGTAAAACCGACGCATAGGTCGCCTATATAGATCATTTTTTTGAAAAAAATTTTTTCTGTATAAAAATAAAGTTAGAAATCACACGTTACCATCTTTTGTGTTAAAGAAAAGAGAAACGTACATCATCGACATGAAAAAGAAAGTTTTCCTCCCAGCACTGATCGTGCTATTCACTATCTCACAGCAACTTAATGCTCAATCCATTAATCCGAGCCAGCTTGGCGGCAAGGAATTGAACACCATCACCACGGCAGTGCCATTCCTCAATATTGCGCCCGACTCGCGCGCTGGCGGCATGGGCGACATGGGCTGCGCCACCTCCGCCGACATCAACTCGCAGGCATACAACCCCTCCAAATACGTCTTCAACAAGAACACCTTCGGTGTCAGCGTCTCCTACAGCCCTTGGCTGCGCAATTTAGTCAACGACATCAACTTAGCCTATCTCAGCTCCTACTGGCGCATTACAGAAATGGATGCCATCGCCTTTTCGCTGCGTTATTTCTCGTTAGGTGACATCCAGTTCACCGACGACCAGGGAAATATGATTTCCGAGCAGAATCCCAACGAGTTCGCTCTCGACTTCACCTACTCACGCAAGTTGGTGGACCATTTTTCGATCGCGTTGACACCCCGTTTCATTTATTCCAACCTCACAGCCGGCCAATACGTAGCGGGTGAGGAGACCAATGCAGGTCTTGCAGGCGCTGCCGACCTTTCCTTCTTCTACGAGCAGGATTTCAAAGCGAAAAACCTGGAAAGCAGCACATTGCGTGCAGGTTTATGTATTTCCAACATGGGTAACAAGATGTCCTACTCTTCGGGAACGCTTCGCCGTGACTTCCTGCCCACAAACTTGCGCCTCGGTTTAGGCTACGAAATGGGCTTCGACAGCTACAACAAGCTGGCCATCACAGGCGAAGTCAACAAGTTGTTAGTACCGACAAACCCCGTGTACGCCACCGACTCCATCACGGGACGCATCTTATACGACGAATATAACAACCCGATCATCCTGTCGGGCAAGGATCCGGACGTCTCCGTGCCACAGGGCATGATCCAATCCTTTTACGACGCCCCGGGCATCGGACAGAACGGTGCCACCGGCAGCGTCTTCCGCGAAGAAATGGCCGAAATTGCATGGGCGTTGGGTGCGGAGTACAGCTATCGTGACCTCTTCTTTGTGAGACTCGGATATTTCCACGAGAGCAAATACAAAGGCAACCGCCAGTTCCTCACCATTGGCGCAGGCATCAAATACAACGTCTTCAACATCGACGTGGCCTATTTGTTCACCACCAACGGACAGAAGCACCCATTATCCAACACGCTGCGCTTCACCCTCTCCTTCGATTTCACATCCTTCAACAAGGACGAGATCAAACAACAAGGCCGTCTCCGCTAATAATATGGACAAGGATTTCCGCGTGGGCATAGGATACGATTCCCATCGTTTCACGGCAGGCAGACCGCTTGTCTTGGGTGGGATACACATTCCCTACGAATTAGGTTTGCATGCCCATTCCGACGGCGACGTGCTCATTCACGCGATTTGTGACGCCCTTCTTGGGGCCGCCGCCCTCAAGGACATCGGCACACACTTTCCCGACAACGACGGCGCATACGCCAACATTGACAGCACATGCCTGCTCACCCAAGTGGTGGATCTGCTTTACCAACAAGGCTGGAACGTCCATAACGTGGACTGCACCCTTGTTTTGGAGAAACCTAAGATGAAATCATACATCGACGAGATGACGACCACCCTGTCAAAACTCCTTCACATAGATCCCGCCAATCTCTCCATCAAGGCGAAGACCAACGAGGGCATGGGGTTCACCGGCCAAGGCGAAGGCATTGCCGCCATGGTCGTCGCTACGATTAAACAATAACATTTTCCACATGACCACACAAGATCCCAACCTGTCCAACCCCCTCCTGCAAGAGTGGGGCACACCTTACGCAACCCCTCCTTTTGACCTCATCCGCCCGGAACATTACGTGCCGGCCTTCACCGCTGCCATTGAGATGGCACGTGAAGAGGTGGAGCGCATCAAGCACAATCCGGAGGCTGCATCTTTCGAAAATACCATTGCAGCCCTTGACCGCACTGGCGAGACGCTGGGCCGAGCCGCCGGACTGTTCTTCAATCTCATCGAATGCGATGCCACACCCGAGATGCAGGAGATGGCCAACACCATCCAACCGATGGTCACCCAATATTACAATGAACTATATCTCGACGACACGCTTTTCGAGCGTGTGCGCCAAGTGTACGAACATGAACTGGACACCCTTTCGGGCGAAGACCGCATGTTGCTGAAACTGACATACGATGCCTTCGAGAGCAACGGTGCCACTCTGCCCGCCGACAAGAAGCCCCTCTTCCAGGAACTTTCCATCAGGCTCTCCAACCTGACCCTGCAGTTCGGGCAGAACGCCTTGGCCGCCACCAATGAGTGGCAGTTGCATGTCACCGATGCGGCACGCCTGCAGGGAATTCCCGAAGGGGACATGGAGATAGCGGCCCAAAAGGCTCGTGACAAAAAGCTCGAAGGCTATCTTTTCGACCTTTCCCATCCCAGCCGCCGCGCCGTGCTCACCTATGCCAACGACAGGACCCTGCGCAAAGAGATGTACGACCATTCCTGCTGCATCGCCCACGGCGGCCCCCACGACAACAGCGACAACATCCGTCAGATTCTCTCCTGCCGCCAGCAAATCGCGCATTTGCTCGGCTACGAGAACTATGCGCAGTATGTGCTGCACAATCGCATGGCGCAAAACGCCGAAGAGGTCTACAAACTGCTCGACGAGCTAAAAAGACACTCCTTGCCCGCCGCCCGCCGTGAGGTGTCCGCACTGACAGACTACGCACACGCCCTCGGCTTTGAAGGCGAGCTTCAACCTTGGGATTTCTCCTATTATTCCGAAAAACAAAAAGACGCACTCTTCCAGCTCAGTGCCGAGACACTCAAGCCTTATTTTAAGCTCGAGAATGTCATTGACGGCATTTTTTCGTTGGCCGCCCATCTCTATGACCTGCGTTTTGTGGAGACATCAAGCATTGCGGTCTACCACAAGGATGTGAAGGTTTACGAAGTGTACCGAAACGACCGCTTCATGGCAGTGCTCTATCTGGACTTCCACCCGCGCGCCACCAAGCGCAGTGGCGCCTGGATGACCACCTTCCGTGAGCAGTGGATAAACGCAGAAGGACACGACGTGCGCCCGCTCGTGAGCCTTGTGATGAATTTCACTCCCTCCACGGCCAAGCGTCCTTCGCTGCTCACCTTTGACGAAGTCACCACTTTCCTCCACGAGTTTGGCCACGCCTTGAACGGCATGCTTTCCGATGTGCATTACGCTTCCTTGTCCTGCACCAATTCACAGCATGATTTTGTGGAACTGCCCTCGCAACTGAATGAAAACTGGGCGGTGGAAATGGAATTTCTCAAGACTTTCGCGCACCACTACCAGACAGGCGACCTTATTCCGGAAACATACGTAAAGCAACTCAAAAAGATGCGCCAATACATGGCGGGCTACGCTTCGGCGCGACAACTGTGCTTCGGCTACCTCGACATGGACTGGCACACCACCGAGTTCGGCAACGACATGGATGTGCGCGCCGAGGAGCAACGCGTTTTTGCGCCGCTATCCACGCTCCCCGCACATCCCGACGCTTGCATGTGTACCAGTTTCAACCACATCTTCTCGGGCGGATACGCCGCCGGTTACTACGGATACAAGTGGGCGGAAATGCTGGAAGCCGACGCCTTCTCGCTTTTTAAAGAAAAAGGAGTGATGAACAAAGTGGTGGCCCGACACTATTTGGAGACTATCCTATCAAGGGGCGGCTCCAAGCCTGCGATGGAGATGTTCACCGATTTCCGGGGACGCGCGCCTAAACTTGACGCCCTCCTCGAAAGGGAAGGACTGAAATAAAAAAGAAGAGGGGCTTCAAACGGAGTCCCTCTTTTTTTATCATAATTTGCCTGAATACAACTATTCCCTATTTCACAACAATTTTCTTCGTAACACTGTTGTTCACACGCACCATGTATGTGCCGACAGACCAGTTGCGGACATCCACATCGTATTCGCTTTCCATTCCTTTTGCAGACCACACCATTTTGCCATTCATGTCGAAAACCTCGACGCAATTGATTGCATCGCCAGTGACTTTCAAATAATCAGAGGCAGGATTGGGATAGAGAGAAATGTGCATGATCTGGTTTTCGTCAATACCGACAGTGTGGAATGAGACAGAGACATCAAGGACATTCTCTTGATTGGTGATATCATTGGAATAGAGCGCAATGTGGGCTGTCTTGGTACACTCGGCAGGATGATCCGGGTTGACAAATGTTATGGTCTCCGTGACTTGTCCGCCCGCATTGATGGTGCCAGACGGGGAGGAAACGGTTATCCAGGGTTCGATGGGGGTGCCGTCGACAATGGCGGAAAGCATCCAGTTGCCTGTAAGGTCGGGATTGCCATTGAGTTCATTCCACGCCACACCCGTCTTGTACCAGTTGCCATACGGATGTGGTGTGACGGCGTCGTCGAGCCCGATGGAGGGAAGGGTAGTTTGCGTCGGATCCTGCTCATAATAGATGCCGAACCAGAAATCGCGACCGTTCAGCACGTATGGAGTGGTGAGATTGATTGTATTCACGCCCTCCACAGGGACAAAATTCTGTTCATAGACCATATCGCCAGGGCCATCGACCAAAATGCCTCCCATGTCGTAGATGCGAATCTTAGCAACGTTTATATAGTCGCTATTATTGATGGACACATTAATGGCATTGATTTGCTTGCCTACCAGGTCCATGGACACGACCTCCTCGGCGGTGAATCCTGCGGCCACCTGGATAGCTTCCGTGTTGTTGAAGAGCACACCCGTGTACTCCGTTCCGGCGCGGGTAAGCTCCTGCGATCCCGTTGACGTGGTGTTGGGAGTGAACTCGTAATACGGCACCAGGCGATAGTTGACGGGAGCGCCGCCAGGATTGCTCAGCGTCAGGGCATAGGTGCCTGTTGCGGCATTGTCCACCGTCACATTGATGTCGCTGGTCGGAGAGAAGGAGAACTGCCCGTCATTGGCCGAGGTGATCTCCGTAAAGACAAAATTGTCCACATAATAGGTTCCTGTTGCATTGTTGGGAGCTCCCGCATAAAAATTGATGGAACCCAACTGGTTGATACCGTTTGCGCTATTGGATTCGTTGGAGAAAGGCCATGACTGCACCACCACATTGTTGACAGTCATCGTGATGAGATCCTGGTCAAGATCAATGTGAGCCTTGACGTGGAACCAGGCATTGTTGGGCATTGTGAAGTTGTAGGTCGTGCCAGCCACGCTGAAATAACCAGTTCCAGAGGTGGTGAAATAGCATTCGAACGCCCATTGCACGCCCGGGTTGTAGTAGTGCTGGATGTTGAAATAGGCACCACTGCCGGTGGTCGGGACATAGTAGTCGAAATCAACATCGAACACACCCGTGGTCTGATTGGAAAACCGGTAGATGATGTCGTTGGTACCGGTCACCTTCAAGGAGTTGGAGCCACTGGAGGCCTGTTCCGTGGAGATGACGGCATCCTCGGCCGTGCCGGGAGCATTGCTCCACGTGGTCCAGTCCGTGTTGTTCTGCGAGCAGAGTTGCTGTCCAGCCGTGTAGGAATCGAAGTTGTCACTGAAGACAACGGTCTGCGCCTGCAATGCGGCCATCATACCGCACATCAGACATACAAAAAATAAAAATTTCTTCATAACATACAATTTTAGTTTGACATTAGTTTTGCTTATTTTCTTGTTTTAACCTTTTTTACAAAAGATGCCGCAAACATACATAATTTAATCCATACGCGCAAGGGCTAACCGTGAAAAAAAGTTAAAAAACATCATTGTTCCACAACACTCCCCTGCTATATCAGGGAAAAAAGTATTTTTGCCAAAATTTAAAAACAATGTTGTCAAAACTAAAAGAGAAGAAAAGAGCGTGGAAACGCGCCTTGTTCGGCTCCTTCGCCGCCACATCCGTCATGTTCACTTTCTGCGCCTGCTACGGCATGCCAAAGGAATACATTAATTTAGATGAAATAAGCGGTACGGTCGTCGATGCCGAGACCGGCAGTCCCGTAGCTGGAGTGCAGGTGCAGTCCAGAGGGTTGATAGATGCCATCACCGACAGCACCGGCTATTTTGTCGATTCCACCGACAGGACTGTGGATTCATGGCAGCCGATAGACTTCGCCGTTCGCGACATTGACGGTGCCGAGAACGGAATCTATGAAGACTTGGACACTTCCGTACTTGCTGCCGACCTTCTCTCACCCCTGCATTTGCAGGTCAAGCCGAAACACGATGACCGATAAAAGGCCTCTCAGGCGCTGGCTGTTCCGCAGTTTCAGGAAAAACGAGACGGAGATCCACGAGCTGAACTATCTCTTTTGGGAGTGCACATGGCGCTGCAATCTCTCGTGTCGCCATTGCGGATCCGACTGCAAGGCGGACGCCATAGCATCCGACATGCCCTTCCAAGACTTCCTGAGAGCCATCGAGCCTTTGGAACAGCGCTATCCCCGCGACACGGTCATCATTGCCATCACAGGTGGGGAGCCGCTGTTGCGCCCTGATTTGGCGGAATGCGGACGGCAGTTGCGAGAGCACGGTTTCCGCTGGGGTATCGTTTCCAACGGAATGTTGTACGATGAATCTCGTCACCGTGAACTCTTAGCGGCTGGTCTCAACTCCGTCACCATCAGCTTGGACGGACTTGAAGAGACGCACAACTGGCTGCGTGGCAACCTGCAGAGTTTCCAGCGAGCCTTAGCCGCCCTCAAGCTCATCGCCGCCACCCCGCAGCTCGCCTACGATGTGGTGACCTGCGTACATCCCCGCAACCTGTCGGTCCTGCCAGCACTCAAGGAGATCCTCCTCGCCAACGGCATCCAGCACTGGCGCTTGTTCACCATCGCCCCCATCGGACGCGCCACACAAGACGACAACCTGCAACTTTCCCGCCCGCAAGTCGAACAGATGCTGCAATTCATCGCCGACACCCGCAAGGAGGGGCACATCGACCTTTCATTCAGTTGCGAGGCCTATACGGGCAAATACGAGGAAAACATCCGTAACAGCTACTTCTTCTGCCGTGCTGGAATCAACATCGGCAGCGTCCTGATAAACGGTGACATCTGCGCCTGCCCCAACGTGAACCGTTCCTACGTGCAAGGCAACATCTACCACGACAACCTCCTGGATGTCTGGGACAACAGATTCCAGGTCATGCGCGACCGGCAATGGATGAAACGCGGTCCCTGCGAGCATTGCAAGGAGTTCAAGCAATGCCTCGGCGGAGCCTTACACCTCCGCCCAAATCCAACAAGCGACATATTAAGATGCTATCGTTTCTAACCCGTTAATTGCCCTTTTAACTTTTAATATTTTTTAAGACGCACAGTTGTTCATTTTTTTTTACTTTTGCCACATCAAAATTCATTAACCCATAAAGTTTTGAAATTATGAAAAAAATTATTTGCGTATGCGCTGCCTGCCTCATGATGGCGGCCCTCACAACCTCCTGCAACAAAAGATGCGAATGCAAGTCCTACCTCGCCGGACATGTGACCACGACGGAATTCGATCTTGACAAAGACAACTACAAAAAATGTTCCGACATGAACATTACCACGACAGAGATCAACGGCACCATCATGACGGGCATGGAATGCCGGAGTGTTTTGTTTTAATTTTTTTTCCTTCCATATTAAAAAAAATGTATTTTTGCCGCGAATTTAGTACTAACTTAAAAACCTTAAAAATGAAAAAATTAATGGCTATTTGCGCTGCAACTTTGATGTTGGCAGCTGTTGCAAGCTCTTGCAGCAAGATTTGTACCTGCACTGTTGAATACGGTATTGGTGGCAGTACTGTGTCTACCACTCTTAATGACATTGACCTGAAAGGCACCAGTTACAAGAACTGCAACGCTTACGGTGATGCTTTGCAAGCCACCTACAACATGTACAGCGATGTCAAAATTGACTGCAAGAAACAATAATTTTTTGCATTCGGAAACCAAAAGCCCCTCAATCAGGGGCTTTTTTTATTTTTGCACCCCCTTACAAAACATCGGCTATGACCATCAACATCATCACTTTGGGATGCTCCAAGAACATCGTCGACTCGGAAGTGTTAGCCGCCCAACTGCAGAAGCAGGGGCACCAACTCCTCTTCGAAAGCGCCATGCGCAGCGACATCGTGATTCTCAACACCTGCAGCTTCATTGGAGACGCACGCGAGGAGTCCGTGGACGAGATTCTGCAGCAACTGGAACGCAAACACCGCGGCCAGGTCAAGAAAGTCTACGTGGTGGGCTGCCTTGCCCAACGCAGCAAGGACGAGTTAGCGGAGGCCCTGCCCGAAGTGGACGGTATCTTCACCTTCGCGGAGCTGCGCAACCTCGTACAGAAGAACGACTTTCAGCTGTTGGGGACCTCCGAGCGACTGCTCTCCACCCCGAAGCATTACGCCTATCTGAAAGTCTCGGAGGGTTGCGACCACCAATGCTCCTACTGCGCCATCCCGCTCATTCGTGACCGTCAGGTCTCCAAGCCGATTCCGCTATTGGTAGAAGAGGCCCACAAGCTCGCCGACGAGGGCGTCAAGGAGGTGATGCTCATCGCCCAAGACCTCACCTACTACGGTATAGACCTCACCGGCAAGCGCGAGCTCGCCCCGCTGATGGAGGCTCTCGCGGAAGTGCGCGGCATCGAGTGGATACGCCTGCACTACGCCTACCCGCTCAACTTCCCCTTCGAGATCCTTGACGTGATGAACCGGCACCCGCAATATTGCCATTACCTCGACATCCCCATCCAGCACATCAGCGACGAGATTCTCAAGAGCATGCGACGCGGCGGCAGCGCGGCCTACATTTACGACATGGTGGCCCGCATCCGTGAAACCGTGCCCGACATAGCCCTGCGCACCACCCTCATCTCCGGATATCCCACCGAAACCCGCGAACAGCACCAGGAGCTGGTCGAGTTTGTGCGCAAGACACGATTCGACCGCCTCGGGGTCTTCACCTACTCACAAGAGGAGGACACGCCCGCCTTTCCACTCGGAGACCCCATCAAGGCTTCCGAAAAAAACCGCCGCCAGCGCGAGATCATGCGACTGCAGGAGAAAATCTCCCAGGAGCTCAACCAAGCCAAGGTGGGCAAAACTTTCAAAGTCATCATCGACAACGAGGAACAGGATGCCTACGTGGGCCGCACCGAATACGACTCCCCCGACGTGGACAACTGCGTACTCATTTCCAAGACAAAAGCCCTTACCATCGGAGATTTCTACCAAGTGCGCATCACCGAGGCCGGGCCATACGATCTTTTCGGCGAGGTGTTTTCGTAATCGTTAATAAATCAAATCATCATGAAGGGGAAAGAAAACAAACCGCATATCGGCATTTTTGGACGGCGCAACAACGGCAAGAGTTCGCTCATCAATGCCATCACGGGGCAGGAGACGGCCATCGTGGACGCCACCGCCGGCACCACCACCGACCCTGTGCGCAAGTCCATCGAGATTTTCGGCATCGGCCCTGTGGTGCTTATCGACACTGCCGGCATCGACGACGAAGGTCCCGTCGGGCAGAAGCGCGTGCAGAAGTCGATGAACGTGCTCACGACCATAGACTTTGCCCTGATAGTCATCACCAACCGCGAGTTCGGTGCACCCGAACAGATGTTAACGGAAAAGCTCCGACAGTATGACATTCCCTTCCTGATGGTGAACAACAAGGCCGACCTGCCACAATCCCCTGAAGAGGTCACCCTGCCCTGTCCGGTCATCGACGTGAGCGCCAAGACGGGCGCAGGTATCGAGGACATGCTCGCAGAGATGGTGCGCCTCATGCCGCCGTCGGCTTATATTTCGCACTCGCTGCTCGGTGACATCATCGACGAAGGCGACACCGTGGTGCTGGTCACGCCCATCGACTCCGAAGCCCCAGAAGGACGACTCATCCTGCCGCAGGTGCAGCTCATCCGCGACGTGCTTGACAACGACGCCGTGGCGGTAGTGCTCAAGGAGGACAAAGTAGGCGATTGGTTGAAATGCAATCCCGCACCGCGCCTCGTGGTCACCGACAGCCAGATGTTCGCGCGCGTAGCCCGGGACGTGCCCGAGGAGGTGCCGCTCACGGGCTTCAGCATCGTGCTTGCCCACCACAAGGGAGCTTTCGAGCAATACCTGCAAGGCACCCCCCACCTTGACAAGCTCCAAGACGGGGACCGCATCCTGATGTTGGAGTCGTGTACCCACCTCACCTCGTGTGAGGACATCGGGCGCGGCAAGTTGCCCCGCTGGATACGGCAGCACACAGGCAAAGAGCTCCACTTCGACTTTGTGACGGGCCTCGATGCCCTGCCCGATATCGGCCAATATGCAATGGTCATCCAGTGCGGGGGCTGCATGGTGACACGACGCCAACTCCTCAACCGCCTCAAGCCCGCCATCGACCGCGGCATCCCCGTCAGCAACTATGGCATGACGATTGCCTACTTGAACGGCATCTTCGACAGAGCGGTGAAGGTTTGGAGATAACCATCCAAACTGTATCTATTTTTTTTTATCTTTGCAGCCATCTGCAAAGAAAGATATTTTTTTTATAACTAATTTATAACCACTATGATAATCAAAGACGACTTTGTCAATAGACACAATGGCCCGAGCAATGAGGAACGCCAGCACATGCTGGACGTTATCGGTGTCAAAACGATGGATGAACTGATCGAGAAAACCGTGCCGGCGGCCATCCGCCTGGCCAAGCCTTTAGACCTTCCTGCTGGACTGACCGAGGGCGAGTACCTCAACGCGGTACATGCGGTGATGGCCAAGAACAAGGTATACCGCTCCTTCATCGGCATGGGCTACTACAACACCTTCACTCCTGCCGTGATCCTGCGCAACATCTTTGAGAACCCGGGTTGGTACACCTCCTACACCCCGTACCAAGCCGAGATTTCCCAAGGCCGCATAGAGGCGCTGCTCAATTACCAGACCATGATCAGCTCCCTGACCGCCATGCCGTTGGCCAACGCCTCCATGTTGGACGACGCCACCGCCGCCGGCGAGATGATGCTCATGTTCTTCCGCAGCCGCAACCGCGACCAGCAAAAGAACAATGTCTGCAAGTACTTCGTTGCCGACGACGTGTTCGCGCACAGCATCGGCGTGATGAAGACCAACGCAGCCCCGCAAGGCATCGAGCTGGTGATTGGCAAGGTCGGCGAAGTGCAACTCGACGAGACCTTCTTCGGTGCCATGGTGCAATATCCCAACCAGTATGGCGGCATCGGCGACTTCCGCAAGTTCGTGGAAGAGGCCCATGCCAAGAACATCTTCGTGGGCGTGGCCACCGACCTGTTAGCCCTGACGCTGCTCACCCCTCCGGGCGAGTGGGGTGCCGACTGTGTGGTCGGTTCCACCCAGCGCTTCGGTCTGCCCCTCGGCTACGGCAGCCCCGCTGCCGGCTTCTACGCCTGCCGCGACACGTTCCTTCGTCAGATGCCTGGCCGTATCATCGGTGTCACCGTGGACGCCCAAGGCAACCGCGCCGTCCGGATGGCCTTGCAGACCCGCGAGCAGCACATCAAGCGTGACCGCGCAACTTCCAACATCTGCACCGCCAGCGCCCTCACCGCCATCATGGCCGGATTCTACGGCATGTGGCACGGAGCCGAAGGATTGAAAAACAAGGCTGTCAAGATCAACGTGCTCGCCGGCGTCCTCGCCGAAGAGTCCAAGAAATACGGCTACGACCCCACCGACACCTTCTTCGACACGGTCTGCATGTCCGTGCCCGCCGGAATCACCACCAAGGATGTGGAAAAAGTCGCCTTGGCCAAGAAAGTCAACCTCCGCTACTGGTGCGAGAGCTGCCTGAGTATCTCCCTCGACGAGACGGTCACCCACGACGACGTGAACATGATTCTCGAGATCTTAGCCACCGCCGCCGGCAAGCCTTTCACACCGCACGTGTGCGACGGCAAATGCGGCATCCCCGACCTGCACATTCCCACTGAATTAGCTCGTAAGAGCCCCTTCATGCAACAGTCCATTTTCCAGAAATACCACTCCGAAACGGAGATGATGCGCTATATGAAGATGCTGGAGGTGAAGGATCTCTCTCTGAACCGTGCCATGATTCCGCTGGGTTCCTGCACCATGAAGCTGAACGCTGCCGCCGAGATGCTGCCGCTGAGCTGGCCTGAGGCATGCAACATCCACCCATACGCCCCCGCCGACCAAGCCGAGGGCTATCGTCAAATCATCGAAGAGGTGAGCCAATGGCTCTGCACCATCACGGGCTTCAAGGCCGTGTCGTTGCAACCCAACTCCGGTGCCGCAGGCGAGTATGCCGGCATGACCGTCATCCGCAACTACCACCTCAGCCGCGGCGAGGGGCACCGCAACATCTGCCTCATCCCCGCCTCCGCACACGGCACCAACCCCGCCTCCTCCGCCAAGGCCGGCAATAAGATCGTGGTCATCAAATCAACGGAAAATGGCGAAGTCGATGTTGAAGACCTGCGCGCCAAGGCCGAGCAGTACCGCGACAACCTCTCCTGCCTGATGATCACCTATCCTTCCACGCACGGTGCCTTCGAGGAGAAAATTCTCGACATCATCAAGATCATCCACGACAATGGTGGTCTCGTTTATATGGACGGTGCCAACATGAACGCCCAAGTGGGTCTCACCTCGCCGGGCAGCATGGGTGCCGACGTCTGCCACCTCAATCTGCACAAGACCTTCGCCATGCCCCACGGCGGCGGCGGTCCCGGTGTCGGCCCGATTGCAGTCTGCGAGAAGCTGGTCGACTTCCTGCCCAACCACGCCTTCGTTACCACGGGTGGCAGCAAGGGCAGCCAAGTGGCCTCCACACCGTTCGGCAGCGCCTACCTTCTGCCTATCACTTACGGCTACCTCAAGATGCTCGGCGGTGCCGGTCTGACCGAGGTCACCAAGGGTGCCATCCTGAACGCCAACTACCTGCGTGCCCGTTTGCAGGATCACTACAAAATCCTCTATACGGGGGCTCAAGGCATGTGCGCACATGAGATGATCCTCGACTGCAACGCATTCGACCGCAGTGCCGGCATACAAGTCGGCGACATTGCCAAGCGTCTCATGGACTACGGTTTTCACGCTCCCACCGTGGCCTTCCCAGTTCACGGCACGCTGATGGTGGAACCCACCGAGAGCGAGCCACTCAGCGAACTTGACCGCTTCTGCGACGCCATGATCGCCATCCGCCAAGAGATCCGCGACATCGAGGAGGGACGCGCTGACCGCGACAACAACCTCATCAAAAACGCACCGCACACGATGAATGTGGTTTGCGCCGACGAATGGACACGCCCGTACACCCGTCAGCAAGCCGCCTTCCCGCTTGCCCACACCGAGAAATACTGGCCCACTGTCGGCAAGATCGACGACGCCTACGGCGACCGCAACTTGGTGTGCGTGGTGAATGAATAACATTCCACACCGACCGAGTGGGATTCCACCCACTTGGCGACTTTGCAACAATTTATGTAGGAGCATCTTTCAATGGTGCTCCTACATTGTTTTTTTTCGTACCTTTGCGCCCTAAATACAGATTGCATGTACAGCTTGTATATCAAAGAGATAAAATCATTTCTAAGCTCCATTATCGGCTATATCTTCGTAGGGGTGTTCCTAATCATCTCCGGATTGTTCCTGTGGGTGTTCCCCAACGTGGACAACGTGATGGAGGCAGGGCTGGCCGACCTGCACGGGCTTTTCAACCTGTCGCAGTTCCTTTTCCTCTTCTTGGTGCCCGCCATCACCATGCGTTCTTTTGCCGAGGAACGTCGCACCGGCACCATGGACCTTTTGCTCACAAAGCCCCTGACAGACATACAGATCATCTGGGCCAAGTTCCTGTCCTGCCTCACCCTGCTCGTCATCGCCCTGATCCCCACCCTGGTCTATGTCGTCTCCATTGTTCTGTTGGGCAACCCCGTGGGCAACATGGATATGGGCAGCACCTGGGGATCTTATCTCGGCCTCATCCTCCTCGGTGCCACCTACATCTCCATCGGCATCTTCTCCTCGGCATTGACCAACAACCAGATCATCGCCTTCATCATCGCCGCCCCGCTCTGCTTCATCCTCTCCTTCGGATTCGCTTTCATTTATTCATTCGAGTCGCTCGGAGCGTTCGGCTATTACATCAAGTCCATCGGCATCGAACATCACTACGCCTCCATCAGCAAAGGCGTGATTGACAGTCGGGACATCGTCTATTTCTGCAGTGTCATATTCATCTTCCTCTTCGGCACGCGCATCGTACTTCTCAAACGCAAATGGTAAAATGAAAAGGAACGGCACTATGAAAAAAAACACTGGCAGCAAGAGCAGCATGCAATTCAAAAGGAACACCCTCCTCGGGCTTCTCGTGGCAGTGGCGATTCTCGTCGTTGTCAACATACTCTCCTCGTTTCTTTTCTTCCGCATCGACCTGACGAAGGACAAACGGCACTCGTTGTCGCCCTCGACCATCGAGATGCTGAAAAACCTGGACGACCGCGTTTATTTCCGGGTTTATCTCAAAGGAAAAAACCAACCAGCTGATTATCAATTATTTGCAAAACAAGTGGAACAGATGCTGCAAGATTTCCGCAGCTATTCCAAGAATGTCTATTTCGAGTTCATCGACCCCATGGAGGGCAAGAGCGGCGAAGAGGTCAACTCCATATTGGCCGAGTTCGTCCGGAAGGGGCTGGAGCCGATTCCCATCAGCCGCGAAGATGCGTCGGGCTACTCCACGCACATGGTGATTCCAGGGGCCATCGTTTCCTATCGCGGCAAGGAGTACCCTGCTCAGGTGGTCGTTGCCGACCCGTCGGGAGCAGACTGGCTTCAGTACTCCATACAAGAGCTGGAGTACAATCTTGTCTCCCCCATCCGACGGCTCATGAAGACGGAGAAGCCGGTTGTGGCATATCTTGAAGGCCACGGCGAACTGGACTTCTACAACACCTGCTGGACCGCCATGCAACTGCAGCGTTTCTACAACGTCACCCGCATCGTGCTCGACGGGAAGATCAACGCGCTGCGCGACATCAGCATAGCCGACTCTGCGACACAGACTCTCAAATTGGGCGACAACAAGTACGACGTGCTCATCATCGCGCAACCCACCCAACCGTTCAAGGAATTCGACAAATACATCCTCGACCAGTTCGTGATGCGCGGCGGCAAGATTCTCTGGCTCGTTGACAACACCACGGCCGCATTGGACAGTCTGCAGAGCACGCCAGAGTTCTTCGCGACTCCGCGCTCGCTCTACATCAACGACCTCTTCTTCACCTACGGCGTGCGCCTCAACCCCAACCTCATCCAAGACCTCAGCTGCCTGCCCATCCCGCAGCAGGTCGGCATGTTGGGCGACCAGCCGCAGTACAAGTTCATGGCCTTCCCATACAGTCTGGACATCGTTAATTTCAGCGACCATCCCATCGTGCGTAACATCAAAGAGGTAAAGTCCGACTTTGCCGGCTCCATCGACATGGTGGGCAAGTCTGAGAATCTCACCAAGACCCCGTTGATGTTCAGCTCCGAGCGCTCCAAGTTGGTGCCCGCGCCCTCTATTGTTTCGCTGCGCGTGGCGCTCACCAAACCCAACATGCAGGAGTACGCCTTCCACAACCTGCCCGTCGCGGTACTGGTGGAAGGCTCTTTCGAATCCGCCTTCAAAGGCATCCTTCCCATCGAGTTTGACACCATCAAAGAACTCGACTACCGCGACCATAGCGTGCCCACCCGCCAGATCTTCGTGGCAGACGGTGACATCATCCGCAATCCCTTCGACCGCAAACGCAACCAGCCCTATCCAGCCGGCTACGACATCTATACCCGCACCATGTACGATAACACCCAATTTATCGTTAATTGTGTCAACTATCTTTGTGACGACGATGACCTGCTGCAACTGCGCGCCAAGAACTTCAAAATCGGTTCCCTCAACCAAGAAAAAATCAGAGGCAAAAAAGTCAAACTCGCCCTCCTCAACATCGGCATACCGCTCCTGTTGATTTCCCTGCTCGGCATCGTGCTTATCGTGACCCGCAAGGTGCGTTTTTCCAAAAAAGACAAATAATTTCAATTATTCATTAAAAACACCATCACTCAAATGAAAAAGCTCTTTCTTATCCTCAGTATTGTCCTCACGGCAATCTTTGCTTTCGGCCAGGACGTAAAACTGAACGAAAGCATCAAGAACGACCCGCGTGTCCGCATCGGCAAGTTGGACAATGGCCTGACCTACTACATTCGCCAAAACGCCCAACCCAAGAAAGTTGTGGAATTCCGCTTGGCCGTGAACGCCGGATCCAACCAGGAGAACGACAACCAGCGCGGCCTGGCTCACTTCACCGAGCACATGGCCTTCAACGGCATTGAAGGAATGCCTGGCAACACTATGATTGACAAGCTGCAAAGCCTCGGTGTGGTTTTTGGTGCTGACCTCAACGCCTACACCTCCTTTGACGAGACAGTCTATATGATCCCCATGCCGCTCGACGATCCCAAGAACCTCGACCTTGGACTTCAAATCCTGCGCGGCTGGGCCCACGGTCTGCTCTACGACCACAAGGAAATCGACGCTGAAAGAGGCGTCATCACCGAAGAGTACCGTCTCGGCCTCGGCGCCGACGACCGCATGCGCAAAGAATACTGGCCCATCCTCATGAAAGACTCCCGCTATGCCGACCGCATGCCCATCGGCCTGCTGGACATCATACAAAACTTCGACTACCAAGTCATCAAAGATTTCTACAACGACTGGTATCGCCCCGATCTGCAAGCCGTCATCGTGGTAGGCGACATCAACGCCGACGAGGTTGAGGGCAAAATCAAGAAACTTTTCAGCGACATTCCTGCCGTGCAGAACCCCCGCGTCAAGGAGAGATACCAAATCGCGGGCAACAAGGAACCGCTCGTGGCCGTCTGCACTGACAAGGAGGCTGCCGGCAACAGTGTGATGCTCATCCGCAAATTTCCCCATTTCGCCATCCAATCCAACGGCGACTTCCGCAAACAACTCATCATCGACCTCTACAATGAAATGTACGAGGCACGTCTTGACGAGATGACCCAAGACACCAAATGTCCGTTCATCGGCGCTTCTGCCGGTTACTCCCAATTCATCGGCCTCACCGACATGTACGGTTCCCAAGCCGCCAGCAAGGAGAACAAAATTCTTGAGAGCATTGAAATCCTGATGCGCGAAGACTACCGCGTACTGCAACACGGCTTCCTCCAAACCGAACTTGACCGTGCAAAAGTCTCCCTGCTCGAACGTTACGAACGCGCCTCCAACGAAGTCGACAAGACCGAATCTTCCCGCTACGCATCCGAATACGTCAGCAATTTCCTTTATGGCGACCCTATCCCGGGCGCAAAGCGTGAATACACCCTCGCCAAGAAACTGCTCGACGGCATCAAACTTGCCGAAGTCAACGGCATGGCAAAAAGATGGATCACGCCTGAAAATCTCGTCGTGATTGTCACCGCCCCCGAAAAAGAAGGTGTGTCCGTGCCCGCCAAAGAGGAGATTCTCAAAGTCATCAAGAACGAGAACTTGAAGAATGTCCAACCTTACGTCGACACCTACAAAGAGCAAGAGATTGTGGAAAGAAGTTCCCTCAAGCCAGGTTCCATTCTCAGAACCGAAGAAATCCCCGCCATCAAGGCTCAAAAGGTGATCCTCTCCAACGGCATCGAGGTTATCCTCAAAAAGACCGATTACAAGAACGACGAGATTCTCTTCACCGCCACCAGCAAGGGTGGGCTGAGCCTTTGCAAGGTGGAAGATCTCCCCTCCGCTTACTTTGCCACCAACATCATTGACCGCAGCGGCATTGCCGACATCGACTACAACTCCCTGCTCAAAAAACTCAAGACCAAGCAAGCAGGTGTCACCCCCGACATCGGATCCATGACCGAGAGCCTCGATGGTTCCTCCACCCCGAAAGACCTTGAATTCTTTTTCCAGTACCTCAACGCCTTCTTCACAAACCCACGCGCCGACAAAAACGCCTGCGAATTGGTGATCAACGAGACTAAGGAACAGATCAAGATGCTCCAAGCCAACGTGATGTACCACTTCATCGGTGCCCTTCTCGAAAAAGCGACCCAAAACGACCCCTACAAGGTAAACCCGATCTCCATGACCCCCGAATTCCTCGACAAAGTCGACTTCGACAAGGCCGTCAAAATCTACAAGGAACGCTTCGCCAACCCTGCCGACTTCACCTACGTCTTCGTAGGCAACTTCGATGAAAAAATGATGAACGAACTGCTCTGCGTCTACCTCGGCTCCATGAACACCAGCAAGGGAAAAGAGAATTTCAAGGATGTTTTTAAAGGACCCGCCACCGGAATCCAAAAAGCCGAAGTAAAATACGGACAAGAAGATCAAGGTTGGATGGGCCTCTATTTCGAGCAGCCTTACGACTACAACGCCAAGAACAACATGACCGTCACCGTGCTCGGCGAAGTGGTGAACCAATACCTGCTTGAGATTGTCCGCGAAAAGATGGGTGACGTTTACTCCCCGATGTCCCAGATGGGCTATGAGAAACTTCCGACCCCCACATACACATTGCTGATCATGTTGAGTTGCAGTCCCGAGAAAACAGACAAACTCGCCAATGTCTGCATCGACATCCTCAAGAACATCGGCAAGAAGGGCTGCGACAAGAAGAGACTCGCCAAAATCAAAAAGCAACTGATTGCCACCCGCGAAAAGAATATCCAAACCAACCGTTTCTGGCTCAACTACATCAACGGGAAGGTGCTTAACAACGACGAAATGAACGCCGTCAACGAATATGCAGACATGGTGAACTCCGTGACGAGTAAAGACATTGTCAACTTCATGAAGAAATATTTCAAATACGACAATTACGTGCGTGTTGACCTGAAACCTGAGAAATAAACATAACCCATCACATTTGTTACACGAAAACCTATACAGAAATGACTGATTACGAATTGAAAAACAAAGTGGCCGATATGTCGTTGGCCGACTGGGGCCGCAAGGACATTGACGTTTCACAAAAAGAGATGCCCGGCCTGTTAGCGCTGAGAGAAAAATATGGCGACACCAAGCCCCTGAATGGTGTGCGCATCATGGGTTCGCTGCACATGACCATCCAAACCGCCGTCCTGATCGAGACGTTAGTGCATCTGGGTGCAGAAGTGCGCTGGTGCAGTTGCAACATCTTCTCCACACAGGACCACGCAGCCGCGGCTATCGCTGCCACGGGCGTATCTGTGTTCGCCTGGAAGGGCGAAACCCTTGAAGACTATTGGTGGTGCACCAACCAGGCCCTATCGTTCCCCGGCGGCAAAGGCCCGCAACTCATCGTGGACGACGGCGGCGACGCAACCCTGCTCATCCACCTTGGCTACAAGGCGGAAGAAGATCCCACCATCCTCGACAAGACCCCCGAGAACCACGAACAAGCTGTCATCTTCCATACCCTCAAGGAGATTTTGAAAGAAGACCCGCACAAATGGCATAACATGGTCAAGGAAATCAAGGGCGTCTCTGAAGAGACCACCACGGGCGTACACCGTCTCTACCAAATGATGGAGCGCGGTGAGCTGCTCTTCCCCGCCATCAATGTCAACGACTCCGTCACGAAGTCCAAGTTCGACAACAAATACGGCTGCCGCGAGTCCTTGGCCGACGGCATCAAGCGTGCCACCGACATCATGCTCGCCGGCAAGGTGGTGTGCGTGTGCGGCTATGGTGACGTGGGCAAAGGCTGTGCTCAGTCCATGAAATCCTACGGTGCACGTGTCATCGTCACTGAAGTCGACCCCATCTGTGCATTGCAGGCCGCCATGGAAGGCTTTGAGGTTAAGACTGTGGAGGACGCCCTCCCCGAAGCCAACCTCTATGTCACCACCACTGGCAACTGCGATGTCATCACCGTGGAACACCTCAACAAGATGAAGGACCAGGCCATCGTCTGCAACATCGGACACTTCGACAACGAAATCCAAGTGAGTGCATTTGAACGCCAGCCCGGCATCACCAAGCGCAACATCAAGCCGCAAGTTGACGAGTACATTTTCCCCGACGGGCACTCCATCTTCATCTTGGCGGAAGGCCGCTTAGTGAACCTCGGATGCGCCACGGGACATCCCTCTTTCGTCATGAGCAACTCCTTCACCAATCAGACCATGGCACAACTCGACCTGTGGCAACACGACTACAAGGTCGGTGTTTACAACCTGCCCAAGGAACTGGACGAAGAGGTCGCCCGCCTGCATCTCGGCAAGATCGGAGCCAAGCTCACCAAACTCACCCAGAAGCAGGCCGACTACATCGGCGTTCCTATCGACGGTCCGTTCAAATCAGATTTCTATCGATACTAACCAAAATCCCGCAGAAATGCGGGATTTTTCATATAAAGCCCGAGCTCAACTGCACGGATATCCGATGATGTCCAGCTATAGGATCACCTTACCGCCACAAACAACACCTCTTGGTAGTCACCGCTTATGGCCCGCAAGCGACAGACCTCCCCGGAGTGGTAGAGCGTGTCGCTGAAAGACATACTGAACACCGCAGTCAGCACTCTCCCATTTCCATAAGTATCCGTGATCCAGTGGAAATTCTCATCACCATCGTGCAACTCCATAGTATAACCTGGCGGCTGTTGCCAGTAGAATCGCCAATCCTCACCTGAGTTGATCGCTTCGACACCTATTTCCTGATAGGTGTTCAAGGACACTGTCACAGTGTCAGCTGTGATTTCCTGACCATCCATATAAAACCGCACATCAGAATTCGGACGTTGCCATGGCCATTCACATGACACAAGACCGATGGTCATTACCAACAAAATCAACAAACCAATTTTCTTCATATTAATTATCAACTAAAATTCGCATCCAATTCAACACTGCCGGGCACCTGCTTGGGCTTAAAAATCCGAAAATTTCTCTATGGCTTCCGTCTTGGAATTCCTGCCGTCCAAATAGGAAATGACATACGCGGAGGTGCTTCTGTAACTGCATTTCGACAACACCACCTTGTTACAGTCGCCCGTAACCGTATCGATGGCATTTTTCCATTCTGCATAATCAGTCACATACTTGACGTAACCGCCCTCCTCCTTTAAACCTGTATATTCCTGATAATCGGAGCCATATTTTTCGGAAAGCATTTTTTTCAAGCCCTCGTAAGTGTAACTTGTACTTCTATTGAAACAGACAAAGACACTACTCACCATGTGGGTTTTGGCGGCACAAGTCACCTCGAGTCTCACCTTCTCGCCGGCAAAGAGGCCCTTCATCACCATGAAATTATCGCGGCTGCCATTGGCTTCGGGCACAAAGCCCTTCCCTTTCAGTTTGGACGTAAAGGTGGACATTGTGCAATTCAGGCTGATGCCCATAAATTTCATCGGCTGTGTTTGGGCAAAGCCCACACAAAACATCAGCAGAAGCATTGTGGATAGTACCAGTTTTTTCATCGCATTTCAAAATAATCTAAACAGGCAGCAAAAATAATCATTTATCGCACACGCCCGACACGACTGTCGACGACATACAAAATATTGGAAACCGTGCGTTCCCCGTCGTGGTCAAACCGTCCGTTGTCGGAGGGGTGATTGACAATGCCGTCGTGGGGGTAGTCCCTGAGATAGAGCGTTGTGGAGCCGCCGCCGTCGAGGTTGAGCGCATCACAGCATCCTAACCAGTGCAAGGTGGAGGAAAGCTCGTCCAATGTCATTCCCTCAGATTGTTTGGTGCGGCCATCCACAACGAGCAGCAGCACCGTGCCGTCGGGCTTGACCCCCACGGCCGTACGGTTGTGTCGTTTGTTGACGAAAGAGAGGTCATTGCGCATGGGCTGCAGCGTGTCGCCATAGATGAGCAGGGGGCCGGCAGTCATGATGTTGCTGTCGGGCAGCATGCGTTCCCACAGCCGCGCGCTGTCCGTGCGCAGAATGACGGGTCTGCCATGGCGCAGCACCAACGTACCGTATTGGTAATACTTCCTGTTGACGGTGTCCTTGCCCGGCGTGTTGATACCGTATTCCTCCCCGTCAATGCGCAGATGACAGATGGGCTTGTGCCTGTCCATGTCGAAAAAAGAACCATTCACGGCAGCTACTGCATCATGCGCTTTCGCAATGGCCGACGTGCGGGTGCGCTTCGGTGCATAGCCCAAATGAAATTCCAAGCCAGGAGATGCGGGAATTTCCAACACGGCAATATACTGGTTGCTGGCAAAATACTCCTGCCGTTCAAATTGCACAGTATGCAGCACCATGCCACCCAAGGTGTCGCGAGACCAGGCCGCATGCACCAAGGTCAGCGAATCCCGCTGCCCGAAAAGGGTTCCTCCAACGAACAAAAACAAGAGAATTGATGTCCTTTTTAGCCAACGCATTTTTTTTAAAATTTATCGGGGCAAAAATACGAAATCCTGTCATTTTTTTGTTATCTTTGCAACTTCTTTTTCAGATGAAAAAAATCGGTTTATTATTATTATTAATCATTGCAACACAGGTTGTTACAGCGCAGACCTCTATGGTAGGACGGCCATGCCCTGACATGCCGACCGTCTCAGACCACCAAGGCAACGTCTACCAGACCGTGCAGTTCGGCAATCAGTGTTGGATGGCCGAGAATATGCGATGCACAACTTCGCCATCTGGAAAAAGTTGGGCGCACAACCCCGTTTTCACCATCATGAATCCCATTTTCAGATCCTATTACATCACCGTGCGCAATGCCAATTACGGGAATCTCTACAATTGGTCTGCCGCCATGGATCTGGACATCAACGAATACAGTTTCTTTTCGACGGACAAGTACCATCGTGGCATTTGTCCCGAAGGCTGGCATCTCCCAAGCAATGACGAATGGATGTTGCTGCTTGAAATGTTAGGAGGTTCCAATTACGCGGGCGCCGTGATGAAGAGCCGCGCCTCCAACTGGATTCAACCCGTCATAGCCCAACAGGTGAGCGGCTTTTCGGCCTTGCCTGCCGGCATCTACACAGAAGACGGGCTGCGCCATACGGGCAACTACGCCTATTTCTGGAGTTCCACTACCTACGACCGCCAAAACGCATGGGGTTGCGGCTTGTTCAGCTACAACAGCGACTGCTACAACATCCTCGACTACAAGTGTTACGGCCGTTCTGTAAGATGTTTGCGCGACGAACCGACTGAAGAAATCGTCAAACTGTAGACCTTTCCAGGCCTGCATTCAATCACATCCTTGAGTTCCAAACCCAACAACAATCCAGCAAGCTTGGAGGGTGAAAAATCTGTCAATGCTTCTGACAACGCATCAACAGGGGCGCTCCCCGAAGTGCGGATAAAGTCCACCACCTTCTGCTCTTCGTCCGTAAGTTCCACAAACAGTGAAGTTTGTACACCCGCAGCGTGTGATTCCCAGTTCATCATCTCTAATAAGTCCGCGCCAGAGGTGACCATCGCGGCTATATTTTTGCGGATAAGCGCGTGGCACCCCTCGAAATGAGGGTCGAATATGGAGCCTGGAATGGCGAATACGTCACGATTATAGGATTGCGCAATGTGTGCCGTGATGATGCTGCCGCCCTTTTCGGCGGTCTCGGCCACCAATACGGCATCGGCCATGCCCGCCACAATGCGGTTGCGGCGGGGAAAGTTGAGACGGTCGGGTTGCGTCTGATAGCTATATTCACTGACCAACGAACCGCCTTGTTCCACAATCTGGGCGGCTAACCGGCGATTTTGGCTGGGGTAAACCGTACCGAGGCCACAGCCCATCACAGCCAGGGTGCGCAGGCCATACTCCAAGGAGCGGCTGTGCGCCTCTGTGTCAATGCCGTAGGCCAGGCCGCTCACGGTGGTCACATCGGCATCCCCCAAATCCGAAAGCACCTTGCGAACGGCGGAGCGCCCATACTCCGTAGCCTCGCGCGTGCCAACCACCGCCAACATCCGCGGCGCATTGAAATCGCACGACCCCTGATAATAGAACGCAAGCGGACCATCCGTGCAACTCTTCAGCCGATATGGATAATCACCATCCAGATAGAAGCACTGCCGCACACCGTTGCGATCCATCAGCCGCAACTCCTCGTCCACCCTTCGCCGCAACGCGTCATTGACACTCAGGACAAGCGCAGCCTTGCCCCGCTTCCTCACCTGGCTCATCCATAAATCCTTCTTGACAAACACATTCTCCGCAGAACCTGCCAAACGAAGCATCTTTTTCATGGTAGCCGGGCCATAACCCTCCATCATGGTCAATGCAACTCTATAAAACTCTTCCGAATACATCTTGTTTTTTTATTCATAATAATACGAATCTGCCATTTTTCACGTTATTCATAATGGTTGCAAAAATACTATATTTTTCAATTACAAACAAAGATTTAATAATTTTAACAAATAATAGTAAAAATGAAAAAAAATATTTATCTTCTTTTGGTGTTTGCCCTGGCACTTCTGGTTGGCTGCAAGCAGAAATCCACACCCGCATTCAAGGCGGACAATTTCTCCACCGGCAAGGCGGGCGAGATGATTTTGGCCATTGACACAAGCTATTGGACTCCGGCGGCGCGCACGCGCATCTATCAGGTGCTGCAGCAACCACAACCGGCCATCAACCAGGTGGAACCGCTATTCGACATCATCCAATGCAGCAACAAGGACTTTTTGGCATCCTTCACGCGCCATCGCAACATTGTGCAATTCGACTACAACCCTAATTATTCCCAGAATTTCCTCGACTTGAAACGCGACCCGTACACCAAGCCCCAAATTCAAGCGGTGATTCGTGGCAACAACCAGGACTCCCTGCTTGCAATCTTCCTGGAACATCAAGACGAGATCGTGGAGGCCCTGTACGAAAACGACATCGCGCGGCTGCAAAATGCACACCGCAAGCTCAACAACCCCAACGTGGAGAAGAAAATCAAGGAAAAATTCGGGCTCACCATGACTATCCCTGACGGCTATTTCGTAGGCCGCGAAGAGGATGATTTCCTCTGGCTCTGTTTCCGCACCCCGAAAAACGATCGTTTTATCATGATTTACAAGTCACCCGCCTACGAACTGACCACTGAGAACATCGTTTACGAGCGCAATCGCATCACCAAGGCCTATATCCAAGGTGCGGTGCAGGGAGCCTACCCCATCGTGGCCGACCTTGATGGATTCCCGTTGATGCACGAATACAAGCTGCATTATCACAACGGCATTGAGCTCCGAGGATTGTGGGCGTCCGTGCGCGACAAGATGGGCGGCCCCTTCTACAGCTATACCATGCTCTCCCCCGACCAATCATCCTGCATCACGGTGGACGGCTTTGTCTATGCCCCGCAAGAGAAAAAACGCGACTACCTGCGCGAGGTGGAATCCATCGTGAAATCCATCAACTGATTTTTTTCTATTCCTTGTAACACTTTTTGGAAAAAGTGCATCTATAGGTTACCATGCACGGTGACAATGAAACGAAAAAGCTCATCGAGGGATGCCTGAACAACGATAGGCAGTCGCAGCGCGCGCTATACGACAAATATGCGCCGCAGATGTACCCCGTATGCATCCGCTACGCGGGCAACGAGACCGAAGCAGAGGACATCCTCGTAGATGCTTTTCTCAACGTTTTCACCCACCTGCAGGAGCTGAAGAAGCACAGTTCATTGAAGAGTTGGATCTATGCCACTGTCGTGCGGACATCGCTCATGCATCTCCGCGCAAAACGGCAGCATCCCTTCATGGAGTCTTTCGACGACATGGACGATAGCTACAACTGCCCCGCACCTGATGGGGAAGCAGCGATTGTCGCGAAGATGGAAGCCCAGCAAGCGATGAAAATCATCGCCCGATTGCCGGAAACACAACGCACCATCTTCAACATGTACGCTATCGACGGCTTCGGCTATAAGGAGATCGCGGAGACGCTGGAAATGAACGAAAGCTCCGTCAGGGTGTATTATCAACGCGCAAGGCATTGGATTCTATCTGTAATGAACAAACAGAAATAACTGGGAAATGAAAGAGATCAAGGACATATTGGAAAACTATACGCAACAGCCGCCCGCCAGTGGCTGGGAACGGCTCAGCAGCCAGTTGGACGCGCTCGCCCCCATGGGCGGCGAGTCTGCTGCGACGTCTTCCACCGGCGCATCGGCAGCCGGCACGGCAGCTAAAGGAGCGGCTTTCTCCGTCTCCAAGGCACTGCTCGTCGCAGCCGCAGGCCTGCTGACCACCGCCGCTGTAGTCACTGCCGTAATAATTCATAATGAAAAATCCGATATACAAAGCACAGAATTGCCCAACGGACAAACCGCTGACAACTCCACGATCGTTTTGACGGACAGCACCATCACAACCACACCCGAGGAGGAAAGATCCTTGGCTGTCCAAGACAACACTCCATCCGAAGAACCCGCTCCTGCTGCTCCATCCGACAATGCGCCTGTTGCCAACCCTGTCACGACACCCATTGTTGACAACACTCCTTCAACACCTGCTGCCATCCCTGCCACCACTTCTCCCAAGATGTCCGTATCGCCAGCTAAGACGCCCACGCCCACCCTTTCGCTCCAGCGTCCGAACGTCACCCCCACCCTCTCACACATCGCCCTTCCACAGCAGTCCACTATACTCCACCAACAACAAGAAGACCCTGTGGTCCAAAGCATGGATCCTGACGAGATGGATTGGAGTGCACCCGTAAAAATCGAGATTCCGAACGTCTTCACCCCTAACGGCGATGGATTCAACGACCAATTTGTCATCCAAGGCATCGAAAATTGTGACAAACACGAACTGATTGTCCGTAATCGTGGCGGAAACGTCGTCTTCCGCAGCAATTCGTATGAAAACAATTGGAACGGCGACAACTGTCCCGACGGAACATACACCTACCAATTCCTGTACAGCAGCCACGGCATCTCACAGGAGATGAAAGGCAATGTGATGATAATTCGGAAATAGGGTCTTTATTTCTTCCCCTTCGTCAGCAGTTGCTGAATCTCATTGAGTTTCATAAGGGCCTCCACCGGCGTGAGCCCGTTAATGTTGAGTCCTACAATCAAATCTTTCACTTCCAAGAGCAAAGGATCATCCAAGTTAATGAAGCTCAGTTGATAGCCGGGCGATGACTTCTCGATGGTCATCTTGTTTCCATTGGCATCGGAGCGTGACTTTTCAAGCTGCTTCAGTATCTCCTCAGCACGGCGCAACACCTGCTGGGGCATACCTGCCATACGGGCCACGTGGATGCCGAAACTGTGTTCGCTGCCGCCCTTTTCCAATTTACGCAGGAAGAAGACCTTGTTGTCGATTTCCTTGACGGAAACATGGTAGTTCTTGATACGGGAGAACTGGCCAGCCATATCGTTAAGTTCATGATAGTGGGTGGCAAAGAGCACCTTGGCACGATAGTAAGCATTTTCGTGGAGATATTCCGCAATAGACCACGCGATGGAAACACCATCGTATGTACTGGTCCCGCGCCCGATTTCATCGAGCAGAATCAAGCTGCGATCGGAGATATTGTTGAGGATGCTGGCCGTTTCGTTCATCTCGACCATGAAGGTGGACTCGCCCGTAGAGATGTTGTCGGAAGCCCCCACGCGGGTGAAGACCTTGTCGACGATGCCGATGTCGGCACAGCGCGCGGACACGAAGCAGCCCATTTGCGCCATCAGAACAATAAGGGCCGTTTGCCGTAACAAAGCCGATTTACCCGACATATTGGGACCTGTAATGATGATGATTTGCTGCTTGTTGTTGTCAAGATGGACATCATTGGCGATATAAGGCTCGCCAGGCGGCAGCTGCCGTTCAATGACGGGGTGACGTCCTCCCTTGATATCGAGTGCTGTACCCTCGTTGATAGTGGGCTTGACGTAATTGTTTTCCGCCGAGACTGCGGCGAAGCAGAGCAGCACATCAAGCCGCGCCGCCAGACGAGCATCGAGCTGAATCATCGGTATATAATCCAACAAGCTCACCAACAATTTATTGTAAAGGCGTGTCTCGATTTCGAGCATCTTGTCCTGCGCACCCAAAATCTTAGATTCAAGCTCTTTGAGTTCCTCCGTAATGTAACGTTCGCCATTGGTGAGTGTCTGCTTGCGTGTCCACTCAGGCGGCACTTTGGACTTGTGTGTATTGGTAACCTCAATATAATAGCCGAAGACGTTGTTGAATCCGATTTTAAGGGAGGGGATGCCGGTGCGATCCGATTCGCGGCGCTGGATGTCAACTAGGATATCGCGACTGTTGGTTGCAAGGGTGAACAGTTCATCAAGTTCGGAATCCACACCGCGGTTAAAGATGCCGCCTTTGCTAACCACAACGGGTGCTTCTTCCTGGATCTCTTTCTCGATGCGTGTGCAGATGGTGAGGCAGGGGTTCAGTTGTTCGGCAATCTTGGCCAAGGCGGGATGTTCGGCTTGCGCACAGAGTCCTTTCATGTGTTCGACGGCGCGCAGGGCGCGGGCGAGCTGCAGCACCTCGCGCGGGTTGATCTTGCCCGTGGCAATCTTGGACACCATCCTTTCGAGGTCGCCGATGCGCTTGAGCGAACTGCCCAACTCATCAGCCAACTCCTCGTGAGCCATAAAGAATTCCACCATTGAGAGACGCTCGTCGATCAAAACCTTCTCCTTGAGGGGCATGAGCATCCACTTGCGCAGCATGCGCGAGCCCATCGGTGTCTGGGTCTGGTCGAGGACTTGCAGGAGTGTAACGGCGTTCTCATTGGCACTGCTTACCAATTCAAGATTGCGGATGGTGAAGCGATCGAGCCAGACGTAGTGTTCCTCTTCGATGCGATTGATCTTGTTGATATGCTGAATCTTGTGATTCTGTGTCTCATAGACATAATGCAGGGCGGCGCCGGCGGCGATGATGCCTTGTGTCAGATTGTCCACACCGAAGCCCTTGAGCGAAGCGGTTTGAAAATGTTTGAGCAGAAGCTCGTGGGCAAAATCAGTGGTAAAAACCCAATCTTCAAGGGGTGTGAGCAGCATCTTTTCGCCGAAATGCTCCTTGAAGGCATTGGTCTTGCCCTTTTGGATAACTAATTCGGAGGGTTTGAAGTTCTGGAAAAGCTTGTCAACATAGTCATAGTCGCCTTCCGCCACGTAGAACTCACCCGTAGAGATGTCAAGGAATGCGATGCCGCATATTTTTTCATTGAACTGGATGGCGGCGAGGAAGTTGTTCTCCCTTTGTTCGAGGACCTTGTCGTTGATGGAGACGCCGGGCGTAACCATCTCGGTGATGCCACGTTTGACAAGTTTCTTGGCAAATTTCGGGTCTTCAAGCTGTTCGCAGATGGCAACACGCATGCCAGCACGCACAAGTTTGGGCAAATAGACATCCAGCGCGTGGTGGGGAAACCCGGCCAACTGTGTCTGGGTAAGCCCCTTGCCATGCTTGGTCAGGGTAATGCCCAAAATCTTGGAGGAGGTAACAGCATCCTCTCCGTACGTCTCGTAAAAATCGCCCACCCGGAACAAGAGGATGGCATCGGGATGCTGCGCCTTAAAGCGATTATATTGCTGCATCAGAGGGGTCTCTTTCGTCTTTTCCATAGTGTCTCCAAATAGTTGGCAAAGGTATGATTTTTATTCGAAACAAAGCGCGTTTTTTTTTCAAAGATTCTTTAACTTTATTGGATTTTTCTTGTCAATAAAAATTTTGAAGACGGGCAGGTACATATAAAAAAAGTGTATTTTTGCCGCCAGATAAAACAACAACTAAAACTTAAAAAAATGGCTTACAAAATCAATCCGGATCTCTGCGCCGCTTGTGGCACTTGCATTGGCGAATGCCCGCAAGAAGCTATCTCTGAAGGCGCCGCTTACTCTATCAACCCCGATCTCTGCATCGAATGCGGAGCTTGTGCGGATGTTTGTCCTTGCGAAGCTATCAGCTTGGAGTAGTAAGTGAAAATCTGAAAAAAAAACGGGTGCGAATTCGCATCCGTTTTTTTTGCTTTTACTGAAAAACAGTCAGGATGAACTAACCCATCACAAGAAAGGGCTACTTCCCGATCTCCTTCTTTACCTCCGCCGTCAAGTCATCGGCACTGCCGTGGAAAGCAAGTGTCGAGATGTCGAACACGTAAGTATAGTTGCCGGCGGCGGCGACTTTCTTGACAGCCGCGAGCAATTTGTCTTGGAACGGCTGCAACAACTCAAGCTGTTTTCTCTGCAAATCCTGCTCGCTCATCGAAGCGAAATCCTGAATGCGCGTGTAAAGCTTGGTCATCTCATCTTCCTTCACCTTCAGGATGGCGGAAGAGGCGCCCGAGTTGGCCAACTGCATGTATGCGGCCTGTTTTTCCTTGAATTCGTTCACCATCTGCTGACCGGTCGCTTCCAGCTCCTGCTGGTATTCCATCAACTTGGCCTGTGCCGTGTCGATGCCGGGCATCTCTTTCATCAAGGCGCCGTAGTCCACATGCCCGAATTTGGCTTTCTGCGAAAAGCCGGACAGCGTGGCAAGGAGACACAATAGGATAAGAATCAGTCTTTTCATCGTCGCGTCCTCCTATTTGATGCCTAATTCTTTCTTCACTAACGGAGTGATATCGTCACCATTTTCGTAATAGAGCAAGATCTTGGTGTCGAAGATGTATGCATAGCCATTCGCCTTGGCGACCTTGTCGATGGCGTTTTGGATGGCATCCTGGAACGGCTTGGCCAGCTCATACTGTTTTTCCTCAAGATCGTCTTGGGCATTGGCCTGGAATTCCTGAATACGGAGACCGAGATCCTCAAGTTCCTTCTCACGCACTTGGCGCACGGCGGAAGACATGGTGCCCACCTCGCGGTCAAACTTGTCCTTCTTCGTCTGATATTCATTCATCATGCTTTCATACATGGCCTGCAGGTCTTTTTGAAAAGCTTGAAGTTTAAATTGAAGGGAATCCACGCCAGGCATCACTTCCAGAATCGAGCTGGAATTGACATGGCCGTACTTCTGGGCATTTGCCGGTACCACAGCTGCAAAAAGGGCTACGGCAACAAATAACAAAATCTTTTTCATCTTTATCTTTACTATATTATATTATTGTATAATCGAAAACTAATCGTCCAACTCATTGTTGACGGAGATGCCGAGTTTTTGAAGGATGGCATTGTTGATATCCCATTTGGGGTCGGCATAGATGATGGTCATCTCGCCAGCCGTGTCGAAGACAAAAGCATAGCCTTTCTCCCTTGCATAGTCATTCACAGTGGAGATCACGCGGTCTTGGATGGGTTTCACCAATTCCTCCCTTTTCTTGAAAAGGTCACCATCTTGTCCGAAACGCTTCTTCTGGAGATCCTTGGCAGCTTTCTCTTGGGCGATGATGGCATCTTCGCGGTTTTTCTTCATCTGTTCGGGCATAGTAACAGCCTCGACTTGATATTTACGGTACATGGAGTCGATGGAAGCAAATTTGGCCTCAATTTCTTTTTGCCACAACACAGCCACACGGTTCAGTTCTGCCTGTGCCTCTTTGTACTCAGACATGTTGGAGAGGATGTACTCGGAGTTGATGTAAGCATATTTCTGAGCGAATCCAGCGAGGGACAGAAGGACAATCATTGCGGATAAGATTATTTTCTTCATAGCTTTAAGTGTTAAAACGTGTGATTAACGTGACTATATGGTTTTTATTATAGTTTTTTATTGTTGAAAAAACAGATGCATAGACTATCAATCTATCGATTGGTTTATTGAGATGTGGAAATGGCTGCCCCACGCGCTCTTGGCGCGTCCAGGCACCTCGTCGAAGCCGTAGCCCCAGTCGAAGCCCAGCAAGCCGAACATCGGCAAGTAGACGCGCACGCCGAGGCCTGCGGACTTATACATGCTGAAGGGGTTGTATTCCTGAATGTTGAGCCAGCCCTTGCCCGCCTCGAGGAAGGCAAGCACATAGATGGTGGCCGATGGATTGAGCGTGATGGGATAGCGCAATTCGGCGGTGAACTTCTGATAGATGCTGGCGCCCGTGGAGCTGCCGTCGAGATAGGGGGACAGCACCTCTTCGTCATAGCCACGCATGCCTATAATCTCACGACCGTCGTAACTGAAGTTCGACAAGCCGTCGCCGCCCAGATAGAAGCGTCCGAAGGGCGGAATGCCGATGTTCTTGTTGTAACAGCCCATGAAGCCCATCTTGAGACGCACATTCAGCACCAGATTCTGCACAATGCGCGTAAACCAGGAGGCATTGACCTTCCACTTGTGGAATTCCAGCCAACGGAATTTTTCCTGATCGGTCATGGAGGTGTAGTCCTTATGGCCAAACAGCGAGTAGGGCGGTGTGACCTGCACGCTGAAACTGATGCTGGAGCCTTCGCGCGGATAAATGGGAGCGTTGACGGAATTACGCGCCAACGTGAAGATATAGCTAAGACTGTTGGCGTTACCGTTATTGAAGAAATAGTAACCCGACCAGTTGGTCACCGTGTAGTACTCGTATGAGAGCGTGTGTGACATTTGGAAATAGTCGTCCGGCCATTTCAGCTTGTTGACCAACGAAAGGGATGCGCCCGCGATACTGGAGGCCCGGAAGCCTGTGGTATCCGATTTCTTCATACCGTTGGTCTGGCGCTGATAATAGACACCGACCGTAAGGGCATTGGGTTTCTTGCCACCAAGCCACGGCTCCGTAAAAGAAACGTTGTAGTATTGATAGAGGGAACCCGTCGTCGAGACGTTGAAGGCCAGGCGTTGGCCGTCGCCACCGGGAATAGGCGACCAGGCATCCTTCTTGAAGAAATTGCGCGTGGAGAAATTGTTGAAGGCGACACCCGCCGTGATGACAAAGCCCATGGCACCATAACCCGCACTCAAGGAGAGCTGGTCGGAACTGGTCTCCTCCACCACATAGTTGATGTCCACTGTACCGTTGGCCTCGTTGGGCTTGGGCTGCACATCCATCTTCTCCTGGTTGAAATAACCGAGCGACATCAGCATCTGCTGTGTACGGATAATGTCTGCACGGTTGAAAAGCTGTCCCGGGATGGTCGTCACCTCACGCAAAATCACGTTGTCGTTGGTCTTGGTGTTACCCGACACAGTAATCTTGTTGTAGCGCGCCTGCTTGCCCTCTCGAATACGGATTTCGATGTCGATGGAGTCGTTTTCCACTGCCACCTCCACCGGATTGGCGGAGAAGAAAAGGTAGCCGTTGTTCATATAGAGGGATGCCAAGTCTTCACCGTCCTCCTTCATGGTCAGATTCTTGTTCAGAAGCGTTTGGTTGTAGACATCGCCCTTGCTGATGCCTAAAAGTCGCGACAACACCGTAGTAGGATAGATGGTGTTGCCCACAAAAGTGATGTTTCGGAAATAATAGCGATGCCCTTCGTCCACATCAATGTCTATGTGCATGTCGCGTCCATCGAGATAGAACGTGTCACGGGTAATGATAGCGTCGCGAAAGCCAAGTTCGTTGTACTTGTTGATGAGATTGACCTTGTCGTTCTCGTAATTCTCCTTGATAAACTTGGATTTCTTGAAGATGCGCAACTTGACGCGGTCGGCGAAATAGTCGTCAAGATGCTCCTTTATATCTTTGGATTCGTAGTAGCCTTTGTGCCTGATGCTGTAGGCGATGGCGGTGTCCAGCTTGTAGAAGGGCCTGAAGAGGAGTTTCTCCTTAGTCTCTTTCATGGAGCGCAACAACACAGCGTCGGTCACGTCCTTGTTTCCGTTGATGGCAATCTTGGAGATACGCACGCGTTTGGATTTCTGGATATCAAAAAGGATATTCTTGGCGTTTTTGACCTTTTCGTCGGGAATTTCCTGCACGTTCACGGAGCAGCTGTAGAAACCTTTGTCCACATAATACTTGCGTATAACATTGGCGCAGGTGGTCTTCATGTTGTCGTTGATGATATTGCCTTGGGAGATGCCGAGTTTCTCTCGCAAGTCGTTCTCCTCGGATTTGGTAGTGCCCTTGAAGCCAAAGGAGACGAGTCTCGCCCGATCTTCGAGGCGCACGTCGAGGAAAGCGACATTGCCATTAACGCGCGTGACCGTGATTTCCACATCGTCGTAGAGTCCTGTTTTCCATAGCGACTTGATGGTTTTAGTGATCTCGTCGCCGGGGATCATGATATGGTCGCCCACATGGAAAGAGAGTAGTCGTTGGTCGAGAGGAGCTGTTCCCGAGGAGGTAATACCGCCGATTTCGTACTCCACAGGGTTGGCATAGTCGATGGTCATCGGTTTGTCCGGGCCATCACCGCCCACCACAATCTGCCCATAACTTGCTGTATAGCAAATCACTAACAACAATACAAGGAAGAATGTCAACTGTTTTGATATTTTCATTGGCGGTTTTCGGAAATTGGCGGCAAAGATAGTGAAAATATCATTGTTCCAGAACTTGCTCGCCCGTTTTTCCGTAGCGGCGTTCGCGATGCTGGAAATCAAGCACGATGTCGCGGAGGTCTTCCTTCCTGAAATCAGGCCACATCGTGGGCACGAAAAAGAGTTCAGTGTATGCGATCTGCCATAGCAAAAAGTTGCTGACACGGCAGTCGCCGCCCGTGCGTATAAGGATGTCGGGGTCGGGGATTTCGCTGTGATAAAGATGTTGTTGCACGATGTCGGACGTGATTTGTCCGGGATCGAGGGTGCCCTGGGCGGCCTCGCGCGCGATGTTGCCGACCATATCCACGATTTCGGCGCGGCCACTGTAGCTGAGGGCAAGCACTACCGTAAGTCCTTTGTTGCCAGCCGTCCGGTCGATGGCGTCTTGCAAGGCAACGCGGCTCGCGGCTGGCAGATCCTTCATGCGTCCGGTGACTTGCAGGCGCACCTGGTTTTTCATCAGCCCTTCGAGTTCGTTATGGATGGCCTGCACGAGCAAACCCATAAGCATTTCGACCTCTTCGCGGGGGCGGTTCCAGTTTTCGGTGGAGAAAGCATAGAGGGTAAGGTATTGGATGCCCATTTCGCCGGCGCCCTCTATGACGCTGCGCACGGCTTCCACGCCATGTTGATGGCCGTATGTGCGCTCGCGTCCCTGGCGTTGTGCCCAGCGTCCGTTGCCATCCATGATGACAGCGACATGGCGCGGCATCTTGTCTGGGTTGAGCGTTTTATCCGTAATATTCATGCACACAAAATTTTAATGTTTAGCCCGGCGAGGCTTGCGAAGGTCGCAGAATTTCGACTCGTTGCCAAACTTGACGGTAAAGAAGATACCGGCGAAGGAGTAGATGTCGGTGGTCGTGGTGTTACCCCGCTGGGTGCCGGCCTCATTGTAAGGATACGGCAGCTCTGTCTCAGGATTGATTCGTTCCGGCGTGCGATCGGCGAGGTCGGCGGGGATGCTGCCGTGTTGTTCGCGCAGGATGTCGTTGTCGTAATAATTGCCGTGAACATCGTCAAGGTAGTCGGTGAACGTGTAGCGGATGCCCCACTCGGCGCCGATGGAGATATGGCGTCCGATGGTGAACTTGAAGCCGATGCCGAAGGGGATGGCGAAGCTGGTCAAGGAGTAGCGTTTGGCGGCTACGCCCAAGGAATCCGGGATACCCTGGCCTTCGGTGCCGAGGCTCTGCAGTTCGTACCATGTGCCGTTGCGGTGCTGTGCCTGCGGATTAAAGGAAAACAGTGTGACTCCCGCGAAGATATAGGGGGAGAATCTGTTCTGCTGGGGGGCGTTGTAAAGTTTCAGGAAATTGAGTTCCGCCTGGATCGACAATTCCGTGATGGGAGACATGAAACTCAGATTGCGCTTTGCATAGAGCGTGCCGGCGTCGGAAGCGGAGACCTTGCCGAAAAGGAAGTCTGCCTTGATGGCCCATCGCGGGGAGATATTGTAGCGATACATGAAGCCTCCGGCCAGGTGCGAGTTCTTGAAAAGGCGCGCCTGGTTGAGGTCGCCGAGATAGAACGTGGTGCCGACCAAGGCTCCGAATTCAGAACTCTGGGCGCGCACTGCCGGAGCGATGCCTTGAAGGGCTATGAGAAAGGCACAAGCCAAAACTATAGTCAGTCGTTTCACTGTTTTTCCATTTTAACGCCGGAATGAGCATCCGGCCGGTTGAACAAATCGATTACTGAGGGAGCTGCAAAACTGCACGCATCCCTTTTAACGCGGCAAAAATAAAAAAATTTGATTAACAATCAAAATAAATTAAAAAAAGTGTATTTTTGCCGCCCAAAAATTTATAAGTAAAGGATTTATAACTAACGAAAAAGAAAGGAGACCTGATTATCACACCTAACTCCGGCAAGCCGCGCACCCCGGCGGGAGCGCGTCCCAAGAAAGAGAGCCAACACCGCATCAACGAGCACATTACCGCACAGACCGTGCGCGTAGTGGGCGAAGATTTCGAACCCAGGATCGTATCCCTGCGCGAGGCATTGGCCCTCGCCGACAAATACGAACTCGACCTTGTGGAAATTTCTCCCAACGCCACACCTCCTGTCTGCAAGGTGATGGACTATCAGAAATATCTCTACGAGCAGAAGAAAAAAGCCAAGGAAATCAAGGCCAACAGCGCCAAGACTGTCGTGAAGGAGATTCATCTGGGTCCTCAGACCGACGATCATGACTTCGACTTCAAGTGCAACCATGCCATCAAGTTCCTCCAGGACGGCTACAAGGTCAAGCTTCAGGTTTATTTCCGTGGACGTTCCATCGTCTACAAGGACCAAGGCGAGCTGCTCCTTCTTCGCTTCGCCGAACGTCTGGCCGATTACGGCAAGCCCGATCAAATGCCGACCCTCATGGGACGCAACATGAACATGCTCATCAGTCCCAAGTCGAAAAAATAACACACGGAACACAGCAAGCGCATCATAAAAACTTTTAAAAACTAAAGAAATGCCAAAAATTAAATCCAAGTCCGCCGCCAAGAAGAGATTTACTCTGACCGGCACCGGCAAAATCAAGAGACATCACGCTTATCACAGCCACATTCTCACCAAAAAATCAACCAAGAGAAAACGCAACCTGGCCTACAGCGCCATCGTTGAGCACAACTTGGATCGCACCGTCCGTCAAATGCTCGGAATGTGCTAACAATTAACATCATCTATTAACAAAAACAAAAAGTTCACGCTCAGCCAACCAAGAGTTTAAAAATTAAACCGCTGACGGGAAATGAAAGGAACCAATTATGCCAAGATCAGTAAATCACGTTGCTTCCAAAGCAAGAAGAAAAAAGATTTTGAAACGTACCCGTGGGTACTTCGGCAAACGTAAGAACGTTTGGACCGTTGCAGTCAATTCGTGGGAGAAGGGCCAACAATACGCCTACCGCGACAGAAAAGCCAAAAAGAGAAACTTCCGCAGTTTGTGGATCACCCGTATCAACGCCGGTGCCCGCATCAACGGAATGTCCTATTCTGTCCTCATGGGCAATCTGGCCAAGAAGGGTGTCGCGCTCAACCGCAAAGCCCTCGCCGACCTCGCGATGAACAATCCTGAGGCATTCAAGGCTATCGTCGACTTAGTAAAATAGTCCATAGTCCGATTTTTAATTAGAAATTTGCGTTTACTGTATAAAGAATGGCACCTTGACGGGTGCCATTTCTTTTTCATATACACCAAAAACAGACAAACGGAGGTGTGTGATTACATTGTTGAAAAAAACTTGAAATGAGCAAGTTGAGCAAATCAAAAAAAGTGTATTTTTGCCGCCCCAAAAAATAAACACTTTTTTATAATAAAAACAACTAAAAAACTATGGTTAATCAGTACGAAACCGTTTTCATTATGACGCCCGTTTTATCTGAAGATCAGATGAAGGAAACGGTACAAAAGTTTGAGAAGATTCTCACCGACAAAGGCGCTGAGATCGTTCATCAAGAGAACTGGGGCCTCCGCAAGCTGGAGTATCCCATCCAGAAGAAATCTTCCGGATTCTATCATTTATTTGAATTCAAAGCCGACGGCGACGTTGTGGCCAACCTCGAGCTGCAATACCGTCGTGACGAGCGCATCATCCGCTTCCTCACGGTGAGCATGGACAAATACGCCATCGCCTACGCCGAGAAGCGCCGCGCCAACCGCAAAGAACAGCCCGCCGCCGAAGCTCCCGTCGAGCAACCCGCTCCCGAGCCCCAAGTGGAAGAAGTAAACAACGAAGAGTCTAACATCGAAACAGCAGAATAATTATGGCACAACAATCCGACATCAAATACATCGCCCCCGTTGCGATCGACATCAAGAAAAAGAAATACTGCCGTTTCAAGAAGAGCGGTATCAAATACATCGACTACAAGGATGGCGAGTTCCTCAAGAAATTCGTCAACGAGCAAGGCAAGATCCTGCCCCGCCGCCTCACCGGCACCTCCCTCAAATATCAGAAAAAGGTAGCCCAGGCCGTCAAGAGAGCACGTCACCTCGCCCTGCTGCCCTTCGTGACCGACAACCTCAAGTCTAACTACTAAAAGAGAATCACAATTATGGAAATCATACTGAAACAAGACGTCAACAACTTGGGCTATGCCGACGACCTCGTTAAGGTGAAGGACGGTTACGCCCGCAACTATCTCATCCCGAAAGGCTTGGCCGAACTCGCAACCCCTGCCAAGAAGAAAATGCTGGCCGAGACCATCCGCCAACGCGCCTTCAAGGCTGAAAAGATCCGCAAGGAAGCCGAATTCCTCGCCGGTAAGATCGAAGGCCTCGAAATCACCATCCCCGTGAAGGCTTCCGAAAAGGGCACCATCTTCGGTTCCGTCAACAACATCCTCGTCGCCGAAGCACTCAAGGCTCAGCACGACATCGACGTTGACCGCCGCAAGATCGTCCTCCAAGAAGACCACATCAAGGAATTGGGCGAATACAAGGCCGTTGTCAACTTGCACAAGGATTTCAACAAGGTCACCCTCAACCTGAAGGTTGTCGACGAGAATTCTCCCGCTGCTCCTGCCGCTCCCGCTGCAGAAGTTGCCGAGACCCCCGCTGAATAATTCCGGTTTAACTTTCAACATAAAAAAGTCCTGCTCACACAAGCAGGATTTTTTTTTAACGTGCAGATGCCCTGGTTTGTGCCATCAGGTATATAATTCCATTTCCCCTTCTGCTCTGATGAAACCTTGCATTCCGGACGGGAAATGCACATCAAATCAGAAGTCTGTTCCCAATGAGAACAAGAACATCCCTTTCTTGTTGGTAATCTTCAGATCCTCCACACCCCACGCATAATCGAAGCGCAGCAGATAACCCAGGACAGAGACACGCAGGCCCAAACCGATTCCGCCCACAAAGGGGTCGACCTGCCGACGAATCATCGCATGGATGGGGCCGGAATCGATATAACGGGTATACAGACAGTTGTCCTTGGAATAGGGCGTGATGCCCGTCCAAGCCGTGCCAAAGTCTCCAAACAGGTTGAGTTGCAAAGAGTTCAGGAGTTCAAAACCAATCTGATGGCCAGCGATGAGCTGCACAAAGGGTATGCGCAATTCGCCGCTCAAGAGCACAAAGGAGGTGCCGTTGCGGATGTTCTGCTGGAATCCCCGCATATTGGTGGCCAACGTCTGATAGGCATAGTCTTTGGTCTGATCGACCCAAATGGTACGGTCGAACTTGGCGTTAATCCAGTTGTCGACGCCGCCCATAAAGTACACCAAGCGCGCGGAGCCGACATTGGTGGAGGCTGCAGCGCGCAAGGCAAACGTCATATTCCGATAAATCTTAAAGGATCGGCGGGCGTCGAGGCCAACCACCAAAAGATTGCGCGTGTCGCGCTCGGCACGCTGCTCGTACTCGGCGAAAATCTTCACCTTGCTTCCGCGCCACAAGTTCGTATAAAGGGTCTTCGAATCGTCATAGATGTATTCCAACTTCACGCCCGCCCATAAGTGACGCGTGTCGGGTTCTCGCAACGTGTTGTCACTCAACGAGCCCACCACATTGGTCTCGTAGCGCCCCTTCAGGGACAGCCGCAAGCTGTTGACTTTGTTGAACGGGTATTTCAAGATATAGAAGATGCTGTTGGCGCTTTGCTTGTACACATTGTCGCCATCCTGCGAGGTGATGGACTGATGGTATAGCACAATTTGCCGATCAAGGCGTCTGGCAAGGTTCTCGTAGCTGAACATCACTTCGTTGCTACGCAGATTGAAGGAGAGTCGCAAGCCGCCTGTAATGCGATAGTCCTCGAACAAGTCGGTGATGCCGAACATGACGAGCGCGTTGAAACCTGTATTGAGGTAAATAGGCGAGGTCCCGCCCTCAAACTGCTGGTATGATGTATTCAGGAAACTGAAGTCGGCCTGCGTCACCACCTTGTTGACGGTATATTGCACACGATAGCCACTCCCCACGGGGATATAGAATTCCTCTTTTCTGTTGTTAGCCGAGGCACTGTCCGCATCGGAATGCCCATAGCGTGCATCCCGTTCGTACACCTGCACAAAACCATGCTCTTGAGGCTTCTCCTTGGTACCTAATCGCACACTGTCCTCCGTCATAAAAGCGCGCGTGCGGGCAATTTCCTCGTTGCGCAACTTGTTGCGATAAACGGAGAACGAAGGCTCAGCCCTATTCGACAAGTCAAGCTCAGAAATGCTGATACGCTTGGCCTTCCCCTTGAGCGTAATGTCGGCCACGCGGTTGGAGTATGGCTCATAATCTTGCTCCAAAATACTATAGGAACGGTCGGTCAAGGGGTGCGTCTTGGCGAAATGGGCATAGTGAATGGCAGTGTCGATGCGGCTGATGGCACTGTCGAATTGCGCCACATAGCGGTTGACAAGGCCATCGTTGTCGCTGAGGTAGACGAACTGCTGTTTACCCGTGCGACGCGCGGCGTACTCATCGGCATAGCGGGTGTCTGTCACGCGCAACACGCCCGGATCCTTTGTGCCGTAATCGTACAGAAAGAGGTCGTAGTGTTTCCGGGGCGTGGCTTCCATAAAGTCATCGTCCAACCCGATCGTGTCTATGGGTCGGTTGGAAGAAAAGACTATCTGCTTGGGATTAAGGAAAATGGGGTCGTAATCGTCGTAAAAATCTTGCGTGAGATTGGTGAAAGAGCGGGCGAGAAAACTATAAAGGTAGATATCGGACTGGCCATTTTTGAAGCCGGAAAAGAGCATCATCCGTCCATCCGGAGAATAACTCCATGATGTGATTTTCTCGACATCGACGAGGAAGCGTTTCTCCCACTTGCGGTTTTCAAGATTATAAGGATAGTAATAGCAGTGGCCCTTGTCTTCGAGGGTCATGCCCAGGACACCGCCGTCAGGGTGCCAGGCGATGAGCGGGAAGGATAGGTCGGGGTTCTCCTCGGTCTTGGCATAGCGGCGGAAGATGCAGCGCGGTCTGTCTTTGTCCGGGCTTTTGAGCCAAACGCGGATTTGTCCCAACTCGTTGGTCACGTATGCGTAGCTCTCATCATACGGGGAGAGGCGGATATTGCCGTAGTTCCGGCGCGGACGCGGCCTCTTCACGACCCCCTCGTCATTGAGCTGCTCGCGCTTGGTATCCGGATGGTACATCACATAATAATATTTGTACCAGTTGACGAGCAATTCCCGGAAACGGACGTTGGTGGCGTAGGCAAAGCCACGCTCGATGGTCTTGGTGGTGCGGGTGCGGTAAAGCACCTGCGCGATGGCGTTCTCCCCATAGATGTCCACGATGTATTTCCAAAAAGAGTGGCCGGCGTAGGTGGCGTCGAGGGGTGAAAGTTCCTCGAAGTCGGCGTAACGCTGGGTGAGGATGCCGTTTTTGACATGGGCGTCGATATCGCTGCTCCACGACTGCCCGAAATAGGACGAGAGTCCGTTGTAGAACCAGTTGGGCACGTTAATGAGGTAGTCGGAAGACATATTGGAGGACACAGTGGCGCCCTGCACGAGCCAATGGGCGTAGACATTCATGATGCCGGCGCGGATCATGGCGTCGAAATGCGCGCGATTGCCGTCGAAATAGAGATAGATCTTGGTGCCGTAGATGTTGGTCACGCCGCCCTGGTTGTAGAACTCCTCATCGTCGTAAGCGAAGTTGGATTCGCAGAAGTCCTGTTGTGTGTTGTAGACGATAAACTGGAGCTTGCGCCGGGAGGTATAGTTGAGCAGTTTCTCAATTTCGCGGATATATTCGGGCACCTTGTAATAGGTATACTGCGCCAGGGCCTTGCCGGTCGGATAGAAATAGACGTCGTACTGGTCGGCGCGCAGGTATTGCCAGTTGAAATTCTGGTGCTGCACGCGGTTCTTGCCGAAGGTAAGCTGGGAGCCGTTATAGAATTGGGCATGCAAGGAAGAGGCCGCGCCCAAAGCGAGCAAGGCCACTGTCAGCAAGCCCATCAGGGCGTTGCGTCGCATTTTCCGGAGTAAGGGACGTTTCGTCATAAGGGCGGCGCCAAAGTTGTGGAAAAAGTTTCCCGGAAGAAATCCGTCCGCATTTTTCCGACCGCAAAAATAATAAAAACAAGGACTTGCAGGGAAAGGAAATTTTTGTATTTTTGCCGCCCCTTGGAAACACCCTGCGAACAGCCTTTCAAAGGGATGTGAAAAGGCAATTATTTTATTAACTAACAACACATTAAAAAATTTATGGCAACAAGAATCAGATTACAAAGAAGAGGTAAGAAGAACCAACCTTTCTACCACCTTGTAATTGCGGATGGTCGAGCACCACGTGACGGACGTTTCATTGAGGACCTTGGAACCTACAACCCGCTGACCAATCCTGCAACTCTCAACATCAACTTTGACCGTGCGCTGTATTGGCTTGAGGCTGGTGCATCCCCCTCTGAAACGGCTCGTGCGATTCTCAGACGCGAAGGCGTTTACATGATGAAGCATCTCAGAGGCGGTGTCGCCAAGGGTGCTTTCACCGAAAATGAAGCCCAGGTCAGATTTGAGGCTTGGAAGAAGGAAAAAGACAGCAAGCTCAAGAACATCGTTCTCGAGGAGGTCAACAAGGCACGCGAAATCAAGAAAGAGCGTTTGGCTGCCGAGACCAAGGTGAAGGAAGCCATGTCGGCCAAGATTGCCGCCCGTTTGGCAGAGATTGCCGCCGCTGAAGCCAAGGCCGCTCAGGAAGCCGCCGAAGCCGCAGCAGCAGAACAAGCCGCAGCAGAGGCCGCAGCCGCCGCTGAAACAGCAGAACCGGCAGCTGAAGAAGCCGCTCCCGCCGAAGCATAATGAAAGACCAATTCTTCTATTTAGGCACACTAACCCGACCTTTCGGACTGAAAGGAGAGTTGTGTGCCTTTTTTGAAACCGACAATCCCGAGAGGTATACCGCCCTCGACGCCGTTTTCCTCGAGCTCGACGGCGAGAAAATCCCTTATACCATCGAACATATAACCTACAGGGGGAACAACCAGTTCATCATCAAGTTCGACGCCATCGGCCCCGACGAATGCCGCGAATTTGCCGCCGTCGAGCTATATCTCCCCCTCGACCAACTGCCGCCCCTCACGGGCAACCGGTTTTACTTCCACGAGGTCATCGGCTTCACCGTCATCGACCAACGGCTTGGCGAAATCGGCACCTGCAAGGAGTTCCTCGAAGTGAGCAACAACCCCATCATGCAGGTTGACCACGACGGCACCGAAATCCTCATCCCCGCCTCCCAACAATTCGTAACCCAAGTGGACCGCGAAAACCACATCCTATACGTCAACACACCCGAAGGACTGGTCGAGATTTACCTCGACAGATAACCAACGGCCGACGCCTGCGCCGGCCCCCAAACAAAAACAAAAATGAAGCGCATTCTCCTTCTGCTCACAACACTTGCCTTGACCATAGTGTCTTTCGCCCAGAACACCGTCTTGAAAGGTTTCACCTACGACGACTCCAACGGCGAAACGCTGCCCTACTGCACCATCCAGTTGATGGGGACCTCCTTCGGTGCCCTGTCCGACGGCGACGGCGCATTCATGATCAACAAGATTCCACGCGGCACCTACGTGGTGAAGGTCGCCTTTCTCGGCTACACCGACATCATGGACACCATCGTGGTGGACAAGGACAAGACCATCACCAAGCGGTACTCGCTGAAGCCCTCTTCCACGGTGCTCGACGCCGTGCAGATTGTGGGCGAGGGACAGCGCCGCGAGCAGGAGACCCGCACTTCCGTCGTCAGCGTCACGCCGAAGGACATGAGCAAGATGCCCGCCATCGGCGGCCAACCTGACTTCGCGCAATACTTGCAGGTGCTCCCTGGTGTCATCTCCACCGGTGACCAGGGCGGACAGCTCTACATCCGTGGCGGCACACCTGTCCAGAACATGCTCCTGCTGGATGGCGTCATCCTCTACAGCCCCTTCCACTCCATCGGCATCTTCTCGGTCTTCGACATGGACATCATGAGCAGCGCCGACATTTACACTGGCGGCTATGGCGCCGAATTCGGCGGACGCATCTCCTCCGTGATGGACATCAAGACGCGCGACGGCAACAAGAAAAGGCTTTCCGGCAAGGTCGACGTCAGCAACATCTCCTCGCAAGTGCTCCTGGAAGGCCCGTTAGTCAAGCTTAAAGATGACCGCAAGACCTCGCTGAGCTTCATCCTCTCCGGCAAAGGCTCCTACCTGAAACAATCCGCAAAAGCTTTCTACCCTTACGTGGGTGAGGACGGACTGCCCTTCAATTTCTACGACCTCTACGGCAAAATCACGCTCGCCACCCAAAACGGCACCAAGCTCAACCTCTTCGGGTTCCGCTTCGACGACCGCGTCAACTATGAGAAAGTGGCCGAGTATGGATGGCAGAACTGGGGTGTGGGCGCCAATTTCCTCATCGTGCCCGGCGACGTGCCCACCACCATCGAGGGTTCCTTAGCCTATTCCGACTACGACTGCATGCTGAACGACAAGTTCGCCACGCCGCGCAAGAGCTCCATGAACGGTTTCACTTTCAATCTCGGCTTCAACTACTATATCGGGCGCAGCCTGCTCAACGTGGGCATGGAGGCCGTGGGCTTCAACACCAACTACAACTACACCACCCGCTTCGGTTCCGAAAGGATTGTGGAGGACCACACCACCGACTTGTCTATCTTTGCCAAGTTCAAATACAACTTCCGCAACAAACTCCTCATCGAACCCAGCTTCCGCCTCCAATACTACTACTCCCTCGGAGAGGCATCCCCCGAACCGAGACTGGCTCTCAAATACAACATCCTCAAAAACCTGCGCCTCAAGTTGGCGGGCGGCCTCTATTCGCAGAACCTCGTCGCCGTGACCTCCGACCAAGACGTGGTCAGCCTCTTCTCGGGCTTCATCTCCTCTCCGTTGGAAGGTTCCATGCTTTCCGACTACCGCTACAACAGCGAGGATGAGGTCAAGGGGCGCCTGCAAAAAGCCCAGCATATCATTCTGGGTCTTGAATACGACCCCATACCAGAAGTCAACATCAACGTGGAAGGTTATTACAAGCATTTCTCGCAACTCATCTCCGTGAACCGCTACAAGATGTTCGACAGCGACGAGGATTTCATCTGGGAGAAGGGTTCCGCATACGGCGGGGATGTCACCGTCAAGTATGAGCACAAAGGCTTCTATGCGTGGTTCGTTTACTCGTTGGGATGGGTGAAGCGCGATGACAACGTCATCCAGTACGCGCCCCATTTCGACCGTCGTCACAACATCAACCTCATCGCATCCTACGCCTTCGGCAAACGCAAATCATGGCAGGTCGACGCCCGCTGGAACTTCGGAACAGGCTTCCCCTTCACGCAGACACAGGCCTTCTATCCGCACTACAACCCGACAAATATCAACGATGACTACGTGACCGCCAACGAGGACCTCTACTTCCTGCTCGCCGACTACAACCAAGCGCGCCTGCCGCACTACCACCGCCTCGACATCGGCGCCAAAAAGAAATTCTTCATCGGCGAAAGGAACTCACTCGAACTTAGCATCTCCTTCTCCAACATCTATAATTACAAGAACGTCTTCTACGTCAACCGCACCACGAATGACATCATTTACCAACTTCCGTTCCTCTATTATTTCGGTTTGACGTGGAGATTCTGATGTTGGACGTTAGCTGTTGGATTTTGGATTTTGAACGATGGCGATGAACTATGACTATGAACTATAAAGGTCTATGGTAGTTGGACGTTAGCTGTTGGATTTTGCATTTTGGATTTTGAACGATGACGATGAACTATGACTATGAACGATTGGTTTTCAGTATATAATCTCTGGGGATCGCGACATAGATATGAATTGTGTGAAATTTAGGCTATGCCATCAACAAGGGTGACGGGGGTTGAAGAAATGTAACAATAATATATTCCACTAAAATTCAACAACATACAAACATCAAAAAAAATATTTCAGAAACTGACGGAGTATTGAAAAAAAGTGTATTTTTGCACCGTCAAAACGACAAACGGATCGGTAGTTCAGTTTGGTTAGAATACATGCCTGTCACGCATGGGGTCGCGAGTTCGAGTCTCGTCCGGTCCGCCAACAAAAACTCATAAGTCATTAGAAACCAGACTTATGAGTTTTTTTTATGTCCAAAAAAATGCACCAAAAATGCACCGAACTTGCTGACAGACAAAAAAATAAGGAGACAACAACGCTATCTTAGTGAGTTGGGATAATATCATATTCATAAATTTTGTATTTTTGCAGCGAACAATGTTGTTTGTTTCAAATGAACAACTTTACAACAAACTGATAAATATGATATTACAACAGACTATCGAACAAGTAATACAAGAATGGCACGATAGAATCTCTACGGATGAGACAGGAATCGTACGAGAAAAGACTATCCCATTGGATAGTATTGCTTCACACGCCACCGTCATTAGCGGCATCAGGCGTTGTGGGAAAAGTACCCTGCTTGCCCAACTCTACCGTCAACTTTCCGAACCTGCATTGTACATCAACTTTGAGCATCCTCTGCTGATGGACTTCGCCACGAACGATTATGCCCGCCTTGATAATGTCATCGCGAAATATAATGCCCAATGGCTCCTGTTCGACGAGATTCAATCATTGCCTAATTGGGAGGTTTATGTGCGACAGAAATTGGATAACCATCATAAAATTGTGATTACCGGTTCCAATGCTTCCCTGTTAAGTCGGGAGTTGGGCACTCACCTTACCGGCAGGCACATTCAGATGGAACTTTTCCCATTCTCATATATCGAATTTCTGAAACTGAAATTTCAAACTGCTTCCTACGAATCCTTCCACGAATATCTGTTTGCCGGAGGTTTTCCCGAATATTTGAAGACTGGAGACATACAGCAACTCTCAACATTGTTTCAGGACATTCTTTATCGCGACATTATTGTGCGCTACAGTATCAAGGAAGTGTCATCCCTGCAAAGGTTGGCAAATTTCCTTATGCAGAATGTCGGCAACAAATTCTCCGCTTCAAAAATCAAACAGGCAATCTCCGTAAATGCCACCAATACCGTTTTAAACTGGTGTAATTATTTTGCAAACAGCTACTTGTTCTCGTTTGTTGAGAAATACAGTTACTCTGTCCGCTCGCAAATGGTTAGTCCCAAAAAGATTTACGCCGCTGACACTGGACTCGCCTACTCGCTTTCCACCCATTCCATGACAGACGAAGGACACCTTTTGGAAAATCTTGTTTACATAGCATTGAGAAACCAATATCCGCACATCTGTTATTTTGAAGGGAAAGGTGAATGTGATTTTGTGGTGGTGGAAAAAGGTACTCCCACGCAATTGTTACAAGTATGTGCCGAACTAAATCCTGATAACCTGCATCGTGAAACGGCAGGCATAGAAGAAGCAATGCGTACATTCTCCATTCATAATGGGCTGATTATCACAGAAAACCAAACCGACACCATCCAAACTGATATAGGTACAATTGAGGTACTGCCATTTTGGAAATGGAATATAGGTAATCTGTAATTTAAGTAGAGGCTGGGCGTGATTGAAATGACGCAACCCCATTCGCCCAACAGTTCTACGCAGCGATATGTGCTCACGGAGGAAGGACAGAAGTTGCTCAAATAAAACTTGACTTACAAGAAATCCAAAGAAAGAGAAAATCTAATGAGAACCTTGTGCTGTCTTTTAAACATCAATAGTCAAAGTCAAAGAATACAACAAAATACACAATGATGAAACGTCTGATATTGTTATGTATCCTTTTCGGACTGGCCATTTCCCTCTTCGGCCAAAACCCAACACCGACCTGTTATCGGGTCTATCTGAGTGACAAAAATAACTCGCCATACTCCATAAACAATCCTTTGGAGTATCTTTCGCAACGGGCCATTGACAAGCGCACCCGGTTCAACATTCTGGTTACGGAACAGGATTTTCCCATCAATCCCCAGTATAAGCAACAGATTTTGGCTCTAGACCCGCAGATGAGGCCGTTGGCCGTGTCCAAATGGATGAACACGTTCACGGTCTATTGTCCCGACAGTACGATTGTTCCTCAAATATTGAACCTGCCCTTCGTGGATTCTGTGATGGCAGTGGCCGCGTACCATTTAAAGGATTCCCTTGTGGCAGAACCTGTACCGGAGAATCCGACGCCGATGGTTTACAGCACACCGACATTCAGCAAAGATACGCTGAACTATGGTCCCGGTTTTGCACAGATTGCCTTGCACAACGGTCATCTGTTACATGCGGAAGGTTTTCACGGTGAAGGAATGCTCATTGCTGTCATAGACTGTGGTTTTGGATTGATTGAGGATATTCCTTTTTTCCAGGAGATTGTAGATGACGGACGTTTTTTGGGAAAGTATTCATTGTTGCCTAATTTGGATTCGCTATCAGCAGGAGAAGTTGTTGAAGAACCTGATCATGGTACAGCTGTTACATCCGCGATGGCGGCAAATATTCCTGGAGAATTGATTGGGACAGCCCCCGCCTCCTCTTACGTTTTCATAATATCGGAAGTCGCAGGAACAGAGCAACCTATTGAAGAGGATTTTTGGGCCAATGGCGCGGAAATTGCTGACAGTATTGGAGCAGATATTGTCAATTCCTCGTTGATCTATCACAGTTTTCCAGATTTCCCGCAAGTCAGTATTGGCTACGAGCAGATGGATGGCGTATGGAGTATAGCCTCCAGAGCCGCCACCATTTTAGGACAAAAGGGCGTGGTAGTTTGTGTAAGCGCCGGAAATACAGGAGATTATATAGGACATCCTGCCGATGCCTTTGATGTTCTTTGTGTAGGAGCCACCTCTGATAGTGTTATTCTCAGTATTTCTTCACACGGTCCAACTTATGACGGACGCGTGAAGCCTGATGTCGTGGCCGAAGGAGAGAGTGTATATTGCTATAGTATGGCCCCTCCTTATTATCATTACGCTAGTTATTGGCTTAGACCTTTGGCAGGTACCAGCATGGCAAGTCCCATCATAGCTGGTCTCAGTGCCTGTCTTTGGCAAGCAATGCCATGCTATACTTCTTCCCAAATCATGCAGATCATTCGCGAGAGCGGCCATCTCTACAATAACCCTAATCCGGAGTATGGCTACGGCATTCCCGATTTCTACAGGGCGTACACCAGCCACGTCGGCATTAATGACTACAAACCACAGAATCTCAGTATCTATCCTAACCCCGTCACCGACCGTTTGAATATCCTCAACCCCGAAACCAACATTCAAGCTGTTTCCGTCTATAACGCCGCTGGTCAGCTCGTCCTGCAGACCACCGTCCCCAACTCCCCAATTCTTGAAGTCAATGTAGCTGGCTTGCCCAATGGATTCTACATGGGAATGGCAACGCTTGATAATCACCAAATTGCCACATTTAAATTTATGAAACAATAATTCCCTGCCGAACTTTTGCCCCAGTCGGGCACTAAAATAGAGGCAATGATATAGATGTTGACCTATAGTTTTGGGGGTTATCACGAATTAACATAGCAGATTACATGTGTAGTTGCAGTCTTTGTTATGATCAGATGCACATTGTTTCCCTTGTCCGCACACCCGTGCGTCTTGCGATGCGGCACCTCCGGGGCAACTTCTATATCATTGCCAATAAAAATGTGTACTTTTGAAGACAAAATCAAATCCTGATAGTCTTTGCGTTGTCTTTTTAGACCGGCCGGGCATTCGCTTTATTCATCTCTGATTCCAGATAGGAATACACGTAACCCGGACAATCAAACCAATTTCAGCTGATTACCACATAGCTTTTCACAAGAAAACCAGAAGTGAATGCATGTCACTTTTTTTTCTATTTTTGCCTTCTTAAAAAGAAGACTTCAAAGCATGTTCACGACATATTCCGCATCGGCAGGTTCTGGCAAGACCACCCATCTGGTTGCCGACTTCATCGCGCTTTGTTTCAAGCACGACAGTCGCAATCTTTCGCAGGCGCGCCCCGACACGGGCACGTTCCGGCGCATCTTGGCCATCACCTTCACCAACAATGCGGCTGCCGAAATGAAAGAGCGCATCATACAAACCCTCGACGAATTCGCCTTTACGCCATTTGACGGGATGAAATCACGCTCGCAAGCCATCTACCAGATGGTGGTGGACAAACTTTTCCAGTCCGACCGCGAGGATGCCGACAGTATCGCCGCCTTCATGCGACGCGAGTCGCTCGAACTCCTCCGCAACATCCTTTACGACTACGCCCGTTTCTCGCTCAGCACCATCGACAGCTTCTTCCAGCGGGTGATCCGCTCGGCCGCACTCTCGCTCAACCTCAACCTCAACTATTCGGTCCAAATCGACCTCAACGAGTTCTTCATCCAAGCCATCGACCAACTGCTCAACGAACTCACGGCGGGCGGCGAGCTCTCCAAAAAGCTCGTCTTCATGCTCAACAACAGCATGGAAGACTCCGGAAACATCAAAGTGGACAAAGAACTGCGCCAAGTGCTCGACATCCTCTACGCCAATGCGGAGAAAAACTACGACTATCTGCAAATCATGCAGACATTTGCACCTGAAGAATATCGCAAAACCATTTCAAAATGGCGCAACATAAGGAAAGAGACCCCCGACAAGCTTAGAAACGCCATCAAAGACATCGCCGCCGAAGGCCAAAGGCATATCGACAACCTGCAAGGCCTCAACTTCCAGAAACCCACCTTGGGCAACTGGTTCAAAAAGGTGATGGAAGACCCCATCGCCAATTTCGAGTCCGACATCGAAGTGTTTGTGAACGAAAAAACGGGATCCTATTTCAAGAAAATGACGCTCACCGGAGACGAGCAGGCGAGAGCCGATGCTGAAATGCCCGGTATCATCGATTGTTTCAACCAAATCCGAGACATCCAAAAACAGTATCGCACGGAATACCTCGATGCCTGTCTGCTGCTGAAAAACGCCGACAAACTGCTGCTGCTCTTCGACCTCAAGCAAAAGATGGACGAAATAAAGGAACAACGCAACATCTTCATCCTGAGCGAATCCAACACCTTCATCTACGATCACATCAAAGGCAAGGACACACCCGAGCTTTTCGACCGCATACCCTACACGCACTATTTCATCGACGAGTTTCAAGACACGTCCGACCTGCAATGGAAAGACCTCAAGCCCTTGATTGCCAACAAAGCCCTTTCCTCTAACGGACAAGTCACGCTTTTCGGGGACGTCAAGCAAGCCATCTACCGCTTCCGGAACGGAGAGGCGGATCTCTTCTACAATCTCATCGACTACACGCGACTGAAAAGCGACCCCGACCTGGCCGCCGTGAGTCCCGAAAGCTACGAAAACGAAAGTCTCGACTACAACTTCCGCTCTTCCGCACCCGTCATCCGCTTCAACAACACATTCTTTGAACGATACAGCCAAGATTTGGGATTGAGTCATTTTTATTCCGACGTGGAACAGAAAATCATGAAAGAAAGACCTGGTTTGGTTGAGGTGTTCGTGGCTGGAGTTGAAAATCCCGACGAGAAAAAGAAAAAAACGGATCAGGAAACGAAGACCCATTACTCCCCCACCCAACGCACCTGCCAACGCCAGGACAAGAATGTAGAGGCTTTTTGCAAGGGCACCGACGGACTCGCCACGGAAGATATCGAAGTGCTGCGCGCCGTCGCCGACGCCCTGAGCCGCGGCTATGACTTTGGCGACATCGCCATTCTCTATGCCGGCAACGACAAAAACACGCGCATGGCCAACCTGCTCATGGAATTGGGCTACCCCGTCGTGACGGAGAAATCCCTCGTGCTCAGCGCCTCGCCGGCAGTCAACCTTATCATCCAGGTGCTGCGGTGGCTCACACAACCTGACGACCGCGTGGCGCAAACCACCATCCTCCACCATGTCGCCAAACAAAAAAACAAGGAAACGGATTTGAACCAAGCCCTGCTCAACCTCCCTGATCTTCAATTCCAGAAGTTGATGAAGGATATCCAGGGCGAGGAGATGCCCCCCGAATGGAAATCGGAACCACTTTTCCCCTTGGTCAAAAAAATCATACACTTCTTCGACCTCGACGCCTCTCAAGACCCGTTCATCGTCGATTTTGAGAATGTTGTACTCCAATACATCCAGGACCGCAATGGCGAGCCTTCGCAATTCCTGGCTTGGTGGCAAATGCTGACAGACACGAACATGATGTTCTCCTTGACCCTGCCGACGGATGTCAATGCCATAAAAATCAGCACCATACATAAATCCAAGGGGCTTGAATACCCTGTAGTCATCTTGCCGTACAGAAGCACCACGAAAAGGGCACATTCCACATGGATCATCACGCCCGACCACCATGTTGCATACATCCCGCTGACCCAAAAAGACTGCATCGGCTCCTCCTTCGAAGCCTTGTACGAAGACGAGGTGCGGCGCATGGAGTTGGACACGCTCAACTTGCTCTATGTGGCGCACACCCGTGCAGGTGACATGCTTTACGTTGTTACGGAGAACGCCAAAAGCGGGTATGGACACATCCTCTACGACCTCATCCTCAAGAACGAGAGGGAAACCACACCGTCCGACCCACTCCATTTCACATGCGACCCAGAAGATTCTCGCATCCACTACACCGGCCAACCCGACTGGAGGAAAAAAAGCTCCACTGAAAGTCCCAAGGCTCCTATCACGCCTCCCATCAAGACCTCCCCGTTTTCCATCGGTGCCATCTCCAATCTCATCAACACGGACACCCAAAACAGTCAACAACTCACGGGCACGGCCGTCCATGACTTTCTGGCACACATAGAGCAATTTCCACAAAGCATGGAGGAGGTGGAGCCTCTCATAACGCACATGGAAGAGGCCCAACAGCAACGATTACGCGAAGTATTCCAGAAAATCTTGGAAAACGAGGAGTTGCGCCCATGTTTTGCGCCCGGTGTCCAGGCTCTCAACGAGACCACTATTGTCGACTGCGAAGGCGTGGAGCACCGCCCTGACAGAGTGGTGATATTGCCTGACAAGGTGATGGTCATCGACTATAAGACGGGAAAACGTCACGATTCGTACCAAGAGCAGGTCGACGAATACTGCAACCTGCTGCGCGAAATGGGCTATCGGAATGTGACAGGGAGAATACTCTATATTTAGACGATTTCCTCTTTGAGGCGTTCGGCGTTCTCAGCCACCTGCAGAGCCTGGAGCACCTCCTCGATGTCGCCGTTCATGAAGTTGGCGAGATTGTACATCGTGAAGTTGATGCGATGGTCGGTGACGCGGTTTTGCGGATAGTTGTAGGTCCTGATCTTGGCGGAACGGTCACCGGTAGAGACCATGGTCTTGCGCTTGGAGGCTATTTCGTCCAAATATTTCTTGTATTCCATTTCAAAAAGGCGTGTACGCAGCACGCGCATGGCCTTCTCAAGGTTCTTGATTTGGGATTTCTCGTCCTGGATGGAGACAACGATACCCGTGGGGATGTGTGTGAGACGGACGGCGGAATAGGTGGTGTTGACGCACTGGCCGCCAGGACCGGAGGCGCAGAAGGTCTCCTTCTTGATGTCGCTTTGCTTGAGCTCGACATCAAACTCATCGGCTTCGGGAAGCACCACCACGGAGGCGGCGGAGGTGTGGACGCGGCCTTGCGACTCGGTTTGCGGCACGCGCTGCACACGGTGCACACCCGACTCGTATTTCATGATGCCGTAGGCTCCATCGCCGTTGACGGCGAAAACGATTTCCTTGTAACCGCCCACCGTGCCTTCCGTCATCGAGATGACCTCTATCTTCCAGCCCTTCTTGTCGCAGTAATGCTGGTACATGCGGAACAGGTCGCCGGCGAAGATGCTGGCCTCGTCACCGCCCGTGCCAGCGCGAATCTCCATCTGGGCATTTTTGCCGTCCTGCGGATCCTGCGGCAACAGCAACAGGCGGATGTCCTCCTCCAATTTCTCTTTCTCTTCGGAGAAATTATCCAACTCCAGCTTGGCCATTTCGCGAAACTCCTCATCCTTCTCGTTGGCGAGGATTTCCTTGGCACTGGCGATGTTGCCGATGACGTCCTTGTAACGTTTGTAAGCTTCCACCACAGGCTGCAGATCCTTGTAGTCCTTGCTCTGCTTGATGAACTTCTTCATGTCGTTCATGGCGTCGGGCTGCGCGATGTCTTCGCCTATTTGCTGCCAGCGCTGGTATATAAGTTGCAGTTTTTCAAGTAAATCATTCATATTTTTCCTCTCTCTTATAAGGGCGGCAAAGATACAAAAAAGTATGACTGAATTTTGTATTTTTGCACCCCAAAACAAACCGTCATGTTAAAAATAGAAAATCTGCACGTTACCATCAAGGAGCGTGAAATATTGAAGGGTGTGAACCTTGAGGTGAAGGCCGGCGAGGTGCATGCCATCATGGGACCCAACGGCACGGGCAAGAGCACGTTGGCCTCCGTGGTTGCCGGCAAGGAGGGCTACGACGTCACCGCCGGCAGCATCACCTTCAACGGCAAGAACCTGTTAGAGCTGTCTGTGGAGGACCGTGCCCGCGAGGGCATCTTCATCGGCTTCCAGTATCCCGTGGAGATTCCCGGCGTGAGCATCGCCAACTTCATGCGCACCGCCCTGAACGAGATTCGCCAATACCGTGGCCTGGATCCGCTCAACGGCGCCCAGTTCATGCGCCTCATGAGCGAGAAGCAGAAGGTGGTCGAGCTGACCGACAAGCTCAAGGGCCGCTCCGTGAACGAGGGCTTCTCCGGCGGCGAGAAAAAACGCAACGAGATTTTCCAGATGGCCATGCTCGAACCCAAACTCGCCATCCTCGACGAGACAGACTCCGGCCTTGACATCGACGCCCTCCGCATTGTCGCCAACGGCGTCAACCAACTCAAACGCCCCGATAACGCCACCATCGTCATCACCCACTACCAGCGCCTCCTCGACTACATCGTGCCCGACGTGGTCCACGTCCTCTTCGACGGCAAGATCGTCAAGTCCGGCCCCAAAGAACTGGCCCTGGAGCTTGAGAAGCGCGGCTATGACTGGATCAAGGACGAGTACGAACAAGGAAAACTGGAATAATGAAATCTTTTGCAGAAGCTTTAAAAACGCTGTCCGGCTTCCGGCAGCAGACCGCCCCCGACCCCTACCGGCCTGTGGAGGAGTATTTCAAATGCCAGGTCAGCCAGATGGGCTCCGAAATGCTGCCCATCCTCAACGGCTGGTACGTACACGACAACGACGAACTTACCACCTACGACAACGGCGTGGTGGCGGGCAGCCTCAAGACCGCCCTCCAGCGTTGCCCCGAACTGGTGCGCCCCTCCCTTTCCCGCATCTCCGACAAGGAACGCAACGAGCTGACCGACAGCAACGAGCAGCAGTTCAACGACGGCATCTTCATCTATGTACCCGATGACGTGCGCGTGGAACGCCCCTTCCAGATCGTCTCCTTAGTCGACTCCCGCGACGACCTGTTAGTGCAAAACCGCCACGTCATCCGCGTGGGACGCAACGCCACCCTGTCGCTTATCCAATGCGACGACTCCATCCGCAATGCCAGCCATTTCCTCAACATCGTCACGGAAATCTCCCTCTCCGAGAACGCCACCCTGCACTACTACAAGACCGAGAACAAGGAAGCCGACTCGCACCTCTTCCACCACGTTTTCGTGAACCAGCAGGCTTTTTCGTTGTTCCAGTCCAACGCCATCACCTTCAATGCGGGTTATGTATGCAACAACATCCACGTCAACCTCAACGAGCCGTTCGCCGAGACGCGCCTCTATGGACTTTACCTCGTGGACAAGACCCAGCAGTGCGACAACCATATCAAAATCAACCATATAGCCACAGATTGCAAGAGCTACCAGCTCTACAAGGGCATCTTGGACGACGAGGCGAAGGCCGGCTTCCACGGACATGTGGCCGTCCTCCCCGACGCACAACGCACCAATGCCTACCAGACCAACCGCAACATCCTGCTCACCGACAAGGCATCGGTCAACACCAAGCCCTTCTTGGAAATCTACGCCGACGACGTGCAGTGCAGCCATGGCGCCACGGTAGGGCAGCTCGACGACGAGGCGCTCTACTACCTCCGTTCCCGCGGCATCGGCGAACGCAGCGCCCGCAAACTGCTGATGTTCGCCTTCGCCAATGAGGTGTGCAACTACGTGGCAATCCCCGCCCTCAAGGACCGCCTCAGCGACATGGTGCAGCGACGGCTCAACGGGGAGCTGACCATCTGCGACCAGTGTCTGCTCCACAACGCCAACCACAGCGAACTCTTCTTCCCGATTGACGAATCCAAGATTTAGGGACGTACGTTCCGCACCCCACACGCCCCCATGACTCCGATACAACGACACACTCTCGACAACGGGCTCCGCGTGATTGTTCACGAGGACCACACCACGCCGTTAGCTGCCTTCAATGTGGCATACGACGTCGGTTCCCGCGACGAGCATCCGGACTGCACGGGGCTTGCGCATCTTATGGAACACTTCATGTTCACCGGTTCCGTGAATGTGCCCGAATTCGACAAAGCCCTCCAACAAGTGGGGGCCGTTAACAACGCCTACACTTCCCAGGACCTCACCAACTATTACATCCTGCTGCCCGCCAACAATTTGGAGACCGCCTTCTGGGTCGATTCCGACCGCATGCTAAAACTCGCTTGCAGGCAAGAATCCTTAGACATCCAAAAGCAGGTGGTCATCGAAGAATTCAAGGAGAGCTATCTCAACCACCCCTACGGAGATGTGCTGATTCTCTTCAATCCGATGGTTTACAAGACACATCCCTACCAATGGCTGCCCATCGGCAAAAGCATCGAGACCATCGCCGAGGTGGACATGGACACCGTCTGCGAGTTCCAACATCGTTTCTACCACCCCGGCAATGCCGTGCTGGTGGTAGCAGGCGACGTGCACGCGGACCAGGTCTTTGCTTTAGCGGAAAAGTGGTTCGGCGACATTCCGGCGGGTCCCGCCAAGGGAAAAAATTATCCCCAAGAGCAGCCGCAGACCGAGGCGCGGCGACTCACGGTGCATCGAGATGTCCCCTCCGACCTTTTGTTCAAAGGATGGCGTATGTGCGACCGCCTGCATCCCGACTTCTACGCCTTCGACCTGCTCTCCGACCTGCTCGGCACGGGCCAGTCCTCATACCTGTACAAGACTCTTGTCACGGAAAAGCATCTGTTCACCGACATCTCCGCGGCCGTCACCGGCACCGCGGACGAAGGCGTGTTCCAAATCAACGGACGACCTGCGGAGGGTGTCACCATCGAGGCGGCGGACGAGGCGCTGAGCGACTACCTCTACCATTTCCAATATGACGGGCAACTGTCACACGACCTGCAAAAGGTGCAGAACGCCGCCGAGTCCATCCTGCTATACAACAACATCAAAATCGACGACCGCGCCACCAATCTCGCCGTATGGGAAACCCTCGACCACGTGGAGCGCTTCCTTGACGAGCGCCAACGCTATTTCGACGTCACCGAAGACCAGATATGCCGTCTGACACGCGAGTTGTTCACCGAGGAGAAGAGCTGCACGTTGCTATACAAGGCCCTCTGAGCCCTGCATCCCGCCCGTTCCTAAAGCACACTTCACTGCGCATTTTGCCGACTGTCGGAAGGAATTACGTATGACTTTTTGTTAACGTGCGACGTATAGTATTGCAAAACAGCCTTCAAGTACCGTTCGGTTTCCTTTTGCCGGCTGTCGTTCAAGTTGAGGATGTCGTGCTGTTGCAGCGTGTCGCTTGAGGCGAAGACATGAAGCACCTTTTCACCATCGAAATACAAGCTCAGGGAATCCGTCAGGCACTGGTAAACCTGGTTGAAACAATTGGTGGCAGCTTTCTTCCGCTGCGGCTCGTTGAAAAAGTCGCGACCGAAGGCAAAATAGGGCTTGTCATAGCCAAGCAGCCCCAAAACGGTCGGCATGATGTCCAACTGCTGGGTCACGTCGTTGCTGATTCCTTGCAGCGAATGGTCGGGCGTATACATAAAATAGAGGATCTCCGAATGGCTCCGCGGCGTGTCCTTGTCGGGACAAGCCACCCTGCTGTTGACATGGTCGGCCACAAAGATGAAAAGGGTGTTTTCAAACCACGGCTCTTTGGAGGCAGTCTCGAAAAACTTGCGGATGGAGAGGTCCGTATAGGCCACACACGGCTGCAAAGGGGTATCGCCTTGGGGCATCTTGCCGGCATACTCCTCCGGCAGGTCGTATGGATGATGGGAAGAAAGCGTGAACACCGCGGAGAAGAACGGAGACTTGCACTCATTAAGCTGATGCGCCATATATTGCAGGAAATCCATATCCCAAACGCCCCATATATTGGCATGATCCTTGCCGTTGTTATACTTCTTGAAGTGCGAACGATTGTAGAATTGGTTGATGCCCGCCATTTTGCCGATAGCCTCGAAGCCCATCTGGCCTTCCGAGCTGCCACAGAAAAAATAGGTGCTGTAACCCTCCTTTGCCAAAATGCACGGCAATCCCTCCATTTCACCAATGGATTGCGGCAAAAGGGGGAACGACGTCTGATACGACGGAATGGATATCAGGATGGAGGGCAGCGCCTCTATGGATTTCATGCCATTGCTGTAACAGTTGGTGAAGGCAAAGCCCTCCTGCATCAGCGAGTCCAAGAAAGGAGTGAAGCCGTCGCGATTCTGGTGAACCTGCGGCATCAAAAACTTGGAGTGGTCCTTATTGAAACTCTCCAGCACGAAAAGAACGATGTTTTTTTTGCCTATCTGGTGCGCAAACTCACCGGAGGGATAATGATAGGGCGTATAAATGGCCTGTGCCTCCGCTTCGTCAAAATAATGGAGCACCGTGAAATTCTTGGATATGTTCGTCCGAAGGAAACAGAATGGATTGCTAAGCACCATGGATGCCTGGGAAGCATTGGGTGCATACAGGGCTGCGTTGCTCATGGTGACAGGACGTGCCTTGAGGTCGAAAGAGCTGCGCACCCCGAAGACATACAACACCACGCCCAATCCTAAAATCAGGACATGCACAGGATAATACACCACCGCCCTTTTTATTCTGGAACCATCGTAACGTATTTTCTTGTAGAGAAACACCATTAGGGCGATTAGGGCGATGCCCACTATCACCAAGTACCAGTTCTCCGCCATGCCCTTGAGCAGGATGCCGCCCGTATTGTCGTTCTCCCTGAAAAAATGTAACTCCTCAATCGTCACGCGCTTGAAAGCATAGCGATAATAGATCACGTCCACCAAGTTGAAGACAATCAGGCCAAGGCTATTGCTGATGGTATAGAGCCAAAAAAGCATTTTCTGATACCATGACTTGATCCGGAACCTGAAGGGCAGCAACGACAGCACTAAAAATGCGCTGTTCAGGTATAGAATCGAGATGGTGTCGAATTTAAAGACACCGTGAATCAACTTGGGCAGGTCAGCCCAATGGACAGGCCCAAGCAGGGAGGAATTGTATGCATAGAAGACCACCTGGGTGATTATCAAAACGAGATACAGTATTGACAACCTGAGCAACAACACCATGACGTCGTTGTGCCAAAAGTTCTTCAGTTTTTCCATTGTTTCTTTATCTGATGATAGTTGCAAATATTCTTTTCAAAAAAAGTCCAGCGCTGGTGAAATCATCCAGCCTCAAAGCCTTGCTCAATCGCGGACACGCGATGAGCCCGACTCGTTTTTGCCGATGACAAAAGGTTGGCTGCAAGCCGTCTCGAACAGGCCGTTATACATGGCAAAGAACATCGGCTCGTCGCTTTTCCATGGCACCTTGGCCGTGCCACTGACCGTGGCACCCGCCGGGATAACAGGATTCGCAGGAGTTGGGCATCCGAACTTCTCAAAGCCATCACCCTCTTGATAGTCCACGGAAAGAATGGTAGGGAATTCGGGATGCAAGAAGTTGAATGCCACGGAATAAGGATTGTGGATGGTGTATTGGAGCCAAAGGGAATCCCCTTCAACACGATAATTCAGGAGCTTCACCTCCATGCGACTATTGCACTGGAAGTTGTCCGTACTGTAATACCTGAGTTCCGGATCATCCATCACCATATTGTCCACATTGTTCAGGCGACCGACAAGGAGCACGGGCTTGCCCTGCCATGCAGTATCGGGCAGCAGGATGTCGTATTGGGTGCGGCGTCCGTAAATGGTGCTGATCGCCGTGGCTTCCCCACCCGTGTAGAACCGGTAGAGTGCCGGCTTCTGGAAAGAGGTGACAAACACCACGGGCCTGTCGCCGGCCAATTGATGGACAGCCTCCATCTTGGACGGGTCGTGACGGATACCGCTTTCATCCGGCAGAACATTGATACAAAGTATGATGCGCGCCAAGAACAACAAAACAGCAATGGGCAGAAACAAGCGATAGATCCATTTTCGCCACGGTTCCTCGTGCAGGGCGCGGAACAGCAAAATCAGCATCGGCACGGAGGCGGCCACAGTCCATTGCGGCTCCGAGCGCCCCTTGAGAGTCATCACCCAGAAGAAGAGGATGAAACCCACAATGGAAAAAAGCAGGGCTCTCTCAAAACGGTCCTTTGTCTTGCGGCGTTTCCAACAAAAGAACATTGCTAAGCAAAACGCGACCGGGTTGAACGCAAGCATCTGGTCCGGAATGAATTTCAAGGGATAGGCCCACCTGAAATGGAGGTTGCGCTCAACAAGATGGAACGAGAAACTCGGGAAATGGTTGTTTATTTGCCAAAGAAGATGTGGCATGAAGAGCATCAGTGCCAATATCATCGCGTACCAGACGCGCACATCGCGCAACAAGCGGAGGTTGGAGAGCAGCACAAAGCCCACCACCAATATGCCCATATACTTGCTGTACAGCATGGCGGCGACGGAGAAGGCGATACCTGTAGCCAACAGCCACCCCTTGGGCGACTTGTATGTCTCGCCCACAGCCATCCCGACGTACTTTTTATACAGGTAAAAAAACAGGGCCGTAAAGAACAGCAGCGGGGCGTCGGGCGTCGTAATAACGCCGTAGGCCACGAACAGCGTCATGGACGCCGCGATGATGCAGAACTCCACGGCGGCGCGGGGCGCGTGCCGCTCCTCTTCATCAAGGGTTTTCCATATAAGCCAAAGCGTGCCCCCGTGCAACAGGGTCGTGAAGAAACGGATGCCCAAGATGCCATCAAAAAGGAGGCTGCTGCAATGTGTGAGCAGCGCCACCATAGGCGGGTGGTCGTAATAGCCCCATGCGAGATGCGCCCCATAGAGCGAGTAGTACGCCTCGTCGGCATGGAAGCCCGCGAACAGGGCGGTCACAAAGTCTGCGCAGACCCAGATGGCCAAAAGAAGGCGGAAAGTTTTCTCTTCAGACTTCATGCGACAGACGTGATACGGTGCCAGAAAACATTGAACTTCTCGTTAGCGTTGCAGCCATTGGAGCACGTTGCGCTCGATGCGGGCGGCCGTGTCGCTGTTGTCGGCGGGCACGAACTTCTCGCCTAACACATGCTCGTACAATTCCACATAGCGGCTGGTGATGCCGTTGACCACCTCTTCGGTCATCTCGGGCACTTGCTGGCCCTCCTGTCCCTGGAATCCGTTGGCCATGAGCCACTCACGCACAAACTCCTTGGAGAGCTGGCGTTGGGGTAGACCCTTGGCAAAGTTCTCCTCATAACCGTCGGCATAGAAATAGCGGGAGGAGTCGGGGGTGTGAATCTCGTCGATGAGGTATATCTTGCCATCACGCTTGCCGAACTCATACTTGGTGTCGACCAGAATAAGGCCCTGCTGGGCGGCGATTTCGGTGCCGCGCTGGAAGAGTTTCATGGTATAATCCTCAATGACGGCGTAATCTTCGGGGGAGACGAGACCCTTGGCAAGGATCTCCTCCTTGGAGATGTCCGCGTCATGCTCGCCCTGCTCGGCCTTGGTGGTCGGGGTGATGAGCGGCGTAGGGAACTTCTGGTTCTCGCGAAGACCGTCGGGCAGCGGGTTGCCGCAAAGGTTGCGGTTGCCCTTCTGATAGGAACGCCAGGCACTGCCACAGAGGTAGCCGCGGACGATCATCTCCACGGGAAAGCCTTCGCAAAGCACGCCGGCGGTGACCATCGGGTCGGGGGTGGCTAACTTCCAATTCGGGCAGATGTCGCGCGTGGCGTCGAGAAACTTCGCGGCAATCTGGTTCAGAATCTGGCCCTTGCAGGGTATGCCTTTCGGCAGGATGACGTCGAAGGCGGAAATACGGTCGGTGGCCACCATCACGAGCACCTCGTCGTTGATATTGTACACGTCACGCACTTTGCCGTGGTAGACGCTCTTCTGGCCGGGAAAATGGAAATCGGTATGAGTAATTGCTGACATAGAAACTGAATTTTAGGGCTGCAAAAGTACAAAAAATAGCGGTTGACAGGGCCGACATACACATTGCCCCGCACATTAATCCAAGCCCTTGAGCATAGTCCCTTTTTTCGTATCTTTGCAGCCTTGTTTTAAAAACCCGAAACTATGAATAATCCCAAGCGTTACACGATAACTTCCGCCCTACCTTACGCCAACGGTCCCGTCCACATCGGCCACCTCGCCGGCGTCTATATCCCTGCCGACATCTACGCGCGCTATCTGCGCAACAACGGCAAGGAGGTGCTCTTCATCGGCGGCTCCGACGAGCACGGCGTGCCCATCACCATCAAGGCCCGCAAGGAGGGCGTGACCCCGCAGGACATCGTGGACCGCTACCATAACATCATCAAGCAATCGTTCGAGGACCTCGGCATCTCCTTCGACATCTACTCCAGAACCTCGAACCCCACGCATCACGAAACGGCCGCCGCCTACTTCAAGAAGCTGTACGACGAGGGCAAGCTCATCGAGAAGACCTCGATGCAGTACTACGATGAGGAGGCCAAGCAGTTCCTCGCCGACCGTTACATCACCGGCACGTGCCCGCACTGCAAGAACGAGCACGCCTACGGTGACCAATGCGAGGTGTGCGGCACCTCCCTGAACGCCACCGACCTCATCGACCCCAAGTCGGCACTCAGCGGCAACACCCCCGTGCTGAAGGAGACCAAGCACTGGTACTTGCCTCTGGACCAGTACGATCCGTGGCTCCGCGAGTGGATTCTCAAGGGACACAAGGACGACTGGCGCCCCACGGTGTATGGCCAGTGCAAATCGTGGATCGACCAAGGCCTGCAGCCCCGCGCCGTGACCCGCGACCTCAACTGGGGCGTGAAGGTCCCCCTGGAAGATGCCGACGGCAAGGTGCTCTACGTCTGGTTCGACGCCCCCATCGGCTACATCTCCGCCACCAAGGAGTGGGCCGAGGCGCACCACACCGACTGGCAGCCCTGGTGGAAAGACCAGGAGACCAAGCTGGTGCACTTCATCGGCAAGGACAACATCGTGTTCCACTGCATCATATTCCCCTGTATGCTGAAGGCCGACGGCTCCTACATCCTGCCCGACAACGTGCCCGCCAACGAGTTCCTGAACCTTGAAGGCGACAAGATCTCCACCTCCCGCAACTGGGCCGTCTGGGCGCACGAGTATCTCCAGGACTTCCCCGGCAAGCAGGATGTGCTGCGCTACACGCTCACCGCCATCGCGCCGGAGACCAAGGACGCCGACTTCACGTGGGCCGACTACCAGGCGCGCAACAACAACGAGTTGCTGGCCATCTTCGGCAACTTCGTGAACCGCACCGTGGTGCTCACCCACAAATATTACGGAGGCATTGTGCCCGCCCCAAGCGAGTACTCCGACTACGAGAAGGAGATTGTGGCCAAGATGGCCGAGTTTCCGAAAACCATCGGCGACTCCATCGAGCATTACCGCTTCCGCGAGGCGTTGCAAGAGTTTATGAACTTGGCGCGCATCGGCAACAAGTACCTCACCGACACCGAGCCGTGGAAGAAGCAGAAGGAGGACCCCGAGGCCGTGAAGACCATCCTGCACCTGTCGCTGCAGATCTGCGCCTCGCTCTCTGTGTTGTGCGAGCCGTTTTTGCCCTTCACTGCCAAGAAGTTGCAGCACATCCTCAACATCGACAACAAGAACTGGCAGGATGGTGGCCGTGCCGACCTGCTGCAGGTGGGCGCGCAGCTCAACCCTGCCGAATATCTGTTCGAGAAGATCGAGGACGCCGTCATCGCCCAGCAGATCCAGAAGTTGGAGGACACCAAGAAGGCCAACGAGATTGCCACCGCCGAGGCCGTGGCCGCCAAGGAGGACATCACCTTCGAGGAGTTCCAGAAGATGGACTTGCGGGTAGTCACCGTGTTGGAGGCCGAGAAGGTGGCCAAGACCAAGAAGCTGTTGAAGTTGAAGGTGAACACGGGCGTGGACGTGCGCGAGATCGTGTCGGGCATTGCCGAGTACTACGAGCCGCAGGACCTTGTGGGCAAGCAGGTGCTGATGCTCATCAACCTGGCCCCGAAGAACATCAAGGGTGTGGAGTCGCACGGAATGGTATTGATGGCCGAGCACGCCGACGGCACCTTGAGCCTGATGCAGCCGCAGAAGGCAGTGAAAGAGGGGAGCACGGTGAAGTGAGAATTTAGCCATTAGCCGTTGGACGTTGGCCGTTGATAATTAAGAAATTAAGAAATTAAGGAGTTAAGAAATTAATTTCGACAGCCAACATCCAACGACCGTTAACCGTTAGCTATTAGCTTTGAACTATGACTATGAACTATGGCTATGAACTATATGGTCTCCGGTCTTAAGTCTTCGGGCCTTGGTTTCAAGTCTTTAGTCTTACGTCTTCATTCTTAATTCCTTAATTTCTTAATTCTTCGGGTCTGGGGAGGGCGTGCGATTCCCGAACCCCGACAGGGGTTCCATATCTGTAGTTAGGCGTGTGCGGACGGATATCGCACGCCAGCGGCGTGCGGGGGTGTGTAGGGATGTGCGGTGGTCCGTTGCCATTCCCTCGCGGCGCGGGGAAAGCGTGCCACGAAGCCACGACTGTTCTCGCCGCGAAAAGGGAGGCGTTGGAGAAAAGCGGCGTTTGAATGCCGCCCCTGTGTCATCAAATAAATAACCACCAATATTTTAAAGCACATTCTGTGATATTTGTTTTTTGTATTTTTGCAACCGAAACTCAGTTGCGGGCAAACAATCTATTATAATACGGAGACTCTGAAATATAAAGAACACTCTTCCTGTTTAAAAGAACATTTTCAAATAAAACCGACGAACACGATGAACAAAATATCCATACGATTCTACAAAGACCATAAAGTCCGGGCGGCCTGGGACGAGGAAAACGCCAAATGGTGGTTCTCCGTTGTGGATATTGTTGCCGCCATCACCGAAAGTTCCAATCCGAGAAAATATTGGAGCGTGCTGAAAGCTCGTCTGAAAAAGGCAGGAAACGAGTTGACTACAAAATGTAGTCAACTGAAATTGACCGCTGCCGCATCCGCGAGCTGCTCCAAGGGGCCTTGACCGACAGGATCGACGACCGCGAGATCTTCATGAAAGGCATCGACTACTCCTATTACTACGAACAAGAGGATTAAACAGGGGGACCCTGCCGTTTGAAGAGTTTTCTTATCTTTGCGGCTGAATCCCTTATTAAGGACAATCATCATTTCCAGACATAAAATGAAAAAACAGGAACTTTTTGATAAATATATCCAAAACGGAACACCAGAACAAAAGGAATGTGCACAAAACTGGAGCATCGCAATCGGATTGCAAGCAGTGGATGGTTTGCAGGTTTCAGACTATCTTATTGAACTGGCTGAAAAGAATATCAAGGGAGAGTTGACTTCAGACGAGGTCAGTGAACTGCTAAATGAACATTATGCTCCACCAAAGGAATACAACACCTACACTCGGATTGATCACGAGCCCGATTCAACAGAAGCAAAAAGAGGAAGGCCCATTTAACCTGGAACCTATTCCGTCATACACATACAGCGAAGACCAACTGATACAGACAAGCATTGATGTGAAATGAAAATGTAAAGAAATAAAAATATGGGGGAATCTGATACAAAAGGGAAAGTTCTAAAAAAAGCGGTAGTATGGAAGAATTTGTATTTCTACCGCAAAAGTGATACTTTATACCAACTTACCGCAGAGTTTTGTCATCGTTATCTTCCGGCTTACGGAGACCGTACTGTAGATCAGATGGTGCAAGCGGCACGCTCTGGCAAACAAAATATAATAGAGGGTAGTGAGGATGGACAGACTAGCTCGGAAATGGAAATAAGACTGCTGAATGTCGCCCGAGGCAGCCTTCAGGAATTACGCGCCGATTACATCGACTATCTCAATACACGTCATCTTTCAATTTGGCCTGCAAATAATGAGCGTTTGCAAAAAATGCGCAAATTTTGCCACTCACACAACGACTACAGCGACTACGAACCTTTACTCAGCCGAATGAACGATGAAGAAATTGCCAATCTTGCCCTCACCCTCTGCCACCAAACAGACAAAATGATGTGCGCCTATTTAGAGAAACTGGAGCGCGACTTTGTGACCAACGGTGGAATAAAAGAGCGTATGCATGCCGCCCGCACAGGCTACCGTCAAGAACAAGATGCACGGTTGAAAGCCTTAGAAACAGAAAACCTTCAACTGAAAAAGAGAATAAAAGAACTGGAAGCTATAATTAATAAAATAGGTTATCCTACGAATTCCTGGGCTTTCAATAATAGATTTGAGAAACAAATCTAATTTCGCCACACGACCACAGCGAAGACCAACTGATACAGCGCAGCACCGGCAAGTTTCAGGAAAAGAAATTGGGCAGGGAAATCGTGCCACAATGCCACGCCCGTTCTCGCCGCGAAAAAGGCGGGCGGGATATAATGGCATATCAGTGCTGAAAAGCGACAGATTCTTACATATTTTTGTTATTTTTGCGGCTGTTATTGTAAAAAGATTATTTTTATGACCAAAGAGCCGCAAGAGGGATATGTGTATATCCTTACAAATCCGAGTTTTAAGGAGGATTGGGTGAAGATTGGCAAGAGTTCCCGGCCAGTGGATGTCCGCTCGAAAGAATTGGACAACACGGCTGTGCCTCTTCCGTTTGAGATTTTTGCCACGATGAAGACGGTGAAATATAATGAAGTGGAAAAATTGGTACACAAGACAATTGACCGCCTTACTGATTTGCGAATCAGACAGAATCGTGAATTCTTTAATGTTGCTCCTCAGGTTGCATTGGATATTTTCAGAGACATTGCTAGTGCCATTGATGATGCCGAGTTGACCCTATACGAGGATAACAAACCTATAGTGGAGACAGAACACAAAACCAAAGAGAAACGGGAGGTTCGCCGGGGCCGTTTCAAATTCAGCATGTGTGGCATAAAAATTGGCGAAATGGTAAGGTTTGACCCAACTGGGGTTATGGTGAGGGTCGCAACTGACGATTCCGTCGAGTTTGAAGACAGAATCTATAAACTTTCGCCATTTGCAGGAACATTTATGCCAGAGGAACAACGCAACACTTCCGGTGCCTATCAGGGTGCAAAGTATTTTTCGTACAAGGAGAAAGTGTTGGATGATATTAGGAAAGAGCGGGAAGCAATGAATGAATAATATTCTTGTATTATGTCGAAGCAATTTTCAGAAACAACCAGAGTTCAAATACCAGCTATTTTGCATCTTATGAGGCTGGGGTACACTTATATCCCCAGGGTGGCGGATTTTGACCCTCAAACAAATATACTCACACCTGTTTTTAAGAAAAAGGTCAAAGAGTTTAATCCCAACGCCACAGATCAAGATGTTCAAATACTTTTTGATATGCTGGTTCGTGTGTCAAACAATGATGACCTTGGCCGCGAGTTCTATAAGAAAATAACTGCCATCACCGGCTTGAAAATTATTGACTTTGACAATGCAGACAAAAATGATTGGCATTGTACAGCTGAGTTTACTTGTAAGAATGAGGAAAGCGGAGACAATTTTCGACCTGACATCACATGTTTTGTGAATGGTCTACCACTAGCTTTCATTGAAGTGAAGATTCCGAACAACAAGGATGGAATTCTTGCGGAGCGGAATAGGATGAATCAGCGTATGGCAAACAAGAAATTCCGTCGTTTCCTGAATGTGACCCAGCTGATGATTTTTTCAAACAATCAGGAATATGATACCGAGAACAGAGTGCCTATTCAGGGTGCTTTTTATGCATCTATTACAAAAGGGGACATTTTTTTCAATGTTTTTAGAGAACAACGACAATTCTTTTATGACAATCTGAAACTCAAACGTATTACCGAAGAGGATGAACTGGCCGTTCTGAAATCCTTTAATCAGGTGGTTCTCTCACAAATCCCTGAATACCAGACAAACAAAAAGCCGGATACCCCAACTAATCGAGTTCTTTCTTCGCTATTAAGCAGAAATCGTTTTCTCTTTTTACTACGTTATGGCTTTGCATACGTGGAAAAAAAGACGGAATTGGAGAATGGCGAGACTATCGTGAAGCTGGAAAAACATGTGATGCGCTATCAGCAAATGTTCGCATCGTTAGCAATTCGTCGGAAACTTGACCAAGGCATCAAATCCGGAATTATCTGGCACACCCAAGGCAGCGGCAAGACGGCACTAGCATATTACTCTGTAAATAGTCTTACCGATTATTTAGCCAAGCAGAACACAGTGGCTAAATTCTACTTTATTGTGGACCGTCTCAGTCTAATGGAACAAGCTAAAGACGAGTTTTCTGCACGCGGACTTCGTGTGCGCACTGCCGAAAGCCGTAAAGAATTAATGGACGATTTCAGAAATACGCATATTGTTGAGAATGATTCAGGAGAATCAGAGATTATGGTGGTGAACATCCAAAAGTTTGAGGAAGACCATAAAAAAGTAGAACTGCCCCCCAACTACAACATTCGTTTACAACGCGTATTTTTCATTGATGAGGCACACCGTGGCTATAATCCGAAAGGGTCATTCTTGGCAAACTTACTAGATGCCGACCGCGATGCTATTAAAATCGCATTGACTGGAACCCCGCTCCTATCTGAAGAACGCGCTTCTTGGAAAGTATTTGGCGACTACATTGACAAATATTACTATGACAAATCCATTGCCGATGGCTACACATTAAAATTGATGCGAGAAGACATCGAAACCTCATACAAGGAAAAGCTTATCAATTTGTTGAACGAGGCACAGAAGACAAACCCGCAAATAAAAAAAGGAGATGTCAGCAAAGATGTGATTATTGAATCCGACAACTATTTGCGTGATCTGATGAATTATATTGTCGGGGATTTGAAACGGTTTAGAATTGAAAAGAATGACAAAACTGTAGCAGGGATGATTGTTTGCGAAACCAACCCTCAGGCACGTCATCTGTTTGAACTTTACAATGAAGATTCTGAGATCCATTTGCCACATTTTAATCAAAAATCAGATGTCACCTATCTGATGGCTGCAGAACCGACCCCTAATTACGGCACAAAACTGAACGTCGCACTAATCTTGCACGATGAAGGTGACAAAGAAGAACGCGAGAAAACAATTGACGATTTCAAAAAGAAAACCACAATAGACTTGCTGATTGTCAATAGAATGTTGCTTACGGGTTTTGATGCTTCACGTCTGAAACGTCTCTATCTTACCCGTAAGATGTATGGCCACGACTTGTTGCAAGCTCTGACACGCGTAAACCGGCCATACAAAGACTTCAAATATGGCTATGTCGTTGACTTTGCAAATATCAAACAAAATTTTGAAGACACAAACAACGAATATCTTCGCGAACTTAACCGTTGCGATGAAGGTGCTTTTGAAGACGGGGATAATCTACCACCATTAGGTCCCTCCATATTGGAAGATGTTGATGAAATTAAAGCCCAATTAAGAGACATTAAAAATGTAATGTTTGCCTACGCATGTGAAAACACAGAACTTTTCAGCCAACAAATGGATGAGGTGGAAAGTCTCCAACAATTGTATGAGATTCGGAATGTTCTTGAAAACGCCAAAGCACTATCTAACCAAATTCGCAGTTTCGGCGATGAGGAGTTGAAGGCTTATAGTGAAAAGATGGAAATCGGAGCCGTGTCTGATCTATTGAACGTAGTTAACCATCGGATTGATGCGCTAAACCAGCAGGAAAAATTTATGCATGACGATGAAGTCAGCGACAACGTAAACCTGATTCTCTCTCAAATTGAATATGAGTTTACACACAAAGGCAGCGAGGAATTGCGAATATACAACAATGATCTTCGCGAGCGTGCTGACAAGGTGATGCGCGAATTTGATCGGAATTTCGACCAACAGGAAGCCAAATACACCAATTTGATTGAAGAGTTCAAGCGGTTTTTCCGTGAAAAGGGCTTTGTTCCTAAAGACGTGTCGGATGCGAAAATCAAAATAGAGTATATGGATGATGTGATGAAGAAAATCCGCGAAATTAACAGGGCAAATGAAGTGCTGAAAGGCAAATACAAACAGGATGAACGTTTTGTGCGCATCCATAAACGTATTGTGGAGGAAAACACAGAGCGTTCCAACAGAAAGGAGAAACCCATCATATCGGACAAGGAATACGAGATTGCTGAAGGACTTAACCAATTGAAAGACTGGATAGACCAGATGATCTTTTTCAAACAAGACATTCTGAAAAACGAGGCTGCTTTCGACCAAGATGTGCTATCATTGGTAAGCGACAAGATGCTCGACCTTCACATCACATCCAACTTGACCGACCGCAAATTTATCCAACGGGAGGTTGCTGGCGAGTATTACGCACAATTCAACCAAATGACAAACCATAATTCATCAAGATTATATGCCTGATATGGATATTAAAACACGAACCATACAATTGATTGACTCTCTTAAAGCCGTTTGTGGAAATGCAGGACTAGGTAATGACGGAAACGAATACAAAATTATTACGGAAATCTTTCTTTATAAGTTCCTGAATGACAAGTTTGCACACGAAGCCAAGAGGAATCGCGCATACGGAGAGAGACTTATCAAAGCGGAAAAATGGGATGCCGAATATGACAAGTTCACGGACGAAGAAGTGGAAGACCTTTGGTCGTATATGGGACATAATGTGCCCCGACTGAAACCCGAACACACCTTGGGACATCTTTACAACGCTTCCACAAAAGGCGGTTTCGGTGATATGCTTGACGGCACCTTGTTAGCTATCGCCAATGTGAATGCCGACATCTTTTCTATGGCCAGCGTGGGTGAGACCAAGATTACTATCTTCGACCGTATCACCACCCTCATTCAGGAAGTGGAACAGCGCGACAGCTTTGCCAAAGCGTTGGTTTCCAAACTGGCGGATTTCAATTTCGAGGATGTCTTCAACGAAAAATACGATTTTTTCTCCGATATTTTTGAGTATCTGATCAAAGATTACAATACGGCTGGCGGCGGCAAATACGCCGAGTATTTCACACCCAAGGCCATTGCCACCATCATCGCTCGTTTGTTGGTGGGTGACAATGCGCAGCTTAACAGCAAGACATGCTATGACCCAACTGCCGGATCAGGTACGCTGCTTATGGCTTTAGCTCATCAAATAGGTACCGACCGCTGTACCATCTATAGTCAGGATATTTCGCAAAAGTCCTCCCAAATGCTGCGTCTGAATCTGATTCTCAACGATTTGGTTGATAGTATCCAGAACATTGTGAAAGGCAATACACTTACCCAACCCGCGCACAAGAATGAGGACGGTACACTTCGCAAATTCGACTATGTTGTCTCCAATCCCCCCTTCAAACTTGATTTCTCAGACTATCGGGAAGATATTGCCACCGACAAATTCCGTTTTTGGGCAGGTGTTCCTTCCATTCCGGCCAAAAAGAAAGAAAGTATGGCCATATACACTTGTTTTATCCAGCACGTAATCAATTCTATTACCGCGAATGGTAAAGGGGCCATTGTCATTCCTACAGGCTTTATCACGGCCAAAAGCGGCATTGAGAATAAGATACTGACCCGCATTGTGGAAGATCATATCGTGTGCGGCGTGGTAAGTATGCCTTCCAATGTTTTTGCCAACACAGGAACGAACGTTTCGGTGCTCTTCTTTGACAAAAGTGCAGACAAAACTGACGAAGACACAGTGATTCTGATTGACGCCTCCAAAATGGGTGAGGAATACAAGGATGCCAATGGTTTGAAAAAGGTACGGCTGAATGCGGAAGAAATAGAGAAGATTGTAACCACCTTCCGAAACAAAGAGGCCGTAGAGGATTTCAGTGTCTGTGTGAGTTACAACGACATCAAGGCCAAAGGCCACAGTCTCTCCGCCGGTCAATATTTCGACATCAAAATTGAGTACGTAGACATTACCGAAGAGGAGTTCAACAGCCGAATGTTACATTACAAAGAGGACCTGAGCCACCAGTTTGCCGAAAGCCGGGAACTGGAAAAGGATATTATGAAGCAGTTGGATCTATTAAAATTTAATATTGACAAAGTGTAAACTCTCATTCTATGACAGAAGAAGAAACGCTTGACCTATTGCTTGATATTAAGCAAGACATTGATCAGGAACGTAAACGCATCCAAAAAGAAATGGATAGTTTGCCGTACCAGATCAATATCATTGATGAACTTCATGCTGACGAGAGGGCAAATAGCCGTATTCTCACAAAATTGTTGCAATTCAAATCCGAGAAGGGCGAGTATGATATTCTGCAATCATTTATCGATTATTTGCGAAACAACATGCAAAATGGGATTCCTTTGGCAGACATTAAAATCAACAATCCTGAAATCACTACGGAAAAAGATTATATTGATGTCTGGATTCGCGATGAAGAATGGGCTATTATAATAGAGAATAAGATTTATAATGCACAAGATCAAGAATCCCAATTAGCTCGATATATAGAAACCACTCTAAAAGATAGGAATAAAAATAAAAAAGGCTATAGTATAGACAAAATTTTTGTGATTTATATGCCTCCTACAGCACACGATCCAGATGTTCAGACTTGGACAATTAAAAAGGGAGACGTACAGTTAAAAAACTATTATGAAGAATTTCAAGATAGGTATTTCAATCTCTCGTTTGAAGAAGATATTCTTTCATGGCTCTCAAAAGAGCTGTTGCCCAACATCCGTCAAAAAGATGTGTTGCTATTGAGTGCTATCACACAATATATTAATTATTTGGAAGGCATATTTGGAAAACGATTAATAGATAAAGAAGTAAATATGGAAATTGAAAAAAAGATTATGGATAAGCTGGCTTTAGACCAGTTCAAAAGCAATAACGAAAAAATAAACAAACTAAATGAGGCAATAAAAAACACCGAATCTATTCTTAAATCAATGGTTGATGTTAAAATCCAGTATCTTTCCACGAATATGGAGAATCATATTCAAGGGAAAAGTTGTATAGAAAATTTCACCACCTTAAATCAAGGTTTTCAAATTCAATTTAACATTAATCAAATTAATTACAAACTATATGTATCCAAAGATTCACGTTATTATTGCCAACTAATTAGAACAGATAAAGAAAACATTCAATCTGATGATTCCATTTATGTGTATCAAATCTGCAAAGAAATATTGACTAATACAACAAAAGGCCAAAAAGACAGAATGTGGAAATATGTAGATTCTGTTGATGAGGCATTTGATCTTTTTGAGAAAGTTGTAGATAGATTGTGTGAAAATTCTTTGTTATAAAAATTCATGATGAGTACTTTATTACAATGGTCAACTGTTTTAAGCCCCATCCTAGGAGTGATAGCTATAATTACTGCATTATTTATTGCTCGACATTCGTCACGCGATGCGGAGAAGCAAATCAAAGCCATTTATAACTTGTTGGATGTGTTTGTGGCATCGCAAAATCCAAATATGATGGTTGCAAAAAAACAGTATGAACAACAGATGGCGCAATTAGACGAACAGATTCAAGAAGCAAAAGAAGAGTTTGAAATTGTTAATCCTTTCTTTGGGCGAGGAGGCGCTCTCATTAACGATATTGAATATTTGGAAGAAAAAAATCAGCAAAAACAACATATAGACGATTTGTTGCGCCAGCGCAAAGAACTAGAATGTCAGTTGGGCTTGATTCAGTCATATTTGGATAAAGTGAAGAAGTAAGTTATGGAAATGAAGAGATATAAACTGGGAGAACTATTAGATGTTACACGTGGCGCAAGCCTTTCGGGTAATTATTATGCTACTGAAGGAAAATATGTGCGTTTGACTTGTGGCAACTTCGACTATAACAATAATTGTTTCAAGGAAAACACATCTAAAGACAATTTATACTACACTGGTCCTATCAAGTCTGAGTTTATTATGCAAAAAGGTGATATTATTACACCTTTGACAGAACAAGCTATTGGACTACTAGGTTCTACTGCTATGATACCTGAAAGTGGAAAGTATATTCAAAGTCAAGATGTAGCAAAAATTTCTTGCAATGAAGACTTGTTGTACCCGAATTATGCCTATTATTTGATCTCTTCTAAACTTGTCAAGAACCAATTGAGTGCAGCTGCACAGCAGACTAAAATACGTCATACATCTCCTGATAAAATCAAGGATTGCACTGTGTGGATTCCAGACATTAACACTCAGAAAAAGGTAGGTGATTTGCTGGCAAGAATTGATCGCAAGATTGCTCTCAATCGAGCGATAAATCAGAATTTAG
>DBYW01000055.1:0-2136 GCA_002311645.1 Bacteroidales bacterium UBA1176
AGACGTGTTCCGAAGGAACACCCGTCTCTGTAACCCCACACGGCCGTGTGGGGTGGGACGACGGCGCCGACACCCTCTCGCGGCGCGGGAGTCGGCATCCAAGATGCATGAAACCTGCTCGCCGCGAAAGGGAGGCGTTGGAAAAATGTGGTGTTTATCCAGGTCTAGTGCCATCACGTATATAACCACCCAAAAAAAATGCAATATACTTCAAACAGATTGGCCGTATCATCGGCGTATTCAGCTGTCAATTACCAGCCTGACAAATTTCTGTCTAAATTTATAGATTTATTTTCTTTGCTACAAACGATAAAAAAAAGGGTATTCTCCAATTTCAGAAATTCTGCGTATTTTTGCAGCACTGTTTTGCAATAATTCATTGCTACATTAATCTGTTGTTTGAATTACTTATTGTTCATTATAGTGAAACATGGAAAAAGATAGAAACATTGACAAACTTGCCCGGTATATCATCATTGCGGGTATCATAGCGATTGCTTTTTTCGTTTGCCGTTATTTCAGCAACGTTCTGGCATACATAATTATAGCTTTTGTGGTCTCCCTGATAGGCCAGCCTGTGATGAAACTGCTCCAGAAACTGAAAATAAAAGGAAAGTCAGCTCCGGATGCACTGTTGGCGATCCTGACCGTGCTGATCATTTTAACCCTGCTGTTTTTGGTGGTGACGCAAGTGTTCCCTGTCATTTCCAGTATCATAGAGGAGGCTTCGCTGATGAATGCCGGAGATGTCGACAACGGACGCAAACTCATTGACCAGATCAACGAATGGGTCGTCGACGTTGTGCCATGGGCAGGCAAAGATTTTGATATTGTACAGCTTTTGATTCAAGAGGTCTCCAAAGTAACGGATCTGTCGGCGATTCCAGGTTTCTTGGGCTCTGTAGCATCCGCTGTCGCAGGTGTCGCCATCGGACTTTTCTCCGTAATATTCATCTCTTTCTTTTTTATCAAAGACGAGACTCTCTTTGGCCGGATCGTCGGCGCGCTGGTCCCGGATCGTATCGAGGAACAGGTCGGCAAAACCATTTTGGATATCGAGCGTCTGTTGTCCCGTTACTTTGTCGGACTGATTGTCGAGATTTTTGGAGTCGTGATCCTGGATTGCCTCGGCCTGTGGCTCGTTGCCCGCATTGGTTTCAACTATGCCTTGGGCATTGCATTCATTGCGGGTATCCTGAATGTCATACCATACGTGGGACCTTTGATTGGAGAGGCCATTGGCGTATTATTGTGCGTTATCCTCAAATATGGAGCCGGAGTCGGACTAAACGTCAACATCTGGGTCTTCGCCCTGATTGTTCTTGGTCTCATGCTGCTCACCCAGATGGTAGACAACTTTGTGTATCAGCCGCTTATTTACTCCACCAGCATCAAGGCAAGTCCTTTGGAAATATTTATTGTCTTGCTCATCGCCGGAACCATCGGTGGGGCAGTGGGCATGCTCGTGGCCATCCCCGCCTACACCGTGGTGCGCGTCATAGCCAGTCGCTTCTTCTACGACATCAAACTTGTCAGGCGACTTATCCCGGATGTGGATAAGGAAAATACCGGTTCGTTGATCTAATCCAGCAGATTACATCTCATTTACTCAATAGACCACTCGGCCCCGTCTTTGGTGTCCTTGACATTGATGCCGGCGGCTTTGAGATCGTCGCGGATTTTGTCAGAGATGGTCCAGTTCTTGTTGGCCTTGGCATCTTGGCGGATGGCCAGCACAAGATCCATCACCTTGTTCATCGCCTCGCTGTATTTGTCAGCCACATTGGCCGTCTCGGGCTTCATGCCTAAGATGTCAAAGAAAAACACACGATAATAGTGTTTCAGCGTCTCGATGTCTTCGGCGGTCAGGGTGGCGTGGCCGTCCTTCACGGCGTTGATGATGCGGGAGGCCTCGAAGAGCTCGGCGATGACCTTCGGACTGTTGAAGTCGTCGTTCATGGCCTCGTAGCAGCGTTCCACCCAAGCGTTGATGTCCTCGGTGGACTGCGCACCGCCCTTGAGTTTGTCGAGATGGCGCTCGGCGGCGTACAGTTTTTCCATACCTTTCTCCGCGGAGATCAGAGCCTCGTTGCTGAAATCAACGGTGCCGCGGTAGTGGGCCTGCAGCACGAAGAA
>DBYW01000055.1:2223-2790 GCA_002311645.1 Bacteroidales bacterium UBA1176
CATATTGTTGTGCATCCAGTATTTGACGGAGCTTTTGCCGTTGGCCACGGTGCTCTGGCAAACCTCCGACTCATGGTGCGGGAAGAGCAGGTCCATACCGCCGCCATGGATGTCGAACTGTTCGCCGAGATACTTGGTGCTCATTGCAGTGCATTCGATGTGCCAGCCCGGGAAGCCCACGCTCCAGGGTGAGTTCCAGCGCATAATGTGCTCGGGAGCGGCCTTTTTCCAGAGGGCGAAGTCGGCGGGATTGCGTTTCTCGCTTTGGCCGTCGAGTTCGCGGGTGTTGGCAATGAGCTCGGAGAGCACACGGCCCGACAGCTTGCCGTAGCCGAATGTCTTGTCGAACTTTTCCACGTCGAAATAGACGGAGCCGTCGGAGACGTAGGCGAAGCCTTTTTCGAGGATCTTCTGCACCATCTCGATCTGTTCGATGATATGGCCGGAGGCGCGGGGCTCGATGGAGGGGTTCTTCACGTTGAGGGCATCCATTGCCTTGTGGTAGCTGTCCATATAGTATTGGGCCACCTCCATTGGCTCGAGCTGTTCGAGGCGGGCCTTCTTGGC
>DBYW01000055.1:2834-34657 GCA_002311645.1 Bacteroidales bacterium UBA1176
TTGCGCACATAGCGCACCTTGTAGCCGATATGGGTGAGGTAGCGGAACACCAGGTCGAAGGTCACGGCCGGGCGGGCGTGTCCGAGATGGGGCTCGCCATAGACGGTCGGGCCGCAGACATAGAGGCCCACGTGGTCGGGCACGATAGGGGAGAGGAGTTCTTTTCTCTTCGATAAAGTATTGAATAATAAAACTTTGCCTTTGTTGTCAGTAGGATTCATATTCGTGTCGGTTAGGTTTCTGAAAATCGGGTGCAAAGGTACGGAAAAAAATGCAAATGGGGAATTGTATAGACGCGGCGTGCCGCGGCGCGGGAAAAAAGTCGAGACCTTAACGCAGGCCAGCGGCCTGCAATGATTGTGTGTCCGTTCACTTGCTGATGACACATACGCCGATATGACACACTGGAGGCGCGCCGAGGTGCGTAGATGCTGTTAATGCCGGCCTTGTGCCTTTAATGTACACAAACGTCCATTTTTTAACAATCAATAGTTAAAAACAATATGATTATCAATATGTTATAAGAATTTATTATTTTTGCTGCGGTATTATGAACGCTCTCACAGAGCATTCCCATCAATACATCATAATAATGAAAAACGAACAGATGGCAAAAAAAGAAGAGATCCAAGACGTCGTCCCTGCGAGAATCATTCAACAGCCCAAACCTGCATTGCCACCTATAGAATCGATGATTATGGAGATTCGAGGATTGCAAGTTATGATTGATCGTGACTTGGCGATGCTGTATGGGGTGGAGACAAAGGCATTGAATCAGGCTGTTAAAAGGAATAAAGAACGATTCCCGAATCATTTTCATTTTCAACTCGACAATGAAGAATTCAATAGACTAGTCACAAATTGTGACCGGTTCGAGAAATTGAAGCATTCCAGTTTCGCACCATTTGCATTTACGGAACAAGGCGTTGCAATGCTTTCAACCGTTTTACGAGGACCCGTTGCCGTCAATGTCAGCATCAGAATCATCGATGCTTTTGTTGCTATGAGACATATACTCGTCCACAGTTATGGGGATTTGCTCCACCATCGTGTAGAAACACTTGAAAACAGTCATTTGCAACTCCTAAATCGCCAAGCCGAATCCGACAAACGCATAGACGAGGTTTTCAGAAGATTGGACCAGGGACATACTATCCCCACACAGGGCATCTTCTACGAAGGCCAAATCTTTGACGCCTATACTTTTGCAGCTGATTTAATCAAGTCCGCGAAAAAACGAATAGTACTGATGGACAACTATATTGACGAATCGGTCCTGCTGATGCTCTCGAAGCGGCGGGATGGTGTCAGTGCTCTGATCGTGACAAGGAAGATTACAGAGACGTTGCAGCTGGACCTGGAGCGGCACCAGCGGCAATATCCACCCATAGAGGTGCGGGAAAGGGCCGACTTCCACGACAGGTTCCTCTGCATCGACGACACGGTCTATCACCTCGGTGCCTCGCTGAAAGATCTGGGCAAGAAGCTGTTCGCCTTCAGCCGGATGGATATGCCGGCGGGAGAATTGTTTGGGAGAATGTAGAGGCGCTGTGGGGCGCGTCTCTAAAACCGGTTTTCATGCGCCGCGTCTCGGAAAATAAAGCAGGCCAGCGGCCTGCGGGGGTGCGTAGGATATGGTAGGGTGGGGCAGAAACAACCGCACGCCGGAGGTGTGCGGGGAAAAAAGATTAGTGTATTACAACTGAACCCTCAATGTCAGATACACAATCTCAAAAAATAAAATTGCGCTATCGCACTTGGGCGGCCTATTCCTTAATCGCGGACGCAACGCACGGAACATCCGCCTCCGTCGACGTCGTAGTCCCAGGACAAGTCGACACAATTGTACCAAAAATCAAGGAGGTAAAGGTCGTGATCGAGACCGTACTCAACATAACTCCAGAACGAGGTAATGTAACCGTAGGGGACGTAATCGATCCTGTAGTAGCCAGCGGGAACGGCGGTAAAACCAGTTGCGTTATTATTCTCAGGCTCAAACCCCGGCGCACCAGGCTCATTGCTTTCAACCCAGCCCACATTGGAAGCTAAAGCCTTGGCTATATTTTGAGGATTGCCACCATAAACATACTCGCTTTTGCTTCCCACATATTCTAACAATTCATTCCATTCTGCTACAGTAGGCACGTGCCACCCTTTTGGGCAGAGACCGCGGGTATCACCCACGGCCGCCCAATTGTAGTACAAACCATATTTCTTCTCATCAAACGTGGGAACTTGCTGCATGGTGGATTGGTAATAACACGGCTCGGTATAATCATCAACATAGGAAGAACAACGAGGGATGGTGCTCCCGTCACGAAAATGTTTGGTACGCAGATTGCTTTGCATCCACACTTGGTTGCCTATTTTCACGGCATCGTAATGGTTACCGTCTTTATCTGTCACGGCGTTACGGATCACGCGGTCACCTCTAACATTCTCACGTGTGCAAGAGGTAAATGCCAAGGCCAAAGTAATAGTCAATGCCAGACTTGTCAAAAAAAAATTTTTCATAGTAAAACATTTGATTTATTAATATTTATTGAATTACAAAAATTTATATAAGAAGTATTATTTAAATTTTACGCCTATATTCAAGAAGAAACTGTTATCCGAGTATGTTAGTCGACGATAACCCAAGCCCACCGAGAATCGCTTGATGTCAAAACCGGCACCCACGTTCAACAGGTTATAGACCCCAACACCTTGCTGCTCAACGGACAAATACGCCCCGAATGCCAGTTGGATATATGGATAAACATTGGCATTGATGGGGAAATACCCCCGCAAATCAAGCTGGATTGGGATACCACAATAGTAATAGGCATATGGGTCGTAGGCCAGACCGAATCTCGCCCCTACATAGCTGTAATCAAATATTCGGGCGCCCATACTAACAGTAACCGAGCCGCCGTAGGAATAGCCTACGAAACCCGTGAAGTCAACATAACCACTGAAAAACACTCCATTGATAAAAGGCCGGTTCTGCCAAAATGGGGAAGGTTCAGACGATGTTTTTACTGCATTGTTTGGTTGGGAAGAAGTTTTCTTCGTGGCCTCGCCAGTATAAAACACCTCTTTTGTGCCATTTGCAAACTTGATAAAGAACACTTTGTCGCGATTGATGCTAAATACCGGACCATCCAAATTGTCCCACTTCTTATAGCTGACATTGGTTTCGGTGATTTCTAAAACCTTGGACTCGATTTCGGTGGCATCACGAAGAACAATGAAATCTTGGGCGTTAATAATTGTGATGCAAAAAATAATGGTAAAAAAGAATAGCAATTGTTTCATAATAGGGAAATTTTACTGTTTTCACGTACGAACAAGCACACATTATAATCTTCTTTCCTGTCACTTCTATTTGAAGGAAAAGGATCTCCCTTGGGAATAAATCCAAATTTTGTCAATGCTTTTTGAATATATATATTATCCTCGCGAGTTGTGGCATAGACCATAGACTCGTCTCCTATATGCGACAACAACATAGCAATTATGGATTCACAAAAATGTTTGTGGCGATATTCCTCCATCGTATAAATCCAACCCAATTCAAAGGAATAATCGTGTGCGTTGAGTTTTGATTGTGATTTTTCAAAAATGTTATTTTTATGATCTTCATTTGGAATCTTCAGACCTCCTATAGCAACAATTTGATCTTTATCTTTGATAAGAGCCATTAAAGGGCCTTTAGCAATTAAGGAATCGAAAGACTTCCCGAGTTTTACTTGACCTCCTTTTTTAACAAGATCTCTAACCTGTATAAGTTCTTCTGCGGAGAGATTTGTTGAAATCTCCATAGAAATACCTTTTTTATTTATCGTCCCTAATTCTGCTTTGTTAATCCAGATATCATTCTCCATAATTGTAGATTGATTATATTTAACACTTTTTTTCTTTAACATTTGTTTTAAAACTCTCACCCGTATGTTGTATTCTTCTTTGCTAAGTTCTTGACTTAATGTAATTCGAGTTATAGCATCTTTCACCATAACATTTCCACTCTCTTTTATCTGCACAATCCTAAATTCCTTTTCATTCCTATAAGGCCATCGCTTTGTGAAAAGTAACTTGCGTGGATTGTCAAAAGACACATCCGCTATTGTAGCATATTGAACCTCATCACAGATATATTTTCTTTCGGTAGAAAATTTCGACAATAATTTCTTTTTGTCAAATTCGATGCAGCAAATGTCGCTGGAACATTTTCCTGCTTGATAAGCTTTCCAGTGATATATGGTTTCATCATCATTCAAAAAACAGAGCACTTTGACATCTGGATTATTGACGATTCCACGATATAATTCTAAAAGACGAAGGTCATTTTTATCCTCCCAATTCTGCCCCGTTGAAAAACGAAGACCATACTTGATAATGCCAATGACGGCATCAAAGGTTGTAAAATGATTCAGTTTATTGTTGGCATCCATAACAGTGGTATTATATTATGATTATTAATGTTAATTATCGCGAACGCAACGCACGGAGAGACCGCATTGCGTGGGAAAATCACCATGTGAGACTTTGTGGAAATCGTTATCTATCAGCCAGTTGGACGCCCAGTAGATGTCATAATCCGTAGAACTCCAAAACCAAGCATATACACCTAAGTAAAAGTTAGCATTTTCGTTGCCGTTAAAGTGACCTACGGGATAGGCTGAGAAGCCAGTGGCGTTATTCTTCTCTGGTTCACAACCCGGAGTGCCAGGCCAATCACATTCAGACCAACCCACATTAGAGGCCAAAGCCTTAGCAATATTTTCAGGATTGTCGCCATAAACAAATTCGCTCTTGCTTCCCACATACTCTACCAGTTCTGTCCACTCAGCATCTGATGGCACGTGCCACCCTTTTGGGCAGAGACCGCGGGTATCATCCACGGCCGCCCAGTTGTAGTACATACCGTATGTCTTCTCGTCATACGTGGGAAATTGCTGCGTGGTGAGCTGGTAATAATACGGCTCGGTGTAGGTGTAGTTATCGTAGTCATAGAAAGAGCCACGGGGGATTGCGCTTCCATCACGAAAACGTGTGGTGCGCAGGTTACTCTGCATCCACACCTGGTTACCAATTTGCACAGCATCGTAATGGTTGCCGTCTATGTCGGTCACGGCGTTATGGATCACGCGGACACCTCTGACATTTTCGCGCGTGCAAGAGGTGAATGCCAAGGCCAAAGTCATAGTCAAGGCCAGACTTGTCAAAAGATAATTTTTCATTTTACCATACTTTACCCTCCCGCCGATTCCCAATTGCGGTAATAAAACATTATCAAAGTATAGCACATAAAAAAAGCGCGGGAATCTGAAATCATCACTTATCCTGCTTGTGAGGCCTTCGCATTGCCCTGTATCCGAGGATAAGCAATGCCGAAGCCCACGCTATTGTACGAATATACAAAACCTGTGGGCATTGAACATTGCCTTACCGTGCGGATACATAGAAAGTTGCGAAGTTTCACAAGCCGCAGATAAGACGTTGACTCAACGCCTTTTTATATGTCTGCAAACCATCCCTAACACTATAGCCGTTCCACGGTTTGCGCTGCAAAAATACCATTTTATCCTTAATTAATCGTCCCCTTACGCAAAAAAAAATGCCCGCACACCTATGGCGTGCGATCGTTCGCGCGCAGGCATTCGTTTTTCTACCGAGCCCTTCAGCCCTAAAGGGCTGAAGCGGGGCAGGAAGTTCAAACCCCTTCAACAAGCCAATATGCCCCCTTAACTTCTTAATTTCTTAGTTTCTTAATTCCTTCATAAGGACCAATATCTTCAGCCATATACATAATTGTTTTGCGGCCAACCGCCCTATTTTCTCCGAAACCGAATTTAAAAATTAACAATTCAAAAGCTTAATTGTTAATTCAATTTCTCAAAACACTGATTATCAATAAAAAATAAAAATTACAAAAGCCTTGACAAATCCTATTCCAAATTGTATTTTTGTTGCAAAATCATTAACAATACAACCGACAACAATATGACAAACATTACCGAAGTAGAGAAAAGAATGATCGCCCTGCGCGGACAGCAAGTGATCATTGACGCCGACGTGGCGGAACTGTATGGTGTAGAGACCAAACGAGTGAACGAGGCGGTTGCCAACAATCCCGAGAAATTTCCAAAAGGATATATTTTGGAGGTTTCTGAAACTGAAAAACAAGAACTGGTCGAAAATTTCGACCGGTTCAATCGTCAGAAACATTCGACATCAAATCCCAAAGCTTTTACCGAGAAGGGCCTCTATATGCTGGCCACCATCCTGAAGAGCCCGAAGGCAGTGGAGACCACCATCGCCATTGTGGAGGCGTACGCCAAACTCAGGGAACTATCGAGGGTGATGAGCGAGATTCCACAGCACGAAGGCGACAAGAAGGGACAGGAAACGCTGCTGAAACGAGGCGGCCAGCTGGTGGACGACCTGCTCAACGATGTGATGCCAGTACAAAGCAGCGAGACCACCTTGGAACTCAACCTGGCAATGCTGAAACTCAAGCACACAGTCAGGCGCGAGAAACCGGAAAACACGTAGCCGCTCTCTTTGAGGCCTTCGCAATGCCCTTATTTGCCCGCACACCTATGGCGTGCGATTGTTCGCGCGCAGGCATTCGTTTTCTACCAAGCCCTTCAGCCCTGACGGGCTGAATTGTGGCGGAATGTTCGTACCTCGTCTTCAAGCTAATACACCTGTATCTACCGAGCTTTTGTCCCTGCCGGGACATAGCCCTCAACCATCTTAGTTTCTTAATTTTTTAGTTCCTTAGTTTCTTTCCCATCGGCTTCATTCGTCCAGACAAGGAGGGTTAACGCCTTCGCAATGCCCTTGTTTGCCCGCACACCTCCGGCGTGCGATCGTTCGCGTGTAGGCATTCGTTTTCTACCAACCCCTTCAGCCCTAACGGGCTGAAACGCAGCGGAATGTTCAAACCTCGTCCTAAAGCTGATACACCCTTAACTTCTTAATTTCTTAGTTTCTTAATTTCTTAGTTTCTTAATTTCTTAGTTCCTTATTTCCCTTTCCACAGGGCTTCATACGTCCAGACGAGAAGGGCTAACGCCTTCGTAAATCGCAAATCGCAAATCGCAAGTCGCACACCGCACTTAGCTGAACAACTTCTCAATCTGCTCCTCGTACTTCTTCATCAGCATGTTGCGCTTCAATTTGAGGGTGGGGGTGAGCTCGCCCGTGGCGACGGACCACTCGTAGCCGATCAGGATAAAACGCTTCACCTTCTCCGTGTCGCCGAGAAACTGGTTGAAGTGGTCCACAATCTTCTTGTATTTAGCAAGCACTTCGGGGTGCTTGATCATCTCCTCGTTGGTGGTGTACTCAATGCCTTTGTTGACGCACCAGGAGCGCAGGTCGGGAAAGTTGGGCACGATGAGGGCGGCTGCAAACTGCTTGTTTTCGCCCACCACCATGATGTTGTCGATGAGGGAGTCTTCCGCGAACTTGTTCTCGATGATGGTCGGCACCACATATTTGCCAAAGGCGGTCTTGAACATCTCCTTCTTACGGCCTGTGATGCTGAGACGACCTTCGGGGGAGAGCTTGCCCAAATCACCCGTATGCAGCCAACCGTCCTTGTCGATGGCTTCGGCGGTGAGGTCGTCGGCTTTATAGTACCCTTTCATTACATGTTTGCCTCGCGCGAGAATCTCACCGTCTTCGGCGATCTTGAGCTGCGTGCCCGGAAGGACAGGACCCGCCGTGCCGAACTCCAGGCCGTTCTTGAACAGGTTGCTCACCGCAATCACCGGGGATGTCTCCGACGTGCCGTAGCCCTCCAGCACTTGGATGCCGATGGCCCAGAATACGCGCGAGATGCGGGGCTGGATGGCGGCGCCGCCCGTCACGATGACCCGCAGGCTCGTGCCCGTGACGGCCTTCCACTGGTTCAGCACCAACTTGCGGGCGAGGTTGAGCTTGCGGTAATAGGATTTCTTTTTGTTGAAATCATACTCCAACGCGATATCGTTGGCCCAGAAAAAGAGCTTGTGCTTGATGCCCGTGAGCTTGCGCCCCTTGGCGAGAATCTTATCGTAGATCTTCTCCAACAACCGTGGCACCGTGGTGAAGATCGTCGGGTTGACCTCCTGCATGTTGTCGGCTATTTTCGCCAAACTTTCCGCATAATAGACGGGAATGCCGATATACTGCCACGAGTAGTTCATCATCCGCTCGTAAACATGGCAGAGCGGCAGATAACTGAGCACTCGGTTGTAGTCGTTCGGGGTGGGGATGATGGGCAGGATGCCTTCCACGTTAGTCAGGAAGTTGCGGTGGGTGAGCATCACCCCTTTGGGGTTGCCTGTGGTGCCGGAAGTGTAGACGATGGAAACCACGTCGTCGGGGGAGATGCTGGCCTTGATCTCCTTGAGATACTGCGGAGCCGGATTGACACGCCCAAGTTCGACAACCTCATTCAAGTGCCTGTATCCGCGCAAATTACGAAATGTGTAGACTTTATCCACAAGTCCAGGGATGTTGGCGATGATATTGGTGATCTTGCGCAACAATTCCCAGCCAGACACAAAGATGAGCTTCACGTCGGCATGGTGCAGGATATAGTCGTAGTCGCTTTCGCTGATAGTGGGGTAGATGGCCACGTGGATGGCGCCCAACTGCATGATGGCCATATCCAAGAAATTCCACTCCGGCCGGTTCGGAGTTATGGTGGCGATGCAGTCGCCCTTTTTGATGCCAAGCTGCATGAAACCATACGAGATATTGTTGACAATATCCAGGTAATCCTGTGAACTATACTTGACCCAGGAGCCGTTATCCTTGCCGCAAAGCGCATCTTCGTGGGGAAATTCCACCACATTGCGCTCCAGCATATCGAAAAGTCTAGTTACTTCCATTTAGATGAGTTTAAGGGTGCAAAAATACACTTTTTATCAGATTATCCGAGATCGTCTGGAACATGGAAGAGGCCGTTGCGTTGCGACGGCCTCTTCTGTTGCATTGTATTTGAATGAACTCAAATGGCGTTTCTCACATTGACCATCAGCTCGGAGAGCATGTTTTTAGCACGGAGAAGCTGAATTTTGACATTGGAGAGGGAAATGCCAAGCTGCTGTGAGATCTCGTCGTAGGAGAGTTCCGAATAATAGCGCAGTTCCACAACCTTGCGGTATTTGTCGGGCAGCTGGGCCACGGCAAGCTGCAGCATCTTGATGCGTTGCTTTTCCATCACTTCTTGTTCCGGTGTGGCGGTTGTCGTGGATGGAGTGCGGTCAATGAGCAGTTGGGCCCCGCTGTTGGCGAGGTCTTCCTCAATGCATTGCGGCGAGTTGTTCTTATGTCGGATATAGTCGATGCTGTTGTTGACGGCTATGCGAAACAGCCATGTGGAAAAAGCATACTGCGGGGTATACTTGTCCAAATAGCGGAAAGCCTTGCCGAAAGTCTCCAAAGTCAAGTCCTCGGCATCGTCACTGTTCTTGACAATTTTCATCAGCATATAATAGATGCTGTCGCGGTAAAGGCTCATCAACTCGGCGTACGCCTTTTGGTCGTTGTTGTCTAATGCCTTGCGCAATAAGACGTAATCACGTCTGGCTTTTTCGGTAGTGCAGGGATTTTCCATTATAAGAATCTATCGTGACGGATTAAAGCATCAATGTAATAAAGCGGATTAAGTATCGCAAACAGAATATCATAGAGTAGAATGGCGGGGATCACCTGCTTCTCGTTGAGCTTGGCAGCCGCATAGCCGAAGACCAGGTATTGGCTCAAGATACGCAATGCTACGATGCCGAGCGTTGTGGACAGCAGCACGACATTGCCGATGCTGAGCAAGATGGCAAGAACAAGTCCCACATAGAAAAGGAGATTGACCACTGCGTAGAAATTGAGCAGAAAACGGTTCTTGAAAGTGTTGAACTTGCGGGTATAGTAGAGTCCTTGCTTGTGATCAAGCCAATAGTCGTGGCGGGCGTTGCGTTGCAGGACGGTTATCGCTTCGCGAGAGAACTCGATGGCCGTATTGTTGCGTTTGGCGCCACGGGAGACAAAGATGTCCTCTTCGCCGTAACGGATGTGGTTATGGGATGCAAAACCGCGTTGTTGTACAAACATCTGCTCGGTGAATCCCATGTTCCAGGCGTTGCCACGGTAAGTGGAATTGATGCGGGCCAATGAGAAATACTGAATGGCATTGACAAGACAGTCGAAATGGAGCATGCGGTTGAAAGGGTTCTTGCGTCTCTCGAAGGTGCTATAACCCAACACAATTTGCTTGTCATTCTCGAATTTGGCGGCCATCTTCTCTATCCAATGGGTGGAAGTGGGAGCACACTCGGGACTGGTGATTAGGATGCAGGAATGGGAGGCGCAGCGAATACCCATCGACAGGGCGAACTTCTTGCCGCGGATGGTCGTCACGGAAGTGTCGAGTTCCACGATCTTGAGATTGCTATATTGCTGTTGGTATTCGACCAGGAGCAAGCGTGTGTCGTCTTGTGAATGATCGTTGACCACGACCACTTCGAATTCGCCATATTGCTGGTTCAGAAACTTCGGCAGCGTCTTCAAAAGCACGCTGGCCGCGTCTTTCGCGACCATCACCACGGATACAGCAGGCTGATAATGGCTCGTGTCCGACTTTTTCCGCATAAAGGAGAAACGTGCGAACAACAAGTAGTAATAGAGTAACTCAATGAAAGTTACGATTCCAAATGAAATGACGACGAGGCTCGGCAGAGACACTTCGAACATAGGTTGCAGGTTGGTTAAGGTTTGGTACTGCAAAAATATGCATTTGTTTGAATATAATTTATATTTTTGCGCGCAATTTACTAACAACATGAAGTTTATAATAGAAAGCACTGATTCCAAGAGCAATGCGCGCGCCGGCGTGATTTCCACGGCGCACGGCGACATACAAACTCCCATTTTCATGCCCGTAGGCACCCTCGGTGCCGTGAAGGCGGTGCATATCAGGGATTTGAAAGACCACATCAAGGCTCAAATCATATTGGGCAACACCTATCACCTCTATTTGCGTCCCGGCACCGAGGTGCTCGAGCAAATCGGCGGACTGCACAAGTTCAACGGCTGGGACGGCCCGATCCTCACCGACAGCGGCGGTTTCCAGGTCTTTTCGCTCAGCCAGCGGCGCAAGATAGACCCTGAAGAGGGGGTGTGGTTCCAGTCGCACATCGACGGCTCCCGGCATCTGTTCAGCCCGGAAAAGGTGATGGACATCGAACGCTCCATCGGCGCTGACATCATCATGCAACTCGACGAGTGCATCCCATATCCCTGCGACAGAAATTATGCGGAAAAATCGATGGAAACGACTTACAAATGGTTGTTGCGCTGCAAGAAACGCCTAGAGGACACCCCGCCGCTCTATGGTTATGAGCAGACTTTGTTCCCGATTGTGCAGGGTGGGGTATACCATGACCTGCGCGCCCGCTCCGCCGAATATGTGGCTGCCTTAGGCTTTGACGGAAACGCCATCGGTGGGGTAGCGGTGGGGGAGCCAACAGAACAAATCTACGAGATCACCGACTACTGCTGCCAGATTCTCCCCAAAGACAAGCCTCGATACCTGATGGGGGTTGGAACGCCTGCTAACATATTGGAAAACATTGCATTAGGCGTTGATATGTTCGATTGCGTGATGCCGACGCGCAATGGACGTAACGGCATGATTTTCACTTGGGACGGTATTCTCAACATGCGCAACGAAAAATGGAAAAACGATTTCACACCCATAGATGCCAACAGCGATCTGTTTGCCGACCGTGAATACACCCGCGCGTATCTGCGCCATCTGTACGTTTCCGGCGAGATGCTCGGCCCGATGATCGGCAGCATCCACAATTTGCATTTTTATCTGGAGCTCGTAAGCGTCGCGCGTCAAAAAATTCTCGATGGAACCTTCGCGTCGTGGAAAAATGAAATTGTCCCGAAGATATCGCAGCGTTTATAGTCCTCCAAGCATATCCCGCCGAGAAGGCAATTTTAGCCATTTTCCGGCCAGATGTGCAGGATTCCATTTGTCCGATAATTTATATTATGTTAAATAGAAGTATCTAACACCCTATTACAAACTATGAACTATGACAATAAGCTATGGACGATGAGCCATAGTTTAATAGTTTAATAACTTAACAATCACTTACTGGTTGCGGATATTTTTCTTCCACCTTTTGGTCATGCTCCGGAATTTCAGTCCGATGACGCCAAAGATAGCCTCCTTGAAGATTCCGCCGCTCATCTTGGACGTACCCATGGTACGATCCCTGAAAATGATCGGCACTTCAACAATCTTAAAGCCAAGTTTATAGGTCGTGTATTTCATTTCAATCTGGAATCCATACCCTACATGCTTTATTTCATTGAAATTAATGGCTTTCAAAACATTAGAGCGATAGCATTTGAATCCGGCGGTTGTATCATTGACGGGTATGCCCAAGATGGTACGCACGTACATGGAGCCAAAATAGGACATCAAAAGACGTCCCAAAGGCCAATTTACAACACTTATTCCCTGGCAATAGCGCGATCCGATGGCCAAATCGGCGTTCTGCTCCACGCAGGCATCGTAAAGCCGTTGCAGGTCGTGCGGATCATGGGAGAAGTCTGCATCCATTTCAAAGAAGAAGTCGTAGTTGCGCTCCAGCCCCCACTTGAAACCGTGGATATAGGCAGTCCCCAAGCCGAGTTTGCCAGCCCGTTCTTCGATAAAGAGCCTACCCTCGAACTCCGGCATCAATCCCTTTACGATGTCGGCAGTACCGTCGGGGGAATTGTCATCGATGATGAGAATATGAACGTCTATGATGCCAAAAATGGCGCGAATGATGTTCTCGATGTTTTCTTTTTCCTTGTAGGTCGGAATGATGACCAATCTTTTATCCATGATTTTCAATTTTTATTTCGAAAGAATGATATACACTGGCAGGTGGTCGCTGTATCCGCCCTGATAGTTGCCGCCGGCAAAGGTACGGAGCGGATACCCTCTGTAGGAACCCGTTTTGGTGAACATGAAATCCTTGCGGAAAACGTGGGCAGACACAAACTTATACGTACCAGGACGGGCATTGACAAGAGCCCCTGAAACAATCATATTATCCAGCATCTCCCAAGAGTCACGGTATGCGTAGGATCCGATGCCATCGTGGAACAATTTCCACATTGGATTATACAAGTCTTTGTATGTTAAGTTCTTAGTGTTTGTTTTTGTGCCGAGACATTCCATAATCGCCTTGGAATTGGGGTTGTCGTTCAAGTCGCCCATGAGGATGAACTTGGCACCGGGATGCTGTTGTTGAATCCTGTCTGAAATTTGACGCGACAGGTTGCCTGCTGCCAACCGACCGGGCAAACTGCGACGCTCTCCCCCAGCCTTGGATGGCCAGTGGTTGACGAGAATATACAAGGTGTCGCTGTTGTCAAGAATGCCCGTCATCAGCCATTGGTCACGCGAGATAAACTCGGGTTGGTCCGGGACAACAAGCGGAAAAGCGGCCGTGTCGATGATGCGGAAGCGTACGGGGTCATAGAAAAAAGAGACATCCACTCCCCTTCTGTCCGGTGAATCATGGTGACAGACCTTCAAGTTATAGGGTTTCAAGCGCTTTGTGGCGGCAAGATCGAGAAGCACGTTTTCATTCTCAACTTCGGAAAGCCCCAGAACCACCATTCCCCCATCCATTTTCATCAACTCTTCGATGACAATGGAGAGGTTTTCCAGTTTGTTGTGATAGCGTTCCGATGTCCACTGATAGTCACCCTGCGGGAGGAACTGCTCATCATTCTTGTTGGGGTCGTTGATGGTATCAAAAAGATTTTCAAGATTATAGAAACCGACCAAGGCTTTCTTGCCTGGTTGTGCCCACACAGGCATACAAAACAATGCCAATGCCAGCATAAATATGAAGGACGCTTTTTTCATCGATAACAAATTTTAGGTGCAAAAATACAAAAAAAGCAAATGCATTTTTATTTTTTGAACAAATGAAAAAAAAACCGCCCTCTTTCGAAGACGGTTTTTAAACAGGACGATATTGACCTATTTATGTCCTTGGCACTTGTGTTCGCCGTTGGCATGGCCTTGGCATTTGTGCTCGCCATTGGCTTGTCCTTGACATTTGTGCTCGCCATTGGCATGACCTTGGCATTTGTGCTCGCCATTGGCTTGTCCTTGGCATTTGTGCTCGCCATTGGCATGACCTTGGCATTTGTGCTCACCATTGGCTTGTCCTTGGCATTTGTGCTCGCCGTTGGCATGGCCTTGGCATTTATGTTCGGCATTGGCAGGGGCTGCGCATTTCATGTCGGGTTTGGCAGCATTTTCTTGACATTTATGTCCTGCAGCGGCTGATCCACAAGAAGATTTTCCCTGGCAGCATGCGGGAAGAGCGGCACGGGCTTCCTTGTCGGCGGGAACATTGTCGGCGTTGTAGCCCAATTTGCTGATTTCTTTGCGCAATTGGTCGGGATTGGTCTTCTTGGCATCGTAATTGATGGTCAATTTGGCCGTTTTCATATCGTATGAATAGGTCTTGACCCCCTTGAAATAAGGAACATTCTCACTGAAACGGTCGGCACATTTCTGACACACACCATTCGTTTGAATCACAACAGTTTCTGTTGCTGTTTTTTGAGCGAAAGCGCTGAAGCTAAAGACGGCCATGATGGCCAAGATAATTACTCTTTTCATTGATTTTTTTATAAGATTAATACTATATGATTTTCCACTAAACTCTTGGTTGACTATTAACAGACAAAAAGGTTTAAAGCCCTGAATTATTTTAGCAAATATCGGAATCCCACATACCCCATGATACCCGTAATAGGAGCATAGACCACCGTGGCATCGAAATTCTCGCCAAATGGATCATCAGCTGCGATAATGGGATTATTTTGTTTGAAATTGGTCAGGTTTTCACCGCCAACATAGAGTTCCCATCTGCGGAATTTCTTGGTAATCTGCGCATTGAGCAAGCAATATACCGGGGATTTTTCGGGCAGGTCTGCTGCGGGATTGGCCTCCATGTCCGGTAGGCGTTGAGGCCCGTGGATTTGCAGGTTGACGTTGAATTTCCAGCGGTCGTAGCGGGTGCTGTAGTTCACGTTGACGATGCCCTTATGAGGACTCATCAGCGCTTTTTCGCGCATAACGCCATGAGTCCGGTAGCGCACATCGTTGTATCGATAGGCTAAAAGCAGCTCAAAGCGTGTGAAGGGACGCAAGGTCAACTCAGCCTGCACGGAATGCGAGCGAGAGCGGTTGCCAATGCCGTTGTAGATACCATTCAAATTATATACATATATATAATGTACATCCTGATCCATGTCGACGATGGTCTGGTTGGTGAAGGTCGTATAGAAATAATCAAGCGAGAAAGAGGATTTGCCACCGGGCAGGTTAAAACCTTGCACGAGGCTTGCGCCAAAGTTCCAAGCCTCTTCGGGTTGCTGCTTCTGTTGGTCTACAAACACGAAATCACGGTTGGAAGTCAGCAGCGACATGTTTTCAGCTATATAATGGGCGGTGCGGTAGCCTTTGCCCGCGGAGGCACGCAGCGAGAGATTGGGGGTCGCCTGCCATTTGAGATGCAGGCGAGGTGTCCAGTACAAGCCCGTCATCTCCTTATAGTTCATGTTATAGTCGAGACGCATGCCCAACATCACGACCAACTTCGGGTCGATGATGTAGCAATACTCCGCAAATATCCCGGGCACCCATTCGTCCATTCTATTCACCATAGGCATGAGAGGACCGGAAGACGATACTTGGCGATAGTCGAAGAAATCATATTGCAAGCTGGCGCCTGCCGTGAGCTTATGGCGCTCATTCTTGCCAAACTTATTGCTATACAATATATTAATATACAAACTATGCTGGTCGAAATTGTAACTTCGCTGCCCAAACAAAGCTTTGGTCCAGTTGCCCGTATAAGAAACGATGGTGCCGATGCTCTCGTTATTGCCTTTTAGGAGAAAACCATTTTTGGTGATAAAGTCGAACTTTTTGTTGTCGACATGTACACCATAATGGAGCAAGTCAGGGTTGAAGCCGTCCGGCTTATAGTCGTGTTGTCCCCCTACCCTATTGTCCCAGACAAAGTTCACCATAGTGCGACCCCGCAATGGGCCGTCAGGATTGTAGTCCCAGCGATTCAAGACATTGACTTGTTGGTTGAGTGGAGCGTCCAAGAAACCATCGTGATTCATGTCCATCTTCATGAACTGGGCGCCGCCATAAAGCATCAGCATCGTCTGCACCTTGTCTTGTTTGCCCACCTTAAAGCGAGTGGTCAGATTCAGTTCGCTTTTAAGCATGGAATTGAGGTAGAAATTGAGGAACAGACGGTCATAATTGGTTTCCGGTTTCTTGTAGTCAACATTAACCTGACCAGTAATGGCTTCAAAACCATTGGTAACAGAGGCCACGCCTTTGGAGACGCTGATGGACTCCATCCAGGAGCCAGGCATGAAGCCGAGTCCGAATTGGTGCGACAGAATCCGGATAAAGGGGACATTTTCGAGGAGAACCTGGCTATATATGCCGGCCAAGCCGAGCATGGAGATTTGTCGTGCTCCTGTGATGGCGTCTGCATACTCCATGTCCACAGCCACCGTGCTCTCAAAACTTTCGGCGAGGTTGCAACAGGCGGCGCGGCGCAGACCTTCCTGAGAGATGACGGTCGTGAGGATGGGTTGGGTGGAGATATAGGAACCGTCGCGTGCCACGATGCTGACTTCAGCGAGTGCATGTGCTTGCGAGAGCAAAACTATAACATCGTTTTGGGAACGCGGCACAACCATGGTGTCGGGCTGGAATGTAGGGAAAGTGACAACCAACGTATCCGTTTTTGCGCGTTTAAGCGAGAAAATGCCGTTAGCGTCCGAGAAAGTGCCGTTGGTCGTGTGCAGCCATTGGATAACGGCAGACTGTACAGAAACGGTATCGCCCGTCTCGGTCACTTTCAGCACGCGTCCATTGAGAGTTTGGGCAGAGAGGGGCACACCCACCCCAAGTATGACGAGTATTAATAGTAAAATTGCAAGATTGAACGAGTTGCTCTTCTTTTCAATGTTTGTCATAATTATATATCTCTCTACAGATACTGTCGTATTTCTGGTATATGACCTTGCGCTTGAGTTTAAGGGTTTGCGACAACTCGCCAGATTCCGTGCTCCACACATCGGGAATGAGCCGGTAACGTTTCACTTGTTCGTGTTCGGCCAGCATTTCATTCACTTCGTCAACCACTTTCTTCATAACCTTTGCGAAATGGGGATGCGCCATATACGCCTCGCGATCCGAGGGGATGTCAATATGGTGCTTCTTGAACTCATCATCCATTTTGTCAAATGATGGCACGATAAGGGCGGATGCGAACTTTTCGTTTTCGCCTATGACCATGGTGTTATCAATGAAAGGTGACTCGCGGAGCTTAGTCTCAATGACCTGCGGGGCAATGTATTTTCCAAGGGAGAGTTTAAAAATCTCCTTCTTGCGATCGGTAACCTTGAGAAACTTGCCGTCCACGATGGTGCCGATGTCGCCGGTATGGAACCAGCCGTCCTCGTCAATGACTTCGCGGGTGTAGGCTTCATCCTTGTAGTAGCCTTTCATGAGGCAGGGACCTTTTGTGAGGATTTCACCATCGTCTGCAATCTTGCATTGCACGGTAGGCAGGATCTCGCCCACGCACCCCACGCGGATCATGTGTTTACGAGGCACATTGACCGCAATAACCGGGGATGTCTCCGTAAGTCCGTAACCCTCATATATGCGCACCTTGGCGGCGGTGAAAAGACGGATGACTTTTTCCGGAATGGAGGAGCCTCCTGAGACCACAGTCATCTCTTTCCCGGAGAGGTTATCACGCCACTTGCTGTAGACCAACTTGTCGGCAATCTCGTACTTGAGCTGGTAGAGTTTGTTGGGATTTTCGTAATCGTAACGGGTGGCGATACGGAAAGCCCAGTCGAAAATCCATTTTTTCAGGCCCTTGAGGTTCTTGCCCGCTGCCTCGATCTTATCATACATCATCTCAAAGACGCGGGGCACGGCGCAGAATCCGTCAGCCTTCATATCCTTCATGTCCTTGGCGATTGTGGCCAGACTGCCGGCGTAATAGTGACTTACGCCCATAAACTGGTAATGATAGTTGACCGTGCGTTCATAGACGTGGCAGAGAGGCAGGAAACTGAGCATCTTGGCGCGATGGTCAAGCAACTGATACTCCATCGCGATAGGCAGGAAGTTGGAACAGATGTTCTTGTGCGTCAGCATAACGCCCTTGGAGCGGCCCGTAGTGCCGGAAGTGTAGATGATGGTGGCCACATCGTCAGGAGAGATGGTTCGCTTGTTCTCCTCAATGACCGGTCTCCACCTCTCCATGTTCTGGCGGCCTCTCTCTAAAAGTTCCTCCGCCGGCACAAGCCCTTCGATATTGTCAAGGGCATAGACCATCGGATGCTGTACGATTTCGGGCAGCACCTTTTCCACGCGGCGGTAAATCGACTCCATGCCGAATACGATGCACTTGCAGTCGCAATGGTTCAGGATGTACTTGTACTCTTCAGCGTTGAGGGTCGGATAGACGGGCACGTGGATCATGCCCGCGAGCATGATGCCCATATCGAGGAAATTCCACGCGGGGCGGTTCCTCATAATGGTGACAATCTTGTCGCCCTTCTGTAGCCCCAATTCCAAGAAAGCAGCAGCTATGGTGTGGGAATACTGCACATAATCTTGAATGCTATAGGTTTTCCATCCGTTACCATCTCTCTTTGCGAAAAAATCCTGCTTGTCATAATTATATGAGATGACATCGAGAATGTCGAACAAGCGCGTGGGCAGTTTAGTACCTGTTTTCAAGATCATTTGTTAGAGCAGTTAAATTTTCTGTGAAATCTGATATTTGTTGCGTTCCGGGTCGTTACGGGCAATCATCTCGCCGAGGAAACCGGCCAAGAACATCATGAATCCCAGCACCATGGCCAGCAAAGCGAGGAAGAACAGGGGCTGGTCGGTCACCTGACGGAATGGCACGCCATGGGACTGGTGCACTAATTTGGTGACAATGAGAGCAATGGTACAGATAAATCCAATAAGGAAGGCAATAGTGCCCCAGACGCCGAACGCGTGCATGGGCTTTTTCCCGAACCGGGTGGTGAAGGAGATCGTCAGCAGGTCAAGATAGCCGTTCACAAATCGATTGAGGCCAAACTTGGTGACACCGTATTTGCGTTTTTGATGTTGAACCACCTTCTCCCCTATCTTGTTGAATCCAGCCCATTTGGCAATCAACGGGATGTAGCGGTGCATTTCGCTGTACACCTCAATGGACTTGACGACCTCTTTCCTGTAGGCTTTCAGGCCACAGTTGAAGTCGTGGAGCTGGATGCCGGACATCTTGCGTGTAGTCCAGTTGAAGAATTTGGAGGGGATGTTCTTGGCGATCTTGGAATCATAACGTTTTTTCTTCCAGCCAGACACCAAGTCATAGCCGTCCTCCTTGATCATGCGATAGAGTTCCGGAATCTCATCCGGGCTGTCTTGCAAGTCTGCATCCATGGTGATGACCACATCGCCTTCACACGCTTCGAAGCCTGTGTTCAGGGCTGCGGACTTGCCGTAGTTGCGGCGGAAGCGGATGCCACGGATGTTGGGATTTTCGGCATGCAGGCGTTCGACGACAGACCAGGATGTATCACTGGAACCATCGTCCACCATGACCACCTCGTAGGTGAAATTGTGCTCGTCCATGACGCGCTTGATCCATGCCGCCAATTCGGGCAACGATTCTTCTTCGTTATACAGGGGAACAATGATTGAAATATCCATTGGGTTGTTGGTTGTTGGTTATTGGCTATTGGTTGTTAGGGGCTTCGGTATCTTCCTCGTCAAAAGCATTATCGATCTCGGGGGCATCCTCTACCATCTCTTCGGTTACAGGTTTTTTGGAGGTGTAGTGGTACATTGCGATGAAGAGGCCGAAGAACATGCCGTAGAGCAGATTCATGAGGGCGGACACGCCGGCATAGCGCCCGGGCTTGTCGTAATGGGGCACGCGGGATTTATTCTGTTCAAAGCGCACTTCCGCTGGATTGAGTTCCCCGATCTGATGTCCGACATTTTGCACCATCTGCTTCACGTAGGGTGTGGAGGAGTTGTCCTCGTTTTGCTCCACATAGAGCGCAAGCGTCTCCACCAGCGTCCTCCGCGCGTATGTGTCGAAATTCCCCATCTTGTAGTTGTCGGCGGTATCCACGGCTTTCTTGTCCGTGATTTTCAACAAAAAATAATCGTAGATCATGCCGATGCCTTTCTGTGCCTCTTGCTTAAGGGCGTCGTTGGCGGTGTCCGGCCAGGAAAAAGACTCCTGTTCGGCCACAAAGAGCGACTCCACCTGGTTCAGATAGGTCTTCATCTCGTCTTGCGTGATGGTGTCCCTTTCGATAACCTTGCGGTAGTTGCCGAGGGCTATCTCATACTTTTTGGCGAGGCCGTCGGGTTCGATCACGGCATAATGGAACATGCTATAGCCGAAGAAAATAACAGATCCGACAAGGGATATGATGATGCAGCCGAGGAACGCCTTGGCAAAGGATAGCCTCTGGGTATACAAATCCTTGAACTCCTTGATGCCAGCGTACAAGACCAGGATGAAGCCGATGATGAGGGCGAGATCAAGCACCTTGCCACCGGCGTAATCGACACGGCGGGCGAACATCTTCACCAGTTCAAAGGCCGCGAGCACCACGCCAAGAATGGCACCCCATTTCAGAGTGGACAAATAGGCTTTTTTCTCTTTCATTGCAATGTGTATATCTGACTATTCAGCCTTTTCAGGGCAGCAGAACTCGGTCAGCACGCTGCCGGTAGCCTTGGGATGAGCGAATCCGATCTGGAGGTGTTCAGCACCGCCGCGAGGTTCCTTGTCTATGAGGCGAACACCCTTGTCGTTCAACTCGTGCAAGGTGGCGGCAGTGTCATCCACGGCAAATGCGAGATGGTGGATACCCTCGCCTCTGTTCTCAATAAACTTGGCGATGGTGCTTTCCGGAGACGTCGGCTCCAGCAACTCGATCTTGGTCTGGCCCACCTTGAAGAAAGCCGTCTTCACTTTTTGGTCGGCGACCTCTTCAATGTTGTAACACTGAAGTCCTAAAATTTTCTCATAGTAAGGGATGGATTCTTCCAGGCTCTTGACGGCGATGCCGATGTGTTCAATGTGTGAAATGTTCATTGGAATATGGTTTTATGGGTTAATATTCTTATTGTCAATCTCGTGTGGCATCACTGTCGAGCAGGTGCGTGTGATGCTTGATAGTATGGATAGCGATTAAAACGATGGTGCAGGCTGCCAGGATATACAGCGAAGGGCGCAGCCATGATGACGGCGACACGGAGTATCCATGGAATCGAACGTATATGAGTACAAACAGCAAGTAATCGACAAGCGTATAACTGAAAACCGTGGAATATATGGTGGCATATTCGCGGCGAATGAAAGTCTTGACAGAGAATGGGATGTCGCCTTTCTGGAAAAGAGACCACTTGGGAATGAACGCAGGCACGCGTTCGGCCCAAGCCTCGAACTCATCATTGAATTGGCTGCGCAAGTAGGCCTCTTCGGCAAACATGATGCGTTCGTAGTAAAGCCAATAGACCAAGGAAACAATAATGAAAGCCCAGACATTCATCGTAAAAACAAGGATGCCGGCCCAAACAAGGTAGTTGGCCAGATAGAGCGGATGGCGGACAACAGAGTATATGCCCACCGTGTTAAGGTGCTTGGCCACCTGCTTGTCACGATTACGGCCGGAAGTGCCCTTAGGGGTCGTGCTGACAGTATAGGCACGCAACACAAGTCCTGAAAGCGACAGCAGGAAAGCGAGGATTGTCAACACAATGCGCAGCACTTGACGCTGTCCCACAAACAGTTGCAAATAGAGGTCTGAATTGGTATAGATAAGGACAGGCACCGCCAAAATAAAGATCAAGACGGGAATCTGTCCACGGTATTTAAACAAGATACCACCTGTTTTTTCGAATGATTGCAGTAATGCCACTGTATTATTTTTTGAGGCGCAAAAATACAAAAAAAAGCGGTTACTTTCAAGCCTGAAAATAACCGCCATATATCAAGTACGTGTAGCAAGCAACGATTAGCCTCTGCGCTCTTTAATACGAGCTTTCTTACCTGTGAGGTTGCGCAGGTAGAAAATGCGGGCACGACGGACAACGCCACGCTTTGTGACCTTGATGTCGGCAATCATCGGGGTTGCAAAGGGGAAGATTCTCTCCACGCCAATACCACCGGAAATCTTTCTCACCGTGAAAGTCTTGGTTGCGCCAGCGCCATTGATTTGGAGCACCACGCCCTGGAACTGCTGGATACGTTCCTTGGAACCTTCAACAATCTTATAGGAGACCACCACAGTGTCTCCGGCCTTGAATTTCGGAAATTCCTGTTTCGTAATGAAATTGTCCTCTACGTACTGAATCAATTCTTGTTTCATCTCTTTATTTCTTTATATTATTTTTCGCTTTTATTTCAAGGCTGCAAAAATACATTTTTTTCGTTATGGATAACCCAACCCCACCCCTATTTTTTTTTGAATGAACAGATAAAAAAACAGGCTATATGTATATATTTTATTATCAAGTTGTTATGTATATTTTTCAACATCGGATTTATGAAAAAATTTCCGACAAGTTGATAAAACACACCTCATAACTGCATGAAATATCCGTACATATTTGTCGGAAAACAGCCGCATTTTCCGCAAAACACATTGCTTTTTATTTTTGGAAATTATATACTTGATGGCACAGATCAGGGTTTCTGTATCTTTTTTATTTGGGCGTGCCGGCGCGGCGGCGGGAATCACGTCTTGTTCGCGCATGCAATCCAATGCCGCCGCGCCGTCGGGCTTTCCATTCCAATGATTTTGGCTTAGATTCCACCACCATTCCTCGAGACGCGAAGCGTCAAGCGGAACCTCCGTCTCGCCAGGGAACGCATTCTCGCCAAAATCATTTCCGTTTCAATCCCTCACGCATGCTCGTCGAACACCACTCCCGTTTCGCGGCGAGCAACGCACGACCTCGTCTCAACCTTCTCCCGCGCCGCGATTTTCCCCCGCACCGTTCCTCCTTCCAAGAGTTTCCGCGCCACCGAGCTCTTGCCCCTACCGGGGCTGCTCAAAGAAAACAATAAACTATTATCTCTTAACTATTAACTCTTATCCCTATTGTCCCTAAAGGAAGGAACAAAATCTTATTAACCCCATACAAGCGACGAAGGAGCGCTGTGTGGGGAGGGACAACAGCACCGACACTCTCTTGCGGCGCGGGAGTCGGCATCCAAGATGCCTGAAACTTGCTCGCCGCGAAAGGGAGGCGTTGGAAAATGTGGTGTTTATCCCAATCTGGTGTCATCACGTAAATAACCACCTTATTTTTTTATCCACATCGAATGATATGACATTTTTTTAATGTAAATTTGCAACCGATTTTCAACCGTACATTCAAACCAAATTACCTGTTGACTATGAGCACTTTCACGCACCTGCACGTACACACGCAATACTCCATTTTGGACGGCATGTCCAAAATCCCTGACCTCGTGGACAAATGTTTGGAAAACGGTATGAATGCCATGGCCGTGACAGATCATGGCAACATGTTTGGCATCAAGGAGTTTTTCGACTACGTGGACAAACTGAACGGAAAGGAGCTCAAGCACATAAAGACACTGGAGGAAAATCTTGCCGTCCTCAACGAGAAGGCTATTCGTGCCGAGACTGAGGCCAAATTAGCCGCTGCGCGCGCCCGTATTTTCAAGCCCATTTTTGGCTGCGAAGTGTACGTGGCACGCCAAACGCCCACCAACCCCGATGGCAGCCGTTTGGTGCGCGAGAACAAAGAAAACGGCCGCGGATACCACCTGGTCCTGTTGGCCAAGAACGAGACAGGATACCACAACCTGTGCAAGATGGTCTCATCCGCCTGGGTGGACGGCTATTACTATCAGCCCCGCATCGACCGCTCCCTGCTCGAACAATACCACGAGGGCATCATCGTCTCCTCCGCCTGCTTGGCCGGCGAAATACCCAACGCCCTGATGAATGACGATTTCGAGAAAGCCCGGCAAGCGGTGCTTTGGTACAAGAACATATTTGGTGACGATTACTACCTTGAGGTGCAGCGGCATCAGACCGACAAGCCCGGCGGTGACCGCAATGTATATGAGCAACAGAAGGTCGTCAACGAGGGCATCCTGCGACTCGCGGCGGAGACGGGCACCAAGGTGATCGCCACCAACGACGCCCATTTCGTGAATGAAGATGACGCCGAAGCCCACGACCGGCTTATCTGCCTCTCCACCGGCAAACTGTACAGCGATACCGACCGCCTGCACTACACCAAGCAAGAATGGCTCAAGACTCCCGACGAGATGGCCGCAATCTTCTCCGACATCCCTGAAGTCTTAGCCAACACGCAGGAAATCGTCGACAAGGTGGAGACCTACAAGCTCAAACATGCACCCATCATGCCGGTCTTCGACATCCCGAAAGATTTCGGCACCGAAGAATCCTACAAGCAACAATTCACGCACGAAGACCTCGAGAAGGAGTTCGAAGGGGACAAGGACGGCCAGGGCCGCATCCAAAGATTAGGCGGCTACGACCGCGTATATCGTATCAAGTTGGAATCAGACTACCTGCGCAAGTTGACCATGGAAGGCGCCTATAGGCGTTATGGGGACCCGTTGTCGGACGAAATACAGGAGCGCATCGACTTCGAGTTGGATGTGATGCGCAACATGGGTTTCCCAGGCTATTTCTTGATTGTGCAGGATTTCATCGCCGCCGCCCGCAACATGGGGGTGTCCGTAGGTCCCGGGCGTGGCTCCGCCGCAGGCTCCGTGGTCGCCTACTGCCTCAAAATCACGGATGTAGACCCGCTCAAGTACGATCTCCTGTTCGAGCGTTTCCTGAACCCTGACCGTATCTCTCTGCCCGATATCGATGTCGACTTCGACGACGACGGCCGCTACAAGATCCTCGACTGGATCACGGAGAAATACGGCAAGGAGCGCGTCGCCCACATCATCACATACGGCACCATGGCCGCCAAATCAAGCATCAAAGACGTGGCGCGCGTGCAGAACCTGCCCTTGCAGTTGTCCAACCAACTCGCCAAACTCGTCCCCGCACGTTTTCCAGAAGACCCCAAGACGGGAAAGGCCCCCAAAGTGACCCTCAAGAACTGCATCAAGATGGTACCCGAGATTACGGAGGCTTACAGTCATGGTTCCAAAGAGGTTAAGGAGGTGCTCACTTACGCATCACAATTAGAAGGCACTGTACGGCAGATCGGCATTCACGCCTGCGGTGTCATCATCGGTGCCGACGACCTCACCAAGTTCGCGCCGCTTGCCACCGTTGAGGACAAAGAGTCCAAACAAGACATCCTCGTTACCCAATATGAAGGCTCTGTCGTGGAGGATGTCGGCCTCATCAAAATGGACTTTCTCGGCCTCCGGACCCTCACCATCATCAAGGAAGCCCTCTCCAACATCAGGAAATCACACGGCATCGAACTCGACATCGACAACATCCCCCTTGACGACCCAGAGACCTACCAACTCTTCTGCGACGGCGACACGGTGGCGACGTTCCAGTTTGAATCGGCAGGCATGCAGAAATATCTCAAAGAGTTAAAACCCAGCAAGTTTGAAGATCTTATTGCCATGAACGCCCTCTATCGCCCGGGCCCCATGGACTACATCCCGCAGTTCATCCGCCGCAAACAAGGACGCGAGGAGATCCAATACGACATCCCCATCATGGAGAAATACCTGCATGACACCTACGGCATCACTGTTTACCAAGAGCAAGTGATGCTGCTCTCGCGTTTGTTGGCCAACTTCACGCGCGGCGAATCCGACACATTGCGCAAAGCCATGGGCAAGAAGCAACGTGACAAGCTGGATCAGCTCAAGCCGAAATTCATAGAGCAGGGAACATCCAACGGCCATGATCCCAAAACCTTGGAGAAAATTTGGGGCGACTGGGTGAAATTCGCCTCCTACGCCTTCAACAAGTCGCACGCCACGTGCTATTCATGGGTGGCATACCAAACCGCCTATCTCAAGGCGCACTACCGCGCCGAGTTCATGGCCGCCAACCTTACCAACAGCATCAGCGACATCGAATCCATCAGCATCCTCATCGAGGACGCTCTCAAGAAAAACATCCATGTGTTGGGGCCTGACATCAACGAGTCGGACCAGACCTTCACCGTCAACAAAGACGGCAACATCCGTTTCGGTTTAGCAGCGTTAAAGGGTGTGGGCAACAGCGCCGCCAACTGCATAGTGGAGGAGAGACTCGCCCACGGGCCCTACAAGGACGTGTTCGACTTCTTCGACCGCATCGACCTGCGCAGCTGCAACAAGCGCTGCATTGAGACCCTTGCCAAGGCAGGCGCCTTCGACGGCTTCGACGGCATTCATCGTGCCCAGTTCTTCCATACGGACAAAGAAGGTGGCCAAACGTTCCTCGACAAGCTCATCTCCTACACCACACGTTCCCACAGCGACGCCTCGCAATTCTCCATCTTCGACATGGACGAAAGCTCACAGAGCAATGACCACATTGACTTCCCTGTCTGCGAGCCATGGAGCATATACCAACAGATCAAGTATGAAAAGGAGGTTGCCGGATTCTACATCTCTGGGCATCCGTTGGACGAATACAAGACCATCATCCAGAATTACGCCACGGTCAACTTGCAGCAGGTTGCCGACCTTGCTTATATGAAACTCCGATATGCCACCGGGAAACCATTTGCCTTTGTGGCCATGGTCACCGAAGCCGTCACTCGCCTCACCAAGAACGGCAATGAATTCGGTGTCATCAACTTGGAGGATTACGAAGGGGCTTGGAAATGGAACCTTTTTGGCGAAGACTACGCAAAATTCAAACACTTCTTTGAAAATGGCAAACGTCTGTTCATCAAAGCTCGTCTTAAAGTTAAGACTTGGTGGAACAAAGAGACAAAAGAGGAGACTGTGCGTGTGGACGTCGAGCCTCTTGAGGTACATTACTTGGAAGACTCATACGAAAAACTGTGCCACGAAGTGCGTATTGTCATCAACCTTGCAGATGCATATCCGGACGTGGCGGTCCAACTCGACGAGCAGTTGCACCAATACAAAGGCAAGACGCCCTTCACCCTGCGAATTGTGGAGAAAGGAGGTGTCTTTTTCAGCGATTTTACCAATTTCAGCACTACCGTCGAGCCCGAAAGTTTGCTGAAACATCTTGAACTTCCGATACCTTTTAAAGTTGAACTAACGTAACACCATCCTATTAAATCATTAATGGAAATGAAAATATACAGACAATTCATTTTAACACTTATCATATTGATTCCTTTGTTTTTATATTCTCAATCTAAAGCAAAGGTTTATTATTATAAGATTGACGACAACATATCCAAACCGGCGCAGCGGACGACTGAGAAAGCGGTCGAAGCCGCCGAGGCTGCGAAAGTCGACTACCTGTTTTTGGAGCTGAACACTTTCGGTGGCGAGTTGGACGCGGCGGACAAGATCCGGACGGCGTTGTTGAACGCCACGATGCCGACGATAGTGTTTGTCAACAATAACGCCGCTTCTGCGGGCGCATTGATTTCCATCGCTTGCGACAGCATCTATATGGCGCCAGGTGCTTCGATCGGGGCCGCATCCGTGGTCAACCAAAACGGCGAGATCATGCCCGACAAGTACCAGTCTTATATGCGTTCTTTGATGCGTTCCACAGCGGAGACTAACGGGCGCGACCCCGACATTGCGCAAGCCATGGTTGATCCCGACGTTGAGGTCCGTGGTGTCAGCGAAAAGGGTAAGGTGCTCACTTTCACACCGGAAGAGGCCATTCAGAACGGTTATTGCGAAGGAGAAGCCGAAAATCGCGAAGAGGTCTTGAGAGCTGCTGGCATCGACAACTACGAGTTTGTGGAACAAGAGCTCACGTGGGTCGACAAGGTCATCAACCTCCTCGTCAACCCCGCTGTCAGCGGCCTGCTCATCATGTTTATCATTGGCGGTCTATACTTTGAATTGCAATCTCCAGGCATCGGATTTCCTCTGGTCATCGCCATTCTCGGGGCGCTTTTGTTTTTTGCCCCGCATTATTTGGAAGGATTGGCCGCACATTGGGAAATACTTCTCTTTATTATCGGCCTGATACTTATCATGTTGGAAATTTTTGTCATTCCAGGGTTCGGTGTTGCCGGTATCTCCGGCATCATCTTGGTGCTGGCGGCCTTTGTCCTGACCATGGTATTCAATATCGGCTTCAAATTCACCTTCAATCCTGATATAGACACGGCCACACAAGTTGGCAAAAGCGTGGCCATTGTAGTATTGGCCACCACAGCGGGATTCTTCCTCTCCATTTGGTTGGGCAAGAAGCTGATCATGGCGCAGACACCGTTCGGCACCATGGCACTCAACACCCGCATGGATGCCGACAAGGGCTTTGTGGCGCAGGACATGTCCATGCAGGACTACGTGGGCAAGACGGGGGTGGCGGCCACCTTTATGCGCCCGGCTGGCAAAATCAACATCGACGGTGAAATCATTGAGGCCACCTCCGAACACGGCCTGATCGAGAAAGGCGACCTTGTTGTTGTCGACAAGTTTGAAAACGCACAACTATTCGTCAAGAAACTGAAAAAATAAGACGTAAGTTTTTTGCAACAGATGCTAACCGAATTATTTTTGTACTTTTGCCATCTAAAATCAAGCAACTATGGCAGTACACTGTGATATCCTGCAAACCCCCGTCGAGTTTTTGAAAGGCGTCGGCCCCAAACGGGCCGAGGTTCTCCAAAAGGAATTTGGCATCTTCACATTCAAAGACTTACTATATTATTTCCCGTATCGGCATATTGACAAGTCGCACATTTATAATGTAAGCGACATTGTGGAGGATGGCGGATATGTTCAGCTGAAGGGGCGCATCACGGGAGCACAAGTGGTTGGGCAACAGCGCGCCAAGCGTCTCGTAGCCCAGTTCAGCGACACAACAGGAAGCATTGATTTGGTATGGTTCAACGGCATTGCCTGGGTGCAGGATCTTCTCACTAAGAAACAGGAATTCATCATCTTCGGCAAGCCCACTATCTTTAATGGACGCTGGAACATGACGCATCCTGAGATGGTCGATCCCAACACGCAAAGCGATTCCCCCGTACCGATGCGCTTCATGCCGTTGTACAACACTTCCGACAAAGCCAAGCGCAAAACACTCGATTCCAAGGCTATAGCAAAGCTTACCGCCCATTTGCTGCCATTGGTGCGTGATGTCATCCCGGAGACATTGCCAGACACTTTTCGGCAACGGCTTGGCCTAATGTCTCTGAAAGAGGCGCTTTGCAACATCCATTATCCTGAAGACAGTCAACGACTGTCGCATGCCGTGTTGCGCCTTAAGTTCGAAGAACTTTTTTTTCTTCAACTTAAAATGCTGATGCTTAAGCAAATCAACACGCAACGCATTCCTGGGCATCGATTCAGCAAAGTGGGTGACTATTTCAACTCCTTTTACAGGGATCACCTTCCCTTCGAGCTCACCAACGCCCAGAAGCGAGTCATCAAGGAGATTCGAACCGACGTGGGCAGCGGTCACCAAATGAACCGTTTGTTGCAAGGCGATGTTGGGAGCGGCAAGACTATCATCGCGCTCTTTTCCATGCTCATTGCCAAGGACAATCAATTTCAGAGCTGCATGATGGCGCCCACTGAAATTTTAGCCACACAGCATTATGAGAAAATCAGCAAGCAGGTGGCACCTTTAGGGTTACGCGTGGAGTTCCTGTCCGGATCCACCAAGACAGCCAAACGCCGACAAATCCACGAGGGTTTGCAGAACGGCGATGTGGACATCCTCATTGGCACGCATGCCCTAATCGAGGACGATGTGGTTTTCAAAAATCTTGGACTTGTTGTCATTGACGAACAGCACAGATTTGGCGTTGAACAGCGTGCCAAGTTGTGGCGCAAGAGCGCCATCCCGCCGCATATTCTCGTGATGACCGCGACCCCCATCCCCCGCACATTGGCCATGACCCTTTACGGCGACCTTGACATCTCGGTCATCGACGAGTTGCCACAAGGTCGTAAGCCAATCATCACCAAGCATTTATATGAAGAGAACCGTCTTCAGCTCTTTGGTTTTATGCAACGTCAGATTGAGCAAGGCCGACAAGTGTTCATGGTTTATCCACTCATCAAGGAGTCCGAGAAAGCAGATTTATTAGACCTGCAGGCAGGATACGAGGCGGTAGAGCGCGCCTTTCCGCCCCCCAAATATGGCATCGGCGTTGTGCATGGTAAGATGAAGGCTGAGGATAAAGAATTCGAAATGCAACGCTTCGCCAAGAACCAGACCCAGATTTTATTGTCCACGACTGTCATCGAGGTTGGCATTGACATTCCCAACGCCACTGTGATGGTGATAGAAAACGCAGAGCGCTTCGGTCTGTCGCAACTGCACCAGTTGCGTGGTCGCGTGGGACGTGGCGGAAATCAGTCTTACTGCATTCTAATGTCCAAATACGAGCTAACCAGTGAAGGTCGCAAACGCCTCAATGCCATGGTAAGCACCAACGACGGCTTCGAAATTGCCAATTTCGACCTCCAGTTGCGAGGTCCAGGCGACATTCAGGGCACCCAACAGAGTGGTATGCTCGACTTTCGCATCGCCGACCTCTCCAAAGACGAAAAGCTCGTCTCTTATACGCGCAATCTGGCTATCGAAATTTTGGAGGATGATCCCAACCTTGACAAGCCCGAAAACCTGCGTCTCAAAACTAAAGTATCCGAATTAATACACAGTGAAGTAAACTGGAGCGTCATTAGTTAGGGTCAAGAGCAAAGAGGGCTCTTAGCTGTTATAACACCAGCAGACTGCCTTTTATCAAAAACTTTTCGCCATACAGGTCCCGATACTGGATAACGTAGTTGTACATGGTGCTTTTCCTGATTTCACCATTCACCTTGCCGTCCCACTTGAAGGCTTTGTCGCTCGAAGCGAACACCTCACTACCCCATCGATCATAGATATGTATGGAAAAGTCATACATTTGTGTCTGGAAGACCTCGTTGATACAGAAATTGTCGTTCAACCCGTCATGTATGCTCGGTGTAATGGTGTTCGGCAGATAGAGTTCCAGCTCACAGGGCTGGACCGTCACGGATGCCGTGGCCGAACAGTTGTCGTTGGAGGCTGTCAGGGAATATCTCCCCGGGGCTGTCACCTCCATAAAGGAGGTCGTCTCACCGGTACTCCACTGATAGGTGTCGAAATCCGTCTCCGCCGTCAACACCATCCGCAGCTCTTCGCATAAGTCGGGCGGATCGGCCACTATGGTCAAATCCGTGTCTATCACTGTCAACTCAAGGGTTATCATGCTGTCGCAGCCCATACTGCTCGTGTACCGGTATTCCAGCACAACGCGACCTTGATCGGCGATTTGCTGAGGAGACACGTCAAGCCCGTTTTCGTAATAACCACTCCCCTCGCAAACTGTTCCTTGCAGCTGCACATGGTACTCGGGATGAATGGTGAGGTGCAGGGTCACCACGCTGTCGCAGCCCGCGGCATTCAAGAAGGTCTGCTGGTAGTCGCCCGTGATGTCATAGGTCTCGCCGTTCCACGTGTAGCTGCCGCAGCCGCCTGCAGTGAACGACGTGGCCGCCGCATCGTGGATGGTCAGATGCAGGGTCACCGTGCTGTCGCAGCCGTGCGCG
>DBYW01000016.1 GCA_002311645.1 Bacteroidales bacterium UBA1176
GCCAACATGCGTTGGCACTCCTTTTTTTACCCGCAAGAACGCCAGTGTTGGAGAATCCTGATCTCATTGGCCCTGCATGCTGAACAGTGTAGGAGGGGGTACTGCAATCAATGGTCGGATAAAAACATATTATCAACATCGCCGCGTTCTTCGCGTATGGTATCGACAAGTGGAAAGCGTAGCACACAATAGGTGGCGCATTCCCGTGAGTGTGTTGTTGGGAATGTTCAAGGCTGTGGCTATGACAGTTGGACGTTGGAACTTTGAACTATGGCTATGACTATGAACTATAAGGTCTTTGGTGGTTAGATATTGGTCATTAGATGTTGGACATTGGATTCTTCCTTGAGCAGCCCCGTTAGGGGCAAGAGCTCGGTAGCCAGGGGTTAAAGCGTGAGGAACGAGCGCGACAACCCCTGGAATAGGGATGGTGTGCGGGAAAATCGCGGCGCGGGAGAACAAAGAGACGAGGTTGTGCGTTGCTCGCCGCGAAAAGGGAGTAGCGTTCGACGAGCATGCGTGTGGGATTGAATTGCGGAAATTTACAGATGCTACCGCATCGTCCGCTTCAGATAGTCCTCCACAATCTCGATGGGACGGTACGGGCAGACGGTGAAGTTATGGTCGTAATAATCCAGCAGATAGTACTCGCTGTTGCTCCACGTCTGGTGGAAGCGTTCGCCGCAGGTGTAGGGCACTAAGTGGTCGCCGGTGCCGTGGATGATGCAGGCGCTGCCGTGGTAGTTGGCCGCCGTCTCGAAGATGGGCAGGTTCGACACTGTTTTCAGATAGCGGTAACCGAGGGCGATGCCGTTGCTGAGCACCAAGCTGTCGGGCAGGTCAAGAGGATTGAAATCGATGCCGAACAGATTGCCGCGCACCACGTCGTCGCGCACCGAGGAGGCCGGCGCTAACAGCACCAACGCCTTGATGTCGTCGGGATGCTTGCCCGCCACCATCGCCGCCACCACCGCGCCTTGTGAGTGGCCCACTAAGGCGATATTGTCCACAAACCGCAGGTCCTGCGCATAGGCCAGCACCTGCTCCAAGTCTTCGATCTCGTTGGGGATGGTCATTTCGGAGAATCGGCCCTCACTCTCGCCGTGGCCGTTGAAGTCAAACTCCAGTGTGGCTATGCCTTGCCTATGTAATTGATCAGCCAGTTCGGTCAACAAAGGAAAGTTTTTGTCGGCATTAAGCCCATGGCACATAATCACAAGGTCACAACGTTCTTCAGGTTTTAAATCAGGTTGGTATAACCTCGCTGACAACTTACCTTTGCTTCCATCAATCGAATGGAGCATATAATCGTGGGTGGTGCCTAACTTGTCGTTATTGAATGATGTTGCTAATTCACACTCTATTTTGTACGACAGCACCGTGCTGACCAGTACTTTGCCGTCGGGGCCGATAAGGTAAATCGACGGGATCCAGCGCACGCCGTAGGCCTTGGCCACGTCGGACTGGTTCATCCGTTTCAGCTCGCTCACCTGCGGGTAGGGGACACCGGCCTGGGCGATGTAGTCGGTCCATTTCTGCTTGTCGGTGTCGAAGGAGATGCCAAGGAACTCCACACCCTTCTCGTGCCATCTGTTGTACATCCGGATGATTTCCGGCAGGTCTTTGCGACAGTCGGGACACCAGGATGCCCAGAAGTCGATGACCACATATTTGCCTTTGGCGAAATCGCTGAATTGCATGGTCTGACCGTCCGGTGTCTGGAGCTTGAAGTCAGGGGCGGGTGTGCCGGATTTCAGCAGTTCCGCCGCATATTTTGTGTCCAGGTCAGGCACTTGCGCCTGCAGGCAGGTGAGGGCGGCCATCAGTAAGCATAGAAACAGGGTCCGTGTTGTGCTTCTCATAGTCTATCGTTTTAAAAAATGGGCTGCAAAGATACGATTTGTACCTGTTGCAGCCCCAAAAAAATGTGTGGTATTTTTTACAGGCATTCTTTCTTCTTGTTTTTCATCGGATTCTCTTTCTTTTCAACACCTTGCTTTCCTCGCCGTCGACAACAGTTGTTATCCATACGGTGACTTCATCGGTGTGGGCGGACGATTTTGACATGACATGAAGTCTCTTGTCGTTTTTCGCGAACAGCTGCACCCAGTATCCGTCGCACATGCCGGCACCCATGTGGGTGTAGCTTTCGGTCAGGATGTTCCCGCGATGGCCGGGCGAGTTCATCCAGGCTGTCATGATTTCTTGAGCACTGCTTTGGCCGTGCGCGATGTTCTCGCCGGCGTAGGTGTATCCTTTCTTTACGGACAAGATGATGGATGGTCCCGATTCTCCGTTGGGGCGCGTATGCGTCATCTTGTTGATTGCTTTCATCTCGGCGGCGCGGAGCATAGCCAACTCCATAAGGGTGGAGTCCAGGATGCAGGGTTTGAGCCCTTTGGCCGCCCGTTCCTTGTTGGTGATTTCCACTACCGTGATAGCCTCGCTGTAGTGGAAGAGGCCGGACATTTCGAATCCTTTTGGGGTCAGGTCGGTGTCTGATTTTATGCGGGAAAGTGTTGAGGTCTTTTCGCCCGGACTTGTGCCGATTCCGACCTCTGTAAACCACTGTCCGCCAGGGATGTCCCCATCCGTACCGTTGTCGGGCATCAGGTACAGGACCCAGTAGTAGAATCCTTGCGGGGAGAGGAAGGCTCCGCATCCGACGGAATGCAATGTGCTGGTTTCACTTCTTTTTTTCAGGGATTTGACAACGTCGCCGATGTTGGTGTAGGGCTTGTGCGACAGATGCAGGTATGTGAAATCGACTTTCAGCAGGGGGGTGTGTCGTTGCTCGTTGATCAGATTGAGGTTCTTTTCCCCGTTGGGCCGTTTTTCATAATTGTCGGAGTATTTGTCGAGTTGCTCAACTTCCGTGCGGAAGGCGAGTTCGGCGGCGCGGAGCATGGCGGCTTCGGTGAGGGCGGCATCCATCTTCAATGGTGAGATCCCTTTCCCTTGCCGTAATCGGTTGATGTTGCTCACCACCTGGCGGGCCTTGTCATAGTCGTATGCGCCGCGGATAGTGCGCGGGGCTTGTGCGGAGGAGGAAATGATGGCCATAAGACAGAGCCATAGTGCAAGGAAAGCGGGGATTCTTCGAGACATGAATGTGGCATTTGTTTTGTGTCAGGAACAACGAGAAAGACGAGGTTTTCATTTGTGCAGGGTGCATTGGAAAGGTACCCCGTTTTGGCATTCGCCGGCAGCGGTCAGGATGCGCTTCGGGGCATCGGAACGCCATAATACAGTGACGGTGTTGCCCTCTTGTCCTACAATAAACCCGCCTTCAATTTGCCAGTTGCACCAGGCAACATCTTTTGCAGGAAGACGATAGATGCGTGGGTCTTTCTTGTCTTGTTCGATGGATTTCCCCTTGCATAGGATTTTATAGAAGAAACTCTGGAGCTTGTTCTGGATGAAAAAATAGGTGGCGTTGGGTTTGCCGCTATGATCTTCGTAGGGTGCGTGCTTGGCATCGGCAATAGGGTAGAAACGATTGAGGACATTCAGTGAGTCAAGGCGCTCGTGGATGGACTTGGAGCCGTACATCTTGTCGTACAGGCGCTCCCCGATTTTGCTTTTCAGCTCGGAGAAGGGGAACCCTTGGTCGTAGGGCACGAGGTTGTCGTCGGTGCCGTGGAATGATATGACGGGGATGTTATGACCGTTGAGTTCGTCGAGATCGTATACGGCTCCCCACATGTTGGCGATGGCCTTGATTTTGGGCTTGCGCCTGTAGCTGTTTCCCGATGCTTCGAATCCGCCGTTTTTTTCTTTCAAGTCCAATGCTTCCACAAAGTCCGGGTGGTGGCGGTCGGTCATGTAGACGGACCCGAGGGCGGTGATGGATCCGGCACTCGTGCCGCCGATAAAGAAATTGTTGGTGTCGATGCCGTATTCTTCGGCATGGGCGAGCAGGAAACGCAGGGCGGCGTTGGCGTCCTGGATGGCCTCGTACCCGCATTCCTGTATGGAAGCCTTCGAGAGCTTGAACCCCAAGCGGTAATTGACAGATGCCGTGATGTAGCCGATGCTTGCGAAATGTTCGCACCATGTGGTGGAGGTCGGCGCTGCCTTGTCGCCGACAAGGAATGCCCCGCCATGGAATAGCACAATTATCGGCCTCTGTTTGACAGCCGTGTCGTTGGGCAAGAAGAGGTCAAGGGTCAGATTCTGCTCCTTCTTTTTAGCCGAAGCCGTTTTAAGGATGCTTTGCACCACCGTCTTGCCCATCTTCTCGTGCTGGATGGGCTTGGATGTCCAATACCCTTTGGCCTTGCCGTAAACAACATCTGCTTTTTTTGTGAATGTCAGCAAATTGGACGGGCAATCGGGCGCATAGCGCTTGCTCTCGGAAACGATGAAGTCGGGCTCGTGATATTTTTCAAAGGTGAGGTGCACTTTCTCACTGCCCAAACTGGCGGGCTTGTACCATCCCACCACATGGTCGGCGTCCATCGTGATCTCAAACTCTATGGGGATGTCATTGTCTGAAGTGCAGAAAAGATATTGGCCGTTCTTGTGCTCCACCTCGAACTTGTGTGCTGTGAGCTTGTTCGACCCTTTGACTACAGGGTAGTAGCGTCCTGAGAGCCGGTTGTGCTCGGTATGTTCAATGATGATGTAATAACTGTTGTTCCCAACTTCGCCAAAGTAGAAATCCTTGGCGTTGATGGCGGACAGGTCGAAATCTTTGTCAGCCTTGAAAACAGACGCGTCCTTGCTGAGCTCGACTTGCTGGCCACGCTTCTCGGCCTTGGTCGCCTCTTTTTTGCGACACGAGGCCACCAAGCATGCCAAAGCTAACAGATAGACGAGCGTTTTTGTTCTCATGACCGGACATTTTGACAGGGCTTCTATTTGGGCAGTAGTTTGACAAAAGGAATCATCATTTCTTCCATAGAAATACCGCCATGCTGGAAGGTGTTCTTATAGAGGTTGACGTACTGGTTGAAATTGTTCTGGTAGGCGAAGAAGTCGTTGCGCGTGGCGAAGATGAAACGTTGGGTCATGCTCTCCTTGGGCAGGAAGGCCTCGTCGGGGTTCTTGATCTCGAAAACTTCGCGGGCAGGGTAGTCCATGCTGCTGCGCCCCACCTTATACCGCAGGTTGGTGTTCAGGTCGCGTTCGCCGATCATCTTGAGGGGGCGGTTGACTTTGATGGTGCCGTGGTCAGTGGTGAGGAAGACGGGCACTCTCTTTTCGGAGAGGTACTTGAGCATGTCGAAGAGGATGGAGTTCTCGAACCAGGAGGCGGTGACGCTGCGGTAGGATTTCTCGTCGTCGGCGAGCTCGCGAACCACATTCACGTCTGTGCCCGCATGGGAAAGCATGTCTACAAAGTTGAAGACAATGACGTTCAACGGGTTGCGCATCAACTGGTGGAAATTCTCAAAGACTTTCTTGCCAAAGTCGGCGTTCAGGATCTTGGCGTAGGAGTATTTTATATTCTTGCCAAAACGTTTGAGATATTCGCCAAGCAGTTGCTCCTCAAATTGGTTCTTGCCGCCTTGGTCGCCCTCGTTGAGCCATAATTGCGGGTATTTTTTTGCAATGACGGAGGGCATCAGACCAGAGAACAAGGCATTGCGCGCATAGTGCGTGGCCGTGGGCAGAATGCTGAAACAGATGGTCTCGTCGTCTGCATAATAGTAGTCGTGCAGAATGGGGTAGATGCTGCGCCATTGGTCGTAACGAAGGTTGTCGATGACGAACAGGAAGGCGGTCTTGTCCTCTTCCAAGTATGGGAACATCTTGTCTTTCAGTATAGTATGCGACTGCATGGGCTTCTCGCTGCCTCGTCCGTTGACCCAGTTTAGATAATGGGCCTGCACAAACTTGGAAAACTGGATGTTTGCCTCCTCCTTTTGCGCCGCCAACATCTCCGCAACACTTTCGTCTTCGATTTTCTCTATTTGCAGTTCCCAGTTGACAAGTTCCTTGTACAAGTCAGACCACTCTTGGATAGAAAGATGGTCGGAGATGCGCATCGACAATTCGCGGAAGGCTTGTTGGTAATCGACAGTCACTTTGGTGGTTACCAAGTTCTTTTTGTCAATGTTCTTCTTGAGACACAACAGGATCTGGTTGGGGTTGACGGGCTTGATAAGGTAGTCAGCGATATTGGAACCGATGGCGTCTTCCATGATGTGTTCCTCCTCGCTCTTGGTGATCATGACGATGGGGATGTGCGGGTGCGATTTCTTGATGCGCTGGAGCGTCTCCAGGCCGCTGAGTCCCGGCATGTTCTCGTCGAGGAAAATGATATTGATGAATTCTTTTTCCAAAATATCGATGGCTTCACGGCCGCTTAACGCGGGAATGACATCGTAGCCCTTGGCTTTGAGGAAAAGAATATGGGGTTTTAACAGGTCGATTTCGTCATCGGCCCAAAGGATTTTTGTATTCATCATTTGTCTATATTGGTTATACAAATGTTAAACGAAAGGGATGGGCTTTTATTATGTCAGGGGTGCGAAAGATTTTGGTTGGTGGTTATATACGTGATGGCACAATGTCTGCATAACAAGGTCGTGACATAAGGCTTTTTCCCAACGACCCCCGTTACAGATAGGGTATCCCTCCGGGGTACATTCAGATAGAGACAATAGAAAATAATGGGTTTTTCTTAAGCAGCCCCGTCAGGGGCAAGAGCTTGGTAGCCAGGGGTTAAAGCGCGAGAAACGAGCGTTGCAACCCCTGGGATGGATGGTGCGCGGGAAAAAATCGCGGCGCGGGAGAGCGTTGAGACGAGAAAGCACGAAGTTCGCCGCGAAACGGATGTGGAGTCCGACGAGCATGCGTGAGGGATTGCAGCGGAAATGGCTGGCTTGCCGGCCATTGGAGCGGAAAGCCCGACGGCGCGGCGGCGTTTGGTTGCATGCACGATGGTAAGGACGGCGCGCCTCGTATCTGCGAACGGATGTGTTTTGTGCCGCCGCGCCGGCACGCCCAAATAAAAAAAAGATGCAAAAGGCCCTGATTGGAGCCCTCAGTATATATATTCCTTTTGGTTTAGGCGATGGCTTATCTTATCTGGTGAATAAATGGAATTCCGTCATTGGGGGCAATCGGGGTGGGCAGGGAGTCGGGGATGTTCAATTGCTTGCGCATTTCGGTAAGGCGCGTGGAAACGTCCGAAAGCAGATTTTCTGCAGAATTCTCCTCGCCGATATAGTAGTCGACGGAGCGCACGAACTGGGCTCGCGTGACGTTGTATCGGGTGAAGAGCTCTTTGTAGTAGTCGCGGGTTAAGTAGAGTCGGTTGACGGAGTCGGGTGCTAAATGCACGGTGCTCTCGATGAGGAAGCTCTCGGCAATGATATCCACCATCTTGTTCCGGCTGATGAGGTCGGCGGGTTTTTCCAACACCTGTTTTTTGCTCTTGCATCCGGAAAGGAGCAGCAAGGGCAGCAAAAGTAATAGGATTGTCTTTTGGATATTCATTTATTCGGGTTTTTTGACGAGCGTGAGCCCTATCTTTTCGCCCTCTTCAATCATGCGCTGAAGGGCTGCAGGGCGTGAATTTTCTATTTCGCCGTCGAGGATGGCGTTGCAGACGGCCTCTTTGATGATGCCGATTTCGCGGCTCGGGCTGATGCCGAACGCAGTCATGATGTCTTGTCCGTCGAAGGGCGGGCGCCAGTTGCGGAGCTTGTCCTTTTCCTCGATCTCGACAAGCTTTTCGCGCACCTTGGCGAAGTTGTCGAAGCAGCGCTGTATCTTGGCGGAGTTCTTGGAAGTGACGTCGGCCTCGCAGAGCCGCATCAGGTCGTCGATGTCGTCGCCGGCCTCGAAGAGCAGACGGCGCACGGCCGAGTCTGTTACTTCGTCCTCCACTAAGGCGATAGGACGGAGGTGCAGGCCCACGAGTTTTTGCACATACTTCATCTTCTCGTTGGCGGGCATATGGAGCCGACGGAAGATGGAGACCACCATTTTGGCGCCCACGGCGTCATGGCCGTGGAATGTCCATCCGGTGCCGGGCACAAAGCGCTTGGTGACGGGCTTGGCGATGTCATGCAGCAAGGCCGCCCAGACGAGCCATACATTGGTGGAGGACATGGCGATGTTGTCCACCACCTCGAGGGTGTGCAGGTAGTTGTCCTTGTGCCCCTGACCGTTGATGTGTTCCACACCTTTGAGGGCCTCCATTTCGGGCAGGAAGCGTTCGAGCAGGCCACACTCGTCCAACAGCTTGATGCCGCGTGAGGGGCGGATGCAGCGGAGTATCTTGTTGAACTCCTCGATGATGCGTTCGTTGGAGATGATTTCCAGCCGGTAGGCGTTGCGCTTGATGGAGGCAAGTGTGTCGGGGTGTATGTCGAAGTTGAGCTGGGTGGCGAAGCGCACGGCGCGCATCATGCGCAGCGGGTCGTCGGAGAAGGTCTTGTCGGGGTCGCAGGGCGTGCGGATGATCTTGGCTTGCAGGTCGCTGATGCCGTCGAAGGGGTCGATGAGTTGGAAGGCCTGCTCGCCGTTGAGGGCGATGGCCAAGGCGTTGATGGTGAAGTCGCGGCGCAGTTGATCGTCCTCTAAGGTGCCGTCCTCGACCACGGGCTTGCGGGAGTCGTGGCTGTACGACTCGCGGCGGGCGCCCACGAACTCCACGTCGCACTCCTCGTAGGGGAACTGGGCGGTGCCGAAGTTCTTATAGACGTTGACGTGCAGGTCGGGGGAGATGAGGGCGGCGGTGGCTTTGGCCAGCTGGATGCCGCTGCCCACGGTGACGATGTCGATGTCGGTGTTGTGGCGGCGCAGCAGGATGTCGCGCACCACACCGCCCACCACATAGGCGGTCAGCCCGAGCTGGTCGGCGGCCTTCGCCACAATGGCGTA
>DBYW01000023.1:0-2062 GCA_002311645.1 Bacteroidales bacterium UBA1176
GGCGCGGATCATCGCGCCGGTCTTGGCTTTGCCCACCCGGATATAGTCTAACAGCGGACGGTTGGAGGGGCAGATGAAGGAGCAGGAGCCGCACTCGATGCAGTTCATTATGCCGTTCTTCTCGCAGTCCTCCCAGCGTTGCAGTTGGGAGAGGGTGCACAGCAGGGTGGATTCCAATCCCATCGGGCAGCCGTTGACGCATTTGCCGCAGCGGATGCAGGGATAGACCGGACCGCGCTTGCTCTCCTTCTCGCTCATAAAGAGGAGGCTCGACATACCCTTGGCCACATAGGCGTCGAGGTTGGCGATGGCCTTGCCCATCATCGGGCCGCCGGAGATGATCTTGCCCGTGTCCTCGGGGATGCCGACGGCGTTGAGTACGTCACGGATGGGGGTGCCTAAGCGCAGGCGGAAGATCTTGCACTGCTCTTTGGGGATGGATTTGCCGGAGACGGTGGTGTAGGCCTGCACGATGGGCTTGTTCTTCTGCACGGCTTGGTAGAGCACATACATCGTGGTGATGTTGTTGACGATGCAGCCCACGGAGATGGGCAGGGCGCCGTTGGGCACGCTGCGGCCGGTGATGGCCTTGATGAGCTGTTTCTCCGCTCCCTGCGGGTATTTGATTTTTAAGGGTTGTACTTCAATGTTGGTGAACTTCTTGGCCATCTCCACCAGGGCGGCGATGGCTTGGGGCTTGTTGTCCTCGATGCCGATGATGGCCTTTTCGGCGCCTGAGGCGATGAGGGCGCACTCGATGCCGATCATGCACTGCTCGGTGCGCTCCAGAATGACGCGGTTGTCGGTGGAGATGTAGGGTTCACACTCGGCGGCGTTGATGATGAGGTACTCGCACTTCTGCTCGGGCTTGAGCATATACTTGATGTGCGTGGGGAAGCAGGCGCCGCCCAGCCCCACGATGCCGCGGTCTTTCATACGGGCGATGATCTCGTCTTTGCCCAACTTGATGTCGCGGATGATGTCGGGGGTGGTGTCGATGCTCTCGTCCCACTCGTCGCCTTCGCGGTCGATGACGATGGCGGGTTTCTTGTAGCCGGAGATGTCGGCGATCATGTCGATTTTGCTGACGGTGCCGGAGATGGGGGCATGGATGTTGGCGCTCACGAAGCCGTTGGCCTCTGCGATGAGCTGTCCCACCTTCACCTTGTCGCCCTTCTCGACGATGGGCTTGGCCGGGGCGCCGAGGTGCTGGGTCATATAGACCACGGCCTGGTCGGGCAGCGGGAAGGTGACCACTTCGGCAGAGTGGGCGAACTTGTTGGCCTCGGGGTGGACGCCACCCATATTGAAGGTCTTCTTGCCTAATTTCTTGACTTCGGCCTTGATGTCTTGCGTTATCTCGTGGGCCAGTTCATTGGCCAGCTCTTTGGATCTTTCGATACTCATAGTACTATGCTTGTGCGGGTTGTTTGACTTCTTGTTCTGCGGGTGCGGCCTCGGCGGGTGCTTTCTTCTCGGGGAAGTTCACGGCGTGGATGGCGCCGGTGGGGCACTCGGCCACGCACTTGCGGCAGGCCTTGCACTTGGTGTAGTCGATGTAGGCGAGGTTGTCGGTCACGGTGATGGCCTCGAAGGGGCACACCTTGGCGCACTTGCCGCAGCCGATGCAGGCGGCGTTGCAGTTCTTGCGGGCCACGGCGCCCTTCTCCTTGTTGTTGCAGGCCACATAGACGCGACGGTTGTTCTTGCCCTTGTTGCGGATCTCGAGCACGCCGCGCGGACAAGCCTTGGCACAGGCCTTGCAGCCCACGCAGAGCTCTTCGTTCACCTCGGGCAGATGGGTTTCGGGGTTGATGTGGATGGCGTCGAACTGGCAGGCATCCACGCAGTCGCCGCAGCCCAGGCAGCCGAAGGGGCAGGCACCCTCGCCGGAGAAGACGGTGTTGGCGAACGCGCAGGTCAGCGCCGAGTCGTACATCACCTTGGCGGGCGAATGCTCGCAGGTGCCGTTGCAGCGCACCACGCACACCTGCGGGTCGCGGGTGGCGGCAGTGATGCCCAACACCTTGCCGATTTTGTCGTAGTCGCCGCCCGGACAGTA
>DBYW01000023.1:2123-11985 GCA_002311645.1 Bacteroidales bacterium UBA1176
CGCAGTTGGCGCCGGGCAGGCAGGCCTGCACTTCATCGATGCGCGGGTCCTCTTCCACGTGGAAAACTTTTGATACAAAATACAGAATCACAGCCGCTATCAAGCCCGTAAGGCCTATGGTCAATGCGGCATAAAGGATAGTTGTTGTTGCCACTTTGTGAGTATTTTAATTAAGACCGCAAAAATAAAAAAAAATGGGGAACGTTGGGAAGAAAATTTGGATTTGCTCCTCGTGTTCTGCTACAGGACAGCATCCGCCATTAGGTCTTTGCGACCTATCAAACTGAAAACGACGATGTTATTGTCCTCGTTCAGGATCCGTAATGTTCGAAGCATCTCGTTCAACGTGGAACCGCTGGTGGTCACATCATCGATAAGGAGCACGTTCTGGTCTCGAATGGAAGCGCAAAGTCGTTCGGATTCAGCGTCCATATCAAAAGAAATGCTTTGGGGCAGAGCCTTCACGAGTTGCATTTTGTGGAGCGTGGGCTGCGCGAACCGATAGATATAGCGCAGCATGTACTGGTTTACCTTGCTGGAGGACTCGGGCATAATCATTCCTCGTTTTTCATCGCCTCATCGTCTTCATTGCCCAGCCAACGTGCCCTAATGACGAAATTTTGTTTTTTACAATTTTTCGTCATTATCTTTTTGTATCTTTGCCGCCGTGTAAAATGACAATTAATTAACCATATACATAATCTTTTAGCTTTTAACTATGTTTGATCTTATCGTTATCGGAAGCGGTCCTGGCGGCTATGTGGCAGCCATCCGCGCAAGTCAGTTGAATATGAAAGTGGCCGTCGTGGAACGCGCCGAAGTGGGCGGCATCTGCCTCAACTGGGGGTGCATCCCCACCAAGGCGCTGCTCAAGTCAGCCCAGGTTTTCAAATATATGTCGCACGCCGCCGAGTACGGCCTGCAGGTCGAGGGTACCGTGAAGCCCGACTTCGAGGCGGTGGTGAAACGCAGCCGCACCGTGGCCGAGACGATGAGCAAGGGCGTGCAGTACCTGCTCAAGAAGAACAACGTGGAGGTGATTGCCGGCTTCGGCAAGCTGCTCCCCGGCAAGAAGGTGGAGGTGACCAAGGCCGACGGCACCGTGGAGGTGTATGAGGCCAACCACATCGTGCTGGCCACCGGCGCCCGCTCGCGCAGCCTGCCCAACGTGCCCCAGGACGGCAAGCACATCATCGGCTACCGCGAGGCGCTGACCTTGCCCTTCCTGCCCGAATCGATGGTGGTGATGGGCTCCGGCGCCATCGGCAGCGAATTGGCTTACTTCTACTCCACGATGGGCACCAAGGTCACCATCGTCGAATATATGCCGCGCTTGGTGCCGGTGGAGGACGACGACATCGCCGCCACCCTCGCCCGCTGTTTCCGCAAGGCCGGCATCAAGACGATGACCGGCGCCGCCGTCGAGAAGGTCGAGGTGGTGGACAACAAGTGCAAGGTCACCGTCAAGGACGCCAAAGAGAAGATCACCGAGCTGGAGTGCGACATCGTGCTCTCCGCTGTGGGCGTGGCCACCAACATCGAAGGCATCGGCCTTGAGGAGTGTGGCGTGGCCGTGGAGCGCGGCAAGGTCGTCGTGGACGACTACTACCGCACCAACGTGGAGGGCGTCTATGCCATCGGCGACATTGTGCACGGTCCTGCCCTCGCGCACGTGGCCTCCCACGAGGCAGAGGTCTGCGTCGAGAAGATTGCCGGCCACGACCCCGAGCCCGTCGATTACAGCAACATCCCCGGCTGCACCTACACCACGCCGGAAATCGCCTCTGTGGGCCTCACTGAGCGCGCCTGCACCGAGCAGGGTAGGGAAGTGCTCATCGGCAAGTTTCCCTTCACCGCATCCGGCAAGGCCACTGCCGCCGGCAGCCGCGACGGTCTAGTCAAGGTCATCTTCGACAAGAACACCGGCGAATGGCTCGGCTGCCACCTCATCGGCGACAACGTCACCGAGATGATCGCCGGCGCCGTGATGGCCCGCAAGAACAAGATGACCGGCAAGGAGATCATCAGTTCCGTGTTCCCGCACCCCACGATGTCGGAGGCCATTATGGAAGCCGCTGCCGACGCGTACAAGGAGTGCGTCCACTTGTAGAGACGCGGCATGCCGCGTCTCTATGCACGCCGCCGTTAATGGTTGGGGATTCCGCCGTGGTGCGGCGGAATGGTGATAACGTCAAAATATTAATGATGAAAAAAATCAATTTCATATTGCTGATGCTTTGTGCGATGGCGGTCTCGTTTGCGCAGAATGAGCCCCGAACCACTCGTGTACACTATTCCGACACCACCTGGCACGACAAGGGATTCGATGTCTACATTGGTGCCGGCATGTTCATTGGCAACAAGTACAACGCCAACTACTACAACGGCAGCAACCTCAACGAGTGCGGACTCGACTATGTGCTCTATAACAACACCTATTGGTATAGGGAAATCCAGCAGGAGGTGAGTAGAATATACCCGTACATTTCCAATGAAGCCGAACTGACTTTTCAACCTGATCCAGCATCCAACAGCGATTTTAACTGGAACCTCCACTACAAGCTGAATGTGATGGTGGCTCTCGGGGCCCGATACAAGATCCGTGATGGTTGGGGCATCTCGTTGTCCTATTCCTTCAGCCGATTGACGACATCTGCCAGCATGTTGCTGACTACCCCGTCGCCTTCGGGAAACCAGCGAGAAAGGCCTGTGGTCGAGTTCCATGGTAAGGAAGACCGTTCCATGTTCGATTTGTCAATGTCGTACATCTTTAATAAGGTGCACCCTGTCGTCAAGCCCTTTGTTGAGTTGGGCGTGCAGTTCAACTATGCGAAAGTTAAGCTGTTGGATGCCATTATCGGCGAGAAGCACTATAATATGATGGATCCTTACATGGGGGAGAGTTATTATCCTGGCATGCAGGGCTATGATGTGGTGTATGGCGGCTCGGGATTCGGGTTTTCCGGATCGGCCGGTCTTAAGTTTGTGGTGGCTAAGGGCGTCTCCATTGACCCCACGTTCTATTTTGCCCTCCAGCGCTTAGCCATCTATCAGACCAAAAACGGCCCCGAGCAATATCAGACAGGCAATAAGTTCACGCCCAACTACGGTGTCCTGCTCCGTGTCGTCATGAATGACTTCTTCTTCTCAAGAAACAAATAACTGTTCGCAAGTAGCGGTTTTTTCAGAGAGGGGACGTTGCGATGTGACGTCCCGTTGGAATGGGTATTTTTTGTATTTTTGCCGCTCAATTTTTGACAATGGAAAATAACGCTGAAGATAATAAAAAACATAAAGGACAACGTCGCCGCAACCGTTCTAACAGGCCGCGTCAGGACAAGCAAAACGCCCAGGGCAAGTCGTCCATTTTGGAGGATCCCAAGCTGCTCAACAAGTCGGACGAGGAAGAGGAGGACGAGCGCCCTGTTGGATTGTTGGTGGAACCGCAGCCCGAGACGGCTGCACCCATGGAGGACGACGACCCCGATGACATCGGTGATGTCTCCGATCTCGGCCCGCGCCCTAAAAAGGCAAAGCAGACCCAGTTTGACGACAAAGACCACACCCAGGCCGAAGATTGGGAGAAGTACCTCGACATGGATGTTCGCACCGGCATGTCTGTCGAGTCCGAAAAGATATCCCAAAACATCTTCCTTACCCGTGGTCTGAGCGATATCCCGGATCCTGAACGCGCACAATGCCGCCAGTATAACTACAATGCCTGCAAACTGCCCTCCTACGATTGGATCTCAAAGCTCGACATCGCACTCGACTATACAGAGTTTCCCATCGCTGAGGTGCGCTTTAAGAACAGCCACAAGGACTTCTTCCTGTTGCCCGATGGCGTGTTCCGCGTGGGCGACATTGTCTCTGTGGAAGCCAATCCCGGCCACGACATCGGCATCATCTCCATGCTGGGGCTGCAAGTGAAGCGCCAGATGGAGCATAAGCGCGTAAAGCCTGCCGACGTCACGAAACGCATTTACCGCGCCGCACGCTATACCGACATTGAAGAGTGGATTGCCGCCGTGGGACTGGAGCACCAGACGATGCTTAAGTCGCGCTATGCGGCCTGGGACCTCAACCTTGACATGAAGGTCAACGATGTGGAATACCAGGGCGACGGCACCAAGGCCATTTTCTATTACTCCGCCGACGACCGCGTGGACTTCCGCCAGCTCATCAAGATCTTGGGCGAGCAGTTCCACATCCGCATCGAGATGCGCCAGATCGGCGTGCGCCAGGAGGCCGCCCGTCTTGGAGGCATTGGCTCTTGCGGGCGCGAGTTCTGCTGCGCCACATGGCTCACCAACTTCCAGTCGGTCTCCACCAGTACGGCACGCACCCAGCAGCTTTCCCTGAACCCGCAAAAACTCGCCGGCATGTGCGGCAAGCTCAAATGCTGCCTCAATTTCGAGCAGGAGACCTACCAACGCGAGATTAAGGAGTTCCCCAACCCCCACGTGCAACTCAAGACCGCCAAGGGGAAGGGCATATACAACAAAATCGACATTTTCAAGAAGATTGTCTGGTACGCATACGCCGACGACCCATCCACCATCTTCGCCATACCCCTCGATAAGGTGAACCAAATCATCAAGATGAACAACGAAGGGAAAACCCCCGAGAAATTGGAGGAGTTCGCTATCGTGAACCAGAAGAAAGTGGAGGAGGGCAACAGCATCAGCATGGACGAACTCAAGAATATTGCCGACTCCTGAACGGAAATTGACGACGTGTTATGAAGAAGATTGCACTATCCTTGTTGTGTCTGCTCGGGCTGCTTTCCGCCTGCAACCACAAAGTTTACTATAGCGACATCCAGGCCCTGCCCAAGGAACAGTGGAAGGCCTCCGAGCCACTCACGTTCACGATGGACATCGTGGACTCGATGGACTATTTCAACATGTATTTCAACGTGCGCAACACCACCGACTTCGAGACGCAGAATCTCTACGTCTTTATGCGCACCACGTACCCCGACGGCCACTCCGAGCGCGACACATTGGAATTCATCCTCTGCGACAAACAAGGCCATTGGACGGGGCGTGGACAGGGGCGCATCAAGGACAACAAGTTCCTCTTCCAGCCCAAGGTGCGCTTCCCCAACTGCGGCACCTATACCTTCACCGTCACGCAAGCCATGCGTACCGACGAACTCAAGGGCGTCTCTGATTTTGGGATCACGTTGGAAAGGTTCCAGTGAGTTGGAGACTGAAGGATTGTCCCTGTTTGTGGGAGGAGTGATCAGTGAACAGTGATCAGTGAACAGTGAACAGTGATCAGTATGGGAGTGGGCAGCGAAATGTGTCGCAGGAAACTCATCCCCGTCAGGGGATGCATATCTGTGGCCGAGGACATTCCTGCTTGGTATTTTAAAAAAAAGATTCTGGGGGATCACAAATCCATGTGGTCAAGGGTTGCGCTAATAATAGCAGAGTGTCCCCAACACTTTTATGTATTATTTCATAAGACCTTAAAAAAATTCGACCATCATAAACACAAGGATTTTTCAAATACGAATTATGGCAAAATTCAAGGGGCTCGAATGAATAATTATTTATGAACCTTGCATTTATGCTATCTTTTGCATCGAAAAGAACACAATACAGAAATTCGCCGTGCATACTTTTGTAATATGTTACTTCAAAAGATGTGTCTATAATGATATGAGGACTTATAGCAAAAGAAACGAAATTTTTTTTGTCTAAATGTTGGAAACATATGTATGTGAAAGGACGACATGTGATATGTCCATTCACATCCGTTGTATACCAATAATTATTTTTCAAGTATGAGTTTAAGGTATCCGTCAAAATGTGATGTATGTCTGTTGTATTCCTCGTGTCAGTGTCTTGGAATGAAGATTTATGGTCACAGTTTACGAATATCAAGCTTAAAGCGGCTAATAATATTTTGACAGATATGTTTTTCATCTTCCTACATTAATAAACCGACGATAGTCATTGTTTATGTGTCGAATATATGCGGTTTTATTCACATTGAATAATCGGGTCGACTTTGGCATATATACATACATATTCGTCTTTGAGTTCGAACTTAAATATCCTCGATCTCCATACAATGAATTCTTTTCTGACTGATAATTATTGGGTTCGTTAGGGTGTGAATGAATACTTGTAATTGCCTTGCTGCCGAAATGAGACCTGACTTGGTTTGAGAATCCGTCTGTAACCAAACTGTATTGTGATTCACCATCTTGTTTAGAATACTCAAACTCCCATTCTACATTCGAATTATCTGAAACAAATTTAAATACATTTAATAAATCATCTACATCTTTTTTCCCCACAACGGCTTCTCTACGGTTCCCTTCCTCGGTCTCATTTCCATCATACCCTCTCAGAACGGTTCTTTTCCCTTTTTCAAGTTGATTGAGGATGTTTTTATTCTTCAGTGTTATAGATTCACCTGTTCGTTTCCCGTTTTTGTCTGAAGCAAATAACTGATGTTTTTCGCTCTCACATTTCCATGTTATGTTTCCTTTTTTATCTATTTCCCACTCATCTTCCCCGTTAGGATCAATGACTTTTATAGGGTTATTGCTACAATAAACATAGTTTGATTGCGACGGATATTTCGAGGCCTGTGGATCAATACTGAGCCAGATGCTCAAATCGCTACTGTAATACCTTGAGCCAAAGTAAGAAAAGCCGGTTTCGGAGTCTTTTTCTTTTGCGGAGAAGGTGTGAGAGGCTGAAAGCAAGGTTTCAACGGGGTGATATGTCAATGTGGGGGCGGTCATTTCGTCGCGAAAAAGAAAGAGTGTGCGATGGATTTTTGGACAATTACGGTTCTGCCTGTTCTTCAATTATATCTATTGATAGTTTTTTATAATTGCAAAAACAATCTGTATTTAATTCTAAATCGTACCAAGTTTTATAGATTTCAGAATTCCAGGGACTATCCAGATCAATACCACACTCGTTGTTTTTAAAAACCCAATATATATAACAATCATTGAAGGAAAATTGGTTTATTGCCTTTATTTGTTTTTTGCTGAATTTTTCTCTAATAATCCTTCCCGATTCTTGAAAAAGTGTGGACAATGATTGGTCAATAAAAAATGAACTGTTTGACATTTTGCAGACACCCAAAACATTACAATGCAGAATACAGTCATACATTCCGGGGAAATCATAGGAGTGGACCTCTATTATTGTATCCGATCCTACAATTTTAGTTGAAACATAGTGATATTTTGTATCACAAACGAATTTGGCACAAATCTGCTCTATGTTACTGAGCAGTTGATTAAAACAGCTGTCGACAGTTTGTACTTCCTTGAAATAAAATGATTTTGCGGAAGAGCACCAGCAGATCATAGTTAAGATCAACACTAAGACTGATCTATTCAAATTCATCTCCTTACCTCTTTTGATATTCATTTTTTGCATTGATAATATTATTATCTATCATCCTTAAGAAAGAATTGTATAGTCTATGTTTTCCTCGAGCATACACATAAGTTGGCACATAACCGGTAGGACTAAATACATTTCCGTATTGTTCTCTGAGTTTATCTGAGGCGGTATAGTCAATCCCAGAAGGCTTGAGATTCCCGTTTGTATGTGAATGCCAATGTTCGCGAATAGAAATTTTCTTGTTGTTTGTATAAAGATTTATCGAATTCTCATGACTGTTTTCTTGAGAACTTGACAAATAGTTTATGCCTTTATCTCCTTGAACAGATCCTGTCCGTACCATGCTCCATTCCACACTTGAGTTATCAGAGACAAACTCGAAGCAATCATATGCATTATCGTCCCCTTTGATTCTTAAGGACTGTATATCAACAGGAGTTCCATCGTGCTGATTTACTGCACCTTTTAATCCTAATTGAATTGTCCCATGTTCATATTCTTGACTCATCTTTATAGTCCCGTCAGAATGTTTAATTGCAATTTGATCAGGACTTCCTTTGTCACCTCTCATTCCAATGTATTTGCCGTTTTCATCAAATTCATATATCTCCTCCCCATTCGGATCCACCAACTTAATCGGATTATTCGCGCAATACACATACGGGCTTAATGACGGATATTTCGCAGCTTGCGGGTCGACGCTCAGCCAGATGCTCAAATCGCTGTTGTAATACCTTGAGCCAAAGTAAGAAAAGCCGGTTTCTGCGTCCTTTTCTTTTGCGGAGAAGGTGTAACGCACCACCTCGCAGTCGGGATAGGTGATGCTCTGAATGCGGTTTGTCTGTTGACAAAATAAAAGATTATTTTTGGCCATTATGCAGTTACATTCTATAATCAATAAAAACATTGGTCACTTTTGCATTTCAGAATCCAATCTCTCTCTTCTATGGTAATCTGGTAGTCTTTTGAATTTTATTCTTTTGAATTTTATTCCCGAAAGGACTATAGTACTGGATGTTATTTTTCTTACTTTTTGATTACGATGGGCTATTCGACATAACAAAAAATAGTCAACTTGCCAAGGTAGTTTAATCAAAAAAAATCTTTGTCGATAGTCCTTTGGCACGTATAAAAAAAATTGGGAAAGAGAGTTGTGAGGAAATTTAGAATCCTTATCTTTCCAATACATTTTCATTTCAATACTATGAATTTCAATTTCACGAGGACAATATTCACTTATCTTCCCAACGCTATCCGCACAGTGCTTTGCGTTAAAGGCCTTTTCAAAAGATTTGTTAAGACTGTCTTCACCACATTTGAGACTAATGCTATACAAATATATCCTATGATGTGGATAAGTACAGATATTGTTTTCAGTTTCTTCCTTGAACATTTGTTCGTAATAGGAGTTGAATACAATCTCCAGACTGTCACTTTCTTTAACGGCAGTATCTACATTATCAAGATAACAAGTGTCAGGTAGAATCCAATCATTGTCTGAATCGAGTATGAAATGACAAGATGCTTTCCGATATGTTCCTTTGCTTATATTGACGCCTTTTTGGCAGACGCAATAGTTCAACCAATTGACCTCAAACTCCTTAAAAGTTCCATCTGCATGAAAATACAGTTTATGCCAAGGTTTTTTTAATTGGTAATAGTATTCAGCATTGTTTTGTCCTTCAGTAGTTACGAAAAGTACGGTCATCATTTCAAACAATAACAGCAATCGTAGATGTTTTATATGCGAAATCATAGCTGTGGGTTTACTCTTTGATCTCCAATGATGTCATACATATTTTCTCGGTAATGAAGGATTAATCCATCGAAACGTCGTCGACTAAATGCATATTCCGATCTGTAAGCCCTTGTTTCTACTTCTGGATTAGTATTCCCGAGAATTCCATCTTTATCGAAACCATGTTCTTCGATAGGGAAAACATTATTTAACCAATCTTGCACGTGTTTGCATTCATGCCAACAAGTTTCTATCAAATTGTCCGAATTAATAGATATGTGTATCTCGTAAGGACTTTTGACCTCTCGTTTTACGTAGCATTTTTCTCCGAGTTCTACTTCTTCGAAATGAAAAAAGATGTCACTGTTACCCATATCTTCAAGACCATCTATCCCTTGACTTATTTCTTCCATAAGACAATTATAATAATCAATCCATTCTGCGTTATTTCTTTTTCCCCTTTCACTTTTAGCATTGTCATATTTTTTGGAATAATGATTGATTCTTTCAATATAATAATCGCGTTGCATCTCTGCTTTTTCTTTCAGTTTACCCGCTGTTTGTTCATCTTCAGGAGTTTCCCATTTCATCCCATTCGGATCCACCAGTTTTACCGGGTTGTTCGCGCAATACACATAAGGACTTAACGAAGGATATTTGTCACTCATTGGGTCCACGCTCAGCCAGATGCTCAAATCGCTGCTGTAATAGCGTGAGCCAAAGTAAGAAAAGCCGGTTT
>DBYW01000033.1 GCA_002311645.1 Bacteroidales bacterium UBA1176
GGAACGAGCGCTGCAACCCCTGGGAAGGGATGGTGCGCGGGAAAATCGCGGTGCGGGAGAACCATGAGACGAGGTTGTGCGTTGCTCGCCGCGAAAAGGGAGTGGTGTCCGACGAGCATGCGTGAGGGATTGAAACGGAAATGATTTTGGCGAGAATGGGTGCCGTTGCGAGACGGAGGTCCCGCTTGACGCTTCGCGTCTCGCGGAATGGTGGAGGAATCTAAGCCAAAATCATTGCAGTGAAAAGCCCGACGGCGCGACAGCGGAAAGCTCTGGTTATATGCGTGATTATAGAGACGCAATGCATTGCGTCTCTACGGAACGAATGTGATTTTCCGCTGCCGCGCCGGCACGCCCAAATAAAAAAAATGATGCAGATGCCCTGATTTGTGCCATTAGGTATATAATTCCCTTTTTTTTTAGATTTCGCCGCGGAAATCCAAAAAATGCGTTTTGTCCCGATTCTGTCCCGATTGGAACAAAAAAAACAGCGATTTATGCTTGCAAATCGCTGTTTTTCAATCTTTCGGGCGGCAGGTCGGATTCGAACCGACGACCCACGGAACCACAATCCGGTACTCTAACCAACTGAGCTACAACCGCCATTTAGTGGTTGTCAAATGACGCGGCAAAAATACACTTTTTTTCATTTCCAACCCCGATTTCCATAAATATTTTTTTTATGCCTTTTTTGTATCTTTGCAGCCTGATTAAATAGACAAACTATGGCCAACGTAAAACCCTCAATTCCAAAAGGAACCCGTGATTTCACGCCCACCGAGATGATGCGGCGCAACTATATTTTTGACACCATCCGCTCCGTCTTCCACAAACATGCCTACCTCCCTATTGAGACCCCTTCCATGGAGAATCTCTCCACCCTCATGGGCAAATACGGCGAGGAGGGCGACCGCCTGCTCTTCAAGATCCTCAACTCGGGCGACTTCACGCAGGGGGTTGACTTCAATGCCCCGGACGCCTCTCCCAACAAGATTGCCGCTAAGATCTGCGAGAAGGGTCTGCGCTATGACCTCACGGTGCCCTTCGCCCGCTTCGTGGTACAGCACCAGAACGACATCGCATTCCCCTTCAAGCGGTACCAGATGCAGCCCGTTTGGCGCGCCGACCGCCCCCAAAAGGGTCGCTACCGCGAGTTCTACCAGTGCGACGCCGACATAATCGGCAGCACCTCCCTCCTCAATGAGGCAGAACTGGTGGAGATCACCGACGAGATCTTCCGCAAGTTCGGCATCAACATCACGATGAAAATCAACAATCGCAAGGTGCTCTCCGGCATCGCCGAGGTCATCGGCCAGGCCGACAAGGTGACCGATCTCTGCACGGCCATGGACAAGTTAGATAAGGTCGGACAGGAGTGCGTCTGCCAGGAGTTGCAGGAAAGAGGCATCCCGCAAGAGTCCATTGACCAGCTCAAGCCTGTCTTCTGCTTCGGCGGCAACGACAATGACGAGAAGCTCGGGCAACTCAAGCAACTGCTCCACACCAGTGAGATTGGAATGAAAGGCGTCGAAGAGTTGGCCACCGTGCTCGAGTATGTCAAGGAGATGGGGCTCACCACCGCTTTGGAAATTGACATTACCCTCGCTCGAGGCCTCAATTACTACACCGGTGCCATCTTCGAGGTGAAGGCCAACGACGTGGCGATGGGCAGCATCTCCGGCGGCGGACGCTACGACAACCTCACGGGCATCTTCGGACTGAAGAATATGTCGGGTGTGGGCATCTCCTACGGCGCGGAACGTATCTACGACGTACTCAACGAGCTCAACCTCTTCCCCGACGCCATCCTCACTCCCGTCAAGGCCCTGTTCATCAACTTCGGCAAAGAGGACGAGATCTATGCTCTCAAGGGGCTGCGCAAACTCCGCGACGCCGGCATACCTTCCGAGATCTATCCCGACAGCGCGAAAATCGGCAAACAGATGAACTACGCCAACGCCAAATCGGTACCGTATGTCATTATGGCGGGCGAAAACGAACGTCTGAGCAACACCTACACGCTGAAAAATATGAATACCGGCGAACAACAGCAACTCCCGATAGAGGAAATCACCCGTTTACTGCAATAATATTCCAACCCCTATCCCCCACCCTGACGAGCACTATGCCCAACAATTCAAACTCATTCAAAGCAAAGCTTCGACTTATGTGGCGCAGAATCAAGGACTTCGCCCAGTTGCGCGAGGACACCGACTATGAGGCCACCATCGAGACCATATCCAAAGGCGTGGAGTTCCGAGGGATGAATATGTGGATACTTGTATTTGCCATCATCGTGGCATCTGTGGGACTGAACGTCAACTCCACCGCCGTCATCATCGGCGCCATGTTGATTTCACCCTTGATGGGGCCCATCTGTGGCATCGGGTTCTCTGTCGGCATAATGGACGAGCACCTGCTGCAGAAATCGGTCAAAAACCTCGGCATTATGGTGCTGGTCAGTCTGTTGGCCTCGTTTCTGTACTTCCTGCTTTCGCCGCTCGGCGACGCGCAGTCGGAGCTGTTGGCGCGCACCCGGCCCACCATTTTCGACGTGTTTATCGCCTTCTTCGGGGGGCTCGCCGGCATCGTGGCCACCTCTCGCAAGTCACAGTCCATCACCGTCATCTCGGGTGTGGCCATCGCCACCGCCTTGATGCCGCCGCTCTGCACGGCTGGTTACGGACTCGCCACCGCCCAGTTCAAGTATTTCTTCGGGGCTTTCTACCTCTTCTTCCTCAACTCCTTCTTCATCGCCCTCGCCACCTTCGTGATGGTCCGCTTCCTCTCTTTTCCCCAGATTCAGTATGTGGACCACGCCCGTAACCGCGCTGTCAAGCGCATCATCACCGTATTCACCGTCATCGTGTTGGTGCCCAGCATCATACTGGCTATCGATGTGGTGCGGCAAGCCGCCTTCAACTCACAGGCCATCAAATTCGTGAATGAGACCCAGGAGAGCGAGCTTTTTGAGAACATCCAAATTGTCAACTCCATCCGTGAATATCACGCCAAGGAACAGAGCGTCACCCTCTCGCTGGTGGGAAGACCCCTGACAAACAGCGAGATCACAGAACTGCAGAAATCCCTGCAAAACCAATACGGGCTCACACACACCAAACTTATTGTCAAACAGACCGGTGAGGCCATAGACATCACCAAGCAGAACGAGATTATCGAGGATATCATCAACAAGAAAGACTTGCAAATCAGCAGGCAAGACTCCATCATTGAGCAACTGCAAGGACAACTCAGCGCAGCCCGTACGGCGGAAACCTTGTCCGAGCAATTGGCGAAAGAGGTATATGTGCAATATCCTGGCATCCGCGAGTTCGCAATCACCGAGATGACGCAGGTGAACACCATCACGCTTGAAAACCACGTCACTCCAATCGTCTATATCCAATGGAAAGACGGCAAGACGAATAGTGCTGCCGAACAGAAAATCGCCGCTTGGCTCAAGGTGCGCCTGAATGTGGATGAGATTAAAGTAATACATTAGGTTGACAATTTAATCTACTCACAATGAATGATAAACATTTTTTACCCATTACCAAGAAGGAGTTGGATTACTTGGGATGGGACTATGTGGATGTCATCATTGTGAACGGTGATGCCTACGTGGACCATCCATCCTTCGGGGCTGCGGTCATCGGACGTGTACTGGAGCGCGAGGGTTTGCGCGTGGCCATTCTGCCACAACCCAACTGGCAGGATGATCTGCGCGATTTCCAGAAGTTAGGCAAGCCCCGTCTCTTCTTCGGGGTCACTTCAGGCAACATGGACTCCATGGTGAACCATTACACCGCCAACAAACGGTTGCGCAGCGACGACGCCTACACGCCCGGCGGCAAGTCCGGCTTCCGTCCCGACTACGCCACCACCGTCTATGCCCGCATTCTCAAGCAGTTATTCCCCGACGTGCCCGTGGTGTTGGGCGGCATCGAGGCCTCCATGCGGCGGCTTTCGCATTACGATTACTGGAGCGATTCGCTCAAGCCCAGCATACTGCTGGACAGCGGCGCCGACGTGCTGGTATATGGCATGGGCGAGCGGCCAATCGTGGCCCTGGCCGAACTTTTCCAACACGCGAATTGGCGAGAGCATCTGTCGGAATGCCGGCAAATCGCCTATTGGGATAAAGACATAGAATCTTATCATTCAGAAGATTACATAAGATTACATTCGTATGAATCTGAGTTGAAAGACAAGCGTAAATACGGGGAAGACTTCGTTAAGTTCGAGACAGAGTCCAACAAGCGTGAGCAGCGCACGTTGGTGCAGCCCTACGGGGAACGGCTGTTGGTGGTGCGTCCTCCCTACCCTGTCGCCACGGAAGCCGAGATGGACAGTTTCGCGCTCTTCTACAGGATGATGAACGCCCCGCATCCCAAATACTTGAAACGTGGGGAGATACCGGCTTTTGAGATGATCAAGAACTCCATCACACTGCATCGCGGATGCTTTGGCGGCTGTAGTTTCTGCGCCATCGCTGCCCATCAGGGCAAGCAGATTGCCTCGCGCTCCAACGAGTCCATCCTCGCGGAGGTGCGCGATCTCATACAGCGGCCCTATTTCAAGGGGCACATCAGCGACTTAGGCGGCCCTTCTGCCAACATGTTCCGCATGGAAGGCCTTGACTTGGAAAAATGCCGCACCTGTCCGCGCCCGTCATGTCTCTCGCCCAAAATTTGTCCCAATATGCAGCTGAACCACAAGCCTTTGGTGGATTTGTACGAAACAGTGAGGAAAATGCCGGGCGTCAAACATGTCACCATCGGCAGTGGCATACGCTATGAGATGCTGCTCAACGACAACAAAGAGGAGGACAAGAGGAACGAACAGTCGCAATATCTACGGCAGTTGGTGGAACATCATGTGTCGGGGCGTCTGAAAGTGGCGCCGGAGCACACCGACCCCGAGGTGCTCAAACTGATGCGGAAACCGGATTTCGACAAGTTTCTGCTCTTTTTGGAGAAGTTTATGCAAGCCAACCGGCAATGCGGCAAGAACCAGCAACTTATCCCCTATTTCATCGGTTCGCATCCGGGCTGCACCATCGAGAAGATGGCCGAATTGTGCGACATCACGCAAAAGTACCACCTTATCACCGACCAGGTGCAGGATTTTACCCCCACACCGATGACTTTCTCGACGGCTTTGTATTATTTGGGGTATAATCCGTATAATGGCAAGCCGGTATATGTGCCCAAGCGCATGGAGGAGCGCAGGGACCAGCACCTCTTCTTCTTTGCTAAGTTACCGGAGAACCGCAAGCGCATCGCGCAGCTCACTTCCGCCCGAAATCGGCGGGGATCTCGCCCCAAAGGGGGGTGTTCCACTTATAGATAGGGTTGTCGTAGGTGTTGTTTTTCAACCAGTTCTCGGCGCGGGTCATCAAGTCGAACAGCACGGCATTCTCCGCCGTGGGGAGGATGATGGATTTGTGCTTCTTGTGACGCACCCAAGCCATCGCCGTGATGCTGTCGGTATAGATGGGAATGTCCAAATTGCGTTGCTTGCAGAGGGAAATGCCGTGTACCAGAGCTAAAAACTCGCCGATGTTGTTGGAAGCGTTCGGAAAAGGCCCCTTATGGAACCAAACCTCGCGCGTGGCCACGTAAACCCCGCGGTATTCCATCATTTTGGTCACAGTGTTCCAGGCCGCATCCACGGAAAGGCTCTCGAGAATGGGCTTAGGCGCATCTTCCTTCAGCAACTGCAGGGGAATGCCGCTTTGTGGCGAGGGATGGTTGCGATAGTAGGCGGCATAGCCTTCTCGAAAGGCCTCGGCCGCAGCCTGCTCAGTCTCGAAAGACTTGTATTTAGCACCCTCAAAATGCAGGACTTGCGCCTTGCATTCGTTCCAATTGTCATAAATGCCGGGCTTTAAACCAGCCCAGACCACGTAATATTTTCTTTTTGTCGTCATTTATAGTCTTTTATGTGAATGTTTTGCGAACGATGTCGCATCTTTGCCATCCCATGCGCAAAGATGGCAGAATTAATGTATTTTTGCAGCCGCATTCGCAACGGCAAAATCCTGCCGCAAAAGTAGTCTAAATTGAATGAAACTTCGAGTATGAAAAAAAGTTTTTATCAACATTTTATAGTTATCGCTATCATCTCGTTTGCAATCAGCATAATAGGTGCAGGATGCCATAAAGCGCCCCGGCAGAAGGAGCCCATCAAGGTGGCGCATGAATTCCCCAATGGAAACTGGACGTTCGAGGAGCAGGTGATACAGTACGGGTTTGACAATATTGACACCATAAGTGAGTATAGCATAGAGTTTTATCTCAAATACGACACCACCTTGGTGGAGGATGACCAAATTCCCGTGAATATCACGATCTCAGCTCCGGACGGCATGGAGACATACGTGTCGAGTGTGCTCAATTTCGACCCCAAGCAAAACAAAGACATTACACACTTTTCAACTGGCAGTGTTAGAACCATGAAGCTGATTGCTTTCCCCAGCAAAACGTTGACGCAAAAGGGGCGCTATACCGTCACCTTCTATCGTAAGATGCCGAAGTACGACAACCTGGGGTTCATTTCGTTGGATTTGAACGTGGTGCCGAAGAAATAGAGGATGTGGCTTACGGATGTTTTGCCATTTTATGATAATCATTTTATGGCAACAAGTAAAAAAATGTGTATATTTGCAGCGTGAATCTTTAATAAGCGTGCTATGAGAAATCCATTTATCACCAGTGGATATGCCGGACCCGAGTATTTCTGTGACAGGGAAAAGGAAACATCCATGTTGACCGATTTCCTGACAAACGGGAACAATGTAGCGTTGATCTCGCCACGACGTGTAGGGAAAACCGACCTTTTGCACCATTGTTTCCGACAGTCATCGGTCTGCGACAATTACCACACATTCATCATAGACATTTATGCCACCACCTCTGTCCGGGACTTTGTCAATGTTTTTGGCAAGGCCATTATTGAAGAGCTGCGTCCGAAAGGGCGTGCCGTATGGGAGCGGTTCCTGTCCGTGTTGCAGTCGTTGCGTCCAGAAATAAGCTTTGACATCAACGGGATGCCCGTGTGGGGTTTGGGCATAGGTGCCATTGACAATCCTTCGGTGACGCTTGACGAGATTTTCCGTTATCTGAATGAGGCGGATAAGCCATGTATTGTGGCCATTGATGAATTCCAGCAGATTACCCGATACACCGACAACCAGAACATGGAGGCATTGTTGCGAACCTATATCCAGCGCACGCCAAATGCCAACTTTGTTTTTGCAGGATCGCAACGGCATCTGATGGGGGCCATGTTCATATCGCCCTCTCGTCCGTTCTACCAGTCGGTCACCATCATGAACCTGCCTCTTATATCATTAGACAAATACACTGCTTTTGCACAAAAACACTTTATGGAGAATGGGCGAGTTCTTGATGCAGGGGTTGTCAACAATATATACCATCGTTTCGATGGAATCACCTCATATCTTCAGCGCATCATGAACATGCTATTCATACAGACCGCACAAGGAGAAACTTGCCATGAAGACATGATAGAGACTGCCATAAACACCTTGCTTGACATATCAAGCGACACTTACCTCTCATTGATTTATCAAATACCTGAGAAGCAGCGAGATGTCCTTTTTGCCATAGCAAAAGAAGGTAGAGCCAGAAGTGTGACGGGCGGCAAGTTCATCCGTACTCACCATCTGACTTCCGCAAGCAGCGTGCGTTCGGCCATAAACGGGCTTTTGGAGAAGGACTTCATCACGAATGACAAGGGAGAGTATTATGTCTATGACAGATTCTTCGGAATGTGGATTGAGCGGAATGTCTTGAATGCGGCACAATAATATGCCGCCGCCCATTTTTGTCATCCGCGCGCAACGCGCACCATTCCGCGGTTTTTGCGGAGCAAAAACCGCGGAACCTCCAACGATTATTCCCGTAAAATCAATCTGTTTTTAATCGCGGAGACAGCGGACGGAACAGCCGTTGTGCTTGAAGTCGCCGTTCCGAGACGCATCTGGATTGTTATACTTCAGACTGAGGTTGCGCAGGATGAGACTCCCGTTCGGAGACTGGGACGAGGACCAGAAGTAGGCGATGTCACCTGCAGAGTAGAATGATGAGCCGGTGCAGCCGCCTGCAGGAACGGCGGAAAAGCCTATGGCGTTGTTGACACTCTGATTGTTGCCGACAGCACACGTGTTCGTAGAACTGTACCAACCGACACTGTCCGCCAAGGCCTTGGCAATATAGCTGGTATGGCTATCACACATATATTCGCTCCGGCTGCTCACATAGTCGATCATCACAATCCACTCTGCGTCGCTCGGCAGGTGCCACCCCTCAGGGCAGATGCCCCTGCGGTGGCCGCTGAATGTCACGGACACAGCGTTGCTGTTACTGGTGTTCACGTACGTCTCCCCATATGCCGTGTTGAACGTGTCTACCGCCGCGTTCCAGTTATACAACAGACCGTAGTTCCTCGGGGCATAAGTGATGGAGTCATCGTTGTACCAGCGGGCCTGCTTGCCCGTATAAGTGGAGCCTGTGCCAGCAGTCGGGATGAGATAAGTTCCCGTGCTCGGCGAGGTGGTAGTGCGCAGGTTCTCCTTCGTCCAACACTGGTTTCCAATTTGCACCGTGTTATAGACGTTGCCCTCATGATCGGTAATAGTTGGCGTGCCAGGACAAGACTGTCCGTCTTGAAGTATGCCTCCTCCAATGGTCGTGAAGCTCACCTCCGCACCGTAGGCTGTCCCCACGCTGTTCGTGGCATACGCCCGCACATAGTAGGTGGTATTGGCGGAAAGTCCTGTAATGCTGCTGGCGAATGAGCCTGTGCCACTGCCGTTAGTGGTGTGGCTGTCGTTTATGGTCGGGTTTTGTGAGGTGCTCCAGCACACACCGCGGGCGGTAACATCCGTATCGCCGTCTGTAACCACTTCACCACCGCAAGTGGCAGCATTATCTGTTATGTTGGACACAGTTGAAGTAGTCACTGTAGGAATTTCTGCAGTCGTGCCTTCTCCTAGAACGCAGCGGACAGAAAGTCCACATAATTTATTATCATTGTAATTTACGACAACCTCAGCAAAATCGTGCTTGAGAAAACGACCATATGCACGAGAACTACTTGATTGCGTAGAACTCGAATAAAAGGCGTGAGAACCGTATTGTTGATAAGTAAAACTACCATAAAAACCCCAACAATAGCCTGCAGGAAGTGCGGTAAAACCAGTCGCATTATTGTTAGTTTGGTCATTGCCCACAGCACAATATGCAGTATCGCTAGCCCAACCTATAGTTGCAGCCAAAGCTTTTGCAATAAAACTACTATTCGTTCCGCATACATATCCGCTTTGGCAACTCACATAGTCAGTCAACTGTGTCCACTCCGCATCAGATGGCACATGCCAACCTGATGGACAAACGCCTTGCACACCGCTTGGGTTTGAGTTACTGGATGCAGCACCATGCATAACAGCAGGCCAGTTGTAAAGATAACCGTATGTATTTACAGTATTGGCATTGTTGTTTGGGTTATAGCGAAAGGATTCCGTATTAGAAGCCGTAGTCCCCATAGGAATTTCTGCCCCATCAGGATAGTGCGTGGTCCGCAGATTCTCTTTCATCCAGCATTGTGCGCCGATTTGAACCGTATTATACACATTCCCATCGTAGTCTGTCACAGTGGGGTTGCTAGAACAAGGCATGGCATCATTAACAGAAGGAATACTAATCTTGATTTCCTCCCCATACACTGTTCCTGCGCTGTTCGTGGCGTATGCACGCACATAGTATGGGATACCGACTTCTAGCCCTGTTATGCTGCTGGTAAAACTTCCTATTCCATTTCCATCTGTGGTGTGGCTATCGTTCACAGTCGGGTTGGGCGATATACTCCAGCATACGCCACGAGCAGTCACATCTGCGCCACCGCCCGCGACCACTTCGCCACCGCAAGCGACAGCATTTTCTGTTATGTTGGACACGGCAGAAGTAGTCACTGTAGGAAGTTCTGCAGCAGTGCCTTCTCCAAGAACGCAACGGACAGAATAGGCAGCCCAACCAATAGATGCAGAAGGTCTTTCCACAGTGGAATTGTTAGAGCTGAAATTACAATAGCATGCGCTAGTCGTATATTTAAGAGTGGAGCTCCAGTAACGAGCATTGTTTCCGAAGTTATAACTGTAACTGAGCAGGGTATATCCAGCAGGTAAAGCGCCAAAGCCAGTAGCATCGTTAACGGTAAGATTGTTTCCTACAGTACAGTCTGCTGTATCCGTATCCCAATCTGTGGAGGCAGCTAGAGATTTGGCGATATTATTATTGTCCGAGCCACACACAAACACACTTTGACCTTTCACATAATCGGTCAACTGCATCCATTCCGCATCAGATGGCACATGCCAACCTGTCGGGCAGATACCTTGTACACCACTTGGATTGTCATTGGTTGAGGAAGCACCGTGCATCATTGCATCCCATTTGTACAGGTAACCATAAGTGTTTACATTGCCAATTTCATTATTTGGATAGTGAAGTTCTGATATTTCTGCCCCATCAGGATAGTGCGTGGTCCGTAGGTTCTCCTTCATCCAGCACTGGTCTCCGATCTTCACCGTGTTATAAATATTTCCATCGTAATCTGACACTGTTGAAATACCACAATGGAATCCTACATGGGTAATAGCAGTATCCACAATCAGCCCCATGCTATCGAGTTGTGACTGTAAATCAGCTACTTGTTGTTGAAGAGCCGTCACCAAGTTTGCTAACGCGCAGATGTCTACATCACCGCACTGCGCCGCCGTGATGTAACCCGCATCGTTGTTCAACTGGCTCACGTTTGTCGGTAGTGCTTCATTAGTTATGAATCCGCTGTTGTTTGTCAACTGGCTGGTCGTAGTCGGCACGATGATATTCACGGTCTGGTTCGTGTTTTGGTTGGCCGTGAAAGTGCCCACATTGGAACCGTTTTTCTGTATGGTCAGCGTAGCGTTGTTCACCGTCGGGATGGTCGGTTTGTTGGTTAAGTCGTTGTAGTTGCCGCTAAACAGAGTCGGTTTGTTCACCAGGTCATTGTAATTGCCCGTCGTAGCCACCGTGGCGAGATTCGGCTTGTTGGTCAGCGAATTATAGTTGCCGTCGAAAAGGATCGGCTTGTTCGTTAGGTCATTGTAGTTTCCGCTGAAGAGAGTCGGCTTGTTTGTTAAGTCATTGTAATTCTTATCCCATGCGTTGAACTGCGGGTCGGTCTCGGTGTAGGAGGTGAGGTAGCCCGCGTCGTTGGTAAAGGCACTCACGTTGGTCGGCACTGTCGGGATGGTCGGCGTGTTGGAAAGATCATTGTAGTTGCCTGTTGTGGCCACCGTGGCGAGATTCGGCTTGTTGGTCAGGGAGTTGTAGTTGCCGTCAAAGCCCGCCGGCAACTTCACATAGCTGCCGCCCGTCAGGAAAAGCGTGTCGTTGCTGATGCTCAGCACCTGCTGCTCCGTGAACGAGGTCAGGTAGCCGGCGTCATTGGTAAAGGCGCTCACATTGGTCGGCACCGTCGGGATGGTCGGCGTGTTGGAAAGATCATTGTAATTGCCTGTTGTGGCCACCGTCGCGAGATTCGGCTTGTTGAGGATCATCTGCACCCCGGAGGTGGCTGTCCAGTCGGCGGGCAGCTGCGTTACCTCGCCGCTCGTGGTCGGAATGGTGTACGTGTGAGTTCCTGCACTGTCTGTAACCGTGATGATAACATTGGAACCGGCAGCAGCCGCTGTCACGGTGGGTGATATACCGTTTGTTCCGTTGGCGCCGGCAGGACCAGCCGGACCAACAGGTCCTTGTTGTCCATTATACACCACGAAAGTATGAGGGCCTGTGGCGTCTGTTATGGTTACCACGGTGCTGTCGCCGGCGGCAGTGGTGGTCACTGTGGGAGAGAAGCCATCCTGACCGTCAGTACCGTTCGTGCCATTAGAGCCAGCCAGACCAGCAGGACCTTGAGGACCCTGCGGGCCTTGCTGTCCGTTGTGCAGCACAAAGGTGTGCGGACCGTTGGCATCGGTAATGGTTACCACCGTGCTGTCGCCGGCGGCAGTGGTGGTAACAACGGGAGAGAAGCCGTCTTGGCCGTTCGTGCCGTTCGTTCCATTGGAACCGGCTGGACCTTGAGGACCCTGCGGGCCTTGCTGCCCGTTGTGCAGCACAAAGGTATGCGGACCGTTTGCATCGGTAATGGTTACCACGGTGCTGTCACCGGCGGCAGTGGTGGTAACAACGGG
>DBYW01000041.1:0-30202 GCA_002311645.1 Bacteroidales bacterium UBA1176
CAGAGGGCGTTCTCGACGGTGGCGCCGTTGCGCAGCTCCACCTTGCCCTGGGTGACCGCGGACTGGTTCAGGTTGCGGTGCCCCTCCACGAATATGCCCTGCCACATCTCGCCCGTGCAGGCGCTGGTCAGCGTGCCCCCGTCCACAACGAGCTTGCCGCCGGGACGCACGATGATGCGGGCAGATGGGGCGCAGTGAAGGGTGTCGGTAACAATCATCGTTTTTCCACTGTCCACGCTAAACGAACCACCAAGCATCATTGTGGTGTTGACAAATAAAGTATCCGCCACTTTGCTTACGGTGTCCATTGCAGGCAAGTCGTTCTGAAAAACGTGTATAGGATAACGGGCCAGTTGCTTGCGATGTTTTAATGTTGACACTTCCGCACTTACCCATCCATTTCCTGTGGCCATGGGCACAACTGTCACTTCATAGGGATTGCTGCCTATTAAAAGTCTGATGCTGTCGCTGCACAACCATGTAACTGTAGCGACAGAGTCATGCGGCAGATGAAGCGTATAGGTGGGACGCGAGCAAAACAGGACTTCCCGAGGTCCTTGGATGTATGTCTCAACCTCGTTTAGCATATAATCAACGAGTTGTTGGTTGAATGTCACATGATACATATTACTATCCATTACTCCAGCATAACTATCGAAAGGAATTAATCCTTCTGCCACCAAATCTCGAGAGGATATGTTTGTACAATAGTTCATATTACCACTAATATCCAAAGTGCTGGTTATGGGCATAAAACAATGTGTTTGTTGATTGGTTGTCACAGCAGTCAAATCACCCAAAAGTGTAATATTTTTTATTGCCCTATCAACTTGGTCATAAGTATCGTATGTTCCCCCTGGAGCAACATCAGGACTTGAAATTACAGAATTAATGGGAGCATATTTTTTTACAATGGGTATGTAGATTGGAAAAGTTCGACCGATGACCGCACTTACTCGTAAAACCATATTCGAAATTGCATCCGCAACATTATTCATTTGTAAATTCAAGAAAATATAGGGAAGAGGTAAACCTGTCAATGGGTTAATAATTAGATTTAAAGGGGCTATAATTGTTCCATTATAGGAAACACCACCAGCAATACCATTTGCTATATTATTAAAACTGCCGTTTGAAACAGCTATTTTACGTGTTTTAGCAGGATATCCATTAGTATTACTATTTAAATGTGACAAACTATAATAATACAAATAATGCGTAAAAAGAGCTAAAAAATTGGCGTGAGAGATTAACATTTGTTTTGCGGCAGGACAACATAGGGTCTTATTCCATATATTCGAAATGCTTGTTATCCCTAATTCTTCTGCAAAGTATTCTATTAAATATTGTGCACCCATTGCAATATTGGCACCCTGATGAGGGGAATCGAAAGATATCCATAACCGAGTATTGTGTTTTCCATAATTTGTATTTGCGTTAGGATATTGTTCCATGTAAGTCAAAGCATAACGAGCAATTTGACCTCCCATACTTGGGCCAACAATAACGATTTGTTCATCGCTATTGCTTTGAGACAGCAGGGCGTTTAGACGGTTTAACACTTCTATGCAAACCATAGCATTACGTTCAATATATGTACCTCCGTCTGGGAAATCAAGCATTACAATATCATAATCCATATTTAATAATTGCAAACAGAGATTGAGACGTTGATTGTAATTATCAGTATAAAACATCAAATCCCACAGAGATTTCTTTCCATCTTCATAACATGTGTCAAATTGTCTGTTGTTTTGAGGGTCAAAACCGTCAATAATAAGTATAGGTTTTCTCAATTTTTTGTCTGAATTTGCATAATATATCCTAACATTTCCCTTTGCTGTTGAGAACACACCTCCCTCGTAAGGATTTTCAGGTGTAATTACAGCTTCAATAGCATTATTTTCAACAAAATCTTCAAAATAAGGATATACTGCATTTCTTTCATCTCTTAATTGTGATTTGATTTCAATTTTAGCATAAGCATAATATATCGTACTATCTCTCATTACTGCTTTGAATCGAAGAACCTTAATTCCATCATAAGCATAGCTAACATCGATCTTCTTGTTTTGTTTGATGAGCTGATATCCCAATTCGTCATCAAAATCAATATATAGACTCAAAATCGGATTACTTGTATTGTCAAAATACAAAGTGTTGTTGACAAAATAAGTAAGCTTGTTTGTGTTTACAATTTGTGTCAAAGGAGACGCGACAAACAAAGAGTTTGTTTTATATAAGGAGGCAGAAATTGAAAGATTCTCTCGAAGTATACTATCCGCATCATAATACAATTTTTGCGGCAATATTGCTGTGTCAAATGTGTTTATATTGAAATGAAGCAAAGCAATTTGTATAATGTTTGTAGCCTTTTCAGCAATTTTTTTCAAACTATCTTGAGGTATTAACGTTATGGTCGAATTGAATGTGGCATAATATAATTCACGATAAGCTCTGAGAAAATGAGAATAATTGCTTGTATCAGGTGCAGCTATTTGGGAATTAAAGTTTGTTAAGTTCCCAAAAGGAAGTACACGCTCGTACAAAATGCCACTAGTCGCATCTGCTCTGCTTATATGAAAGAACACACTATCAAAGGCTTGTGTGTATGTTTGAGCTTTGACAGATACTGACAATATAGTTAATGCAACTAACAGAATGTTTTTCTTTTGATTCATCTTTGTATTATTTGAATTGACAAAATCTGACAGCAAAATTTATTGAGATGTCATATCCGTGATACGGGTATTGTTCAGGAGGATTCAGATAGAATGCTAAAGCGAAAAAAGATCGCAAAGAATAGTCGCGCGGCGGTCTTGCTTTCTCTGATTTCAGCAATAATCCGTAGCCAGGTCTGATGTCTATTTGAAAGGATATTTTTTTTTCTTTTAACAGAAATTCAAACCCGAAGAAAGGATATGTCCCGATTTTCCACAGGTGCGGTCGTAGAAGAGACACCCCCCCCGATACACCTCCGCCTATCATATAGTAATAGGTAGCACCCTGTTTTTCTGAAAATTTGTGTTGAAACAGGAAATTCTGAGAAATTTCATTTATGAATATTGCAAAACCGTTAGACAATGACGTGTAGTTGATAAAATAGTTTCCCATAAAATCAGTCTGAAACACACAATTTTTCGAGATACTGTATTTTATGGAAGGACCACCTCCCAAAAAACAATAATTCAGTCCTACACTGAAATTATACAGTTCTGCACTGTCAGTTCTCCGGAGAGACAAGACTGGACTTGCGTTTTTCTCTCTTGTCGGAGGCACGATATTCAACACACCGTTGGGGGTGGAATCAATGGCATACTTGTCCAGGTTGTACACAAACACGCTGTCTTGTCCGTGGCAAATCGACAAACAAGACAACAACAAACCAACGAAAAATGATTTATAAAAGCATTCCATTGCCATTGCGTTTTATTCATTAACGTACAATATTCAAATGTATATAAGGCGGCGCTTCATCCCATCCGTAACCACCATCATCTGATGCGTGCCCCTTTTGCAAGATAAACACATTTGGGAAAACCGCACGCCGCAACAATAAAATCCGACTCATCAGGAAAGTGCCATCTTGAGAATATACTTCCAGTTGGCCTTGACACTCTGGACAATAAATGTCATTATCAGAAGGGAATTGAGTTATTCTATATTTGTAAAGACCGGGCGATAACGGCCATACCCGCGCAAGTCGTTCACATCCATCTGGAGAGGGTCTTATTAAGCCATTCTCAAATGTAAAATTATTCACATACATTGGCATTTCGGTAACCGGACAGCTTGGGTTGGGATACACATAGAAGGTGCTGTCTTCAAAATCGATGTATCTCCATATCAGATGGTTGGGATTGTAGTCATCCAGAAAGGCTTCCTTGTATGGGAGAGGTATTGCCACAAGCCTGTACTTCAGACTATTCTCGTTCCAAAAAAGAGTGTCGGGATTGTTTTCAAAGAATCGCCAATATATGCCTTCTATCTCTCTGGCAACAAAAAGGCCGCTCCGTACAGAATCGATGACATGACTGAACAGTGTTAATCGTATGCTTAATTTATCGCCGATGTTGACATTCTGTTGCGTCTGCACCCCCTTTCCCTCTTGCGGGATGCTGACGGAGGCGCCTATTCTTATGGCATTGTTGGCTTTCGAGGAGGCGAGGTTTACGATCTTGGCATACACGCTCTGTCCGTGCGATGTCGCACGCAGGATGTGGAGGCCGCGGCCCGACAGGGAGACCTCTACCGTGTGCGCGCCCCGCTCCAACAAAACGGTGCTTGCCGCCTTCAGCCTTCCCTGCACATCGAAAAGCTGCAGCAGGACATCACCATCGTGGTCGGTGGTCAGCGTCACGTTTGCCTTGCCCTCACACGGGTTGGGGTGGCAGGATGACAGGGAGAATCTCGCCGCGTCGTGTTCCGCCACACCCGTCAGATCGCAGTTGTGCAGCAGGGAGTCCTCCAACGTGAAGGTCGTGCCCTGCGTCTGGTTCTCCACGGTGATGGGGAAAATGCCATTATAGGGATAGCCTAACAGGGTGGGCTGGACAAACAGTGTGAAGCAGCTGTCGGCCTGCCCAAAGGCGACAGCCTGCACCGCAAGCAACAGAAAGGTCAAAAATATTGTCTTTTTCATAACGATGTTTTTTTATGGGGCAAAGATAAAGTTTTTTTCAAACATGCTACTGCCTTGGATGTTAAAAATGTTTATGGTGAAAAAAATCTTACATCTTTACAAACTTCCTCACCACCACACCTTTCTCATTCCTGAAGCCGACCACATAGAGTCTGGGGGCGAGGTGCGACACGTTGAGACGGATGACAGGCTCATGGCACTCGCGCGTGAGCACCACTACGCCGGCGAGGACGGTGACAGTCAGGAGACCCTGCGGGTGTTTTTAATAATTTACAATTTTTTTTACAAAATCCCCGATTTTCACCACATAGCACCCTCTCTGTAACTGGATGAATTCTTTTGAATCTGACAGTGCTTTTCTGGCAATGAGTTGTCCTGACAAATTATATACCTCACAAACAACATTTTCATTAACTCCAGAGATATTAACACCTTGTCCCGTACAATATATTTGATATTCAGGATTGGTGTACTCCTGCACAGGTGAAACACGGTGGATCTCAAGATGCCCACAAGCCTGGCCGTTATTGTCAACGACAGTAGCGCTGTCTGCGTTGAAAGATGCCTGCTCCGGCACTGTTATGTAACAATTGTCCAATGACAACTGCCCTATGTTCTTGAGGGCCCTTGGCGCATTAATGACCAAAGAACTTCCGTTTATACTAATTTCCGCATAACAACCGTGATCATTTTGATAATGTGAATTCATATATGTCCATATCCCGCAGGAATAGGGTGTGTTTATTTCCACATGGCTGTTTTCAGATATAACAACTCCGTTATTTCGATTCATCCAATCTCCGAGTCCCCAAAAAAAGATTCCTCCCCAAGAATCTTCATACGGAGATTCCAACAACAGGGATCCACCTCCCTTGATGTGGAAGACAGAATGAGATATCTCTATAGGTACCAAACCTGATATTTTGTTTTCTCCTATTAATACTATGGAAATGCTGTCCTCTTGGTTTATAACAATTCCTCCGGTAATCGGCGTGGACAAAGGCATTGTAATAGTTGCGTTTTGCATTGTAATGATACGTGTGCTTGATTGGTACTGGATTATTCCACTAATGTACTCGCTTGTCACGAGGGTGTCTTGATTGAGGTCTATGCGGACGTTCCCAATCCAGACATCACAGTATGCTCGATTTGTTGAGAAAAGCAAACTTGCCAACAACAATGGCGCAAGAAAAAAAGATTGTTTCATAACTGTCATTTTATAATATTTGAATGTGTTTTAAAATCAAAACTTTAGATTCAAAGAGGTCGCTTGTACAAGAAAGGTACAATTAGAACATTTTTTTAATCATTCTCGTACGCCGGCAAGGTGCTGAAGAAGAGTCCGGTGAAGGTAAACTGCAGGGTGGTGGAGTCGCGATAGACCATCTGGCTGGGAATGTTCACATTGTCAATACTTTTCAGAATTATCCCTTTGAATCTTGTAATATCTTTTCTGCGTTTTTCTGCGAGTTTTGCGGGCGTTTTATTTTCCCGCAGACCACGCAGATTTCCGCAGATTATCACGCCATTTTTTTGCAAGACTATAAGGGATAATTCCGATACTTTTTTTCATGGTGCTTTATTTGATTAATGATATTACGCTGTTTTTTTGCTGGCAAAAGTACTATATAATTATGATATTTTATCCCTTCACACCAAAAATGTGAACTCTCTCGCCAAAAATGTGAACCCCCTAATAAGACCAATCTTTACTGAAGGGAATAAAAACATTGTTGATCAGCATGTTACAAAACATACGCCTCAAGACAATGTGAAGGGATAAAAAGGGGATTGCGTGAAGGATTAAGACAAAACACTGTTTAATGTCACTGAAGTTTGGGGAGGAAGTGTTCGTCCGCATCACTACCACCGTGTTGGTGCCTTACCGGTCCATCGAGTCCTGCAAGGGGGACAGGGTGGTTCTGAAAAAGATGCCGTGGGAAGAAGCCCCCACAACATTCCGGCTGGAGCCCAAAACCCAAGTACAGGTGTCGGAAAAGATAACGGCGTTTCTTCAGGAATCTCCGAGCTCAAAAAGCAAGGCCTCATCGAGCACACCGGCAGCAAGAAGAGCGGCGGGTACAAGGCGGTCTCCACAAACGACTAAAAACACTATCTTTGCGGCCTCCAAAGAAAGTTCCTCTATGCAAGCAGACCTGATGTCCTATAAGACCGTCATCGTAGCCAACGGCGCGTTCCCCGAGCGGGGCGAGGCTCTCGAATTGTTGCAACACGCCGAACATATCATCTGTTGCGACGGCGCCATCGACAAGCTGGCCGCCCACGGTTTCTCCCCCACCGCCGTGGTCGGCGACTGCGATTCGATGCGACCCGAGAGCATGGAACGCTGGGCCGCCATCCTCCATCCCGACCGCAGCGAGGAGTACAACGACCTTCAAAAGGCCCTGAAATATTGCCTGCGGGAGCACCTCGCGCCCGTGGCATTGGTGGGCTGCGAAGGCCTGCGCGAGGACCACTTCATCGCGAACCTCAGCATCTTGGCCACCTACGGTGAGATGCTACCTTTGGTGATGGTCACGCAGGAGGGGATTTTCAACGTGCTCTACCAGACGGCCACCCTGCCCGCACACTGCGGGCAACAAGTTTCTGTGTTTTGCAAGGATCCGAACCTGCCTCTCACCTTCCACGGATTGAAATATCCCGTCAAGCACCGCATATTCCAGCATCTTTGGGAAGGCAGCCTCAACGAAGCCCTCGGCAGTGCCTTCACCATCGAGCTCCACGGCGAAGGCACTGTGCTCGTCTATCGCGCCAATCCCCGGGATTAGACGTTTCAAAAACGAGGTGCAACCATTATTTCAGAAAAACAACTATCAGATTCTGTCGAGAACCGTGCGAATCAGAGTCTCCATCTTGTCATGATAGTCGTCGAGGAAACGGCCCGTGACACGATTGGCGATGATGAGGCACACCGTGAGAGCATTGTGTCCCAGCACGTTGCCCAGGCCATAGATGGCAGAGCATTCCATCTCCATATTGGTGATGAGATGGCCTTCATGCTGGAAAGACTCGATTTTGCGGTTCAATTCGGGAAACGCTAAAGGAGCGCGCACCTGACGGCCCTGAGGCCCGAAGAATCCAGGGGCGCTGACCGTGATACCTTGGCGCATGTCATGTCCAATGCGGTCGAGCAACTCTTTGGAGGCTGGCGTGCAGTAGGGACGTGGCAGGCGGGCGTTCCAGTCAGTATGCGCGACGAAGGCGTCCACGAGCCCCTCGTCACTCCAGTCGCCATAGTCATAGAACTGCAGCACGCCGTCGATTCCGAAGCCATAGGCGGATGCCACGAACGAGCCGCACTCGATGTCAGGCTGCAGACCACCGGAGGTGCCGATGCGCACCATGTTGAGTGTGCGGTGCCCCGGCTTCACCTCACGCGTGGAGAGGTCTATGTTGGCCACTGCGTCAAGTTCGTTGAGCACGATGTCGATATTGTCGGTGCCCATGCCCGTAGAAATGGCGGACACGCGCTTGCCCTTGTACAGTCCCGTATGCGTGATCAGCTCACGGTTCGATTTCTTCACTTCGATAACGTCAAACATATTGGAGATCATCTGCACTCGGCCAGGGTCGCCCACCAAGATGATGTTGTCGGCCAGTTCACTGGCATGCAAGTTGAGATGATAGATGGCGCCGTCCTTCTGTTGTGGCAACTCGGATGCTGCTATTTTCATGACTATTGTTTTTTTTAGTTATTTGCCTGCAGGTTGGAACATCGCATATATGTTGATGGCGGCATAGCCATCGGCCACACCGGTGCAGTTCACGGAAAAGACGGCCAAATCGCGCCCGATGAAACTGAACTTGCCCTTTTCGGACAACACATCCCGGGACAACATCTCGCCATTGGAGTTGTAGCAAGTGAAATCCAACAAGTTAGAACTGGCGGCATTGCTCTCTGAGAACTTGAAATATTTATTATTCTCGATGCTTCCGCTTTTGTTGAGCATCTTGTAGTAAAGTGCCAATGCCTCTTGCGACGGGGCGAACAGACAGGCGTCCTTCGTTTCCACGAAGAATCGGTATGGTGTAAAGTCAACACCCTTCACCGAAGCCGTCACACTGTCCGACAAGGGGTAGATGCCGCTGGGATATGCCGCACGGAGTACGTCTGCACGCCCCTCGTCGCCAAACGGGACGAAGACCTTGTGCAACGTGTCCTGCGCCAACACTAAGAATTCATGGTGCATGGAGGAATCGCCCATGATGGAGAACTTGCATGTCGCATAATTCTTCATCGTATGTTTGCAATACCATTCCGTATTGAACGGCAGCATCTCGCCAGGAATGTCGATATCATGCCTGACGCTCTGCGCCAGCTTAGTCTGTTCTTCACTGGCGGGCGTGTAACCCGACAGGAAAATCTCATTGTGCGCAATCCGGACCTGGAACGCAGACCAGTCGGCGAAAGGCGAGTCCTTTTGGATGCGGGCATAGACATCTTCCTTCAAGAAAGTGGACAGATAGTGCCCGAACGGATCTTTTTTAACGATGAGCCAATTCTGTTTCTGGTTCTTGTTCGTAAGTTGGTACAACTCCTTGAATGTCTTGTCCGACAACAAACTCTTGGGATGGGTGTGCTGAATCAAAGACTTTTTCAACAAATCCAGATCGTCGGATATGGTCAGGATATGGTTGAAGTAGGCGAACTTGAGACTCTTGAAATTTGTGCCATACGAGTAAATCTTATAGTGCTCGAAAGAGGTGAAGTTGGCGGGGTCTATGCTCAAAGCGCGGAGAAGTCGCTTGAAAACAGTCTTCTCGACGTGGGTGTTGAACAGCACGTGAACGCCGTTTTCTGCAGGATGTCCTGACACCGTAAGGTCATACGTGCCGGAGAGTTTCTTGTACACGTCCTCGTATGCGGGCAGCACATCCAAGGCAAAGCCTTCCGTGAAATAGGGTGCCAACGGTGCAATGCCTTTCTGGAACACATCATTGTCGTAAACCTCAAAGAGGAACATGGCGTCCGTGGGCACCGCATCTATCAGCTCCGAGCGGGTTTGCCGCAAAAAAGTGTAGTAAAAGAAAATGCCCACGCCAATCAGCAGCAGAGCCAGCACGCTCAGCCATACAACCCAAGCGCGCCGTTTTTCCGTGTTATATTCCTCTTTCATACGATAATGTTTTGGTAGTTCTTAAAAAACGCACAGAAGCCATGCGCAACGGCTCTGCAAGGTGAATACTATTCTCCGAATCGTCAACGACTATTCCTTTTCCGCAGCTTCCTCGGCTGTCTCCCCTCCCTTCTCTTCTTCCAAATCGACAAGATTGTGTTCCACCAAGATGTTGTACCAAGCCAGCACTTTCTTGATGTTGGAGACATACACACGGTCACGGTCATAGTTGGGCAGAACCTCGGCGAAATAGGCCTTCAAGGCGTTGTTGTCTTTGGGGACAGCCACCTTTTGTCCGTTTTCTTTCTTGTAAATAGACTGGAACACCGACTGGAGTGTAACCTCCTCTTCTTCCGTAAAGATGGCGATATTGTCCAATGTAGCCACGCCGTCGTGGGAAAAAGCGGGGAATCGATGCCCGTCTTCAAGCGACTCCACAATAAAGTTGTTGGGAGCGCGGGAAATGAGTTTGTACAAAGATCCTTTTCCTGTGATTGATAAAATGTTGCTTAAATCCATTCTTGTTAAGTTAATTGTTTGGGTAATATATTATTTTGCGTTTTCGGATGGACACGATCCGATTATCGACGGCCTTGACCTCCGTTTGCCAGTTGTCCTGGTCGTCAAAATCGAAATAAAACGTGTATTCTCTGATTTTATGCACTTTGTCTTCATAGATGGTTTTCAGCAAGCGACCTTCCTGGGAATACTGGTGGTAGGTGTACTCTATGAGCTGGTTCCCTGATTTGGTAACGCGGCGGTTGACCTCGTCGCCATAGTTGTCGTATTCGATGCTGACAGTCTTGAACATCTTCCCATTAGGTTCATACTCGATGATTTTGGACACTAATCCGTTCTCGTTGTACTTGGTCTCCGTGCGGGTGGTGTATTCGCCAAAAGATTGCGCGCTGCGGATGATGTTGCCGACGCCATCCGTCGTGTAAGCGAAGGCCATCACCACACTGTCACCGCGAAAGACCTGCTCGCCGTTGATGAAGCCGTTGCGGTCGTACAAGTATCTCCCCTCCGTGACGGCCGTGTCCGATGTGGTGGTTTCCTTCCATGAGACGATTTGTGCCTTCTTATTGTATTTATACTTCCGAGTCAGCGTGTCTTGGGAGAACGTCATCTTGACAAAACGGGTCAAGAAGCCGTCGGACGTATAGGTCTGCGTGGCCTTAATGCCCGGCTCGAGCGCATCAAGGATCTTGGAAAGCCGGGCGGTGTCACTCACGGGAATAGAGTCAGTGGGGAAATAGCTCAACGTTGTCATCTCCTTGACCAAGCCGAACACATGGTTGCGCTGCAGGTGGTTCTTCTCAATATCCGGGGTGATGACGATGGTCTCCGGCTGTTTGTGGCAACCGGACACGAGGGTCATTGTGATGATGAGAAGTATGTGAAAGGGGCGCATTGTAGTGAATAGTGAACAGTGATCAGTGATCAGTGATTATTAGGTGTGTTTGAAGACTGGTGTTATTATTGTAGTTTTGTTTTTAGATAATTGATATAACCTGATAATATTTTTCTGACAGTAATGATTCGGTTGAAAATGTCATTGTTAGAATTAAAGTAATCAAGTTCGGCAGAAATCAGTAATTGTGTTTCTAATTCGGATAGTGAACCTTGAGATATAAGACAAAAACGTAAAAGTTCTTTATCGTTGCATCTACCTGCACCTTCCGCAATGTTAGACGGAATAGATACAGCGGCCCTTCTTATTTGTGAACAGATGCCAAATTGTTCGTATGGCGGAAAGTCTTTCAGTAAAAGATAGACCTCTTTTACCAATGCCATACTCTCTTTCCATACTGCCAAATCCTTATGGTTCATATTATTGCAACCTATTTCTGATCACTGTTCACTGATCACTGATCACCATTAAAACATCTCCTCCACCAACTTGTCATCCGCGAAATTCGGCAGTGTAACGGTCAATTCCGGGCAAGCCTCCATCGCACGTTTGATGGCGAAGAGGGCACCGTCGTTGCGGGCCCAGGCGCGGCGGCTGATGCCGTTGTTCACATCCCAGAAGAGCATCGAGCGCAGGCGTCTGTCGCTGTCGGCGCTGCCATCGAGCACCATGCCGAAGCCGCCGTTGATGACTTCGCCCCAGCCGACGCCACCGCCATTGTGGATGCTCACCCACGTGGCGCCGCGAAAACCGTCACCGATGACGTTCTGCACGGCCATGTCGGCACAGAAGCTGCTGCCATCGTAAATGTTGGAGGTCTCACGGAACGGGGAGTCCGTGCCGCTCACGTCGTGGTGGTCGCGGCCCAAGACAACCGGCGCGCTCAGCTTGCCGCTCTTGACGGCCTCGTTGAAGGCAGCCGCAATCTTGGTGCGTCCCTCACAGTCGGCATACAGGATGCGGGCCTGCGAGCCCACCACCAAGTGGTTCTCGTTGGCACCCTTGATCCAGGTGATGTTGTCGCGCATCTGCTGGGAAATCTCCGCCGGTGCGGCAGCTGCAATCTCCTCAAGCACATCCATTGCGATGTGGTCCGTGACATCAAGATCTTCGGGCTTGCCGGAGGTGCAGACCCAGCGGAACGGGCCGAAGCCGTAGTCGAAGCACATGGGTCCCATGATGTCCTGCACGTAGGAGGGATAGCGGAAGGAGCCGTCCTCTTTGAGGATGTCGGCACCCGCGCGGGAGGATTGCAGGAGGAAGGCGTTTCCGTAGTCGAAGAAATAGGTACCCTTGGCAGTCATCTTGTTGATGGCGGCCACCTGGCGGCGCAGGGAGGCCTCCACAGCCTTCTTGAACTCCTCAGGCTGCTCGGCCATCATCACCTTGGCATCCTCGAAGGAGATGCCCACGGGATAGTAGCCGCCGGCCCACGGATTATGCAGAGAGGTCTGGTCGCTGCCGAGATCGACGTGAATGTCGTGGGCGGCACAGTATTCCCAAAGGTCGACCACATTGCCCTGATAGGCGAACGAGCGGGCGATCTTCTTGGCACGGGCCTCGTTGACCTTCACAAAAAGTTCGTCGAGGTTGTCGTGCACCTCATCAACCCAGCCCTGTTCGTAGCGTTTTTGGGTTGCCGCGGGATTGATTTCGGCCGTAATGGAGACCACACCCGCGATGTTGCCGGCCTTGGGCTGGGCACCCGACATGCCGCCGAGTCCAGCGGTGACGAAGAGCTTGCCGCCGATTTCGCCGCCGATCTTGCGGCTGGCGTTCAGCACCGTAATCGTGGTTCCATGGACAATGCCTTGCGGTCCGATGTACATGTAGGAACCGGCGGTCATCTGACCATACTGGCTCACACCGAGGGCATTCATGCGCTCCCAGTCGTCAGGTTTGGAATAGTTGGGGATAACCATGCCGTTGGTGACCACAACGCGCGGGGCGTCCTTGTGCGACGGGAAGAGTCCTAACGGATGTCCGGAGTACATCACGAGCGTCTGCTCATCGGTCATCTCCGACAAATACTTCATCACAAGGCGATATTGGGCCCAGTTCTGGAAGACGGCGCCGTTGCCGCCGTAGGTGATCAGTTCGTGGGGATGCTGTGCCACGGCAGGGTCTAAGTTATTCTGAATCATCAACATGATGGCCGCAGCCTGCCGACATTTGGCGGGATAGGCGTCGATCGGGCGGGCGTACATCTCATAGTCCGGGCGATAGCGATACATATAGATGCGGCCGTAGTCGTGCAGTTCCTTGGCGAACTCGGGCGCGAGCTGAGCGTGCAGCGACGGGTCGAAATAGCGGAGTGCATTGCGCAGGGCAAGCTGCTTCTCTTTCTTGGTCAATATGTCCTTGCGCTTGGGCGCGTGGTTAACTGTGGGGTCGTAGGGCTTCGCCTGCGGCAAGGTGCTGGGAATGCCTCTTTTGAGGTCTTCTTGGAATTCTTGCAGTGTCATCATTCTATTCTTTTTTATGAGCCGCAAAAATACAAAAAAAGAAAATAGGGCCGAGCGTTGGTGGTTTTGCAACTTCAGCAGGCACGCGCGACTGGCACGTTTACCGCCCCCTCAAGAATTCGGCGGCACGCAAGGCCATGTTTTCACGCAAAGCGTCGCGATACAGCCATATCTCGCGCGAATGGTAGTTTCCCTCCCGACCGATGAGCGGCAACACATAGTCTGTGGCGCTATACCCATCCACGAACAACAAGCCCGACTCCACATCGAGGTGTACAACCATCGTATCCTTTTGCTGCTCCTTGACAGGCAATCTGGGGGTCGGCTCGGTCACCAGCAGGGCAGATGTGGTATCGGTCCGCCAATTCACAGGGTTAATAACAACCGCACTCTTGTCCCAAAGAGCACAACTGGCATCGCGCACCGAGTTGTAGCAAACCGTGACCCCCTGGTCGGCGGCTCCCTGGGCAGCCACAATGCGAGGGCAACGGGTCACCGTCTCTTCGGGAATGCTCACGCCTATGGCATACGCCGCAACCATCCGCCGGTATGTGTCGACATCCATCTCTTGCAAGAGTTCCAGCATAATCATTGCCCCTTGACTAAACCCCGCCAAGATGAAGGGTCTGTCTCGATTGATTTTAGCCAAGTAGAACCGGAATGCATTCTTCACATCCCGCACGGCTACCGGCATCCGCTTGGCCACATACCGGTCTTTCGTAAAAGTCTCCAAAGAACATTGCCGATAATAGGGCGAGTAAAAGTTCATGTCGCCACTCAAAAGGCCGTCCACACCCTGCATCTCACCCAAAAATGGGAAGACGCGTACTGTCAGCATACGTGTCAGCATGATGGTACGTGTGCCGGTCTCGCTTGTAATCACCCGTTTCTGTTGAAACAATATAAAAAATGTCGACCTGCCCATCCCGGTCATGACAGTACCACTGCGTTGAATCCCCATAGTACGGAGGATCAGGCACGGCAAAGGGCCATGGTCCATCTGTCGCATTGAGGCATTCAAACGAACGACATCCGGCGAAAACAAGACAAAACAGCACAAAAAGAATCGGTTTGGTTTTCATTGAATCTCTTTTTTTCTTGGGCGCAAAAATAGCAAAAGAGAAGAAAAAAACCTTACAAATCTTAATAAGTCGATTGAATCAAAAAAGATTACAGCACACCACTCTATGGTATTTTTTTTTATTTTTGCCGCCTGACAATTTTGTCAGTTTTTTGCACCCCATTTATGCCGGACAATAAATCCAAAGAATTGAAATGCTGCAAGAAAGACGCCATTCTGCAGGCAGCGGAAGAAGTGTTCATACAGAAAGGTTATGACGGGGCCCGTATGGTGGAAATCGCCAACCGGGCGGGTGTTGGCCATCCGCTGCTGCACTATCATTTCAGCAACAAGGAGATGCTTTTCCATCAAGTGGTCCAGCGGAAATTCTGCATCTTGTCGCAGACCTTGTGGGGTTCGCTGGAAGAAAAAGAACTCGAAATCCGCGACTACATCGCCACTATGGTTTCCCGACATTTCGATTTTGTGCATCAGCACGGCGACTACATCCGATTCATAATCAAAGAATTGGACATGTATCCCGAACTCTTCACAGAAAACAGGGCTTTAGTCTTGGAGCAATTCAAGAAGACCTCCGACAGGCTTCAGGATCTATTGGACAAAGCTGCGGCAAATGGGGAGATTTGTTCCGTCAAGGCCGAAAATCTTTTAATAGACATTCTTTCATTGAATGTATTCAGCACCTGCACCAAGACCCTGATAAAGAGTTTCAAGGAAGACATGGACGAGAAATCATTTATAGAAAACCGAAAAGCCGAGAACATCAAGATGATATTAGGACGTTTGCGGCCGGAAAACAATTCTGAAAAATAAAAAACGATATAATAATGCAAAACACTTTTCTATTAGGCATAGACATCGGTTCAACCACCGTCAAGGTGGTGGCGTTGGATGCCGAGAAAAAATTGATATACGCCGACTACCGGCGGCACAACATGAATGTCAGGGAGACGGTCAAGGCTGCCATCGCGCCACTTGCCGCACAATATCCGGATGCGATGCTGCGCGTGGCGGTTACCGGTTCGGTGGGCATGGGCTACGCCGACTGCTGGCATCTGCCTTTCGTGCAGGAAGTCATTGCGGCCGCCACACTCGTCAAAACACAGTTCCCCGACACGCACACCTTCATCGACATTGGCGGTGAGGACAGCAAGATGATCTTCTTCGAGCCGGGGCGCGTACCCGACATCCGCATGAACGGCAACTGCGCCGGCGGCACCGGTGCCTTTATTGACCAGACTGCCGGATTACTGAACGTTTCCCCCTCCGACCTCAACACGCTGGCAGAACATGCCACGAACATACACCCCATCGCTTCCCGCTGCGGGGTCTTTTCCAAAACGGACATCCAGAACCTGTTAGCGCGCCACGTCAGCAAGGAGGACGTGGCCCTCTCTGTGTTCCATGCCGTTTCCCTGCAGGTCATCGGCACTCTTTCGCGCGGCCTTGATGTACAGCCCCCCGTATTTTTCTGCGGAGGTCCCTTCGCTTTCCTGCCGATGCTCAAGAAATGCTTCCTCAACAACCTGCACCTCTCCGAGGAGGATTGCGTGCAGGTGCCCGACGCCCGTGTGGTCTCTGCGCACGGCACCGCCCTCTTGGCCGCAAAGTCCTGCACCGACACCATCCCCATGCGACAGTTCGTGCAGACCATCAACGACCTGGCCATCGGGGAAGACGCCATTCTGCTACAGAACCGACTGGCACCCCTCTTTGGCAACAGACAGCATTTCGAGGAATGGAAACAGCAGAAACAAAATTTCTTCGTGCCTCGCGTCTCCTTCGACGAGCTCCAGCGCGACGAGGTCTTCATCGGCGTGGACTCCGGTTCCACCACCACCAAGTTGGTGGTCTTAGATTCGGAAGGAAGACTGCTTTTCACCGACTACCGCTCCAACAACGGCAACAGCTTTGAAGCCTTCGCCCAAGCATTGCGTGCCTTCCAGAAGGCCTGCAACGAACACGACTTCCGGCCCAACATCGTCAATAGCGCGGTGACGGGCTACGGTGAGAACCTCCTCAAAACGGGCTACGGGCTGCATCACGGCATTGTGGAGACTATGGCGCACTATCTCGGTGCCAAACAGGTCTCCCCGGATGTCTCCTTCATCCTCGACATCGGCGGACAGGACATGAAGGCCATCTTTGTGGAGAACCAGGCCATCCGCCGGCTTGAGATCAACGAAGCCTGCTCGTCCGGCTGCGGCTCCTTCATCGAGACTTTCGCCAAGATGTTAGGTTATAGCGTGGCCGATTTTGCCCGCATCGCCTGCGAGGCTCCACATCCCTACGATCTCGGAACCCGCTGCACCGTCTTCATGAACTCCAAGGTGAAACAAGCCATGCGTGAGGGCACGACCGCCGAAGACATCTCTGCAGGTTTTGCATACTCCGTTATCAAAAACTGTCTTTTCAAAGTATTGAAACTACGAAAGATAGAAGAATTAGGAGACCACATCGTCGTGCAGGGCGGCACTTTCAAGAACCTTGCCGTCGTGCGTGCCTTGGAACTGCTCACCGGCCGTGACGTACGCTTCTCCGACATTCCCGAACTGATGGGGGCATACGGCTGTGCTCTTTTCGCCAAGGAACAACCTTTGGAGCGTATTCTCACCCTTGACGACCTCCTTTCCATCCAGCATTTTCAGACCGAGCAGCAAATCTGTCCCGGCTGTCCCAACCACTGCACCGTCGTGCAATACCAGTTCAGCAACGGGAACAAATACTATTCCGGCAACAACTGCGAGAAGGTTTTCGCCAACACTTCCGAAGCGACCCGCAAAGGCCGGAACCAGCATCACGAGCGGCTCAAGCTGCTCTACAACCGGCCGCTCCTGCACGTGGAGGAAGCCAAACTCAAGATCGGCATCCCGCGCGCGCTCGGCATGTTCGAGCTGTACCCATTCTGGCATGCACTATTCAAGGCGTGCGGCTTCACCACCATCATATCCGGACCATCCACCATCAAAGAATATGAGAGAGGCCTTCACACTGTGATGTCTGAGAACATCTGCTTCCCTGCGAAACTCATGCACGGACATGTATACGACCTGGCGGAACGTGGTGTGGACCGCATCTTCTATCCCTACGTGGTGATGGAGCAGAAAGCCGACGGCAAGGCGCGCAACAGCTACAACTGCCCCATCGTGGCAGGTTATTCCGACGTCATCCGCAACGCCATCGACACGGAAGAGCGCTTCAACATTCCCTTCGACACGCCCGTGGTATCGCTCAACGACGAACAGCTGCTGCGCGAGGGATGCCGCAACTACCTGAAGACTCTCGGTGTGGACCGCAAAACCGCAGACGCGGCCATCGACGCGGCCAAGCAAGCCCTGCAAGAGTATCTGTCCAAACAACACAGCCGCGCCGTTGAAATTGTACGCGAGGCCCGCAGGGAGAACCGCATGGTCGTGGTACTCGCCGGCCGACCCTACCACTCCGACCCTCTCATCCAGCACAAGGTCTCTGACGTGCTCGCCGACATGGGCATCGACGTGGTCACCGAATTCATCGCCGACGAAAGCAACGCCGACGTGTACAAGGAACTCATGGCCGTCACCCAATGGACCTACCCCAACCGCATTTTCAAGGCCGCCCACTACGTTGCCAACAGCAAGGACAACATCCATTTCATGATGATCACCTCCTTCGGCTGCGGTCCCGACGCCTTCATCATCGACGAGACGCACGACATCCTCGACCGCAAAGGCAAGAGTTTCACGCTACTGAAGGTGGACGATGTCAACAACATCGGTTCGTTGCGACTGCGCGTGCGCTCGATGGTCGAAAGCCTGCGGTTCAGCCGCAAGATGGAGGTGGACAAGCCCTTCGTCACCACCCCGCCCTTCCAGATGGCAGATCGTCGCAGGACCATCCTCGCGCCCCATTTCGCAGACGGCTACTCCGAATTCATACCCACCGTTTTCAAGATGGCCGGGTACAACATGATCACTCTGCCCATGGGCGACAAGGAGTGCGTGGAACTCGGCCTGCAATACGCCAACAACGAGGTGTGCTACCCCGCCACCATCGTGGTCGGTTCATTGCTGAAGGCATTGCGCAGCGGCCAATACAACCTCGACGACGTGGCCGTCATCATCACGCAGACAGGCGGTCAGTGCCGCGCCACCAACTATATCATGCTCATTAAGAAGGCTCTGGTAGCCGCCGGCTTCGAGCATGTGCCCGTACTGTCGTTGGCGCTCGGCAATTCGTTAGCCAACGAGCAGCCCGGCTTCACATTCAACGCCCGAGAATTGGCGTTGCCCGCCCTGAACGCCCTGCTGTACGCCGACTGTCTGTCGCGCCTCTACTACGCTGCACGCCCCCGCGAACTGCAGCCTGGCAAGGCACGACAACTTCAGGCCAAATACATTGAACGCGCCCTGCCCTTTATTTCCAACCGCGAGTACCGCAGCCTGCGAAGACTGCTCAAAGAGGCGGTCGACGAGTTCTCCGCGAATATCGACACGACAAAAAAACTGCCCCGTATCGGCGTGGTGGGCGAGATTTACATCAAATACAACTCCTTCGGACACCTCAACGTGCTCGACTGGCTGGCCGACCACGGTGTGGAGGTCGTGGCACCCTCGATGTATAATTTCTTCATGAACAGCTTCGTCAACCTGCACATCAACAAAGAAAAACACATCAAGAGCGTGACAGCCCCACTTTTTGTCACGGATACTCTCTACAAAATTGTGTACCACTACGCACGCACATTCGACAAAGTCTGCGAAGGATTCCCCTTCTACCGTCCGTTTGCCGACATGTTCCACGACGCCGAACTGGCCTCCCGCATCATCAACATGGCCGCCAACTTTGGCGAGGGGTGGCTCATTCCCGCCGAAATGTCCGCTTTGGCCGAGGACGGCGTCAACAACATCATCAGCCTGCAGCCCTTTTCATGCACTTCCAACCACGTGATTGCCAAAGGCATAGAACGAAAAATCCGCAAAATCCACCCGAAACTAAACCTGCTCTTCCTCGACTTTGACGGCGGCACCTCCGAGGCCAACGTCTTCAACCGGCTGCACTTCATGATGGGAAATGAATGATGAATCCCTTTTTACTTTCTTAACTTAAGAACAACATGTTACATCGCATCACCCTGACCCTTACGCTTATATTTTGTGCCAGCATAATCTGGGCGCAAACTCCCATTTACGACGACAAGGCGGATGCCATGAATCAAATCCAGACTGCAACGGAGCAGGCACAGCGTGAAGGCAAGCACGTGCTCTGCCAAGTGGGTGGCAACTGGTGCCCCTGGTGTCTGCGCTTCGCCGCTTTTGCGGAAGCCGACAGCGCCGTACACGCGACCCTCGAAAAGGATTTCGTCTACATCCATGTCAACTGGTCAAAGGAGAACAAGAACCCCGAGGCGATGCAATACTTGGGCAATCCCGCACGGTTTGGTTTTCCCGTCTTCGTCATTCTCGACAACGAGGGCAAACCCATCCACATTCAGAATTCCGCCTATTTGGAAGAAGGGAAAGGCTACAGCGAAGCCAAAGTGGTGGAGTTCCTCAAAGCCTGGACTCCCGAAGCCGTCAAGACCTTGAGGTAGGCGTCATGCCATCTCCTCACGCATGTTTTCCAAGGAATCTCCCGCCTTTTTTCCGAACCACTCCTCCGCTTTCGACACAGCTTTCAACCTTATTTCAGGGGTTATGCTCTTTCTGATTTTGCGAAGGGCGAAGATCAATGCTGTGGCGTCGTCGGTGATGCCCAAAAGGCCAAGAACCTTGCGCGGCAGCAAGTCGCCGGGAATCAGCACGTATGCGATCGCCGCGTAGGTGAAAGCCTTCTCCTTCGGCGTGAGATCACCTTCCGAGAGTGCGTAATAAAGGGTCAGCAACTCGCGTGTGGTTATAAGGCCCAATTTTCTGGAATATTCCGAAATGGCAGCCCAAATCCGGCGCAATTCCTTTTTAAAATCAATCGAGCGCAACCGTTTTACAAGTTGGGAAACAAGGAAAGCTATCAGCATGGTTCCTTATTTCTTTGGGGTTTTCTTAGACTTGGAAGAAACGTTTTTGGTCGCTTTTTCCGTCTGTTGCAACAAAGCCTGCACAGAGACCTTCTCACCCACGGCGCGTTCCATCCAGAGATCGGGGTTAAGGCGTCCGAGTTTGTAGATGCGTGCTACCTCATCGCCCATGTTCTTGCCTTTGAGGTAGTTCTCCAACTGGAAGTCGATGATGTGTCCAATAGGATAGGCTGGCAAATAAAGCGGGTCGATAATGGCATGGGAATACACGGCTAAGATCAATTCGTCCTCCGTCTTGAAAATGGGGGCGTAGTATTGGTTCCATACTTGCTTGGCGATGTTCAAGACCGCGTTCTTGAGCTGGTGGGCATCCGCATTGGGATTGTTATAAAGCCATTGCCACGTGCGGATATCCACAAGGGATACGCCCATGATTTCGTAGCAGTTCCAGAAGATGTCGAGGGTCTTCATATCCTCGGCATCAGGATCATCAACGTCAACGCCCAGCAGTTCAAGATCCTTGCCTTGGAACGTAAAGGCCAGAGCTTCCGTAAACGCGGTATTGGGCACACCTGCAAGGAAATAATTGGGCACGTCGTGCAGCGAGATGGTTTGTTCCACATTGTGGCCAAACTCATGAACGCCGATATTGTAGCCTTTGTAGTCCATGCCGTCGCTGCCCACGCGAGTGCGGAGCACGGCCTTGTCGTCACGCATCTTGGCTTCAATGGCATGTCCGGCACCGACAGAGGCATCCACCGCCACATGGTCGCAGATGAATTTCGCCTTTGCCTGGTCAAAGCCCATTTTCTGCAAAATGTTGGGCAGGTCGGCGGCAAAAGCCTCCTTGTTGGGATATTTTTCCTTCACCATACGGTCAAGGGTGCCCTGGTCGAGTGTGCCGCGACTTTTGAAGCCATCGTACCAGATGTCGAACGGCTGCAATTTGCGGCCAAGACGCTTGGAAATCAGATTGGCGACATCTCCCACCACGGGGGAGCTCAACAATTCGACGAACAAGGCTTCGGCATCCTCCACAGAAATCTCGTATTCCTCTTCGAACTTACGTTGGATGAAATTGTTGGAACAATATTCGTCAGCAGCCTTCTCGGCACGGAAGAAATCGAGAAGGAACTGATAACGGGACTTTGGATTGCGTTCGTCAGACAATATTTGAATACCGTTGAGCATAATCTGGTTGGTGGAGGGATACCATTTATAGCTCATATCCTGTTTAACCACATCAAGGGGCACTTCGTCCTTGATAACACGCTTCATCACGTCGTAGAGTACCTCTTGCTTGTCGCTGCCGTGTGTCGGGTCGGCATAAGCGGCCTTCAACTCATCACGCAGTCCCCAGTGGGAAATCAGGGGAAGCGATGAATACCAGAAGAACTCATTGTGATAGCTCCCCACCTGTTTCATATTGATATTGAAATTGTCGATATAAGCGTTGGCGGCGGCACTCACATTGGCGATGCGCTGCTCTACGGAAGAGGGCACACGCGAGGTGAACACATCACCCAAGCGCACAAAACCCCATTCCAAATCCGACCAACGATGACCGTTGCGCTGTTTCTCCTTCAAGGTGAAATGCGGGAAATTGAGGATGACCACAAATGCCAACTTGCTGTTGAACATGTCTTCCTGGAAATGGGCCATGCCGCTATAGGCACCGAAAAGCTGGTCCACGGAGGTGGCTTCGTAGCCTGTCAGCTGCTCTGGACGCATCAACTCGATGGAAATTCTGTGATTATGACCGTAAATAACCTCAAAATTATCGCAAATACGATTAAAAAGAGCGGTTTTCTCATTCAAATCTTTGCAATAATATTCTCTGCAAAACTTTTGGAAATCCTGTTGAGTGCCGTCTTTGTCGTTCCACAAGGCGGCAGCCTGCTTGACACCGCGCTCCACCAGGGCATCCGACATAGAGGAGATGGACCTGACGGTCTTGATGGTCTGGTCGATGGTGCTCATTTGGATGTTGCTTCCGGCAAAAAGGGATGATTGCGCAATCATAAAGAGGGCGAGAACGAAGAATGGTAAATGTTTTCTCATGCTTTTTAGGGTGAAATAATATGGTTATTGTTTAATGAATTTCGTGGTAAAGGTTTTATCGGATGTCATTGCTTTGACAAAATACAGGCCTGATGTCCAGTCTGACACCGGAATGTCGAATTGCACATCCCGCGCAGAGCTGCTCCACACCTTGCGTCCTTGCAGGTCGAATACTTCCACGAGTCGCAGCGGTGTGTTGCCCTGCACGTGGAGGATGTTGGTGGCCGGATTCGGCCACGTGCGCACCACATCTGCACAATGATCTTCAATCCCGTAAAGGATCGCAGTGTAGGACAAGTCAAAGCCTCCCGAGCAAGGGCTGTCGTCGCTCTCCAACACGAGATCCAGTCTTGCGAAGTCAAACACGAAAGACGTATCGTTCAGTGTTCCCGTCAGCTCAGCCAACAGGTTAGCCTGGGAGGCGGGGCGTCTGTAGATGCGCAAAAAATCGCGTCCAGGCGTAAGCTCCAATGAGTGGATATCCAACCACATACCATTGTAGCCGGAAGGCATGATGCGGTACATGCAATGAGTGAACGGTGCGTAGGCGTGCACACCACTGCCATCGGTAAGGTTGCCCGTGGGTGCGGTATGCATGGAGACGGCGCTGCAATACTTCGGCAACGCAGTGGTGTAGTTGGCGCGGAAACCCTGCGAGTTGGAGACTCCCGAGGTAACTATGCGCACATCGAGTTCTGCACAGGGGAACACCTCGTGCCAATGCCCCGTATCAGCAGTCAGCATATAAAAAGTGTTAATACAGTTGGGTGCAATCCAGAGGGTGTCGCCCTCGGCAAGTGAGTAGTTGATGTCAAGGGTGATACTCTCCAACGTGTCAACATCCGGGACAATGCGCCACTCGTAGTTCATGTTGGGGAGACAGTGCTCCGCATCGCCGCTGCCGTCCGTGAACGAGCCGGCCAAGGCGACGAGCGTCTTGCTGCCCGTGAGGGGCTGCGGAGTCGGATAGGTGTATTGCGCCGTGTCGGGATAGGCGTTCACAATCAACTCCTGCGCCAAGTTGAAATGGGTGCCGGAGACATTGAGATGGTCTGTATAGAAATAGTTGTCGGCATAGCCGTCCCATCCGAAATTGAAGTGATAATAGTAGGCACTGTCCACGATTTTGTAGCCATCGACTATGAAGCCGTGACCATTGTTGGTCTCGGGATTGCTCCATCCTGCATAATACATCGGGATGCGGCGCTCCAAATGGGAGACGATGACACTGTCCCAGTCCAAGTCCGTGGAGTCACGGAAGAGGTACTCGGTTTGCGGGCTGAACTTAAAGAAAGTGCGGAGGACGCGGGCGGCGCTATGATTGTACATACCGGAGCCATCAGGTCCGTATACCATATCGACGCCCACACCGCAGTGGTGCATCAGCTTGCAAATTTCAGGATTGATGGCGGTGGGCTCGTCGCACATGGCTTCGTAGTTATATGTGGTGGCACCGTAGTCGGCAGACTGCACGCCATAGTTCGCATCCGTATAGGAATAGGAGCCGATGCCCGTTTCCGGGAATCGGAAATAATATATAAGCTGTGCCATGGCCGTAGCCACGCAGCCGGTGACCACATGGTTGTTCTCGCCTGCATAGTCGACGGGACAATAGTAGTTATAGAACTTGCCTTGTCCCCAATGGGAATGCACCAACGGTTCCACACCCTCGACAACCTCGCGCAGGGGTTGTTCCCCTCGCGACAAGCGTGCCCAAGACGCATGCTCGGGCTGCAGGCCTGCAGGCTGTGCCTTGAGTTCGACTAATTGCTGCCGATAGTGGTCCAGCCACATCTTGGCGGGCGGAACCATCTCGGATGCATCATACGGACGATGGTCGGAAAAGGCCAGAATGGGGGGCACGCGACGGTCGGCAGACACAATCACATAGCCATTGTCGGCATTGAAGATATAATAGAGCGGCACAGCGCCCGACATGGCGATGTCTGCGCAACTGACCAACGACTTTTCTTGCGTCCGGAAGAAACTTTCCGCAACCATGGCAGCCTCTTGTTGCGTGACGTTTTGTGCGAAAAGTCCTCCAAAAAACAGAAACAGCAAGATAGAAAGGGCATATTTTCTCATAGTGACTATTCTTGAAAAAGGCTGCAAAGATAGCAAATATCCGACAGTTACAAAAAAAAAATTATCAACAGCAATCCATATCAAAAAAAGTGTATTTTTGCGGCCTCGAAAGCATCGGGGTGTGGCGCAGTTGGCTTAGCGCACTTGCATGGGGTGCAAGGGGTCGTCCGTTCGAGTCGGATCACCCCGACTGATGCGAGAGAAAAGACGCGATATCGCGTCTTTTTTTTTGTGCGGGAAAATCGCGGCGCGGGAGCACCTTGAGACGAGATTGTGCATTGTTCGCCGCGAGACAGATGTATCGTCAGACGAGCTCGCGTGAGGGATTGCAGTGGAAATGGCTGGCGTGGAAACCGTTGTATATCTATGGAGATTTGCTGCAAGGGTGAGACTGCCAAGCACCTGTTCCTTTGCTGCCAGCCATTGAAGCGTAAAGCCCGACGGCGCGGCGGCGGAAATATCTTGTAACATACGTGATTGTAGAGACGCAATGCACTGTGTCTCTACGGAACGGACGTGATTTCCGCCGCCGCGCCGGCACGCCCAAATAAAAAAAGTTCAAAGAACATCCTTTCGCCAGGACATTCTTTGAACTTTCTATTTTGAGTTCAGAACTTCCCTTAGTCGCCAAGCGTGGCCACCATCACAGCCTTGATGGTGTGCATGCGGTTTTCGGCCTCGTCAAAAACGATGGAGTTTTCAGACTCGAAGACCTCTTCGGTCACTTCAATGCCATCCAAGCCAAACTGCTTGTTGACGTCGCGACCCACCTGGGTTTCGAGGTTGTGGTAAGCAGGCAAGCAGTGCATGAACTTGCACTTGGGGTTGCCCGTCAGCTTCATCGTTTCCTTGTTGACCTGGTAGGGCTTGAGCAGTTTGATGCGCTCTTCCCACACCTCGACCGGCTCGCCCATGGAGACCCACACGTCGGTATAGAGGAAGTCGCAGCCCTTGACGCCCTTCTTGACATCATCAGTAACGGTGACAGTAGCGCCCGTCTCTTTGGCGATCTTCTTGCACTCAGCGATGAGTTCCTTGCTGGGTTGGAGGCTCTTCGGAGCGACGATGCGCACGTCCATACCCATCTTGGCGCCACCCACCATCAGGGAGTTGCCCATATTGTAGCGGGCATCGCCGAGATAAGCGTAGGTGACTTGGTTGAGGGGCTTGTCGACATGCTCGCTCATGGTCAGGAAGTCGGCGAGCACTTGGGTCGGATGGAATTCGTTGGTGAGGCCGTTCCAGACGGGCACGCCGGCGAACTTGGCGAGTTCCTCAACGGTAGTCTGCTTGAAGCCACGATATTCGATGCCGTCGAACATACGTCCGAGCACGCGAGCCGTGTCAGCCATGGACTCCTTGATGCCGATTTGGGAGCCGGTAGGTCCCAGATAAGTGACATGTGCACCTTGGTCGTATGCAGCGACTTCGAAAGCGCAACGAGTACGGGTGGAGGTCTTCTCGAAAATCAGAGCGATGTTCTTGCCTTTCAGACGGGGTTGCTCTGTGCCGGCATATTTGGCACGTTTGAGGTCGCGCGCGAGGTCCAGCATATACTGAATTTCCTTCGGGGTGAAGTCTAACAACTTCAAAAAGTTTCTGTTTCTTAAATTAAAAGACATGTTTTTAGATTATTTTGGGTTAATAAATGAAAAATCAGAACAAATAATTCCTTTATTTCAGGCATCTTCAGCCCTTCGGAAAGGCGGTGCAAATGTACACAAAATTTCGCTATGCTCCATCACCCGTCCAAAAAGACTTTTCCAGCATCTCACGACGCATGATGCTACAAAAAGTCCATCACCACCATGGCGGCCATGGCCTCCACGACGGGCAGCACGCGCGGGGCGACGCACAAGTCGTTGCGGTCGGATCCGTGGCATACGGCGGGGTGGCCTTCATAGTCAATGGAAGGCTGGTCGAAGCGCACCGACGGTATAGGCTTGAAAGCAACTCTGAAGAAAACCTCCTGGCCGTTGGTGATGCCAGCCTGCACGCCGCCGTCGTGGTTGGTGGCAAACCCGAAACCGGACGTGAGCAGGTCGTTGTATTGGGAGCCTGCCATCGCAGCGGCACGGAACCCCTCCCCTATCTCGAAGCCTTTGGCGGCATTGATGGAGAGCATCGCGTATGCGAGGCGTGCGGAGAACTTGTCGTAGATCGGCTCGCCCAAGCCGGCGGGCAGACCTGCGATACGGCATTGCACAAGTGCACCCACGCTGTCACCTTCACGGCAAGGGGTGCCCGTGGAGAGTGTCTCCGCCGTGATAGTGATGCCTTTTGTTTTCAGGAAGCACTTGGCCACGGCGCCTGCCACCACACGGCAGGCGGTCTGGCGCGCCGAAGCGCGCCCGCACAACTCATTGTCCTCGTAGCCGTATTTTTTGAAATAAGAGAACGAGGCATGTGAGGGACGTATCACATGCCGGTTGGCCTCGTTGACGCGCACATCGCGGTTGAGAATGCGAAAGTGGATGGGCTCTCCTGTCGTGCGCCGCTCACCATCCAGGCCGGAGAGAAACTCCACGGGGTCGTCTTCCATCCTGCGCGTGGATAGAGCGTGCAATGAAGGCGCGCGGCGAGCCATTTCGGAAACCACGAACTCCGCAGGCACACAGACACCCGCAGGGCACCCCTCTATCCTACCCTCCAGACACGTTCCATGGGTGTCGCCCCAGTCCGTCAATTTATAGTGCTTGCCAAATGTGTCATTCATACGGGAAACAAAGGAGGCCGGAATTCCACCGGCCTCCTCATTTTGTCGTTAAACTAACTGTTTACTCCTTGAAAATTGTCATTCCGCGACAGCGGCTTATTTCTTCACAATCTTGGCGATACCGACCTGCTTGCCTTGGCTGTACAGGCGAGCGAAGTAGACACCGTCAGTGAGACCGGACACGGAAACGCGATTGTCGCTGATTTCAGCGGAAAGCACGCGCTTGCCAGTGACATCATAGAGGGCGACGCTCTCCACGAGCTCGCTGGTGCTGAAGGTGACATAATCACGGGCGGGGTTCGGATAAACAGCGATGCCGTTGATCTCATACTCGGCGATGGCGGAAGTCAAGAAGTCGCCGGTGCTGCGCGGCACGATGTAGTATTGGAAAGGAGGATAGTTGCTGCCAATCTTGCTGGTGGCAAAATTCACGCCCAAGATGCTCAAGGTGCCGGCCGGAATTTCGGCGCCGATGTAGTTGGCGTCTTGGAAATAGGGATAGACAGCAGTGTTTGTAGTGCCATTCTGGGTAAGTTCGTATGTGTTGAGCACTTGGAAATTACCGCCAGGGTTGGCAAAGCTGACATCGGTAAGCTTGATCAACTCGGCCTGGTGGTTGATCATGAAATCATCATCAAGAAGCTGATCAAGAGTAATTTCCAACGGTGTCACATCTTGGAAGATGTCAATAGGCTGGCCGCCGGCGGCCGTAGGCTTGAATTCCAAGAAGCCGTAGTAATTGGTAAGGGTGCCATAAAGGTTGGAGATCTTGTCGCCCACATCGTAGTTGCCCAGAGTGCCGCTCGGGTCGTAGATGAGGATGGCGCCAGTGGCATCTTGAATGACCTTCTGGTTGTTGTAAGAGGCCACGGCGGTCACAATCACTTCGCCCTCGAGTTTGTATTCAGTGTTGTCGTTTACAGCGGCACTGTTGTCGGTGTAGGCCAGTTTGCTGCGCAGCTCGGCGATGTTGGCACAGACGAACTCGCTGGAGACGCCATAGGTGAACGCAACGGTGTCGGGAGTCATCACATTGCCAGCTTGGTCGGCTATATTGCTGACGATCAAAGTATAGGTGGTACCTTCGGTCAAGGCACTGGTAGTCAGGGTGACGACATTGGTGTTGAGGGTGGCGGCAGTAACCGTCACGTTGTTGTCCAGCACATAGTTGGCGGCTGTCTGGGCGGTAGTGGCATCCAATGCTTCGTTAAAGGTCACCGTCAGGGTGGTGGAATCATTGGGGACCACAGAGGAGATGGTCGGGGCCCACACATCGGGACCAGCGGGATAGGCGGCGATCAGCACATTGTCGATGCGGAAGGAACCGTTATTGGCCGTAGCCCCGTCGTATGTGCACTTCAGATAGACATTGGGTTGGTCGTCTATAGCGGAAAAGCCCGTAAAATCCAACGTCTGCAGTCTGTACGCTCCGGTCGTGTCCGGAGTGGTGGAAAAATTCGGCAGTACAGTAAAATTGGTTCCGTCAGTACTGTATGACCACACGGTGCTGTTGAAGCCTGTTGCGGAGCGGCGTGCTGCCATCGTCATAACCACATTCTGGTATCCTGCGGTGGAAAAGTGGAACACGATGGACTTGCCGTTCGCACTTAAGTTGATAGTTGCCAAATCCTTGTCGGATGAGACACCATATTGTGCGTTGATGGTGGTTCCGTTATTGGAGGTCAACTCATCGGATGCCCAGGAGGAGGAGCCGTGGGTACCGTCAAGGTAAAGACCGGCGGAGTTGGCTTGGTCACCGTAAGCGGCCAAGTAGGAGGTCGGAGTGTTCGGGGAGGCCGTGTTGCCCGTGAAGGGGAAAAAGGCCAGATTGGTCATGTTCTGCGCAGAAAGCCCCAAGGCGGCAAACAGAATCAGACATAAAGCAGTAAATTTTCTCATAGCGAATAGGATATTAAATTAAGAATTGATTGTTAAAGACTAAGGCTGCAAAAGTACAAAAAAATACATTCCATCGGAAAGCCATTTTTCCACCGAGAAATCAACAATTTCATCGGAAATTGTTCTTCTAGATTTTTTTTGTATTTTTGCCGCCCCAAAAAGGGCACGGAAAGTTGGCCGAGTGGCTTAAGGCAGCGGTTTCGAAAACCGCCGTAGTGTCACAGCTACCGGGGGTTCGAATCCCTCACTTTCCGCAAGAAAAGCAAGGCAATGCGAAGCGTTGCTTTTTTTGTGTGCCGGAATCCGATGACCGCTTGCGGGCATAAGGATGAAGGCATACAAAAAGAAAGGTATTGCGAAGCAATGCCTTTTTCTCGCAAGGACGCCCGCGGCAGCGACAGGGATCTGTAATCCCTCACTTTTTGAGCCCCTTCAGCGGCAGCTTGCTGACGCAAGAAGGAACGAAAAACAAAACACAGGAGCAACTTGTTGCGACTGGGAGTTCGAAGGTGCCAGGACGCCCGCGGCAGCGCTCGTTCATCGCGCTTTAGCCCCTGGCTACCGAGCTCTTGCCCCTAACGGGGCTGCTCAAGGAAAAACCATTATCTATTTAAGTTTCGCAAATTCCCACGGCAGATTGGAAATGAGAAAAAATCTCGTGAACGCACTCGTACACCATCATCCCCGTCAGGGGATCTTTATATGA
>DBYW01000041.1:30358-68042 GCA_002311645.1 Bacteroidales bacterium UBA1176
TATATGATAGAACAGGGCTCTATCCCCGTCAGGGGATCCATATCTGTAGAATACGAATGCCCCGTGTGGCCCAAAATCTCCATAGGAGATTCATATCCAATGGGTTGTCAAAACACACCATATCAGTCATGCAACCCCTCACGGGTTGCTGGCGCGGTGGGAACGTCTTTAGCTACAGATATGGAAACACTAACGGGCTTTAGTGTGTCGAGCCACAAGGCCCGTACACACCGTTCTGCGACACCATGGCGCTTGAGCATACTATAAACAAGCAACTACCAGTTGACAAACGCCTTGTTGAAGATATCGTCCGTGAGGGCGTCGTTAATAGTGGAAACAAGGTTGGCCTCAACAGCGCTGAGGTTTTGCGTGCTGGAGTAGTCAGCATAGCGCGAAAATGACTGGTCGAAGTTCTGCGTGTCGTCGAAACTGTTGGTGAAACGCACCCGCACCGTGATGGTGAGACGGTTCATGGCGGCGGTCTCATTGCCCTGGATGGCCACAGGCGAGACGTTGTAGCCCGTGATTTCGCCCTCTAACTCGTAGTCGCCGTTAGTGCTGACAATGGTCAGCGGGGTCTGCCCCTGGATTTTGTCCTTAAGGGCGGTGGTGAAGGACTGGCTGAGCGTGGGGTTCACTAAGGAGGCATTGTTCTGGAAGGTCGTGATGGCGACGGTCTTGGCACGCGGATCCACCGTGCCGCCGGTCAACGAAATGGACATGCGGCAACCTGCCAGCAACACCGCCAGCAACAGTAGTACCCCACTCCAACCCAGGAGTTTTTCCGTCATTTTTTTGCCTTTACAATCCATATTCTTTGATTTTCCGATATAATGTCCGCTCCGAAATATGCAGTTCTTGCGCGGCCAACTTGCGGTTGTTGTGATTGCGTTCCAAGGCTTTGATGATGGCGGTTTTTTCCATCTTGTCCATTGTCAGGTCCTCTTCCTCAACAACGATGGAATCGTCGTAGTGTGGTTCCACAGCCGGCATGTCGGTGGCGGCACGGGTAATCTCGATGTCGAGGTCGTTGTCGCGCAAAGGATACTCTTGCAGGCTTTTGTTGTTGGCCGCGACCCTATTGCCCGAGGCGAGGTGGTTGACCGTGGCCTTGAGTTCCGATATTTCCCGTTGCATCTCGGCAATGAACTTGAAGAGGATTTCCCGCTGGAATTGGTCGTTGTTCTCGCTTTCGGAGCGCACGAGGGCAGGCAAGTTGGAACCGATGGGGGCTGTGAGGTAAGGGGCAAGCATTTCGGTTGTCAGGGTACGGTTTGTCTCCAACAGGGATATCTGTTCGGTGACATGCTTCAGTTGCCGCACATTGCCCGGCCACGGGTAATCTTGCAGGATTTGGCGGGCTCCCTCGTCCAGCTGGATGGAGGGTACATGGTATTTTTCCGAGAAATCTGTGGTGAATTTGATGAACAGCGGGTAGATATCGCCCTTGCGTTCCCGGAGTGCGGGCACATGGATGGGCACCGAGTTTAGACGATAATAAAGGTCTTCCCGAAACTTGCCCTTGGCAATGCGGTCGGCAATGTTGACATTGGTGGCGGCCACCACACGGACGTTGGTCTTGAGCACCTTGGAGGAGCCGACCCTGATGAACTCGCCGCTCTCAAGCACGCGCAGCAGCCGTATCTGGGTGCTCAGAGGCAGGTCGGCGACTTCATCGAGGAAAATGGTACCCCCGTCGGCAGCCTCGAAATAGCCCTTGCGCGTATCCACCGCGCCTGTAAATGCTCCCTTTTCGTGGCCAAACAACTCGGAATCGATGGTTCCTTCGGGGATAGCACCGCAGTTCACGGCAATGTAGACCCCGTTTTTGCGGTTGCTGTAGTCGTGGATGATGCGCGGGAAATTCTCCTTGCCCACACCGCTCTCCCCCGTGACAAGCACAGAAAGGTCGGTCTTGGCCACCTGCACAGCCACGTCTATGGCGCGGTCCAATGCCGGGTCAAACCCTATAATTCCGTAGCGCTGTTTGATGGTGTTCAGATTAGAAATCATCACATATTTTTTGGCCTGCAAAGGTACAAAATTTTATTGTATCTTTGCAGGCCGCAAATCTGAGGTTTGCAGCCCACTTCTAATCACTAAAAAAGCACAACTATGTATTTTATTATCTTCATTGTCCTAATGATTCTGAGCTTCGTCGTCAGCAGGACCTTGAACGCCAGAATTGAGAAATACAGCAAGATCCGTCTCAGCAGCGGTCTCACGGGCAAGGAGATTGCCGAGAAGATGCTGCGTGACAACGGCATCTATGACGTGCAGGTCACCTGTGTGGCCGGCACGCTCACCGACCACTACAATCCGCAGACCAAGACGGTCAACCTCAGCCAGGGGGTGTATGGCCAGAACAGCATCGCCGCCGCTGCCGTGGCCGCCCACGAGTGCGGGCACGCCGTGCAGCACGCCACCGCCTACAAATGGCTGATGATGCGCTCCCGTATGGTGCCGATGGTGCAGTTCGGATCCCAGTGGGCGCAATGGATCCTCCTCGCAGGCATCCTCCTGTTGAGTTTCTCAAACCTTCTCGGACGCTGGGTGCTCCTCGTCGGCATCGTCCTCTTTGCCCTCACCACCCTCTTCTCCCTCATCACTCTGCCCGTGGAATACAACGCCTCCGAACGCGCTGTAGCCTGGCTTGACGAGACCGGCATCACCTCCGGTGAGGAGACCACCATGGCCAAGGACGCCCTCAAGTGGGCCGCCCGCACCTACCTCATCGCCGCCCTCTCCTCCCTCGCCACCCTGTTGTATTACATCATGATATTCATGGGAAGACGAGATTGATGGCATTATAAAACAGCATTTTATCACTTCCATGCAATAAAATACATTTATTATGAGAAATTTTGGTTGCACCATACTGCTATTATGCGCAATGTGCCTTTGCGTGAATGCACAAAAGAATGTATATAAGCTGCCCTTAGACAGCAACTCGCCCGCCAAGGGACAAACCTGCTGCTACATGCTGCCCACCACTGGCTTCCAAGTCACCCTCTCCGTGACCAAGGTTCGCGAGATCAAGGGTTACTACGCCGACCAGGCCGAACAACTCCTCGGCCTTACAAACGTCATTGAAGAGAACCGCACCCATTACAAGGTCGGCGAAATCGCCCTCAAGCCCGTACAACTCCCCGATGTCAACGAGGCCTATCTGGTAGAGCTATCCAAAAAACAAATCAAGAACAACTTTGTGGACAAGGCATCCAAAAGCAAAGCCCTCACACCCCATTTAGACAAAGAGACGCGCTGGTACACGACTTCCTCCACCCCTATCCCCGATTTCTTCAAGAACTATTCCGAGCTTTCCTACTCCGAGCAGGAGGACTCTTATATGGAGACCAAGATCATCGACGGCGTGGTGACGCAAGTGCCCGCCAACAAGACCCGCAAGGTTTCCAAATCCAATATTCAGAAAGCCCAGGAGGCTGCCGATGCCATCAGCAAGAGCCGCAAGGACCAATACAGCCTCGTGTCCGGCGAACAGGAGACCCCTTATTCCGAGGAGGCCATCTCCCGCATGCTCGAAGAGCTCAAACAATGGGAAGAGAACTACCTCTCCCTGTTTACGGGCCTCACCCTCGAAGACGAAATCATCTACACTTTCTACGTCATCCCCGACAAATCCATGTCGTGTCCGCTCTTCGCCTTCGACCCCACCAAAGGAGTCTCTTTCGACAACCTTACGGGCAACAACGTCTACAGACTGGATCTCAGCCCGATGTTTTCCACGGATGCTGTCAGCCAAAAACTTAACGAGCTGCAAGAGAGCAAAAAAGCCAATGGCTACCGCTTCCGCAGCGCCGTGCCCATGCACGTGAAAATGAGTCTCCAAGGCAAGGAGGTCTTCGACTTCGGCAATTTCAACATGAGCCAATATGGGCGCATTCAAACCCTGCCGGCCAACTCAAACACTGCGGATCTGCAACGTTACGGTTTCGTTTTCTAAGATATGAGCCACAAAATTCGTTTATCCGCCACTATTGCAGGCCTGCTACTCGGCGCACTTGTCTTTTGCAACGCCTGCAAAGACACAGAAGTCTACAAGCTTCAACGGAAGATGAAGCCGTTGGCCAAAGCATACCTCCAAGAGGAAAACATTAAAGACTACAAAGAATTGACCATCGAATGCGTGGACACGATCACCGAGGTCGGCTATGCGCAACTGACCCTCGAGATGCTCCAAGGCATGGCGGCAGAAGCAGAGGAGCAATACGCCAATCAGGAGGGTGACCATAGCACCGAGGTGCAATATCTCCTTCTGAAGGACATCTATCACGCCCAGGAAGACGTTGAATCCCTATTGGACGGGGGGGCGCTCAGTAACAAAAAAATCCTGCTCTACATGGTCACCAGCTCCTACACGACCGGCGACAAGCAGAAACATGAGTTCATCTTCCTGGTCAACCCCGACAAGAAAAGCCTGTATACATTAGATCCTTTCGGGGACAACCTCCTGTTCCAATAAAACGCATAGTCAGATGTCCGATTCCGACCTTTTCCCATGGGGCGACGGGCGTCGCTATCATTCCTACAACGCATTCATGAAGGCCCGCTATGGCGGGCGCGTGCAGAAGCTCCCTGTCAATGCTGGGTTCACCTGCCCCAACCGCGACGGCACACGCGGTGTGGGAGGCTGTTCGTACTGCCTGAACAAAGCGTTTAACCCGTCGTATTGCACACCCACCAAAAGCATCTCCGAACAGCTTCGGGAAGGCATGTCATTCCATCTCCACCACAACCGCAACATCAAGGGTTACATCGCCTACTTCCAGGCATTCTCCAACACGTATGCACCCGTGGAGCATCTCCGCGCGCTGCACGAGGAGGCTTTGAACGTTCCTAACATCGTGGGCATAACCATTGCCACACGCCCTGACTGTCTCGGAGACGATGTGCTCGACTACTTGGAGGAACTTTCTGGAAAGACACGACTGTGCGTGGAGGTCGGGGTGGAGAGTTGCCGAGACGAGACACTGCGCCGCATCCATCGCGGCCACGACTTCGCCTGCTCGCAACATGCTCTATGGCAACTGCACGCCCGCAACATCGAGTGCGGAGCACACCTCATCTTCGGCTTGCCCGGAGAATCACCGGACCAATGGTTAGAAGATGTCCGTAAGGTCAACGCCCTGCCCATGCAGCACATCAAGTTCCACCAGTTACAGATTATCAAAGGCACGGCGATGGAGCAAGAATACCTGTCGCATCCTGAGGACTTCCACCACTTCACGTTCGAAGGGTACGTGACGTTCTTAGCCGAACACTTGTCGCATCTCAATCCCGCCTTCGCCGTGGAACGGCTCGCCAGCGCAGTTCCCCCACGATACACCGCCACGCCCGGCTGGCACGGCATAAAATACGACGCCGTCGTGAGAGCCGTGGAAAAGCACCTGGCCGAAAGCGACAGTCATCAAGGAAAACTCTTTTCTATATGAAAAAAAGAATACTATTTATTGTCAACCCCATTGCAGGACATCACCGCAAAGGATTCTTCACCCGCTCGGTAAAGACTTTTTTGGATATCAAGCAATACGACTACACCATTCTGCACACCAAATACGCAGGACACGGACAGTTGTTGGCTGAACAAGGTGTGCGAGAGGGGTATGACATCGTGGCTGCGGTTGGCGGGGACGGCACCATCAACGAGGTTGCCAAAGCGCTGATTGGCACAGAAACGGCGTTGGCCATCATCGCCTACGGATCCGGCAACGGGCTGGCGCGCAGCCTGCATCTCCCCTTACTGCACATCAACGCCATCAAGCTGCTCAATACGGGGAAAATCCACACCATCGACACAGCCTCGGTCAACGGCACCCCTTTTGTCAGCATTGCCGGCATCGGCCTGGACGCACAGACAGCCTACGACTTCTCCAACGACCCCCGTCGCGGGTTTCTGCCATACGCCAAGTATGCGCTTGAAAACTACATGCATTTTACCCCGCAAACCTACACCCTCACCTTCGATGAGCACAGCACCCTTGAATGCAGTCCGCTGCTCATCTCGTTTGCCAACGCCAATCAGTTCGGCTACAACGCCGTCATCGCCCCTAATTCAGACCTGTCTGACGGTCTGCTGAATGTCTGCATCCTCAACCGTCCCCCCCTGCACCGTGCCGCCCTCGTGGCATCACAACTTCTGCTCGAACGCCTTGACCATTCACGCTACTTCACCGAAATCAAGGCCGAGCACATTACCGTACATCGCCCCGAACCCGCCGTCGTCAACATCGACGGGGAGCCGGTGATGTTCACCCAAGACCTTGACATCAAGATTATTCCCTCGTCCTTGAGAGTGGTGTTGAAGAAGTGAGCACCCATTCGTGACGGGGCATCACAAAAAAGGAGGTTTTGGTGGCTTTCACAGCCCCATTCCGTATCAGATCGGCTTCTATCAGGTCGTAATAGCGGCCACGGTGAAGGGTCGCCACCTTCACGGCCCCGTCGGAGGGCACTGTCACAGTCTTGCTCCCCGTCTCCATCAATTCGGGAGGATGAACTGCTGACAAGAGCCGCCAGTCCACCCGACAGGTCACCTCTGCAAGGGAGTCGTTGACCACAAAAAGTTCCATCGTGGTGTCGTTGACATGCCGCACGGCGATGGCTACGTTGGCGTAGGCGTCCTTGAGGCGGTGGTGCAGTAGTTTCCATCGGCCCGTGCAGTCGATGCTGCTCCAGGAGGCCACGGGCCAGCAGTCGTTGAGCTGCCAATAGAGCGTGCCCCGGCAACGCTCGCGGTCGATGCGGTGCGCGTCGATGGCCTGCACGATGCCCTCGGCCTGCACCCACTGGCTGACAAGAGCGAACTCGGCCAGATCGTCGGTCTTCGTATAGCCCATCTCCTGCATCGCCTTGCGGATGATCTCCACCCCGCGGCCATGCTTCTGGTGGTTTTTCATCGAAGGAGAGGAAAGATTCCGTTCGCCCGCATCCACATATTGCTCCCAAAGCGCATATTCGGGATAGGATTGGAAGCCGTATTCGGTCATAAAACGGCCGGTCTTTTCGGGCCACACCGTAAAGGGCAGCTCTCCCCACCAAACACCCCAATAGTGGGAGCATCCATGGGTACAGCACTCCTCGTGCCCCCAACCGTAGGTGGGAGATGAGGAAATATAGGGAGTCGTAAAACTCAAAGCATCTATCGTTTCAGGCAATATCTTTTCAAAAAGCTGATGAAAATCGGCATACAACTGCGCATTCACCTCATCGGACCATTGCAGGGCGGTTTGCCAGCCCCAGTCTTCAAGGCCGTTGTGTACCTCGTTGTTGCCGCACCAGATGGCGATGCAGGGATGGTTGCGCAGGCGCGTAACCTGCTCCAAGGCCTCCTGTCTTGCATTTTTCAGGAAGGCGTCGTCACCGGGATAGGGGTTGCAGGCATACATGAAGTCCTGCCACACCAGCAGCCCGAACTGGTCGCAATAGTTGTAGAAGGCATCGTCCTCGTAGATGCCGCCGCCCCACACGCGCACCATATTCATATTTACTGCCTGGCAGTCGTGCAGCAGCTGATAATAGCGGTCGTTACCCTCTGGTCGGCCCATCGTACCGGGATAGGAGGAGGCCGGAATCCAGTTGGCACCCCGCATAAAGCAGGGTTTCCCGTTGACCTCAAAGGCGAACGACTCGCCAATGGCATCCTTCACGCGCTGGAGTTTCACCGTGCGCAGGCCATGCGCCACGGGCGCGTGCTCGCTTTTGCGTGCACGATTCTCCAAGCGTACTGTATAATAGTAAAGATGGGGCTCGCCCATCCCGTTGGGCCACCATAACTTTGGATGCGGAATCTCGACAAGCTGCGAGAGTTTGTTCTCGCCCGGCTGGATGCGCACCTTCTGCCGAAACGTCAAATTGATCCCGTCCGCATCGTTGACTTCCACCAAAAGTGTGGCCTTTGTTTCCTTATCAGACAGCACGGTGACCTCCACAGTGGTTTCCCATGTGCCGGCACTATCCGTCGTGGGTTTCGTGTCGCGCACATAGACGTCCTCCACGCGATATTCGCTATAGCTGCGGATATAGACATTCTTCCAGATGCCGCAGGTAATCAGCTTCGGGCCCCAGTCCCAGCCCGACTCGTACTGGGCCTTGCGGGAGAAGACGCGGCTGTCAGGCAGCCGGTACGGGAGGGCCTCCGCCGCCGCACGCTCGATGGGCGCAGAGGGCAGGAAGCGCACGATCAGCTCATTGTCCTTGTCGCGCAAGCCGTCGGGAAGGTCGAATGTCCAGCGGCGGAACATATTGTTCGGACGCTCGGTGCCGTCGGTAGCAGTCAGTCGCTGGCCGTTGAGGAAAACCTGTGCGTAAGTGTCAAGTCCTTCGAGCACCAACTGCCGATGGTCGAAGTCGCGGCTGCCAGCACAGTCCTTGTCAAAGAGCAGCCGGTAGCTCCAGACGCTGTCGGCCACCCACTGCACGGAATCCTCGTTGGTGCCATAGTAAGGGTCGGGAATCAAGTGATTGTGCAACAAATCGTCGTGGATGTTGCCGGGCACGGTTGCAGGATACCACTCTCCTTGGTACTCAAACTCCCAGTCGTTGCTGATGCAGCCGAACTTGGAGTTCAGGTAACGCACCTCTTCAGAAGGCGTCAACACTTCCACACGTTTACAAGCTGAGAACAACAACGGCAAAAAGAGGAGCGGAAGCACCCATGGCGTGAAACGACGATTGATCATGGTAGACTAATTATTGGCAATAGTTGTATTGGAAATCAAGGATTTGCCCGTAGTGGAAAAATATGGTGACAAAATCTCGTAAGGGATAACACAGGAGGGTTGACCTGCGGCATACGGGGCAATCTCATAGATTTGGTAGGTAAACTCTACACCCTCTTCTAAAAAACAGGGAGGTGTTTCGGGCAGCGGGAAATACAGTTGCTGTTCCTCAAGAATGAGGTTCTTGAACTCTTCCTCATCCATCATATCGAAATACTGCTCCTGAATGGCCTTTTTCACGACATGGCGAAGATCTTCCAGTCTATTGGACTGAAAAACGCTCCAATCCATGCGGCGACCGTCGATTTTCCGGAAAGTCTGGCCCACGGCACCGTGTGAGCCGTGCGCCCCGCCCGTGTAAGTTTCGAAAACATGGTTGTAGGTCACGAGCAGGTCGGTCTCGTATTCCTTCGTAAACTCGTCGAAGCTATACCAAGAAGCCATATCTTCTTCAGGCGCCTCGAATTCGGCCAGCTCCTTTTGGAAATCCTTGTTGATGCTCTTCACATAATATTGGAGCATGTCCCTGCCGTCGGCCAAACTGCCCGTGTAGGTGCCGCCCATCGACTCGGAGATCCATTCGCGGATGCTGTTCACGACAAGCGGGCTGCCGTAAGTGGGGTAATCGGCCTTTATGCGGACACCGCTACCCAAACCATTGACAGAAACGGAATCACTGTAGGAGAGCGAGACCGTTCGCACATCGGCGGGAGCTTCCTTCTGGAGGGAAGCCTCCAGGCTCTTGGTTCCACAACCTGAGAAAAACAGGGTCAATGTTGCCAGGCTTATAACAGCCAAAACGTTGATTTTACTCATAGTTTTCATATTCATGATTTTTTCGAATTCGGGTTGGCAAAAGTACAAAAAAGCTGTTTAATTTTTTCGTATTTTTGCAGGCTTAAAAAAGAAAAAAAATGAATCCAAGAGTACGTTTTGCCCCATCTCCCACTGGTCCTCTGCACATTGGCGGTGTAAGGACAGCCTTATATAACTATCTATTCGCCAAGAAAAACCACGGCACGCTATTACTGCGTATCGAGGACACCGACCAGACACGCTTCGTGGAAGGTGCCGAAGCTTACATCATCGAGGCCTTCCAATGGTTAGGCATCCAATTCGACGAAGGTGTCGGCATCGGCGGGGAATACGGTCCCTACCGCCAGTCGGAGCGCAAGGCCATGTACAAGCCCTATGCCGAGCAGCTGGTGCGCGACGGCTGGGCGTACTACGCCTTCGACACGCCGGATTCGCTGGATGCCAAGCGCAAGGAGGCCGAAAGCCAGAAGAAGACGTTCCAATACGATGCCAGCACGCGCTTGGGCATGGTCAACTCGCTGACACTGCCTGCCGACGAGGTGGAGCGTCGCCTCGCCTCCGGCGACCCCTTCGTGGTGCGCTTCAAATATCCCGACAACGTGGACATCCATGTCCACGACCTTGTGCGCGGCGAGGTTGTCATCAACTCCTCCCTGCTTGACGACAAGGTACTGTACAAGTCTGACGGGATGCCCACCTATCATTTAGCCAATATCGTGGATGACCACACGATGAAAATCACGCACGTCATCCGCGGCGAGGAGTGGCTTCCCTCCGCCCCGTTGCACGTGATGCTCTACAAGGCCTTTGGCTGGGAGGCCCCGCAGTTCGCGCACCTGCCCCTGCTGCTCAAGCCCGACGGCAACGGCAAGCTCAGCAAGCGCGACGGCGACCGCCTCGGCTTCCCCGTGTTCCCGCTGCAGTGGACCGACCCCAAGAGCGGCGAGACCTCCTCGGGCTACCGCGAGTCGGGATACCTGCCCGAAGCCGTCATCAACATGCTGGCCCTCCTCGGCTGGAATCCCGGCAACGACCAGGAAATGATGACCTTGCAAGAACTCATCGATGCCTTCTCCATCGAAAAAATCAGCAAGGCCGGTGCCAAGTTCTCCCTCGACAAGGCCAAATGGTTCAACCATGAATACATCCAGATGAAAAGTGCCGATGAACTATACCCCCATTTTGTGGAAATCCTGAAAAAAAATCAGGTGGAGTGCAACGCAGAGTATGTGAAAAACGTTATAGAACTAATTAAGGACAGATTGAATTTCACCAACGACTTCTGGGAACAGGCGTGGTATTTCTTCCAAGCTCCGACGGAATACGACCCTCAGGCCTTGAAGAAACGTTGGAAAGAGGGCACGGGCAAACACTTGTTGGTCATCGATGACATGCTGCGGGCGTTCCAACCCTTCGACAAACAGAAGGCCCAAGATGCCGTGATGCATTACATCCAAGTGCGCGAGCTGAACATGGGACAGATCCTCAACAGCGTCCGCATCGCATTAGTGGGCACTGCACGCGGCCCCGAGCTCTTCACGATGATTGAGCTGATGGGTACTGAAGAAGTCCACCGCCGCATCGAAAGAGCCGTCGCCGTCGTCAACCTCTGACCTCAAAACACAGGCATCGCGCCTGCTGAAACTGAACATGGGAAACTAAAAGTACAATTCTAAGTACGACACTGATATGAAACTGAAAAAAACACTCTTGGCCGTCGCCATCATAATGTTGGCTGTGAACATATCCGCACAGTCCCTGACCACGCAGTCGGCAGTCGGACAAAATCCCACCACGCTGATCAACAACCACTTGGCCGGACAAGGCGTATTGCTTTCCAATGCAAAGTTCAACAACAGCACAGGAAACATCGCAACCCCGCAAATCGGCACTTTCAGTTATTCGGGAACCGCATTCCCTTACCATTCGGGGTTGATCATGACTACTGGCAACGTAAGCGTGGCAAACGGCCCCAACAGCTCAGGCAGCAGCTCGGCGCCTGTGACACCCGAATACGTAGACCCTCAACTGCAACCGTATGCTTCAGGACAACTTCATGGTTGTTCCGCATTGGAATTCAACTTCGTAGCCTATTCAGACACCTTTGCCTTCAATTACATTTTCGGTTCAGAAGAGTATGAAGAGTTCGTGAATGCCGGTTATAATGACGTGTTTGTTTTTCTGCTGTCGGGACCGGACCCCATAACCTCCGCTCCGACGACCAAGAACGTGGCCATCATCCCTCATAGCATCACCGCCCAAAACCCCAACGGCATCGCCGTGACCATCGACAACGTAAACCATATACTCAACACACCTTATTACCACAATAACAACAACGGTACTGCTGTTCAATACGACGGATACACCACCAGCCTGACCGCCCAGGCAACCATTCTGGCCTGCCAACCCTACACAATGCACCTCACCGTTGGAAATTCAGGCGACAACGCCTACGATTCGGGCGTTTTCCTTGAAGAAGGCAGCTTCTACAGTCCTTCGGTGCAAGTGAGTGAGATTTTCAAAATCCGAGACCAGATTTCCACCGAATATGGGGACACACTCGTGCAAAACTGCCGTGATGTGGACATTTATTTCAATCTTCCCAGAGCGGTCCTGCAAGGCATCTACCATGCCGACATAGAGTTTCTGGGAAATGCAGAAGAGGGCACCGACTATCAGCTCTCTTATCTGAATGGTTCCCTCTGGAGCACCTTGAACCAGACAAACAACGAGGTTTATTACCATGCCGACGACTCTGTCATCCGTATGCATCTGAAGGTAAACGACACGGTTGACTTCGGCAATGCGGTGAAAGAGGTGATGCTCGTTGTCACCACCGTGTACTGTGACGACTATTATTACAACGGGCACCCCGATGCCGGCCGTATCGATACTTTGATTTTTCACCTGAAGTGCAATCCTGTCATCGAATTGGTGGACACCACCATCAAATACTGTCACCATGGTGACGCCATCACTGTGGACATGAACAGCGGCGCCGACGATTTGCTATGGCAATGGACGCCCACCACCGGCATCACCAATCCCAACACACAGACATCAGATGCCGACATCTCCAGTGGAAGGACTTACCATGTGATTGCCAAAGACAGATACGGATGCCAGGCCGACACCGCCCAGGTAGACGTCACCATCTTTGAGCAACCTGTCGCTGACATCCGTGTCAATCCCGAGAACGGATGCGCTCCTCTCCCTGTCATCTTCCGGGCTGTCGACGTTCCTGATGAGTGTGACATCCGCTGGCGGGTTTACGGCGAAAACGCCTTCGACACGACCTATACACAATCGAGCCAGCTGCACCTGACGCTTGGGGATGCCGGATACTACGATGTCAACCTCTGGCTCTCCACCGCCCCGGGATGCTCCGACTCGCTCACCTTGCACAATGCCGTCCATGTCTCCGACTTCCCACACGCCATGCTCTCCTTCTCCCCCGACGAGCCCAACAACGGCGAAACCGTCTACTTCTACAACGAATCAACGGGCAGCGACATCAACTCCTACTTCTGGAACTTCGGCGATGGCGGCACCTCCACCACGCAGAATCCCGAGCACGCCTATCACGTGACCGCCTCCGACAATATGACCGTCCATTTCGTGGTCACCAACATCGATGGCTGCGAAGATGACACCACATTCGTCATCCCTGTCGTCGACGAGTTCTCCCTCTATGTTCCAAACTCCTTCACGCCGAATGAAGACGGTGTCAACGATGTCTTCCAACCCATAGCCAGGGACGTTGCCTTTTACCGTCTGAAGATATACGACCGTTACGGCAGCCTCTTCTTCATCACGGAAGATACCGAGGCTTTTTGGGACGGCACCATCGGCGGCAAGCCCGCGCCCGCCGGCGTTTATGTCTGGGCCATTGAATACATCCGCTACTCCAACCCCAACCGCACACTCCTCAAGAAAGGGTCCGTCACGCTTGTAAGATAGTTCAACAACATTCCGTCAGACAAGCACAATTCATGGTCTGCTTGATTTGATTTCCTCCCACGCATAAGTCTCGTTCCATTTATTGTCTTCTTATGAAAATCAAATTACTACTTGGGATTGTACTCTGTCTGTTCGCAGGAAATGTTCGTGCACAATACGTATCTGTCCAAGCTGCCACAGGACAAAACCCCAATGTGCTAATAAACCAACATTTAGCCGGGCAAGGCGTCATACTGTCCAACGCCATGTTCAACAACAGTGCGGGCAACATCAGTACGCCACAGATTGGCACGTTCAGCTACAACGGCACTGCTTTTCCATTTCATTCAGGCATCATCATGACGACAGGTAATGTCAGTGTGGCGCCAGGGCCCAATTCTGACGAGGGCGCGGCAGACCAGATACCAGACAGCCAGATATACTGGGATCCTCTTTTGGGACAGTATGCCACCGACAGCGTGTTTGCCTGCTCCGTGCTTGATTTTGACTTTGTGGCCTTCGCCGACACATTCGCGTTCACCTACATTTTCGCATCGGAAGAATATCCCGAGTATGTATGTAGTGAATATAATGACGTTTTCGTTTTTTTCCTGACAGGATACGATCCTGTGACGCATACCACGACAACGAAAAACATCGCCATCATTCCTAACACTATAACGGCGACAAATCCGAACGGGGTGCCTGTAACCATCAATTCCGTGAACATCGGACAAATCGGTTCGGAAGGGGGTGGCGGAGTAGGCTGTTATTACCAATACTCACAATACTACAACAGCAACAACAGCAACGTCGTGGAGTATGATGGATACACTACTGCACTGGTCGCCTCCGCTCCCATCGAGGCCTGCCAGACCTACCACATGCACCTGTCCATCGGGAACGTGGGCGACAACAACTATGACTCGGGCGTCTTCCTTGAAGAGGGCAGCTTCTACAGCCCATCCTCAAGCATATCGCAAACCTTCCATAATCTGGACATGACGCCATCCATACAAGGCGACACACTCATACAGAACTGTCGTGAAGCAAACATCGACTATCATTTTCCGGATGCCATACTGACCACTTATCATGTCGACATCGGATTCGAAGGTTCAGGAGTGGCCAACCAAGATTACGAACTCTCGTATCTGCACAACAACAGCTGGCAACCACTCACATACCTCAACAACACAATCGCCCTCACCCCAGGCGACTCTGTCATCCATTTCAAAATGAAAGCGCTTCCCAGCACCCCGTGCAACGGCGAAGTCAAGGAGGCGAAAATCATAATAACCACCATCCTCTGCGAGAATCTCTACTACGGAGGCCAGCAAGACGCAGGACAATCCGACACTTTGGTGTATCACCTGCTGTGCAATCCCCCGTTCTCACTGTCTGACACCTCGATGGCTTACTGCCACGACGGAGGCTCTGTCACGGTGGGCGTACAAGGCGATCCTGACCAACTCCACTACCAATGGACACCTGTCACCGGGTTGCTGAACCCCTTCGTGCAGTCCCCAACCGCCAACATCACCCAAAGCACCACCTTCCAAGTCATAGCAACCGACGCATTCAACTGCCATTGCGACACTGCGCAAGTACACGTTGAGATCCAACCGCTGCCTGTGGCCGACTTGCACATTGAGCCTGGGTTCGGGTGCGCACCGCTCAATGTCATTCTCCGCAACCAGGACATCCCTGCCGGATGCGACATCCGCTGGCACGTCTACAATGAAAACTCCTTCGACACCACCAACACCGAAGTCAACCCGCTGCGCCTGAAACTCGACGAGGACGGATACTACGATGTCAGTCTCTGGCTCTCCTCCGCCTCCGGCTGCTCCGACTCCATCTACGCACATCACGCCATCCACGTGTCGCTGTACCCACATGCCGACTTCACCTACTCGCCCGAAGAGCCGCACAATGGCGAGACCGTCTATTTTTACGACGCATCCACGGGCGACAACATCACCTCCTACCATTGGAGTTTCGGTGATGGCAACACCTCCACCGCCGCGAACCCCGAGCACAGCTACCACGTACCCTCCACCGATCTCCTGACCGTCCGTTTTGAAGTCTCCAACTCCGACGGATGCGCAGACGACACCACTGTCTCCATCCCCGTCATCGACGACTTCGCCCTCTACGTCCCCAATTCCTTCACGCCCAACGAGGACGGCATCAATGACGTATTCCAGCCCAAAATCAGCGACGCGGCTTACTATCGTCTGGAAATATACGACCGTTACGGAAACAAGATCTTCGTCACCGAGGATCCCGAAGGCGCATGGGATGGGACGATCAACGGGAAACCCGCCCCCACAAGCGTGTTCTCCTGGACCATACATTACACAAGATATTCCAACTTAACCCAGCAACTTGTCAAAAAAGGAAGCGTAACATTAATACGATAAACCACCATGGAAAACCACTATGCCCAGCGCATCGCCCATGAGCTACAGCTAACTGAAGAACAAGTAAAAAACACCTTGGCTCTATTGGAGGGTGGAGCCACCATCCCCTTCATATCGCGATACAGGAAAGAGGCCACCGGCAGCCTTGACGAGGTGCAGATTGGCCAAATCCGGGACCTGCATGCCCGCTATGTGGAGTTAGACAAGCGCCGCGCCTCCATCCTTGACTCCATTTCCGAGCAGGGCAAACTCACTCCGGAGCTTGAATCGAAAATCAACGCTGCGCTCACACTCAGCGAATTGGAGGACCTATACCTTCCCTACCGACCCAAGCGCAAGACCCGCGCCACCATGGCCATAGAGAAGGGTTTGGAGCCTTTGGCCAAGTTCATTGCCGCACAGAAGCAAGCAGATCTGCACAAGGAGGCGGCCCGTTACGTCAACGCCGAGAAGGGAGTTGCCACCGTGGAGGATGCTTTGGCCGGCGCGCGCGACATCATTGCGGAGCTCATCAGTGAGAACGTCACCATCCGCGCCCGACTGCGCAACACCTTCCGCCAACACAGCACCATCGCCACCAAGCGTGTCAAGGACGCCGTGGACGAGGAGGAGAAATACCGCATGTACTACGACGCTCACGAGAAACTGGCGCGCGCGCCCTCGCACCGCGTGCTCGCCATGCTCCGCGGCGAGGAGGAGGGCATCCTGCGCCTCACCATCGCCCCCGACGAGCAGCGCACCCTCGACTCCCTGAAAAAATGGCTCATCCATAACAACAGCAACTCTGCCCAACAGGTCTGGATGGCTGCATCCGACGCCTATAAACGCCTGCTGCAACCGCAACTTGAAACCGAGATGCGCAACTTCTACAAGGAAAAGGCCGACACGGAGGCCATCCACGTCTTCACGGAAAACGTACGGCAGCTCCTGCTGGCCGCACCGCTTGGGCAAGTGACCACCCTGGCTATTGACCCGGGATTCCGAACAGGTTGCAAAGTCGTCATCCTCGACCCCCAAGGCAAGTTGCTCCACAACGAGACCATCTACCCTCACCCGCCCGTGGCGCAATACAAACTCGCGTCCGACAAGCTCAAACGCCTTGTGCTGCAATACAAAGTCGATGCCATCGCCATCGGCAACGGCACTGGCGGACGCGAAACTGAGAACTTCATCCGCTACATCCCCTTCGAACGCGATGTGAAAGCCTATATGGTCAACGAAAGCGGTGCGTCCGTCTATTCCGCCTCCCCCGTGGCACGCGCTGAATTCCCGAATTATGATGTCACCGTGCGCGGTGCTGTATCCATCGGACGGCGCTTGATGGACCCGCTGGCCGAGCTCGTCAAAATTGACCCCAAGTCCATCGGCGTGGGGCAATACCAGCACGATGTCAACCAAAAGCGCCTGCAGGAGAGTTTGGAGGAGACAGTGGAGAGTTGCGTCAACTACGTGGGCGTGGAGCTGAACACTGCGAGCAAAGAGCTGTTGTCCTACGTGTCCGGCATTGGCCCGTCGTTGGCCCGCAACATCATCGAGTACCGCGACAAGCACGGCCCGTTTCCCTCACGTGAAAGTCTCAAGCAGGTGCCACGCTTCGGCGCCAAGGCGTTTGAGCAATCAGCAGGATTCCTGCGCATCCATGATGCGGAGAACCCTCTCGACCATAGTGCCGTACATCCAGAGAGCTACCCCGTGGTCAACGCGATGGCACAGGAAATGGGCTGCACCGTGAAGGACCTCATCAGCCACAAGGAAATCCGTGATAGCATCGATCTGACCCACTTCATCACGCCCAAGGTCGGCATGCCAACCCTGACCGACATCATGAAGGAACTGACCAAGCCGGGGCGCGACCCGCGCACGCAGTTCGAGAAATTTGAGTTTGACAAAAACATCCACAAGATCGAGGACCTGAAGCCCGGCATGGTGTTGCCCGGCATCGTCACCAACATCACCAACTTCGGCTGTTTTGTCGACATCGGCGTCCACCAAGACGGCCTCATCCACGTCAGCAACCTCTCCTCCCAACACCGCGTGTCCAACCCTTCCGAAGTTGTGCATCTTAACCAGAAAGTGATGGTACGCGTCGTCGGCGTGGAGGTGGATCGCAAACGGATCAGCTTAGCATTGGTTTCCTAAAGCAGTCTCACATATTCAGTCGGCAAAAGACTTGATGAGAGCTTGTTAATTCTTAACGCATCGAACAGGCAGTTCATACATCTTCATTCCATCGGAAATTGTTGGAGCACTGTCACTATAATGTATCCGGCAATGATAGACAAAATTGCCCAATCCAAAGATACTGCCTCGCGCAGTTGAAGTCCAGAAATAAGCGTCTTCACCCAATTCACCGTTCATGGAACTATTGATGTTGAAGCCACCGGCAATGGCTGTGAATCCTGTGGCGTTGTTAGTCGACTGATTATTGCCTGGTGCACAGGAAGAAGTTGACGAATCCCAGCCGGAAATGGAAGCTAACGGCTTCGCAGTATGAGTTGAATCCCCACCACAAAAATACCCATTAGCACTCAAAAAGCCCAAAAATTGCATCCATTCGTTATAACTGGGGACATGCCAGCCCGTGGGGCAAACACCTTGAACACCACTGGGAACACTACTGCTGGATGAAGCACCATGCATCACCGCCGGCCAATTATACAAATAGCCGTATAATCCGACATTGCGAATGTTCACATTAGTATTAACGTTGGAAGTGGGATAGTAACGGTACGCATCCGTCGTGGAGGCACTTGTACCCAACGGGATAGTAGTTCCATCCGCATATCGTGTCGTGCGCAAATTCTCTTTCATCCAACACTGTGTCCCAATAAGCACGGTATGATACACATTGCTGTCAATGTCTGAGATCGTTGCATTATCACATGGAACCCCCATTTGTGATTCTGTCCTGAAAGCCAAAACCGGCCCCATGGACTCACCAGCGGCATTGACGGCAAAAGCCGCAAAATAATAGATTGTCTCAGGTGACAATCCTGAAATGGAGATATATGCAGAAGATGAATCACTCAACGTCACCATATTCGCGCTGGTGTCATTCAAATTATTCACAGATGTACCCCAACGTATTCCACATCGTGTGCTGTCGTCACCTCCATTGCTGATGAGGTAAACTCCGCATGATGCCGAATGAGTGGAAACATTGTTCGCCTGCAACGTATTGACAGAAGGCAATGCATAGTTACCTGGTGTAGTAAACGACTCCTCATCCCCGTATATCGTGTCAATTTGATACAACACATACGGACGAACATAATATGTCTGATTGGGCATCAAGTTCTCCAACTGGTGGGTAAAACCCGACAATGAAAAACTTGCAGATTGTGCAACACGATACAGGGAGTCGTTCCCATCACATTTAGGGCTGGCATGTGTGGCCCAACATATGCCAGTTTCATACACAAAGACATCACAGTCATTGCCAAACTGGGATTCCACGACCGCAGAGGTCTGCGTAACACTGTGTACAGTGTCGATTTCAGCTTCAGGGAAGCATTCCTCTGTTGTAAATTCAACTGTATTGCCATATATGTATTCATTATTAACCAATGCATAGGTGCGGACAAAATACCGACTACTTGATTGCAGTCCCGACAGTGTCATGGAAAGATTCCCGGATGCAGAGCCATAACCCATAACATTGTCAAGCCCGACTTCAGGATTGCTGAATATACTCCAGCACACGCCACTGGCAACCACCACTGCGTTCGGATCCGTAACAGTACTGTGAACCACTGCACTATTGTATGTAATGTCAGTGACAGGAAGGGTCGTGACTGTGACACCATAATCCATGGGGGTTCTGAATTGAACTGTGTCTCCATAATACACCGTCTGTCCATCCGACGCATATGCCCTTATGTGGTATGTCGTATTTTGCGACAAATTAGAAAGGTGGCTATCAAAGTATCCTGTACCTGTTCCATCAGAGGTGTGGTTGTTCTGGAGCGTGGGATAAGGTGATGTGCTCCAACAAACACCACGTTGCACTATTGTAGCTCCGCTAAACGCATTCACGCTGCAACTTATACAGTCGGCAGAACTATACGTGACATTTCTCATATATCCCGTGGAGACATCAACAGTCGGTTGCGGCTGGGTCAGGAAAGAAATCGTGTTACCATAAATAATTTCTTCCCCATCGAAAATTACCACACGCACGTAATAAGGCGTATAGGGTTGCAAGGAATAGAGCGTCTTGGAAAAATGGCTCGATAACTGGCCAATGTAAATGAGGTCGTCACGGTAGATACGCGGGTCAGGATCGGTGCTCAAGCACAAACCGCCCATCCGGACATCATTGCCGAACTGGAACACGCTGCCGTGGACGACAGCGCTGTTGTGGGTGACGTTAGTCACCGAGTCCGTTGAAAAGGTTATGTTGGGGGCGACTGGCGTGGTGAACTCTTCCTCGTCACCATAAAAAACATCCTGCCCATTCGAAGCGTATGCCCTCACATAATACGTGACGTTTTCCACCAAGCCGGAGATAATGCTATTGAACATTCCAGCTCCCATCCCATCGGAAGTGTGGTCGTTTTGAATCGTGGGGTCATGTTGGATGCCCCAACACACGCCGCGCTCCACAACGCGAGTGCCTTCATCCAATATCACATTGTTGACGCATTCGGCGGAATTGTTCACGACATCGACGACACGACCCGTAGTCACAGAAATCCATCCCTTGGGACGGAACACACGAGCGTGTGCCGTACAGCCGAAATCATCCGTTACAAACACATTGCTCACTTCACCCAACACTGGTGTGATCGTAGGAGGATTCGTAGTAAAATTCCCATAAATCTGGCCCTGATAATATCGATAGGGCGGAACACCGCCTCTCGCCTCGACAGTCACGCTTCCATCCTGATTGTCGTGGGTTAGCACTTCCAACGTGGACTGAAAACAATTCGGGCCTGCCGTGAAGATTAATGGTGAACCCGCAAGATGCTTGCCTTCGCAATCAAAGAGACTTGCAGACAACATTCCTTTGGCATCTGACGGAGGGGTCCATAACGTTGAGGCGATGCCATCTGCTCCTGTTGCAACAATACGCTGGGAGACCGAACCTCCGTTCAAAGGCTCGAACAGCACGTTGGCATTGACCGCCGGCACTTCCACCTTTGACTGCTCTGAATCATCCGCCCCAAACAGACGGTTACCGATCACTTTTACCCGTATTGGTTCTGGCACCGGATATCCCGGAGTATACTGCTGGCGATTTCCTGACTCATATAAAAGCTTGGACGGATATGTGTTTTTTGAAAAGACCAATTCATCAGGCATAAACCTCACATGCGCGTCCATAAAGGTTTTCCGTAAAATCTTTCCTATAATACCAAGATCAAAGACCATATTGACACCATACCTATCCACAACTTGTGGAACTTCACCCGAAGAATAACATCTGCCGTACGAAGAGTGCAACATCACGTCGAAATATGGACCTATAATCGTAAACAACCTGAATTGAGCCCGAATTCCAAATTCAAAAAACACTTCTCCCGTCAATGATCCAAAATTAACCCTTGACTTAATTGGAGGAGAATGGAATTTTTTTGAAAATCCATCATGAGAGTCGTAACACAAGAGTGCCGTCATCGATTTTTCCCACATCATGGACCAAGTATCCCCTGCCGACGAAAAATGCAGTCCTATACCAAAGGGAACTGTGATCTCCCATAATACATCAATAAAAAGTGGTGGCATCCCTGGTGTTGGAATAAGCCAGTGACCGCTGGATATTGTAAGTTCATCATTATACTGGAAAGAGATGCCAGTACCTTCTATTAGTGTACCAATAGACAATGATAAAAAGGCCGGATTCAAGCCAAAGCACAATCCCAAGTCCGTCAATTTATTATATCTATAGACATCAAACATCCAAAACGGCCGGAAGTCACTATTTAATGCCAAATCTTCTGAATTTCCAGATATTGCAATGAATTCGTTTAAAGCAACAGACATTTCATATTTCGATCCATTCCGCCCCATCGTGTCGTTATAAGGTTTGTAATAGAACAACTTGCCTGTCTGATACTCGGGATTGTTCAGCAATTCCTTCCTGGTGGGCATGTGGTTCATTCTCACATACCCATGCCCGCCACGCGCGGTGTCAACAGGTATTGCAGAATCAAAGTGAATGACTCCCGAAATCAGGATGTCATCGAAAGTGGCCTGCGAAGTATACATCAAGCAAGTGTCGCCTCGATATTCGCGATAGGCCACCTTGCGCAGGAAACCACCGTGGGTTATACCCATCAAAATAGTGGTATCTGTAATAGTTGGCACAGGGTCGCTGAAGATGATACGATACACACCATACGAGCGCTCCAAGGAATCGCTCAGTATGATATCCGTAGAATCCACCATTACAATGGCATCATATAATTCCGTCACCAATTGTATTACTTGCACGGTGTCACGGCTGGTCCCACAGGCGTTCGTCAAGGCCCACTGCAAAAGATACAGGGAGTCCGAGACCTCACCTGTAAAGAACGTTATCGGGCTTGTCGCGTCGTCAATCGTGCCACCATTGCCGTACAGTATCGACCACTGCCCAACAGCTCCCTCCCACTGATTGCCATAAAGGACTGCTGTTTCACCCTTGTTGACCACCCTCTTCGGACCGGCATCCGCCACGGGCGGCACCTGCACAAGCGTCACTTGCGAAGAATCTCCAGGACAAGCCGGATACGTTACAAGCACACGATAGTAGTAGGTCGCCTCGGGAAAGAAACGATAGACCGTATCGGTGGCCCCTTCTATATTTTCCCAAAATGAGTTGTCTATGGAACGTTGCCATTGCAGCTGACCATATTGGTAGTTGCCCGCATGTAGTGTCACGGTATCGCCATTCGAGCACACTTCCATAACCTGGGCAGCACTTGTGCCAAAACCGAACAGAAAAAACAATCCTGCGATAAAGCGTACAAATCTATTCATAATGCGGCTATTTTGAGATGATCAATTTCTTGGACAAACTCTCTGTAGAGTTACGCAAAGTTATCACATAAGCCCCTACCGGAAGCATTCCCAAATCAACACGAGTCTGCATTTTCTCAGCTGACGAATAAAATTGCTCTTGGAACAGCACATCTCCGACCAAACTATTGACTTGCATTGTCAGTTCGCCCACACTTCCGGCTCGCGACACCGAGAGCGTGATTTGACCCGATGTAGGGTTGGGGTAAACATCAAAGTCAAACAAAGTCTGACGTTCTCGTTCAACGACCCCAATACCCGAACACGGATTTGGCAGCATCAAGGTCACCGAGGTCTGTCCGCTGCAAAACATAACGCAGAAAGTCAAACAAACCATAAAGAAAGAATACTTTTTCATATATACAGGTTTTAAGATTTCATTGATAGATTTCTGAAATTTTCACAACACCAGCGCCCCGCACAGCAACCCCACCCCCATCGTTACGGCCTTCATCAGGAAAAAGCCGTGCCGGGATTGAGCCAACAGCGGCAATCCTGCATGGCCGTTCTGCGCAATGCAGTTGGCCAAAAGCACTCCGAACGGAATGCTGCCGTCGAGGAACATCACAATGAACACCAAATGCGGCCCCGACTCCGGGATGAAGCCCACCAACACGGCTACGAGCAACAACACGTATTTGGCCCACACATGTGCGTGCAACAGCCCGTCAATGTCAAGGAAATAGCCGAATGTCTTGAGAAACAGCAACACCCCGAACGACCATAGGAAGACGGTGAGAAAATGCTTTCGCACCACATGATTCCACAAATGCTCCATAAAAAAATGACGCACCCGCTCCTTGAACCCGCGCCGGGAATCTGATTGCGCTTGGTCGGCACCATGTTCCTCCCCATGTTCGTGGACATCCATCTCCCCATGAATCTCAAACTCATGGCCATTGGCGCAAAGTGCAGGATGCAGGTTACATTTCCTCGTCAGCAAATTGACCACCAACCCGACCGCTATCCCCATCAAAAACAGAATCCCCGTCACAGCAAACCCCCATTTGGGACTTTGCGCAAAGAGAAAGAAAGCCTCGTCGCCGAAGGTGGCAATCATACCGCCGACCAACGCACCGAACGACAACAAGTTATGGGTATATAGCGACACAACGGCAAACCCGCCCGCGCACCCCGGGACGATGCCCAACAGACAGCAGACCACCAACTGCAAGAATGGCTTGTGCTGCAACTTGGTCATCAGCTGGCCCGAAGAGGAGACGTTTACCAACTCGATGAAGGTCATCATCAGGAGCACCAAGCCTGTGATTTCCAGCGCATTTGCCATAACATCGCCCAAAATCGAGGGAACGGCATGCCAAAAACCGCTGCTATGGCTAACAGCGGATTCGGATATATGTAAAAATATGATATTCAGAAGATTACTTGTCAACATGCAGTACTTGCCTTACAAGTTGAGATTCTTGATGACAGCGGGATCTATTTTCTTGGTGCCCCAGATTTTAGTGGTGGTCTTGATAGAATCCGCCAGAGAGAGTTTTTCGGCGTGCTCCATGGCTTTCTGCACAAAGACGCACTGATCCACTGCAGCCTTACCGTTAACCACAGCTTCGGAGAGTGCCTTGCAAGACTGGTAGCCACAGATACGGCAGTCGACTTGCGGCAGGTTCTGGTTGATTTCGAACGCACGGCGCATCTTCTTCATGGCCACAGCCATATTGTCGTCCATCTTGTCCATGGACCGTGGCTCCACAGTGCCGAGCACTCGCCGATGCTCCGACAGGTAGTCCACATAGTTGAGCAGGTCGTTGTCCTCGGCATCGATCTCTTCCGGAGATTTCTGCATACGATTGCGTTGGCGTTCCGCCATGAGAAAACGGTTGTTGGCACAGAGGATGCCTCCGGCACAGCTCTCGTCGCAGGCGCGAAGCTCAAGGAAATCGATATCCTGGATATCCTCGTCCTCCAATTTCTCGAGGAAGTCGGACACGTTGTGGATGCCATCGATGGCAAGGTTGCGCCCCTCTTTGAGAAGATTGATCTCGCCGCCCGTAAGGGTGAAATTAAGACTGCTTTTGGAAAGGCGGTGATAACGGATGCGGGAGTTCTCGCAAAGCTGGTACTCGCCCTGCTTGATGACACGCATCACTTTACTGTAGAGGTAATTCATATTGATAACACCCGACACAGGGGATTCTTCCTCGGTGGCAGGGCTCTTGATGGCAGCAATTTTGGCCGCACAGGGAGCCACGTAGAAGATGCCGATATCCTCGGCCGGCACATTATCCTCCTCGGTAAGCAGCTTTTTGATATAGAGCGCCGTAAGGTCAAGCGGCGGTTTTACCAGATAGAGATTGGGCACCAGCACGGGGAAGCGCACCTGGATAAGGCGCACGATGGCGGGGCAGAAGGTGGAGACGATGGGCTTGTAGCCGTTGTTCTCGTGAACGGTCTTCTTCATCTCCTCCTTGATGAAATCGACGCTCTTCTCGACCTCGAAAACATGTTTGAATCCGAGATGATAGATAGCGGACAGGATGGTTCTCTCCTTGATTTTTTCCTCAAACTGGGCGGTAAAGATGGAGGGGAGGAGCAGGACGGGGTATTTATAGTCATAAACAGTCTGGAAATCGTCCTGTTCTATGTATATGGCGTTGACCGGGCAAGCCTGGTAGCAGCGCCCACAGTCGATGCAGCGGTTGGGATTGAGGTGAGGGTGCCCGTCCTCAACGTGGATGGCACCGGTGGGGCAGACGCCCGTGCAGTGGGCACAGCCAATGCAGAGATCGTACTTGAATTTCAACGCGTGGTGGAAGTCTTCAGCCATAACAGGAGGGATTATTTATTGAAATAGTTGACAAGTTCGATGGTGGTGCCCTTGCCCACCTCGGTTTGGATATGGAGTTCGTCGGAGTTGTTCTGGATATTGGGAAGGCCCATACCGGCGCCGAAGCCCATCTCGCGCACCTTGGGCGATGCGGTAGAGTTGCCCTTCTGCATAGCCCATTCGACGTTGGGAATGCCCGGACCCTCGTCGGCCAGCACAATGCGAATCTTGTCCTCCTCCAGGTCCACGTTGATGTCGCCGCGGTAAGCGTGGGCCACGATGTTGACCTCGGCCTCATAGAGCGCCACGACCGTCCGCTTGACGATGTCGGGGCTTACGCCGAGCTTTTTCAGCATTCTCTTGACTTCGCTGGAGGTGGACCCTGCATTGGTAAAATCCCCTCCTTCAACGTGGTAGGTAAAATCCATAGTCTTGCAATTTGGTTAATAAATGGGCGGTATGCCAGCACCATAGAGGATGCCGGCGGTCTTGTACATCGAATATTTGGTCTTGACGATAATCATGTCATTCTCCTCGGCCAATTCAAGCATCTCGTCGGTGACAGCCTTGTCACGAACCACGACAATCATTTGGATGTCAGACATTTCGCATGTACGAATAGACTGGAGATTCGACAACCCTGTCAGCAGCAACAGGTTGTCGGTATCGCGAATGGTGAGTACGTCGCTCATCAAATCGGAGGCGAACACGAAGGCCACTTCGCGCCCTTTGAAACTGTCGCCACAAACAATCTCGCCTTGAACCAAGGCTGCAACTTCTTCGATAGTCATCTCAATCTCTTTATAGTGTTAGACAAAATTGGCTGCAAAGGTACACATTTTATTTTAGATATGGCAATTTTTTTTCAGAATTATCCCTTTGAATCTTGTAATATCTTTTCTGTGTTTTCTACGAGTTCTGCGGGCGTTTTATTTTCCCGCAGACTGCGCAGATTTCCGCAGATTATCACACCATTTTTTTTGCAAGACTATAAGGGATAATTTCGTTTTTTTGAGGCACACAACCATATGTCTCCATAGGTAACCACCGGATGCGCCTGTATGGCGCGCATCGGCCCTACCGCAATTTTTCCTATTTTTGCGCCCCATAATCATAGCAAATGACTGCGAACGACAACGATATCATCATCCTCCATGCCACAGAGAACAACCTGCGCGATGTTTCGCTGCGCATCCCCAAGAAGAAAATCACGGTCTTCACGGGCGTTTCCGGTTCCGGCAAGTCCTCGCTATGCCTCGACACCATCGCGGCTGAAAGCCGGCGCGAGCTGAACGAGACCTTCCCCTCCTTCATCCAGCAATACCTGCCGAAATACGGCCGTCCCAAGGTGGAACGCATCGAGAACATGCCCGTCACCATCGTCATCGACCAGAAGAAGCCCTCCTCGAACAGCCGCTCGACTGTAGGCACATACACCGACATCCAGGCCCTGCTGCGACTGCTCTTCTCCCGTGTGGGAAAGCCCTTCGTGGGCTATTCCGACTCCTTCTCCTTCAACCATCCCGCCGGCAGCTGCCCGCGTTGCGCCGGACTGGGGGAGATCCGCGAGCTGGACATCCACAAGCTGGTAGACTTCAACAAGTCGCTCAACGACGAAGACACCATCCACTACATCGCCTTCGGGAAGGGCGGCTGGCGCTGGATACGCTATGCCCACAGCGGCCTTTTCGACCTGGACAAGAAAATCAAAGACTACTCTCCGGAAGAGTTGGAGCTCTTTCTGCACTCGCCGCAGATCAAGCTGAAAAACCCGCCCTCCAACTGGCCGAAAAGCGCCAAATACGAGGGCCTCATACCCAGGATGTACCGCAGCATCATCAATTCGGAAGAGGGACTGCTGCACGCCGCCGTCCTCAACCCGATGCTCACGATGGGCACCTGCCCCGACTGCCACGGAACGAGGCTGAACGAGAAAATACGCTCGTGCCGCATCCTCGGCAAGAACATCGCGGAGGTGGGCGATATGCCGATTTCGGATCTTGTCGGCTTCGTGGCCGGCATCGACGACCCGTTGGCCGTGGACATCAAACGGGAGCTGGCCAAACGCCTGCAGGCACTGTGCGACATCGGGCTGGGATACCTCTCCCTGAGCCGCGGCACAGGCACCCTTTCCGGCGGCGAGGCCCAACGCATCAAGATTGCCAAATACATCAACTCGCCCCTTACCGACATGGCCTACGTGCTCGACGAGCCATCTGTAGGGTTGCACCCCCTGGACATCGCACGCCTCAAGCAGTCACTGCACCACCTGCGCGACCACGGCAACACCATCCTCATCGTGGAACACCACCGCGAAATCGTGGCCATGGCCGACCACGTGGTCGACATGGGGCCCGGTGCGGGCAGCCACGGCGGACAAATCGTCTTCGAAGGCTCCTACCCCGAATTGCTGCAGTCCGACACCATCACAGGACGGATGCTGTGCCATCACGGAACGCTCAAGCCGGAGGTGCGCAAGCCCTCGGGCTTCTTCCACATCCAAAATGCCACGCTCCACAACCTCAAAGACCTCTCGCTCGACATCCCGATGGGCGTGATGACCGTCATCGCAGGCGTGGCCGGCTCGGGCAAAAGCTCCCTGATGGAGGAGTTCCAGCGGCAGTGCGACCGTGACACCATCTTCATCGGCCAAAAGAACATCGGCATCAACCTGCGTTCCACACCAGCCACCTACCTCGACATCTCCGACATCATCCGGAAACTGTTCGCCAAGGCCGGCAAGGCCCCTGTGCAGCTCTTCTCCTTCAACTCCAAGGGCGGGTGCCCGGCCTGCGGCGGCAAGGGAGTCATTGTCTCCGACATGGCCTTCATGGAGTCCATCGAGACAGTGTGCGACGTTTGCCACGGCACGCGTTACAACAACGATGCGCTGCGCCATACCTACCAAGGGAAAAACATCGCCGAGGTCATGGACCTCTCCGTGGAGGAGGCCATCGCATTCTTCGCCGACCAACCCTTCCAGCCGCAGCTGCGCGCATTAGAGCAGGTGGGACTCGGCTATCTGCACCTCAACCAGGCGATGACCACACTCTCTGGCGGCGAGCTTCAACGCATCAAATTAGCCGACCAACTGCACCGCAAGGGCGAGGTCTTCATCCTGGATGAACCTACCGACGGCTTGCATCTCGACGACGTGCGCAGGTTGCTACAGCTTTTCCACAAGATGACCGATGCAGGCAACACCCTCATCCTCATAGAACATAGCATCGACGTGATGAAAGAGGCCGACTACATCATCGAACTCGGCCCCGGCGGAGGAGAAGCAGGCGGACAGTTGCTCTTCGCCGGCACCCCTCGAGAGATACTGCAAAGCACGCGCTCCGTAACACGGCCGTTCCTGTCGGAGTGATACGCCACACGAAGCACAAAAATAATATCCGATAATAATACAGCAAAAAAAAGGCATGGTCTCCCATGCCTCCTGTAACAATATTTATCCTCAAATCTATTTCGCGAAGTGCTGGTAGAATTGGATAATCGTCTCGATGCCCTTGTAGAAATGGTCGAGGCGGTAGTTCTCGTTAGGCGAATGGATAGCATCTTCGCCGAGGCCGAAGCCCATCAGGATGGACTTGATGCCGAGCACCTTCTCGAAAGTAGAGATGATGGGGATGCTGCCGCCGCTGCGCATCGGGATGGGCAGCTTGCCGTAGGTGTCCATATAGGCGGCCTCCGCAGCCTTGTAGGCGGGATGGTCGGTGGGGCAGCCGTAGGCCTGGCCGCCGTGCAGTGGGGTGACCTTCACCGTCACATAATCCGGAGCATTCTGCTCGAAGTAGTCCTTCACCAACTGAGCGATCTTCTCGTGGTCCTGGTTGGGCACCAAGCGGCAGGAGAGCTTGGCATAGGCCTTGGAGGGCAGCACCGTCTTGGAGCCTTCGGCGGTGTAGCCGCCCCAAATGCCACAAAGGTCGAAGGTCGGGCGGATGCCGACGTGCTCAATCTTAGTATAGCCCTTCTCGCCGCGCAATGCCTTCACGCCGAGCGACTTCTTATACTCCTCCTCATTATACGGAGCCATATTGAGCAACTCGCGCTCGCGGGCCGAACACTCCACCACATCGTCGTAGAAATGCGGGATGGTGATGTGGTTGTTTCCGTCCATGCAGCCTGCAATCATCTCGCACAGCGTGTTGATCGGGTTGGCCACAGAGCCGCCGAAGATGCCGGAGTGCAGGTCGGCGTTGGGACCGGTGACCTCAATCTCCCAGTAGGCCAGGCCACGCAGGCCCGAAGTGATGGAGGGCACGTCGGTGGCGATCATACTGGTATCGGAAACGAGGATGACATCGGCTTTCACCAAGTCCTTGTACTCCACAATCCACTTGGAGAGGCTGGGCGAGCCAATCTCCTCCTCGCCCTCCAGCATAAACTTCACATTGCAAGGCAGCGTGCCGGTCTGCAGCATCGTCTCGAACGCCTTGGCGTGCATAAACGACTGGCCTTTGTCGTCGTCGGCGCCACGGCACCAGATCTTGCCATCCTTGATGACAGGCTCGAAGGGCTCGGTGTGCCACAGCTCCACGGGATCGACGGGCATCACATCATAGTGGCCATATACGAGCACAGTTTTGGCGTTGGGGTCGATGATCTTCTCGCCATAGACGATGGGGTTGCCCTCGGCGGGCATCACCTCGCACTTGTCGGCGCCGGCGGCGAGAATGAGCTCGCGCCACCGCTCGGCGCAGCGCACCATATCCTCCTTGTGCTGGCTCTCGGAGCTGATGGAGGGGATGCGCAAAAGGGTGAAAAGTTCGTCTAAGAAACGATTCCGATTTTCTTCAATAAACTGGTTCATACAAAAACATTTAAAAGTTATAGTGATTTAATTTCAAAAGACAAATAGAAAACGGCCGATAATCAGACCGTGGAATTCATATTTACAGTGCTACGAAATAATATACATTGCCAATAATCGTGAAAAAATTATACCGGGACACGGGCACTCCCAAAAATTCGTTCTTGTGATTCTCAGACAATGTGTAATATTTATTGCCAATCTTTATGCTTTTCATCTTGCTGCGACTGTTTTCACTAATTTCCACACTGCCTTTCCCATCCGACCATGTATCCCCGAATCCGTTTCCGATTTTGAGAACAGGGAAATAGCCTCTACTGATCTCTTCCGAAGCCGCAGAGGAGGGAGTACTCGAATAACTGTGGGATGGGGAGTCGGACATCACCTGTGCGGAGTTCCCATAATGCTTCTGTGTCGGAGGCGCATTCGTAGTCATGGCCTGGCTTGCGGCATCGGCCACGCCAGAGATGATTTCCATGGCCATAGCCCATTTCCGGAGACGCTCCTGGCGGGCGATTGCCTTTTCCTGCTTGATATTTTCAATACGTGCCAGCACCTTGTTCTGCCCGTCCACAGCCCGCTTGTAGCCTTGATTCACGGCAGCTGTCACCCATGCGCCCGCCTTGTCGAGATCCTGTTTTGTGCCGTACCCATTCAGATAGCAAATCCCCGTGGCGTACTGCCCCGGCGCATATCCGGATTCAGCCGAGCGCTTGTAATAATTGAACATGGTTTTGGCGCGTTTATCTTCTGCTGACGTCAGCTGGCATTCTTGCAAGAAGCCATACTGATAGATGGCGGGCAAATACCCTGTTTTCACCGCCTTCTGCAAGACAAGGTCGGCGTTGGCAATCATGCCCTCGCGATCCGGCACTATCTTTCCATTCATGTAAAAAATTGCCAGATCCAGCATGGCCGGGGGATATTCCGCGGCTGCGGATTTCTTCAGAAAGCCCAACGCCGTCGTCCAATTCCCGTTCAGGTTGTTCTCCACATAATACTTGCAGTAATCATTATAAGCCTCCAAGTTCAGGGATCCGTTGGCGCGAGCGCGCAGCGTATACTCCGTGGCGTAAAAGTCAGCATAGCAATCACTGCCCCCGGCAATGGCGGCGGCATAGTTGGCCAAGGCCGCCTTCTCGTCTTGTTCCACCCCGAGACCATATTGCAGCAGGGACCCCAGCCCCACCAGAAATAAGTCGTCGTAGCGCGCTGCCTGGCTAAAATAATAGAACGAGGAGTCGAAGTTCTGCATCATGTCCGGACGGCTTGTATAATAAAGCAACCCTTGGCAATACAATGCTTTCGAGCGGGTGAACACATCGTCCGGCCCTGCGGCGGCACACGCCTTACGGTAATAGGCTTGTGAAAGAGGACTGTTTCGCAAGTTCGCATTCACAGCGTCCTTATACAACTCTCCCATCAGGAGATAGGCCCGTGCCTCTTCAGACGGATGCGTGGAGGCTATGCTCTCGCAAGCACGCGCCACATCCTCAAAATCCGTCTGAACGGAGTTTTTGTCATCCCTGCATTTGACCATTTTCTGCTGGTACGCGTAAAAGTCTTTGCTCAACTCTTGGGGAAGCAGGGTGCCACACCACAACAAGAGCAAGCTGCACAAAAATATTCTTTGCATTGTAAGCTGATTGGTGTGCATCTTCAATATTATTGATTAATAATCTTGCCAAGCATTTCCCACAGCAGCCTTGTGGGCAACCCCATCACGTTGTAAAACGAACCGTGGATGGACTTGATGCCCACGCAGCCGATCCACTCCTGCACGCCATAGGCGCCAGCCTTGTCAAGGGGCCGGTAATGTTCCACATAATAGCGCAATTCGCCATCGGAAAGCTCGGCAAAAGTGACCTCCGTGGAGCGATAGTCGGTCAGGGAGTGGTTGGGGGTGGCCACGGTGAGGCCGCTCAGCACCGTATGGGTATGGCCCGACAGTTGGTGGAGCATCTGCAGGGCATCCTCGTCATCCTTGGGTTTCCCCAATATCCGCCCGTCCATCACCACGATGGTGTCGCAGGCGATGAAGATGGTGTTGGCGGGATATTGCGAGAAGTCCACGGCGGAGAGTTTCAGCCGCGAGAGGTACTGCACCACTTCGGCGGGGTGCATCGACGGGTCGTACGACTCCTCCACCTCAGCGGAGAGCAGTTCATAGTCAATCCCCATATCTGCGAGGAGCTCGCGCCGCCTCGGCGACTTGGAGGCGAGATAGATTTTGTAGTTCTTCAGTTCGTCCAGAAGCATAGCCAGTGTGTTTGTGGGCGGCAAATGTACATAAATTTTGAATATACACAGACGTAATGTAATTGCCGTGTGTAGAGACGGGACGCGCGCCGTTTCGGCGAATACCAGAGAAAAAGCACAAGAATCGGGTTATGGAATGGGTTGTTCAACGGAGTCAGATCAGTATATTACTTATTGGGGACAAACAAAGTGAATACGCATTCCACCAGTTGGGATACAGAAAAAGAAAAAAAGCTGAGGAACTGCTGCAGACGCCTTCGGAAATTGAATTTTTCTAAAGAAAGCACCCCGCATCCACCTGAATAACAACCGAATGCGAATCATAAGTTTTTAGGTTGCAAAAATAAGCATTATTAAAAACTCCAAACCGTCCACGGATGTGATAGCGTTGTGACCCTCCACCTCACCATCACCGTCGGAATTGACGATTACGATGTCATCGGCAACATAGTGCTGTATCCCAACCCCACCAGCCAATATGTTGACGTGCGTGCAGATGGTGATATGGTTGTAAAGGGAATCGAAGTGTACGATATGGACGGAAGTTTTTAGGTTGCAAAAATAAGCATTATTAAAAACAAAATAACATTGGTAAGAAATTTGCAGCTGTTGTCACATTGAACTACAACTACAGCAAGAAGTTCTGGGAAATAAGAACGGCGATTCCTGTAAGAACCGCCGTCATAAAATCCAGAAAACTTTTGTGGAAACGGGAGCGAACCCCGATAAAGATATAATCCTTGTGCCTTCCGCCTATGCGCTACGCTTACACTCCACAATGCTTTCTGTATAACGCCGCAAAGATACAAAAATATTGACACACCAATACATCACCACAAAAAAAACAACAACTATGTCAGAAGAAACAGATCCCAAACCCAAAAGGAACGGCGGAGCGCAGCTGACCGGCCGTGTGACTGTCGACATTCTCGAACAGTTCAACGAAATCAAGGAAAACGAGGGCTACGAAACCTTCAATCAGTTCGTGGAGGCCCTGCTGATGCACTACTACAACCCTGTTAAGGTCAACAAGGAAAACGAGTCGGAAATCAAGCGCCTGAAGGGTTTTTAGGTTGCAAAAATAAGCATTATTAAAAACATGGCTCAAAAAGTGAAAGACAGACATGAGCTGTTTAATAACTGGAACAATTACGAGGTCTCAACCGTGCAAGTCGGGCAGGACGGAACGAAGTTCCTTAAAGTTTGGGGCTTCGGGAAACGGGTGGATCTTGCCGTCACACAGGCCAAAAAGAATGCTGTGCATGCCTGTGTTTTCAGAGGGGTTCCCGGGAATGCCAATGCAATGGCCACACCTGCATTGTGCTCGGATCCAACCACATTGGACGCTAACCTCGACTATTTCTACGATTTCTTTGAGACGGGATCCACTTACCTGAGTTTTGTGAACCTGACTACCGACGGAGTTTTTAGGTTGCAAAAATAAGCATTATTAAAAACTTTTGTGTTGATTTTTTTTGTTTATTTGCATCGTCTCATTGAGACAGAAAAAAAGGTCACGCCGGCCGAGTATTGTCGGAAAGGTCATTCAGTTGCGAAAGGATGGCCTTTTTTTTATTGCGCCGTAATGCAGTACTGAAGGAATTTCGCCGACTCTTTGAGTTTTTAGGTTGCAAAAATAAGCATTATTAAAAACTCAATACGGGAACTTGTCAACGACAAAGAGCAATGAAGAATATCTTTTGGAATCCAATATGTTTCGTGTAGTGGTGGAGAAAAAGGCTTACGGAAAACAAAAACTTTGGGTTCTCACAGCTTTCGATTTATCAAAAAAAACCCGTGCCAAAAAGTGGCACGGGGTATTTCATTGCAATCTCCAAAATCGTTGACGCTGGAAATTTTACCTGCCTGCACTGTATGGCAGAACAACGCCGCAAAGATACAAAAAAATTGACACACCAATACAGTTTTTAGGTTGCAAAAATAAGCATTATTAAAAACTAGAAAAAAGCGCATACGGCCAGATACGCAACCAGTACAATGATGATGATTTTTGCTTTTTTTATTCATAATAATGTTTTTGTTTTAGTTTTTTTTGTTTCTTTGCATCGTCTCTTTGAGACAGAAAAAAGATCACGCCGGTCGAGTATTGTCGAAAAGGTCATTCAGTTGCGAAAGGATGATCTTTTTTTTTATTATTGCGCTGTGATGCAGTACTGAAGGAACTGTGCAGACTCTTTCGTTTTTAGGTTGCAAAAATAAGCATTATTAAAAACTTGATCTTGAGCGGGTTCTTGTAACGCTCCAGCAGGGCCTCCATGAAGAGGCAGAAGGTTTCATAGCCTCCGGAGTCCCGTAGCTGTTCAAACTCGTCCTTCACGGACTGGCTCACGCGACCGGTGATCTGCACGATGCGCGACTTCTGTTCGATGTTTTCTCTTTCTTCTGACATTTTTTTTGGTTTTTGGTGTTGTGTGTCAATATTTTTGTATCTTTGCGCCGTTGTTGACGACGGCAAAAAAGTTTGCGCTGGATATAGGCAAGGCTACGGCTCCTATGTGGTGCAAACTTTTTTGTTTACCTCTATGTTGTAGTAAAACTTTCCTCCCTTCTGGAACTGCACAGAAAGACGGACGCACTCCTTCTTTCCGTCAATGACACAAAAACATTTGAAATTCAGGTATCCTATGACGGATGCAGAGTCGCCTGATTTTCTTTCCCCGAAATTATTGTATGTTGCATATTTCACTATTTCAGGAAGTATTCTCGACACTGCCGCTTTCTTCATATACATAGCCTCACCGTATGCCGTCTTTCTGCAAGACTTAACGCTTATGGTCACAGGTATAAACAGATCATCGTTTATGATCACGCTTCCGCTGTAGTTCTTGCGTAAATAATCAAAAACCTTTAGTCTTAGTTTTTAGGTTGCAAAAATAAGCATTATTAAAAACCAATATGGGTACCTCCGGTTGGGACACCCTCTACACCTGTGGTTCGGTTATCTATGACAATGGCGGTTCCACTGGAAACTACTCCAATAGCGTCAGCTCCTATCTGGTCCTCTATCCTGAACAACCGGGTAGCTTTGTGCAGATACACGGCACCTTGATGGCCGAGAGCAGCAGCTATGACTATCTGATCATCTATGACGGCGTGGGCACTGCCAACCAAATCCTGAAAACCAATCAGAGTTCAGGTGCATTGTGTTTTTAGGTTGCAAAAATAAGCATTATTAAAACAAAATTTTGCGCTCATCCAGAACCAAATGCACAGTATCGCTAATACTGTGATGATGATTTTTGCTTTTTTATTCATATTATTATGATTTTGTGTTGATTTTTTTTGTTTATTTGCATCGTTGTTGTGCCAATTGCCATATACCATCCAACCCTGCTTTATTGTTGGTGGTACAAATGGGAATGATCGCAGGAATCATTTGGGACTTGGGCAATCCCACCACAATAACTTTTTCTTCTTGATCTCGCTTGCCCTTCTCGGTTGAGCCGTCTTGACCTCCCAAAATCCGTCTTTTATAGAATAATTCAGTGCTATTGCCGCCGTATGGCTTAGTTTATCGTTATACACGACCAGCAAAAGAGAGTCTCCGGATCCTTGGCGTATCTGGTTGTAGTTGTCCACAACGAATTTCACATAGTCAAACGCGCTCATCCCTATTTGCTCCAGTTCCTTTTTGTGAACGTTAGAAATGTGCACAATATGATCGCTGGTAATGTAGGTTTTTAGGTTGCAAAAATAAGCATTATTTAAAAACCGCAAAACGTTAATCGCAAAAAGACTTAAGACTTGAGACTTTAGACTTTTTTCGTAAATCGCAAATCGCGTTTTCAGGCTGCAAGAATAAGCATTGTTTAAAACTCCGCCCGAAGGCGGTTGGGTCTGTCACAATAGAAAGAAATAGAATATAGAAAAAACAGCATCACGCAAGTTGCGATTTCACCGCTGCCTCAATGGCATTGCGGATGTAGGCGTTCAGGCTAATGCCACGCTCTGCGGCTATTTCCGAAGCCTTAGCATGAAGGTCTTGGGGAATTCGTATGTTGAAACTCCCACTATACGACTTGTGAACCGGCAGGTTGTTTTCCTCACAGTAAAGAATATAGTCGTCAACAGCATTGTGGAAGTCCTTTTCGAGTTCCGCGACATCACGTCCCTCGTAGGAAATCAACGTCTTTTTGTCCAGTCCCAAGACTTTCCCATATAACGAAAGGTCATCGGGTTCAATCTCGACACTTCCAATAAACCCTTTGTATTTCAATGTATTCATATCTTTTAAATTAATTTGTTGTCTGTCAAAATAACCACCACATCCTTTATTGTCTTGCTTTTCAAGACAGAGGTGGGGTGTGGCTTGTGAATGGTGATTTTCACCCTGATCGAAAAACTGTTTTTCCGCGATTGACATCAAAATGGTTTTCAGACCGCAAATAAAACTCATTGGTCTGCTCGGAATGTTGTTCTGCATTTGCCTCGGCACGTCGAATGCCCAGCAAGTTACGGTGAAACGACACGTGCCGGAATTCAACTCCATTTACAACAAATCGTTACTGAATACTGCAACGGAACGCTAACGCTGGTCCACGTGTTTCTTGAGCTTTTTCTTGTCCTTGATCCAGAAACCGTACACCTCGCTCACATTGCCGGCGGTGATGAACGCGTTGATGTTGTTCTTGTTGATGAAGGCCATCAGCTGGGTGAACTCATCCTTGGTAAGCAAGCTCTCCAACTCGATGCTGGGCTCGTTGGTGTAACCGCCAATCACCTCGTACAGAGTGCAGCCCCGCACCAGCTCGTCAATGATGTAGCGGCGGATGCGGTCGTAGTCCTTGGAGACAATGCAGACACGCTTCTTGTTGTTGAGACCGGCCGTGAAATAGTCCACCACCAGACCGTTGATCCAGGTGCCGATGAGGCC
>DBYW01000041.1:68100-74792 GCA_002311645.1 Bacteroidales bacterium UBA1176
CCGATGTCGAAATGCAGGTATTTGTTCACAATCTTGGCCAGGATGTCCAGGCCGCCGGTGGAGGCGTTGATCTTGAAGAGGACCGACTGGGCCGCGCTCAGCAACAATACAAAGCAGACCAGATCGAACCAGATGTCGCCCATAATGGAAGGGATAGCCCCATCGGTGCGGATGAAATTCTCATAGGGGAAATAGGTCTCCAGCACGCGCATCATCGGACCGAGAATCAGAGCCGTATAGACCGTCTTGGCACCGAACTCCTTGCCTATCAGAAAGTAGGCCAGCACAAGCAGGATAGCATTGATGACCAGGATGACCGTGGAAACAGGCAGAGCCACGCCGAAGAGGCTTTCCGACACGCCGCTCACCACGATGGAGAGACCGGAGATGGTGCCGATAATCAGCTTGCTGGGCACCAGGAAATAATAGACGGCGCAGGCCGTAATCATCATCCCTATGGTCATAATCAGGAGTTCAATCCAGAACTTTTTTGTCTTCAAAATGGCTAACACATTACTCATAAGATATTTATTTTTAATTGGTTATAATCAAAAGAAGGTTCATCCGAACGCGGGTGCAAAGGTACATTTTTTACAGTCTCTACAAGGCAAGCGGGCAATGTGCTCTATCGCGCCCGACGCTGGGGACGTTACTACGTGCTCAAGGGCCTCGCACCCGAGCACCGCGACGCCCCCTCCTGCCGCGAGTTTCTCTCCAAAGAGTACCAAATCGGCGTGCAGCTCGACCTTAATATTTGACAATTACCATTATATATTTTGACCCTTGATAAAAACGGGAGCAGAAAGCGCCATCCTATGAATCGCATAGCCTATTAAAATGGGTCAAAATGTGTTATGGCGGTTTGGCGGGAAAGTTTTTATTTTGCGAGTGGAGAAAGAAAAGCGTCTGCAAAATGTAAATTACAAATTTTATGATCTTATGGCGACAAATCAATCGTTCAGAAACAAATTCGCTTTCGGCAAGCGCATAGAAATAAAGTGTTACTTTTTATGAATATCTGAACTTAATTTTCAGACAAAAAGCTTATATATAGGTGTAAAAGCTAACAAAAACAATTTCATCAAAACCAATCAATCATGTCCCAAACAACCTTCGCCCAACAAGTCTTGAACGACATTCACGACTTTCTGAATCAGAACACCAAAGTGTTCGCCAACGAACGCGATTTACAAATGAATCTGGCGGTTTATCTGAAAAGCGTGAAACACTATGACATCGAAGTGGAATACCACGTGCCGTCGGGTGTTATCGACACACTTCTGCCGCAAACCCTGCCAGAGAGATGCACCTATTACCCTTGGCTTCAACCCAACAGCGACAAACCACAGGAGATGTACGTGGATATTGTGGTCAGCAACGGGGAGGAATACGTGCCCATTGAGCTGAAGTACAAAAAGAAGGAGCTGAGAGGCGATGTGGAGCTGTTCGGGCAGAACATGGGCACGGGCGTCATCCTGAAGGGTGATGGTGCGCACGACTTTGGACGGTACGGCTTTTGGAAGGATGCGCGCAGAACGGAGCTCCTGGTCAAATCGTTTGAGAAAGTCAAGAACGGCATCGTCCTGTTTGTCACCAACGACGAATCCTACAAGACGTCTTCCACGACGGACACCAACAGCGAGCATCTCGCCATGGGTGAAGGCACCGGCACGTATCACAAGGGCACGAACTGCTGCTGGCCGTTCAACCCTCTGATGACAGACTCCTACAAATCCTGCCCGAATTTCAAGCTGGAGTACGAACACGATGTAAACTGGAACGAATACACATTCGAAAGATTTTCTTTCTATTGCGCGGAGGTGCTTGTGTAATGATGGCTAATCTAAAAGGTCTCGGCCAGAATGCAGAACAAGCTGCTGCGGCAGTTGGAAAGGGTATCATAGTCCTTTCTAAATTTTTTTGCAATGGGATTATAAAATTTATACCTTTGCGTTTTCAAAAACATACAAACAATAACAACAAATAAAGAACAAGATTATGGGATGGTTTAGCAGAAACAACAACGACGAGACATCTCGTTACAAGAAAGAAGCCTCTATCGGAAATCTTACCATTGGCATCCGTCCTGACAACAGTGTGGAACTGATACTCGACGGTAAGATTTATAACGGCAATGTGATGCGAGTTTTACGCGATGAGGTTGCCCCGAAGGTTGGACTCAGTGTGGATCCCCGTTGGAGCACCCACCAGCTCGGGAGCAAACTTGTGGACTTCATCAATGAGGATGACGGTGCTTCTTCAAGTAGTCGCAAAATTTTCAGAATCACATATCATTACTGGGCGATTCCGAGGGGGCTCGTGGTGGAAGCGGACACGCTGGACGAGGCCATGAAAAAAGCACGCGACTTGATAAGAAGCGGCCATGACAGTTGGGAAGACACAGAAACGGAGGAATGTTTTGACCACATGTCCATCGAGCAAGCTATTATAGATGATAATAATGAGGATGACTATCCTGATTGGGACTACCTCGGTGACACCAAATCCAATATTGAATCTTGGAAAGGAGAAAAGTACGAGAAACTTTAGGGACAGAATCGTCTGGAAATTACAACGGAGTAAGCCGAAAATCCGGAAAAGAGTAGGTGAAAAGAATGAAAATAAGAACATGAGAAACTTTTTTAACAGAGCTTCTGGTTTGGAAAAACTGATTCAAATCGTTAGAGAGTCTTGGAATCATCTTGCTGAAAATATTGCAAGTGGGAAAATATGTATTAATAATGAGGCAGACTTGGAACTCGAACTGGGTTACCTTTTGAAGAAAAAAGGACTGTATGTTGGTAGTCAACATCCCGCTATCTTGAACAAAAGTACAAGTAAGACTGCATCTGGAAAAGCTAAGGTTGATCTATATACAACACTTTCTGATAGACAAGGCGATTATACGGCAGCCATTGAGATGAAATGGCCTCACGATCATATGCCTAAAGATTATAGAATTGAAATTCTTAATGACATTGAAAATCTTGAGGCCTATATTAAAGATGGTATTGCAGACGTTGGTTTCGCATTGGTATATACAAAAGAGAGAAGCTATCTGGATGACAATCATGAAGTGAAAATCAACAGCACTGGGCACCAAACCGATTGGCTCACCTTTAACGACGAACAAGAATGTTTCCTGACCATTTTGGTAAACTAACAAACCTCAATCACATGAAAGAGAATCCGTCCGATGAGCATAGGAAAGCCCGAAAATCCAGAAAAGAGTAGCTAAAAAAACAATATTATGGCATTAATAAAAAGATGGAAACGTCGCAAAAGTGTTGTTGAAATCGAATTTATGATTGGCGACAAAGTATGGTTTACCCCCAAAGGAGAAAAAGAAGCAATATCCGGAGAAGTCATTCGTATCCAAGCAGATGTCAAACGCTTCAACAAAAAAACGATAGGTGACGTGAAATACACTATTGTAGATGATGTGTATGGTGAATGTTTCGACGTTTCTTACGACAACGTGTATTCTAAAAAGTATGAAGCAGAAGGTTTTTATAAATTTGAGTGTCGGGTTTATTTCACATCTAACGCTTATCAACGAGAAACAGTATTTGCCAAAAACCCCAAAGATGCTGAAGAGATGATAAAGCAGAGGTGTCCGAATGTGTATAATGTTGAATATGACTCCTATGAGTAGATTGTGAAACTCTCCATCAACCTACCCTATCACAAGATCTTATAAGGCAAAACGTCTCATCCCCCTGCCAATGCGCTTTGGACAAGGTGTTTATAACTTTTTTTAGGTTATTCACTTAAATATACAACTAACCAAGGTATATAAGAAGGATAAAACTAAAAAACATGTTACAAACAACCTTCACCCAACAAGTCTTAAACGACATTCATGAATTTCTGAACCAGAACACCAAAGTGTTCACCAACAAGCGCGATTTTCAGATGAACTTAGCAGTTTATCTGAAATGTGTGAGACATTATGACGTCGAAGTGGAATATCACGTGCCATCGTACATTCTATCCACCCTTATTCCGCAAACCCTGCCAGAGAGATGCACCTATTATCCTTGGCTCCAGGGCAACAGCGACAAGCCGCAGGAGATGTACGTGGATATTGTGGTCAGCAACGGGGAGGAACACGTGCCCATTGAACTGACATACAAGAAGAAGGAACTGAAAGGCGATGTGGAGCTGTTCGGGCAGAACATAGGTACGGGCGTTATCCTGAAGGACGATGGTGCGCACGACTTCGGCCGGTACGAGTTTTGGAAGGATGTGCGCAGAACAGAGCTTCTGGTCAAGTCGTTCGAGAATGTCAAGAACGGCATCGTACTGTTTGTCACCAACGACGAATCCTACAAGACGGCTTCCGTGGCAGGCACCAACAGCGAGCATCTCGCCATGGGTGAAGGCACCGACACGTATCACAAGGGCACGAACTGCTGCTGGCCGTTCAACCCGCTGATGACAGACACCTACAAATCCTGCCCGAGTTTCAAATTGGAGAACGAACATGATGTGAACTGGAACGGCTACACCTTCAGTGGGGTTGGTTTCCACTGTGCGGATGTGATTGTGCATGGCGCCATGACATCTCAGGAGTCTCTTGACAAATATGGTGAGGCCACCATGCACACATTTCGCGTGAATATAGACACGTATGCCACATACGTAAGCTTTACCGACACGGTGGAAGATTATTATCAGAAAGGAAACGAGCACTATTCGTCAAAGAAAGAATACATCCAATATGTCAAAGACTCTTTGGATAATGACGATGCGCTGGAAGAGATATTCGGTCTTGATGATGACGATGATCCTTGGTATGATGTGGACATCTACGGCGACTTTATTCTCCCCAAAGACATCCCCAACACCCCGTTTTCGCTGGAAGTCCTCGATGAAAATGAACAAGTGGTTTTTTCATCGAAGAATATCCTCGACTTTAGCAAGGACTTGCATTTTAAGGAAGAGTTACGCCATTTCGACGGATTGCAGCTTGTCACGCAAGGCCTCACACGATGCTGGTATGAGTTCACCATTCAGGACACGGAATTCCGTCCCGAGAAGTTCCAGTTCAAAGCGGCAAAAGCGTATTGGAAGAAAAACGCCAACGAATTCCCGATAGCCCTTTACGAGGCAACATACGACAACAAGCCCTTTGATTGTTCACATATGACTGGCGACGACAAGGGTTATTTCTGCCGCGAACTGGTGGAGGCAGACCAAAACGGATGGAACATTCTCGCATCGGTCCAGTTCGATCAATGGGTCCGCGAAATGTTGTTGACGAAATAGAATTCAATATGCTATAACAGAGTAAGTTCAACAGAACGAGGAAGGTGTCGCCTTATACTATCCCACGCACTGCGCTTTTGCGCCACATCAAAAAGTCTCGGCCAGAACCCCTTGACCATTAAAAAAAAGTAGGATAAGCGCCTCTTATCTCACTTTTTTTTTGAGATTTGAGGCGTTAACTTGACTTCAAGTTCGAAATTCAGCTGTAACCTTTGATTCAAATTTTGAGGATTTTGCGGTTTTCATCAACCTCAGTTCCATCCATCATCACAACAAAGTTCCAGATTCCCTGCATACAAAGCGTTGATGGGAAAATTCAAGTCAGCGTGTTTGCCCCATATCACATTACCATTGCGAATCCAAAATTTCTTGAATTCAGAAACTTTGGCATATTTATTATACTGAGGATGGGGATGTTTTTGGAAGAAATCGGAAAAGTCTATTTCCATCCTCTTCCCGTCACTAAAGAGCACTGACAAAATCAGGCCATCCACATACTCCGCCTTTTTTACACGAATCTGCTCCATTATAATTTAGTTTTGATATCTGTACATCTGACTCTTTTCTTATAGACAAAAAAGTTAATCCACTTTTCAACAATATTCTCCCAATATTTTTGAATGAACTCCATTGCAATTTTCTCATCTTTGCTTGACAGTGGATTACCTTTGTCGCGTCTTCGGATTTCAAGAAGTTTGCCATCTACAATGATGAGATCAAAAACAGTCATCTTGTTTTTATGCTCTACATGGACATGGATGGGCTCGTGATCGTTGGAGAAAAAGGAGAAGATAAATCCGAAATAGGTGAAAATGTCCGGCATATTGATAGTTTTATTAGTTCCCATATTTTTTGCAAAGATAATATTTTTTTCTAATTCGCAAGGGCTGTTGTTTTATCGACGACAAAGAAAAAATATAAAAAAAATCCCCCGTTGCGGATATCAATAAATTTTATACCTTTGCACCCGCTTTCAAAAGCGGAAAAATAGTTTATAACTAACCTAATTTTTTAAATTTCAATAATATGAAAGTAAATGAAATCATGGCCAACCTGGAGGCCAAACATCCTGGTGAAAATGAGTATTTGCAGGCCGTTCGCGAAGTCCTGGAAACCATCGAAGAAGAATACAACAAGCACCCCGAATTCGAGGCTGCTAAGATTGTCGAGCGCATTGTTGAGCCCGACCGTATCTTCACTTTCCGCGTGACCTGGGTCAACGACAAGGGTGAGGTTTGCACCAACCTCGGCTACCGCGTCCAATTCAACGCCGCTCTCGGCGCATACAAAGNNGGCGGTCTCCGTTTCCACAAGGCTGTTAACGTCTCCATGTTGAAGTTCTTAGGTTTCGAACAGATCTTCAAAAACTCTCTGACCAATCTGCCTCTCGGCGGTGGCAAGGGTGGTTCCGATTTCGATCC
>DBYW01000040.1:0-26558 GCA_002311645.1 Bacteroidales bacterium UBA1176
GTCCGAGTCTCGTTTTCCGCTCCACAGTAGAGACGATGTACGCATCGTCTCTTTTTTTATTTGTGATTCCAAGTTCGTTCATTGGAATTATCGCTCAAACCACTTCAGCAGTTTCATCTTCAGTTCACCGGCCTTGCCCGTGTAGGGGTGCTCGCGCAGGGGGAGGTTGAAACGGGTCTTTCCTTTGAGAACGGTCTGCGGGTGCGTGAACTCGCGGAAGCCCCACTCGCCGTGGTAGGCGCCCATGCCGGAGTGGCCCGTGCCGTTGAACGGCACGCCCTTCACCATCAGGTGGATACACACCTCGTTGATGCAGCCGCCGCCGTATTGCTGGGTCTGCATGGTACGGTTTGCCCACTTCATATCCTTGGTGAACAGATACATCGCCAACGGGTGCTCGCGCTCGGCAATCATCTCCGTCAGCGCATCGACCTCCGCATCCGCGAAGGGCACCACGGGCAGCAGCGGACAGAAAAGCTCATGCTGCACGATGTGTTCATCTTGGTTCACCGGATAGATGATTGTGGGCGCATATTTGCAGCTCGTTCTGTCGCCAACGCCGCCATAGACGATGCGGTCGCGGTACTCGTCGGCCAGCGCGGCGCACTTGTCGTAGGCCGTCTCCGTTATGAGTTTTGGGTACTCTTCATTGGTAATCGGCTTCTCGCCAATCTGCTTCGAGAAGGCTTTTTTCAGTTCCTCCAAGAAGGGCTCCGCAACCTCTTTCGCCACTGCTATCTGGTTGATATTGATACAGATCTGTCCTGCATTTAAAAGCTTGAAGAAGGCGATTTTGCGAGCCGCGTCCTTGAGGTCGGCATCCTTGCGCACCACGCACCAGTTGCCGGTCTCGCCACCCAACTCCAACGCCACGGGCGTGAGGTTCTTCGCGGCCTCGGCCATCACGTGCTTGCCCACGGAGGGTGAGCCGGTGTAGAAGATTTTGTCGAAACGCTGCGCGAGGCACATGTCCGCCACGTCGTGACCGCCATCAATGAGGGTGACGTACTCGGGTGGGAAGACCTCCGTGAAGAATCGTTTCATCACTTCGGTGCATGCCTTTGACTTGCTGCTGGTCTTGATGACCACGGTGTTGCCGCCGCACATCGCCGCTGCCACCACCCCGATGGTGAGCAGGATCGGGAAATTGAACGGGCTGATGACCAGCGACACGCCGTAGGGCATCTTATAGACTTTGGTGATCATGCTCGGGAAGCACATCAGTCCGCTGAAGTGGGTCTCGGGGCGAGCCCAGCGCCGTAACCCGCGAAGCATTTCGTTGATTTCCACAATGATGGGACCCACATCGCAGAGGAAAGCCTCCGCGCGGCTCCGGCCGAGGTCCGCGACCAAAGCATCTTCAAATTCCGTGGCGTGTTCAATGACTGCCTCTTTCAGTTTCTTAAGCTGTTGTATTCGCCATTTGATGGGCAGCGTCGCGCCCGTGCGGAAGAATTTGCGCTGGGCGACGACGATTTGTTCTATTTCGGTTTCGGTGTATGGCATAATGAAAATATGAGGCGGCAAAAATACGATTTTTCGACATCCTACATCCCCAAAATCTCCAGCATCTCCGCAGGCGTGACGACTTTTGGAGTTTTCGGGAAATGACGGATGTTTCCCGTTATAAGATAGGCATCGTTTTTCGACATTGCCACTTCGAAAAAAACGATGTCGTCTGCATCGGGAAATGGGATATCTATGGCCTCTCTGCCAGCCCAACAACCATTATCAACAAACAGGTCAAGCATATTCAGGACGTCTTTTTCTCGCAGGTTGAACTTGCTGCGATGAAGTACATTCTGATACTCCAATAGAATCTCGTCGTTGAACAATGGAATGACACGCCCCTTCACCACCTGTTCTATCACTCTAACGGTAGCAGAGTCTGAATTGTGTGTGATCATAGCCGACACCAAGACGTTGGTGTCAAAAACGGCGTAATACTTCATTTCTTGCTTCTGACCTTGTTAATCTCATCGTTAATTTCGTCCAAACCAAGTTCAGGAGTATTTCCGTTCTCGGCCCATTCCCGCATATTTCGGAAGGCGGCCATCCGTTCGGCAACCGTTTTCTTCTCATCGGCCCTGATTTCAAAAGGGATGCACCTTCGCTGCACCACAGTCCTGGCGAACACGTTGATGGCGGTATTCACGCTCATTCCAAATTCAGAGCACAGCGCCTCAAATATGGTTTTCAGTTGTGAGTCCATCCTCACAGTCATTGACACTTGCGGCATTTCAATATGATTTAAATTTACGCCGCAAAGATATAAAATTATTTCATATTGCAATCATAAAAATCACGCAGTAAAAGTATGAAAATCTTTCTAATAAGTCAGGCCAAAATGCCACAACGGAATGACAATGCCGTGACCATATTCAATATCATCACGCACAACAATTCCCTCAACGAGTGCGATTATTTTTAAATCACTTATTGAGGGATATTATAATTATCCATTGGCAAAGCGTTATTCTACAATACTGACAATCAATTTGTTGAAAATGTATTGTTTGAAAAAATGGTGATTATTTATTTTAGTTTCGCCATGCACCACAACCCCGTGAGGGGTTGCATAATGGATACGGTATATTTTTACAATCAATTGAATATAAATCCCTTACATGGATTTTTGGTCGCGTGAGGCATCCGATTCCTACAGAGATACATCCCCTAACGGGGATGATGGTGTGCGGATGTCTTCACGCGTTTTTTGTGTGTTTCTGCTCTGCTGGATGAGCTTACGAAACTTAATTAAATAATTAGTGATCAGTGACCATTAATCAGCTAATGGCTAATTAGAAAGGAAACAAAAATATGGAAGGATTCTAAACCCGGATGCGGCGGACAGCAAAGAGAAATCGGTCGGAGGAGAAAACTCCCGACAACATCCGTGCTGTGGTTTTAAGGAACGGATGATGGTGAACACCTGTCACTTTGCCGTTGCAAAGGTAGCGGAACGGAGCTTTTGTAAACAGTTTTTCAGACGGCAAAGATGCGCATTTCAGTTTAGAATGAAAAGTTAAGAATGAAGGTATGGGGCGGCAGATACGAAAACAAGTATTGGAAGACACCTACCTTATAACCGTAATGCTACCGTTGAAATGTATTGTGCGGGAAACTGTTTCGTAGTTAAAAAGGTAATAATAAACACCATCCGACAGATTTTCAGCGGAAAAACCATCGCTAAGATCAAACAACTCTCCATCCTTCATACGAGCTGTATAATTTCGTTTGCGAAAGACGATGCGCCCCCAACGGTCAGAGATGACCAACTCATTAGAGAGATTAGGATTGAGATTCCCTATGACGAAAATGTCATTGATGCCATCACCGTTGGGTGTAATGACATTGGGGATTTCAAGATTGGGTTCTATTTCAAGATTGGGTTCTAAAGAAACTGTAACAGAAGAAGATACTATGCAAGGATATGATTGCAGGGTGAGAGTCACTTCATAATGGCCACATTCGGTGTATTGGTGTTGAGAATGGTATGTTGATGTGGTTTCACTAAACCCATCACCATAATCCCACACCCAGAGACAGGGGCTCACACCTATGTCAGAAACATCTGTCCTATTGAAGAACTGGATTAAAGCAGACTCTTCAAGCAGGGCGACATCGGGAACGGCTTCAAACTCGGTTGTAATTATCGGCAATATGGTCAGAAAAAGCTTTACGGTACTATCGTTCAGGTGTCGTACCAGTACGGTGTCACCCACAATTGCGGTTTCCGATTCAGATAGAATAAATCCATTTCGGTCGTATGAGGAAAACTGACATGTTGTATCGTATAGCAACAGAGGCTCCCGTCCGACTATCAGCACACTATCCAAAAAAAAACGATAGTCAGCGACTCGATGATGTTGTGGTAGCGAATATTTGGGATATTGCAAAAGCGTATCATTGAAAAATGCTAAGAAATAAGGAGGTGGCATACTGTCAAATCCTGTCACGGTGAAGCGTTCCCACACGCATCGGTCAGCGGTCAATTCAATTGTGTCCACCCCCACGAAGCTGCCTTTCCAGTCGCTGGTGTCCGCTATGAAGCCGACTGCCAATCTTCTAAGTAAACTATCTCCAAGATAGCCGGATTGATAGATGCCGTACGAAAAAATACTGAACGAAACACTGACAGGTTTCTCTTCAAGTTGAGGGGCCACAAGCAAAGTGACGAATCCATTCACTTGGTACATGCCGGGGAGTGATTGATACATCGATCCGCAATGTATCACGTTGCCAGGCATACTATTAGGGTAAACTGCAATAGACATATTAAGGGCCATGGGGCCTAAATGGTCATTCATACTGGAACGCCAACAGTTATCTTCGACCATAGGCTGAAGGGTCGAAAAGAAAGTCCATGTTAAATTATCAAAATCCTCGTAATAAGGCAATGAATACGGCACGCACTGTGCTTCTATACGGTGGGGGGGGCACATGAAAACACTTGTGAATAAAACAACAAGTGTAATGAATGTACACTGATATGTGGAACTTTTATTCTCCATTTCTTAAATTTCATTATTGTTACTCAAATGAAAATCGCTGCAAAAATAAAAATATTATCTTTGCATCGTTGCTTTTGTGATATATCTTTAGGGTTATGAAAACTGATTTTTTCAAATTCAGAACAGTGAACAAATTTTTCGCGGCAATAGCCTTTTCAGCCATTCTGATGCTTTTGGCCGCCTGCACCCGCGAGCCTGTGGAACCGACGCCGCAGGCCCCAACAATTCAGGAGCTGCCGCCTATCGAATACACCCCTGAAGTGAACGATCCGGTCACCAATGACTTCACGATGGTCAAGGCCTGCATCGGGAAAAGCTTGAATGAAGCAGTTGCCATCATCACTGAGCGGGATTACCATTTGGACAATAATAACAACCCCTACCCGGAGATTGACGAATACATCCGTACCGACAACGGGACAGAAAAGCACCTCGCGCTTTCGCACCCAAGCCAATCCATTGTCCGTTTGGGCGAACTGTTCGTAAAAAATGAAGAATTGTCTGTGATGCTACCCATTTACAAACAGTGGCTGCAAGAATTCCGCGCCTCCTCGGCATACGGGAAATTAGTACGCACCTACTTTTCTTGGCATGTGGATGGCAACACTCGGAATTTCCAATCCCTTGACGAGCTGATTGCCGCTGTGGACAATATCCAATCTGCTGAAGACATTAGCATAAGTTTCTCAGGAAGTGACATATATGCAAACGAATACTCCATATATCTTTCATACGCAAGCTATACCCAATGGGTGGAGTTGTGTATCAAAAATTCACGCGCAGGGCAGCCTTCCGATGATTTCACCCAAAGCGACTTGCAGGATACGGATCTGCACAAGAACATTCTGATTTCCAAAATTGATTATCTCACATTCCGATACAAAGGATTCTATGCCCTGAATGTGCAAAACCCAGTTCAGACCGGCACCGAGATCCCCTTCCTCGCCGAATATCAAGAACCTTGCGATTTCGGTTGGATCAAGTTATACTACCAAAACACAAGCAATCTGCTGATGTCCGGAGACATCATCTGGTCAGGATGCGGCGAGTTGGAATTCCCCATAGGTTTCCGGGCCGGCAGACAACTCGACAACAGGTTGCCCTATCCGGGACAGAATAAGATTGCATACATCAACAATGCCGGTGCCTACCAGACCGTGACGGATGATGTGGACCTCCAACGCATTTGGCAGACCGTCTCCAAGCAGCAGGAGTTCCGACTCTATTATGCGAACAGCCACAAAAAAGTGGCAGTTTACCTTTACACCCCGAGCGTTGGCATAGGCAACCCCGCCGACTGGTATTACCTGGTGTTTGTGGAGCAATAACAGCTGTTGGATTTTGGTGGTTGGTCTTTGGTTTTTGATACGACGAGCATGCGTGAGGGATTGAAACGGGAATGGTTGGCGGAAAACTGTGCAGGTATCACTATTTTTCCTACTTTTGCCCACGTGTCATTAGCGACACTTTTGAAATTGAATTTATAAACTGTTTCACCAAAGAGAATTATCGAAAAGGGTAAAAACAAAGATGCATTCACCATGTTGAATTCCGACGAACAGCCCACGTTTCCCCAACTGCAGGCATTTGCCGACGCGATGTCGGACAAAGTGCACGTTTCCGTTTCTGAACGGGACGGCACCATAACATTTGCCGCGCCACGAGGCAATATAATTCGCAAAATCATCATCATATCCCTTTTAGGCATATTGGGGATGTGGTGGGGAATTGCCAACTCCAACATTGAGGTCGCCCTTGTTTCGGTTGGCATTGCCACTGCGTATGGACTTCTATCGGAACCCTCCTATTCTGTAATTGTTAGCAGACACGGCTGTAAGGTGTTAACAGGGTTATTAGGCATCCAACGTGCCTCATACGACTGGAAAGAATACAAGGGGCCATTGGTTTATATGAGGTCTTTAAACGGACGGGAACCCTCTCCCAAGGAATTTTGCCTGAAGTTTTCTCATAAAAATCGGCAGCAAGAGGTGCGCCTCTCGGATCTGACACGAGGGAAATCCAACAATTTCCGCGAAACCCTCCAAAAGATGTCGGAGTTTTGGGAAATGACAGAGTGTTTGCTTGATTTGGAGTCTTTTGAAACAGAATTTCGGATAACCGGTCGCAATGCTATATTCGGAGGATGAGGTGAAGCATCCCCGACATCTTCCATTTGAAAACTGCATAAAAAAAATGCAAAATTTTTCATATCCTGCATTTTATTTGTGCAAAATTTGTATTTTTGCGCGGAATATAAAATCGGTCTTGAAATGGATAAACTATACGAATTTTATCACAAGAAACTATCTGAGACTCCACTGGAATTCACTCGTTACAAATACCGGGAAATTAAATGGCAAGGACGAATGTTAGGAGTTGTCGGCCCGCGCGGTGTGGGTAAAACCACCATGTTGCTGCAACGTATTAAAAGAGAAGAGGACATAAATGACACCTTGTATGTATCGGCAGACCACCTCTATTTTGCAGACCACTCCTTGCTTGATGTTGCCGATTCGTTTTCAAAATCCGGGAAAAGGAATCTGTATATTGACGAAATCCACAAATATCACGGATGGTCTCAAGAATTGAAACAGATTTACGACTCATATTCCGATTTACGAGTGGTCTTCACGGGATCCTCCATATTAGACATCTACAAAGGAATCAGCGATTTGAGCAGACGTTCCCCAATTTACGAAATGCAGGGGCTCTCTTTCCGGGAATACCTGTTGTTGTTCCACAACATTGAAGTCCAGACATATACTTTGGAAGAAATCCTTAACCATAAGGCGATCATCCCTGGGGTAAAACATCCACTGCCACTCTTCAAATCCTATCTACAAAGCGGCTACTATCCTTTTTCTTCCGATCCTGATTTTGACATTGAATTGCAACAGATTATTACCCAAACAATGGAGGTGGACATTCCCCAATATGCTGGAATGAATGTTTCCATAGGACACAAACTCAAACAACTGTTGGTATTCATCGCAAAGAGCGTACCATTCAAACCTGTTTATCAGAAACTTGCCACAGTCATAAACACCAGCCGGAACAATATACCCGACTATCTGTACTATATGGAGCGGGCGGGAATGATAGCCAGTCTGCAAGATCACACAGGAGGCATTCGCGGCTTGGGCAAAACCGAGAAACTCTATCTTGACAACCCGAACCTGATATATGCTTTGTCACCCCAGAATGCCGAGACAGGCAATGTTCGGGAAACCTTTTTCCTCAATCAGATGAGGGTGCGCTTTCCTGTCATCTCCTCATCCATATCAGATTTTCAGATTGATGGCAAGACATTTGAGGTTGGTGGCAAGAACAAAGGTCAACGGCAAATAGCTGAATCTAAAGAAGGGTATGTTGTGAAAGATGACATTGAATTCGGACACGACAATGTAATCCCGCTCTGGTCCTTCGGCCTGACATACTAACAAATCACCTAAAGCTTCATAACACACTAATCACTGATCACTCTTCACTGATCACTGTTCACTCACTCTCCCCAGCACCTTCACAATATCCTCGTCGCTGAACGTCATCGGTGCGGAGTAGTTGATGGAGTCCTTGGCTACCATGCGGGTGAGTTCCTCGTAGTCGGACTCTTTCACGGGCAACGGCAATGTGTCGAGGCCGCAGGTGACGATGAGGTCTTTGACGGCCTGCAGGAACCGCTCGGCTGCCATGCGGTCATCGGTGTGCACATCCGCCAACCCGCAATAACGGGCCATCAGCGCATACTTCCTAAGACAGGCCTCCATTTGATACTCCAGCACGGGCAGCATCATCAGCGTGATGGCCTGACCATGAGGGATATGGTATTTGGCCCCGATGCTATGTGCGAAAGCGTGTATATAGCCAGCCAGCTGCGTGTTGATGGCGTTGCCGCCGTACATCGCGGCGCGGCACATCGTCAACCGCGATTCGATATTTTCAGGCTCACGAATGACGATGGGCAGATGCTGCAGGATCAGCTTCACGCCTTCCAGAGAACGGTAAGCATCCTCCACATCGACCGTCACATCGCTCACCGTCCCTTCCACCACGTGGCTGAGGGCGTCCATCCCGCAGGCGGCGGTCACCACTTGCGGCGCGTGGATAGTCAGCTCGCTGTCGAGGATGACGTGCGTCACGTCCAGCCCGACCAGCACGGTGGAGCCCTTCGTGCCGCGCGCGTTGGTCACGACGGCGCCCACGGTCACCTCCGCGCCCGTGCCAGCTGTAGAGGGTACGGTAATCATCGGCAATGTCTTTCCTGTCACCACCAAGAACTTGCGCAGCAGAGTCTTAGTGCTGAGATGGTGCATCTTCACACCGGCGACAATCATCTTGCAAGTGTCCATCACAGAGCCGCCGCCCAATGCGATCACGCACTCGGCCTGACACTCCATTGCGATTTTCCGACCTTCGTCAATCAGCGCGATATTTGGTTCTGAGTTGATATCGGCGAACAGGGTGCATCCCACCCCGGCAGTTTCCAGCGACTGCACAATCTTCTGCTCGTAGCCGAGCTGGTGCAGCGTTTGGTCTGTCACTAACAGCACCTGTTTGTAGCCGCACTCCTGGCAAATCTCGCCGATCTTCTCCCGTGCCCCGTGGCCTTCCACGACCTGCGGCTCCGGCAGCGGCACACGGTGAATCACTTTGCCGGGGAGCTTGTGTATTCTTTTTCTGAAACGATAGGTGTCCATGGTTTTTATTTTAGTTTATGCTCGGTCATACATTTGTTTGCTAACACAATCAAACTCTCATTTCCTTGTAAACATCCTCTTTCTGCAGTGGGGGCAGGGCACAATCCACTCGGATCTGTTGGGGATGAGAAAAATAAAACGACACCGCACGCGATGTCGTTTTTCGAGGTCTCTTCCAGATTCGAACTGGAGTCAACGGTTTTGCAGACCGGTACCTAACCACTCGGCCAAGAGACCACTCGTTAAGAGGCTGCAAAAATACAAACTTTTTGCATATAAACGACTTTTTTAAGAAAAAAATCGTACAATATTGATAATCAAAATTGTACGATTGATATTGGAAGTGCTGGATAATTGTATCAATCTATTTGTTCGGGTAGGGGATCACAATATCATCGCAATATTCGCAGCGATATGAGCGCTTCTCCTTGTTCACAAGATGGAAGACGTGGTCGAAATAGTGCTCCACGGAGGTCACGCAGCGCGGGTTCTTGCACTTGATGATGTTCGTCACCTTCTCCGGCACCTCAAGTTTCACCTTCTTGACCGTTTTCCCGTCCTCGATGATGTTGACGGTGGCATTCGGGTCGATGAGGCCGAGGAAGTCGTAGTTGATGTCGATGACATTGTTGATCTTTATGATGTCTTTTTTGCCCATCTTCTGGCTGTATGCGTTGCAGATGAGTGCCACATTATAATCGGCCTTGTCAAGGTGCAGATAATTAAACACTGTGATGCCATAGCCGGCCTTGATGTGGTCGATGACGATTCCTTTTTCTATACTGTTGATTTCTAACATAATGATGTGTTTTTGCAGTTGGATATTGGTCTTTGGATGTTGGATTTTGGCCAATAGCTAATAGCCAAAAGCCAATTGCCAATCAATAAATTCCCAATAACTTTAAAATCAGGGCCATGCGGACGAACATGCCGTTCTTGGCCTGGTTGAAGTACTGGGCTCTGGGGTCGCTGTCCACCTCGACGCTGATTTCGTTGACGCGGGGCAGGGGGTGCAGGATGTAGGTGTCGGGGCGTGCGTAGGTCATCTTCTCGGCGTCGAGGATGAAGCGGTCCTTGAGGCGGATATAGTCTTCCTCGTTGAAGAAGCGTTCGCGCTGCACACGGGTCATGTAGAGGAAGTCCATCTCGCCCATATAGGGCTCCATCTGGTCGACCTCCTGGAATGGGATGCCTTTTTTGCGGACCACCTCCTCGCGAATGTATTCGGGTACGCGCAGTTCCTCCGGGGAGATGAAGATGAAGCGGACGCCCTCATAGTTGCTGAGGAATTTGACGAGGGAGTGTACGGTACGGCCGAATTTGAGGTCGCCGCAGAAGCCGTAGGTCTTGTTCTCCACGTTGCCACGTAGGCGTTCGATGGTGAGAATGTCGGTCAGTGTCTGTGTGGGGTGCTGGTGCCCGCCGTCGCCGGCGTTGATGAGCGGCATGTGGATGTAGTGCGATGCCAGGCGCGGGGCGCCCTCTTTGGGATGGCGCATCGCCGCGATGTCGGCGTAGCACTCCACGGTGCGCAACGTGTCGGCAATGCTCTCGCCCTTGGCGGTCGACGAGGACGCGGCCTCCGAGAAGCCGATGACTTGGCCGCCCAAGCGCAACATGGCAGTTTCGAAACTCAACCGCGTGCGTGTGCTCGGTTCATAAAAAAGAGTTGCCAGGATCTTCCCCTCACAACTCTTCCAATACTTCTTCGGGTCGGCAATAATCTGATGCGCCAAATCGAAGATTTCGCGGAACTCTTCACGAGTGAAGTCCGACGGGTCTATTAAACATCTGTTTTTAAGCAAAATAAATCCTCCTATATTTTTGTGGTTAATATTGTCGACACAATAAGCCCTACCCCCGCAAAAGTCAGGCAAAAATAGGAAAATATTTTTTTTGTTGCTCTTGGAGTGGATATTTTTTTTCAACAATAACTCCATTCTTTTGTTGAAAAAAATAATGTTTTTTCTTACTTGTTGATATTCAACAGTTTGAATTTGCTTAAAAGAATGATGTCCGGGACAATGAAGCTACAGGGAATGCCGTCGAGAGTGGTGTCCGATTGGCTTCCCACCATGCGGTTGTAGGCGTTCTTGTTTTGCGATGAAGCTTCCAAATGTTTGTAGCCCCATAAATTGAAATTTATGGGCTGGTCGATTCTTACGGGGGTCGTTTTCCCTGTGTTTGCATCTAAGCGGAGGACGTGGAACGGTTGGCAGACACCGTTTTCGGTGATGGTCTTGAGGATGATGTAGGCATGGCGTTGTCCGGTGGCGCGTGCCTGCTTGCGAAGGAGTTTCATGAGTTGATCTTTGCCGAGGGTGCGGTGGCAGGTCATCTCTAAAACGCCGGGACCGGGTTCGATGGTGACGTGCCCGTCGCGCAATGCGAGGCGCGCATGTCCGTTGCTCTTTCGCATACCCTTTGTGGGCACTTGTGTACTGAGAAGCGTGATGAGTTCCCCGCGGCGGATGATTTCCCAACGAGGTTCGCTGCTTACACCTTCTGCATCCATGGAGAAGGAGCCTGCCAAGGGCGTCTCTATCTCGTAGGATGAGTTGCTCTCGCCGTGCTGGACCTTTTGGTGATAGACACTTTCGGTGTTGTATTCATCCACGTCCATCAGTTTGCTCACCACAAGTTGGTCGATTTGACTGTCGAGGGTGGCGGGTTGACTCAGGATTGTCTTGTTGTCGTCAGAATGGAGCACCACTTGCGGGCGCGTGGCGATGAGGTTGGGTTGTGCCTCCGCACAGGCGTATGCAAACAGGTCGGCGGCAGCCTCGCCCATGAGCAGTACGGGTCCGTCGTAATCCTCGTTCAAGATCGGGGCAGTACGTAACTCCTTCAAACGATGTGCCATTGTGCCAACAATGTCTGTTTTCCAGCTTGAGGGGTTGCCGGATGAATTGATGAGATTCTCCTTGTCAAGATGCGGCAAGAGAATATCGCTGTGGTCGCGGAGTGTTGTACCGTCGGCTGCCATCGTCTCGGCGAAGATGCGGATGTGCAACAGATTGATGGGCTGGTGGTAGAGGGTACCGTCGCTTGCCGCGAACGATACTTTGCCTTGGATGTCGTATAGTTCCACGCCGGAACGGGTCAGGAAGTCATACCGGTCGAAGAGGGAACTGGTCTCGTTGGCGAAATTCACTAGTTTAGAGAGATCCGTTGGTTCAAGGAGACTTTCGATATTGGCCTGCGATGCCGTGCCGGCAACGCGGTCCGGGGGCAACGCCAGGCGCACAGAGTCGGGCAACAACCGCAGTTGCTGGTCTTTTTCGGCGTATTGGCGCGCAGCCTGGCGATACGCGGCCTTCGACTGTTTTCCGAGTACCTGTCGCAAATACCAATAATCATTGTATATGGACAATGGGGAGCGAATGTCTTCGTCGGATGCCGAGACATTATCGTTGTTTAGCCGGTCGGTCCCCACTAACATTTTAGTCTCCACCTCCTTGATAGGATAAGATCTGGTGGAAACGGTGCTTCCCAAACTGCTTGTCACGCAATGAACTTGCGCGTCGGTGACAAGATGTCGCATGTAATAGGGGTCGGGAATCTCCTTGTTTTTGAAAGTGGACAATGCATGACGCATATCGTCTTTCATCGCCCAAAGCAAGGGGGATGCTTCCGTCTCACTTCCGGTTGCATCGGTGGCAATCGTTTCGCTTGCGGTTTTGGAGACTGTTATCGTTTCATTTGCGGTTACAGGCTTAACCTCAACCTCCATCATCTTCACCCACGTTGCAGGGGCGCAGCAGTGGTAGGGCACCCCATTTTCCAAAAAGGCAGTGCAAGCTCCTTTGTCGCCGCTGCCACCTAACTGGGTGAGAAGCATGCGAGGTGTTCCATGAAGTTCGATGCCGTGCACCATTTCGTCAGGGCGGTTGTCGGCGTACACAATCCAAACTTGCTCGGGGCTGATGGTGCCGTCACCCATGGTGGCGGAAGTGACCCGATACCCGAATTCAGAGCCTTGAGTCGCGAGGAACTGCTTGAATTGTTGTCGTAGGGCCTGTTGTGGCAGCGGAGTGGAAGTCGTGATGAACAGGTTGGAGGGAACGGGCATGGGGGTGCGGTCGAGCGCTGCCCGCCCGTGGCCGTTGCTGTGGTGAAATTGGCGGCTGCTGTTGGCAGCGTAAGGGACGGTGATAAGCCTCCCGTCGTCAACAAGCAAAAGTCGTTCGCCCTCTTTGCCCTCGTCATCATAGAAATAGCTTCCGAACAGTTTGTGGTTGTTGTAAGAGGTCTCCGCAGGAGCGGAGATGACTTGCCAGTGGGCAGGGGTCACGACGGAGTTGACAGGGGCGTTTGGATTGAGCAGCAAAGGGGTGAAGGCGTATTGCCAAAAGACGGGTGCGGCTTCATCCTCGAACAACACCGGACAGACGGAGGCGGCACCCTGTTGGGAGTGGCGTATTTGCATGATGGAGCTTTCCATGTTCTGTACGTCGCGGGAGAGGTCTTCGGCGAGTGGCAACTCATAAGGAGTTGTGCAATAATAGTTCTTGTGCAGGGTGAGTGGTGTGTTGTCGGTCGCGGTGCTTGACAGCGAGACGGTCAGTGTGGTGCGGCTGTTGTCCTCGGCAATGGCAGATCCCTCGCTGTTAACTAAATATTTGCGGTCGAGCAGAAACTGCAGTTCGGCGGAACAGAGGGCGGAGTCGGGGTGCTCAAGAGCTCCGGTGCATGTGGATAGCGATTGCCGGATGACGTCCGTGTGGAGCTCAATGTTGAGCGGTGGTTCGAAATATGCCACGGATGGTTCGATGGTAAAGTCGCCTTGCGGCGGCACTTGGTGGCTTTGGTGGGCGGCTAAGGCGCGGTGGTAGCGTGCGCGTCCCTCCTGGTAAGCCTCTCGCACGGCCATGGCAAGCACCTGCCTGACGGCTTTCTCATTGCCATCCAAGGGAATGTCATACACTTTGATGCTGTGTGCCTCGTCGGGTTGGAGGTTGTCGATGGGGGAAAAGTTGTCCACCCATTCGGTGCCCACGCGCATGGTGACGCTCAGCTGTTTCCGTTCATCCTCTAATTGGTCTGTGATGACCCCCATGGCTGCAGACCAGCGGCTTTCGTTGCGATGTTCCACGCGCACTGTTATGAGCCGGACGGGGTCGGCGGCTTTGTCGAAAGAATGGTATAATGAGTCGACTTGCTTCTGGAGCATGTGCAGGAACGCCTGATCCCTCTCCGTTGTCGTGGATTGTGCCGTGCCATTCGTTATGAAAAACAAGCAGGGTAGAAATAGGAGCAGGATGCGGCGCAGCAGAGTCATGAGGAGAAGTTAGTTCCTGAAAATGGTGGCGTTGCGGTCGGGACCTACGGAGATGATGGAAACGGAGGTGTGGGTTTGTTCCTCAATGTAGCGGATATAGGCCTTGAAGGTCTCGGGCAGTTCTTCGTAGCTTTTGCATTGGCTGATGTCCGCTTTCCAGCCGGGCAAGTTGGTGTAGACGGGTTCCACGGCGACCTCGGGGTCGGTGGGCACGTGGTCGGTGAGTTGGCCGTTGACACGGTAGGCGGTGCAGACGTTGATGGTCTCGAAGTCGGACATCACATCGGCCTTGGTGAGGGCTATGTCGGTGACACCGTTGACCATGACGGCATATTTGAGAGCCACAAGGTCTAGCCAGCCGCAGCGTCGGGGTCGGCCGGTGGTGGCGCCGTACTCGTTGCCTTGCTCGCGGAGGCGCTGGCCGGTCTCGTCGAAGAGCTCTGTGGGGAAGGGTCCGCTGCCCACACGGGTGCAGTAGGCTTTGACGATGCCATAAACGCGGCCTGCAAGATGTGGGTCAAGGCCAAGGCCTGTGAAGGCGCCGGCGGCGATGGTGTTGGAGGAGGTTACAAAGGGGTAGGAGCCGAACTCCAAATCGAGCATGGTGCCCTGCGCGCCCTCCGCCAATACGCTGCGCCCTTGCTGCAAGGCATCGTGAATATCGTACTCTCCGTCGATAAAGGGGAATTGGCGGAGCTTGGCTAAGGAAGCATGCCATTGACGGTCCATTTCCGGCAACTTGTCGCTATATTCAAAATGGTACTGGTCGAGAATCTCCTTATGGGCATCGATCAGTTGTTTGTATTTGAATTCGAAGTTGGGGGATTGAAGGTCGCAGATGCGCAGGCCTGTGCGGGCGGTCTTGTCGGTGTAGGTCGGGCCGATGCCCTTGAGGGTGGAACCGATCTTGCGGTCGCCTTTTTTGGACTCGTAGGCGGCATCAAGCAAGCGATGCGTGGGCAAAATCAGGTGCGCGCGCTTGGAGATACGCAGGTTCTCCGTCGGGGTGCAGCCCATCTTCTCCAATGCCAATATCTCTTCCTCAAAGATGACAGGGTCAATGACCACGCCGTTTCCGATGATGTTCATCTTCTCTTTGTGGAAGATGCCGGAGGGGATGATGTGCAGTACATGGCGGATGCCGTTAAACTCTAACGAGTGTCCCGCGTTGGGACCACCTTGGAAACGGGCGATGACGTCGTAGCGGGAGGTGAGAACGTCCACTACTTTGCCTTTGCCTTCGTCGCCCCATTGCAAACCGAGTAGAATGTCTATTTTCATGTTTTCTGTAAAAAAATGATGTATATGCGTTATAACGCAAAATCGCGGCAAAGGTACAAAAAATGCAGAAAAAATAACTACTTTTGCCGCTTTGAACGACAAAATATAAAATACTATGAATAAGATACTTAAAGATTTTAGCAAAGATCAGGTGTGGGCCTATTTCCTGCTCGTCTTAGGCAGTTTTCTCTTCGCCGTGGGCGATGTGATGTTTGTGAATCCCTATTTGTTGGCACCTGGCGGAACATACGGTCTTTCCAACGTGTTGAATACCGTATGGCCGTGGAAAATAAGTTATTATGCCATTTGTATGGATATTCCCCTGTTGCTCATCGGCACTTGGATCCTGGGCCCGCGCTTTGGCGTTAAGACCGTGGTTTCCACCATCTTGATTTTCTTTTTCACCTGGCTGTTGGAGACCACATGGGGATACAACCCCGTCATTCACGAGGGCATCCTGAGCGGCAGTGAAGGCATCCATGGTCTCGTGCAGATTCCGCACAGCGAGCAATTCTTCCGCCCCGACTATTTCTTGAACACGGTGGTGGGTGGTGTCATCTATGGTGTGGCCATCGGGCTTATCTTCAAATCCGGCGCCACTTCAGGCGGCAGCGACATCATCTCCATGATTCTGCACAAATATACCAAGATTTCCCTCGGCACCCTCGTGTTGGTGGTCGATTCCTGCATCACCCTTACCACGCTCATCGCCTTCAAGCAAATCCGCCTGCCGATTTATTCCATCATCCTGATTGCCATCGAGAGCAAGATCATCGATCTCATCGTCGACGGTCTCAAATCATACAAGACGGCCTTCATTGTCACCGACAAGGTGGATGAGGTGCGCGACTACATCTTGCATGACTTGAAGCGTGGCGGCACCATCTTCGCCGGCACAGGACTATATCAGGGTGCGGAACGCCAGATGATCTATGTCACCCTTGACCGAACCGATTTGGTGAAACTCAAGTCCAACCTGCGTCGCCTCGACCCCTCCTCTTTCGTCAATGTGATTGAGAGTTCCGAGATCATGGGCTTGGGATTCAAGGCGCTGCCGGAAGAATAGGTGTTGGTTTCCGGATTTTCCCTATGTCACAATGGTGACACTGCTGCCATCGACATCGTCTTTGGTAACAATGATTTTTTTGTCGATTTTCTCGTCCAGGTCGGAAACATGGGAGATAAGTCCTACGAGGCGGTCGCCTTCGGTGAGGTCGGACAGGGCGCGGAGGGCGTACTGGAGGGATTCACCGTCCAATGAGCCGAATCCTTCATCCACAAAGAGACTGTCGAGGCGGATGCCGCCGGCAGAGGCTTGCACGGCGTCGCTCAGTCCCAAAGCCAAGCATAGGGAGGCCATGAAAGCCTCGCCGCCGGAAAGACTGTTCACACTGCGTTCCTTGCCGGTGTGATGGTCCAACACATTCAGGTCCAATCCTTGCTGCTGCCGGCCGCCGGTGGTGCTGTCGGCCCGTTTCAGCTCATATTGGCCGGATGACATCTGCATATAGCGGGTGTTGGCGTAGGCGACCACGCGGTCCAAGTAGTTCATCTGCACGTAGGTCTCCAGCATTACCTTGCTTGAGCCCTTGCTTTGGCCTGTCATGATATCCACCAATACATTCATCCAGCCGATGTGGTTGTTGAGCTCGGATACCCGTTTCACCACGCCGTCGATGTTTTGCTTTGTATTGCTGTTGTTGCTGATGCGGATCCTGACGACTTGCGCATCCTTGCTCATGATCACCTTTTTCTCCGTCAGGGTGTTCTTTTCGGTTTCCACGGCGGCTTTGTCGATGGCGGGCACTCCTTCGAGCGGCTTTTTAAGCTCTTTGATGCCGCCCTCCAACGTGGAAATCTCGTTCACGCTGTCATTGAAATGCTTCTGTGCGTTTTCAATGTCTTGTTTGATGTTTGCGGCTTGCTTGTTCCGTTTGTCTATTTCGGCCAACGCGGCGGTCTTGTCGGTGTATGGCAGTTTCTTTGTGAGGTCACCGACCAACGTGTCGGTTTGTTGCAGCGTTGTTTTGTCGGCAACCAGTTTCTTGTCCAATTCGGCAATCTTCTGTTTGTCGTCGCCAAGTTTTTTCTCTTTCTCGGGAATCTGCTTGCTTAGCAGTTCTTTCCGCGAGATGTTGTCAGTTTCTTTCTGGATTTTTTCCTCGAGTTCCTTTATGGAGGTCTTGATCTCTCCAAGACGCTTTTTGATTTTTTGCGGGGAATCCTTGATGTCACATTCACCTAACAATTTCTGAATTGTTTCCTCGGCGGTCTTTTGAGCGGTGTCGATATTTCCTCTAAGGATATTTGCAGCCTTGCTTTTTTCTTCGGCTTCTTTCTGGGCTGTCTCCGCCTCTCTTTTCGCCTTGTTCACCTCTTCTTCCGTGGGGGCGGCGGTGGACTTTACGGCCTTATGGGGATGGTGGACGGAACCGCACACCGGGCAAGGCTGACCTTCTTCCAGCGTTTCAGCCATGATGCCGGCTTGTTCGTCCAGGAAAGCCTTTTCCTTCTCGTCTGCCAAGACCTTCTTTTGCTTTGCTACCCCGGATGCTTTTACGTATTCATTCTGTATTGTGCGAAACCGTGTGCAATCATTTTGGATTTCAGTGATGCATTTGTCCAATTGTTGCAGTTCCTTTTCCTCCGTTTCCAACCCCTTTTTCTCGTTTTCCAATGTTACCTTTTGGGCACCGGCATTGGCCAACCCTGCCAGTTCGTCCTTCAACTTCTTGATCTCTTCGTCCAACTTCAGGTTGGCAGTTGCCCCTTCCTGAATGGCATCCAACGTTTTCCGTATTCCAGACTGCAGATTTTTCTGCAAGTTTTTTTTCTCCGCTAATGTGTCGTAGTCGCCCAAGCTGCCTGTGATGGTGCCGACCTCCTGGGTGAGTTTGTCGATCTCCGGTTGTTTCTCTTTGGCTTCTTGCAGTTTTTTCCCCAATGCGATTTTATCGTTCTCCTTTTGTCTTTTCAACTCTTCGGTCTGGTGTAGTTTTTCCTGCATCCCCGCTTTGCCGATCAGGTCGTCCAGCTCTTTGAGGCGTTTCTCTGTCTCTTTAATCTGTCTGTCGATGTCGGTGTCGGCTTTTTTGTCGCGGCTCAAGATGCGGTCGATGAGTTCCGTCCAAAGGTTGTCCAACAGACCGTTTCCCAAGGATAATCGCAGGAAATCCGCCTCGGGGTCGTCTTTTGCGCACTGTATGTGCTTGGTTTCCTGTTTTAGTTCAGCCTCCTTGATTTTGAGGTCATCTTTCAGCGTTTTCAGGTCTTCTTTCAACTTGTTCTGCAGCTTCTCGTAGCGTTCGGTCTGGAATAGTTTTCGGAAGATTTTGATGCGGTCGTCCGTGCTGGCACTGAGGAGTTCACGGAAAGCGCCTTGTGCTATCATCTCGATTTGGGAAAACTGTGTATGGTCCAGCTTGATGATCTCAATCACTTTCCGGTTGACGGCATTGATGCCTTCAATGGAGGGGGTGCCGTTGGAAAACTTCAGTTTGGCGTTACCCTCTTCCAGGGTAAGCCCAGAGCCTCTCAAGGAGGGGCGAAGGTAGGACAGATGGCGTTCCACGGTGTATGTCTGTCCGCCCACCGAGAAGGTGAAGCGCACAAAGGTGCAGTCGGTCTCTTGGGCGTAGTCGGAGCGCAAGTCCTTGGCTGTTCGGTCGGTGCCGCTGGGCTCGCCGTACAATGCGAAGGTGATGGCATCGAAGAGCATGGTCTTGCCTGCGCCCGTGTCGCCGGCGATCAGATAAAGGCCGTTTTTGCCTATTTTTGTGAAGTCGATGGTGGTCTCGTGGATGTAGGAGCCGAATGCGGCCAAGGTAAGTTGTAAGGGTTTCATGGTTAGTCCTCCCAGAGTTTGTCAATTAATGTTTGTATGTATTTCCTTTGTTCGTCGGCCATATCTGTGTCGCCGTTGTGTGTTTTGAAGAATTCTGAGATGATATCTATCGGGCTTTTTGTCATGTCGGCGGTGCCGGTGACCACTTTTATGTTGCGGGTCCTGTTGTTGTCGTAGTCCAGTATCATGATGTTGGGGTAGATGGTGCGCAGTTTGGCCAAGGCGTCCACTACATCCTGCTCGTCGGTGAGTGTGACGTGGAGATAGTCGTCGGTGGCGGTGCCGGTGTAGTTGCGGGCGTCCGTAAGTTGCTCGTAGGTGCCGCGAATCTCGCGCATGTCGTGCTTGGGGGTCAACGGGATGAAGGTGATGTTGAGATCGCCCTTTTGGCCGAACTCTACAACGGTGAGCGACTTTTGGTGCTTGGCTTCCGAAAAAGAGTATTTCAGCGGCGATCCGCAATAGCGGATATGGTCGTAGCCGTCGATGTTTTGCGGGCCGTGGATATGGCCGAGTGCCACATAGTCGAACTGGGCGAACGCGGAGGCGTCCACATTGTCAAGACCTCCCACGGAGAGGTCCTCGGAATCGGAGCGATGCACGCCTGCCACGCCCTTGGTGCCGGTCACGAACTGGTGGGCGACCAGCAAATTGCGTTCTTTCTCATTGATATCCATCTGTTTCACGGCAACAGAGAGCGCGTCCGTGTAGGTACTGATGTTTTCGTCGGGGAAAAGCTCTTTCACGACGACGGGCTTCACAAAGGGCATCATGTAGATGTTTACGGGACCGTTTTCGTCCTGCAGAACGATGGGTTTCACGTGACCGTCGTAGACGCGGGCGATGTGGACGCCGCTGTTTTCTATGAGGCGGGAGGCGAACGCCAATCGTTCCACGGAATCGTGGTTGCCGCTGACGACGAACACTTGTAGTTTTCGTTTTGCAAGTTCGCACAGGAATTCGTCGAGCAGCTCCACCGCTTCCGCCGCCGGCACGGACTTGTCGTACACGTCGCCCGCGATTATGACGGCTTGCGGTTGCATGTCGTCTATATGCCTGAGGATTTGATCAAGGATGAACTTTTGGTCCTCCAACATAGGGAAGCCGTTCACGCGTTTTCCAAGATGCAGGTCTGAAAGATGTAGTATTTTCATTCTTTTTATCGTTTTTTTATAGTTTGATTTGGTGCAAACCGTCGATTTGCAGCCGCAAAAATACTCAAAAAAATAATATGGGAAGGTGAATTTCTGCATATTCTTTGCCCAAAAAATCACTCCTGAATATTGTATGTACTCTGAAATGTTGTATCTTTGCATTTTTTTAAATCTTGGAAAGATGGAAGTGTTAAAGCACGAATGTGGGATTGCCATGGTCCGCCTCCTCAAACCATTGGAATTCTACGAAAACAAATACGGTGACTGCCACTATGCCTTGGACAAACTCTATTTGATGATGGAGAAGCAGCATAACCGGGGCCAGGAGGGGGCTGGGGTGGCCTGCGTCAATATCCATCAGACACCGGGACACGAATACATGTACCGCGAGAAAGCGGAGGGCAAGGATGCCATTACCAAGGTGTTCGCCACCATTCACCGGCAAATATCCACTCCCGATCCGGACGACCTTGGTGCCGGCCCCTCCTTCTTGGGTGAACTGTATATGGGCCATCTCCGTTATTCCACCACGGGAAAAGGAGGACTGAAATTCGTGCATCCGTTTCTTCGCCGCAATAACTGGAGGGCTAAAAACCTGTGCTTGTGCGGCAATTTCAACATGACGAATATTGGCGAGGTGTTCGACTATCTCACTTCCAAGGGGCAGTATCCCCGTGTTTACAGCGACACATACATCATGCTTGAACTGATGGGGCACCGTCTTGACCGGGAGGTGGAGCGCTGCTATCAGGAGGGCGTCGCGTTGGGATTGGACGGGCAGGAAGTGACCGACTATATTGACAATCATGTGGATATGGGCCACGTTCTGCAATCCACGCTGTCGCATTTTGACGGTGGATACGTGATGTGCGGCATGACGGGCAGCGGCGAGATGTTCGCAATGCGTGACCCTTGGGGAATACGCCCTGCCTTTTATTACCGGGATGATGAAATCTGCGCCATCACGAGCGAACGCCCTGTCTTGCAGACCACCTTCAACCTGCAGCAGGATTCTGTGCGGGAACTGCTGCCGGGACAAGCCATCATCATAAACCGGAAGGGTGAAATACTTCTGGAACAGGTGATGCCTGCGGAAAAATTTTCCGCCTGCTCCTTTGAGCGGATCTATTTCAGCAGAGGCAACGACCGCGACATCCATCAGGAACGCAAGACGTTGGGATTCCAACTCCGGGATCCGATACTGGAGGCGATAGGCGGCGATGTGGAGAACACGGTGTTTTCCTATATCCCGAACACGGCGGAAGTGGCTTACCATGGCATGGTGGAAGGCATCCGCACGGTTACGCCCTTTGTGCGGGCCGAGAAGGTGGTGTGGAAGGATATCAAGCTCCGCACCTTCATCACCGAGGGCAGCACCCGCAACGACCTGGCGGCGCATGTCTATGACATAACCTTCAACTCCCTCCGGCCCGGCATCGACAATTTGGTGGTCATCGACGACAGCATTGTGCGGGGAACCACCATGCGGGAAAGCATCTTGAAGATTCTGAGCCGGCTGCAGCCGAAGAAAATTGTAGTGGTCAGTTCCGCCCCACAGATCCGCTATCCCGACTTTTATGGCATCGACATGGGATATATCGGCGATTTCATTGCCTTTCAGGCCTGCATCGCGTTGTTGAAAGAGAGGAAGATGGAGTATTGGATAGATCAGGTGTATGAGGGCTGCAGGCAATATCGAGAGGATGCGCTCCGACAGCTGTACGACCCCTTCTCGGTGGAAGAGTTGAATGTGAAAATGGTCGAACTGCTGAGACCTGCGGACGTGAGTTGCCCGATAGAACTGGTCTTCCAATCGTTGGAAGGGCTTCACAAGGCCATTCCGAATCATCCGGGCGACTGGTATTTCTCAGGATATTATCCCACGAAAGGAGGCACCCGCCTTGCCTGTCAGAGTTTTGTGGATTGGTATGAGAATGACAGGATGTCTATTCAAAAATAAAACAATTGAATGTAAGGAACAGTATAAAGTTATTGTATATGAAACGCTATATTTTTGTGACAGGAGGAGTGGTCTCCTCATTGGGCAAGGGCATTGTTTCGGCCAGCATCGGCAAGCTGTTGCAGGCCCGCGGTTACTCTATCACCATCCAGAAATTCGACCCGTACATCAATATCGACCCCGGCACGCTGAACCCCTACGAACATGGGGAGTGCTTTGTGACGGTGGACGGCATGGAGACGGACTTGGACTTGGGGCATTACGAGCGCTTTACGGGTATTCGGGCCACCCACGACAACTCGGTCACTACGGGTAAAATCTACAAGACGGTTATCGACAAGGAGCGTCATGGTGACTATTTGGGCAAGACTATCCAGGTGGTTCCCCATATCACCGATGAAATCAAGCGCAGGATGCTGCGCAAGGACGATGTCGACTTTGTGATTTCGGAAATCGGAGGTACTATCGGCGATATCGAGTCGGCCCCGTTTTTGGAGGCAATCCGCCAGCTGAAATGGGAGCTGGGCAATCGTGCTGTCAGTGTACACCTCACATACGTGCCATATCTGAAAGCCGCTGACGAGCTGAAGACGAAGCCCACGCAGCACTCCGTGAAGGAGATGCAGGGTGCCGGCATACAACCTGACGTGCTCGTCCTGCGCACGGAGAAGCACCTCTCCGATGGCATACGCCAGAAAGTGGCCTCTTTCTGCAATGTGGACCTTGAGTGCGTGGTGCAGAGCGAGGATCTGCCGAGCATCTATGAGGTGCCTGTCAACATGCAGCGCCAGGGATTGGATGCCGCCATCTTGCGCAAATTCGGCGTGCCGGTGGGCGAAACTCCCGACATGAAGGCGTGGCATCATTTTCTGGAACTCCAGCAGACAGCCCGGACAGAAGTGCGCGTGGGCCTGGTGGGGAAATACGACCTTCAGGACGCTTACAAGAGTATCCGGGAGAGTCTTTCCCTGGCAGGCACCTACAATCACGTGAAAGTGAAGATCGAGTTCATCAACAGCGAAAATATCACGGAGGAGAATGTGGAAGAAAAACTCTCTGATTTGGCAGGCGTGTTGGTGTGTCCCGGCTTCGGACAGCGCGGGATAGAAGGGAAAATTTCGGCTGTGAAGTACGCGCGTACGCACAACATCCCCCTCTTCGGCATCTGCTTGGGTATGCAGATGATGGTCATCGAGTTTGCGCGTAACGTGTTAAAATACAAAGACGCCAATTCTGCGGAGATGGATGCTTCCACCCCGCACAATGTGATAGATTTGATGGAGGAGCAAAAAAACGTGACCAACATGGGTGGCACCATGCGTCTTGGGGCATACAACTGCGATCTCCGTGCGGGCAGCCGCGTGGCGGGAATCTATGGGTCGCTCCAAATCAGCGAACGCCACCGCCATCGGTATGAGTTCAATAATCAGTATAAGGAAGAATACGAAAAGAATGGCATGCAATGTACGGGTGTGAATCCGGAGAACGAGCTGGTGGAGATTGTGGAGATACCCGAACACCGCTGGTTTGTCGGGACACAGTTCCATCCGGAATACTCCAGCACCGTGCTGCATCCCCATCCCTTGTTCCTGGATTTTGTCAAAACCTGCATGGAACAATCCTGTTAGGGCTCAACAGGACATACACAAACACATATCCGTTATTCTTCATATAATCGCTGATTTTAAATCCTGTTGTTATTCTTATATTGTTGATTTCTAATATGTTGTGTTTGCGGAAAATTTGTGAACTATTTGTGATTTTCGGCACGATACCTGTTGAAACCGCCCTATTTCCACCTGTACGGATAGACACAAAAAAAGCACCTAACTCATTGAGAATAGGTGCTTTTCTTTGCGCTCCCTCAAGGACTTGAACCTTGGACCCTCTGATTAACAGTCAGATGCTCTAACCAACTGAGCTAAGGAAGCAGGTCGTTTTCCGTTTGGATTGACGGGTGCAAAAATACATTTTTTTTGATATCGTATGACACTATGACAGAAATTTTTTATTTTTGCAAAAATTTCTCGACAGAAACTTTTATAAAATATTGATTTATAATAAAGTAAAAAGGAGGATTTGCATTATGCTCACAAGTGGTCAGATATGGAAAGAGGTTAAAAACTACCTCTTCATCACGGTTGGTTTGGCGATTTTTGTGTTCGGATGGTCCGCATTCATGACACCGTTCGAGGTGACGGGCGGCGGCGTGGCCGGTATCGCCACATTGATCTATTTCGCCAACCATGCTATCCCCATCGGTCTCACAACCTTCGTGCTCAACGCTCTCCTCATCGCTGTGGCCTGGAAAATCTTGGGCACCCGCTTTTGTGTCAACTCCATCATCTGCACCGCCATCCAGTCCATCTTCTTCGGTTTTGCACAACGAATCTTTACCCAGCCACTTGTGGATGACATGTTCATGAGCGTTATTATCGGTGCGGCCATATCCGCTGCCGGTGTGGGCATCGCCATCAACTGGGGTGGCAATACCGGTGGTCTCGACATTATCGCCCTCATGATCGGCAAGTACCGCAACATCTCCTACGGCAAAGTCAATGTCACCGCCAACTTCTTCATTGTCGGCTGCTCCTTTCTCGTCCTCCACGATGTGCAGAAGCTGGTCTATAGCTTTGTCGTCCTCTTTGTCTACATGTTCGTTGCCGACATCGTGATCGACGGTTACCGCCAAACTTACCAGTTCATGGTTTTCTCGAAGAAGAACAAGGAGATCGCCGACCGCGTCAACAGTGAGCTGCATCGAGGTGCCACTTTCCTCAAAGGCTACGGCTCTTACAACCATACCGAAAGCGATGTCCTGCTTATCGTGGCCCATAAGACCGACAAAGTGCGTGTCACACGCATCATCAAGGAAATCGACGACAGCGCGTTCATCACCATCACCAAGACCGCCAGCGTGTTTGGAAAGAACTTTGACAAGTTGAAGCTATAAAACATTGTTAAATTATTAAACTATTATATTATTAAGTTATTATAGGAGATAGTGGACGGTATGATAACTTGTTCTGTCAACTGCAAAATAAACCTTGGCCTTCAGGTTGTTCGTAAGCGCGAGGATGGCTTTCACGAAATCCACACGGTTTTCTACCCTACGGATTTCTTCACCGACACTCTCACGTTGGAGGTGGGAGGCAAGGGCTTCCATTTTGAATGTCACGGTGCACCGGATGCGGGTCCCGACGACGACAACCTCTGCGTGCGCGCTTGGCGTCTGCTGCGCGACGACTTCGGCCTCGATGGCGCGTGCCTCACCTTGGAGAAGCGCATCCCCACGGGCGCCGGACTCGGTGGTGGCTCCGCCGATGCGGCTTTCACGCTCAGGATGCTGACGGAGGTCTTCCATCTGCCGCTTGACAACCACCAGCTGAAGATTTACGCCGCCCGGTTGGGCAGTGACGTGCCCTTCTTCATCGACAACACCCCGATGTACGCCGAGGGTCGGGGTGAGATTCTTACGCCTATTCCCTTAGACCTCGGCGGCTACCGTATCGAAATCGTGAAACCAGACTTCTCCGTCTCCACCAAAGAGGCTTACGCAGGCGTCACGCCGCACTTGCCTAACATTGACGTGGCCGACGTCATCCGCCGTTCCATTACAGAATGGCGTGAATTGCTGCACAACGACTTTGAAGACAGCGTCTTCCAACGTTTCCCCGTATTGGCGGAACTCAAGGAGCAGATGTATGCCAAGGGTGCGGTGTATGCTGCCATGAGCGGCAGCGGAACCGCCGTGTATGGAATCTTTTGAGTTTACGCTCGTGTGGGGCTATAGATAATAGTTTTTCCTTAAGCAGCCCTGTAGGGGC
>DBYW01000040.1:26658-45421 GCA_002311645.1 Bacteroidales bacterium UBA1176
CGGCTAACAACCAACAGCCATTAGCTATTCGCTTTAGCTCTTAACTCTTATCTATTATCTATTTAACCCCTGGAAGGGGTATGGTGCGCGGGAAAATCGCGGCGCGGGAGAACCATGAGACGAGGTTATGCGTTGTTCGCCGCGAAACAGAAATGGTGTCCGACGAGCATGCGTGAGGGATTGAAACGGAAATGATTTTGGCGAGAATGGGTGCTGTTGCCAGTCTGAGATTTCGCCACCTCCTATCGTCGACGGCGGAACTAAGCCAAAATCATTGGAGTGGAAAGCCCGACGGTGCGGCGGCATTTGATAGTGTGTGCGGATGTGAAGTAATTTCGGCCGCCGCACCGGCACGCCCAAATAAAAAAAATAATGCAGAAGCCTTGATTTGTGCCATCAGTTATAATTCCCTTTTTTGACTGAAATGTCCAAATGTTCCGATTTTTTTGATGCAATATTGCCCCAAAAAATCACTGAGTCGCATAACACACTGTAAATCAACGCAAAAAAATTTTCAAAAAAAAGACAGGCATATCAAACAAATTGTATTTTTGCGGTGTCTTACTTTACTAATACACCAAAACAATTATAACAATGATACAGTTAGAAAACATCGGGTTCGGATACGACAAGAAAAAAGTGAAGAACCCGTCAAACAAAAGCTTCGGTCTTTTCAATGACTTGAGTCTCACCTTGGAGCCAGGGCATATCTATGGTCTGTTGGGCAAGAACGGTGCGGGCAAGACTACCTTACTGAAGATTATGACGGGGTTGCTCTTCCCCAATGCGGGCAAGGCCACAATTTTGAGTGAGAACGCCTCCCTGCGCAAGGCCGAAGCACTCCAGAACCTCTATTTTCTTCAGGAGGAGATGTATGTGCCGCATCTCACCATTTCCAACTTCGAGAAGGCATATGCGCCTTTCTATCCCGAGTTTAGTCACGAGCAGTTCGAGTATTTTCTCAACGAGTTCGAGATGGCAGGAATGCCGAACTATATGGACAAACTTTCGCACGGGCAGAAAAAGAAAGCGCTGATTGCTTTCGCGCTGGCCACCAACACCCAGATTCTCATCATGGACGAGCCCACCAACGGCTTGGATATCCCGTCCAAGAGTGTCTTCCGCAGAGTGATGGCCTCTTCCGTCGACGATCGCCGGTTGGTCATCATCTCCACGCACCAAGTACGCGACCTGCACAGCCTTATCGATGTGGTGACCATTCTGGATGCGGGACACATTCTGCTCAACGCCTCCACTTTCGATATTACCCAGAAGCTGCTCTTTGATGTGGATGACAGCAGAACTACGGAGGGTGCGGTTTTCTATACCGAGGAGACCCCGCGCGGCAACTACCAGGTGAAGGAGAATGTGAACGGCCTGGATTCCAACCTGGACCTGGAGTTGCTCTTCAACGCCGCGATGATGAAAAAGAACGAGATTGCTAACCTTTTTAAATAATGGACGTTATGAAAAAGTACACCAATAAAATATTAATAGTCACCCTTGTCCTGGTGGCGCTCATTATGATAATTTCCGGTTCGGTGATCATCAGAAAATCTTTCCGCAACGGTGAGATCAAGACCGTGAAAGAGATACAGGAGCAGCATAAGAATGCGGAAAAAATCATTATATATTCCGACAGTGTGGTGGTGGTGGATAAGGAAACGGAAAATGAACAATAACCTCAAAATCTGCTATTATGAATATCAAGAATATAAAAAATCTCTTTAATGCCTATTTTATTGAAAACTGGAAAACCGATTTGTTCCAGTTCGGCATTTTGGCCGCCATTGTCTTGTTTGGCACGCTTACTTCCAACTCCGGCGGAACCTATTCAAATATCCCGGTGGCGATATCGAGCATTATGCTGATGATATATCCGGATCGTCTGTTCCGCAACCTGCACAGCAGTTCCCCGAAAATCCATTATCTGTCCATTCCTGCCTCCAACGGCGAAAAGGTACTGGTCAATATGTTGTTGGCCAATATCTATATGGTAGCGGTGGTGGTGCTTGCGTGTGTCGTGGGATATGGCCTGGCCCATTTGTATTGGATAATGCGCGGTTTTGATGTGGCTTTTCATCACGGTCCCCATATCTATCCCAGCGGGGTGCTGTTCATCTATACGATGCTGTCTGTTTTCTTCTTCGGAAGCATCTATTTCCGCAAGCGGACACCGCTTTCCACCTTTGGTGTCGGTTTGCTGATAGGTGTGATTTTCAGCGTGTTGTTTTCCTTGGTTCTTTTTGTGAATGGAATGATGCTGGTGCCGAAGGGCGCCGCATTCCACGACTATGTGTGGAGTTTAGACTACTCGGTAGATATTTCGGAAAGAGTGGAGGAGACTCTGTTATATGTGTTGATGGGCGTGATGATTGTCTATTTCTATGCGTTGAGTTTTCTTCGCTTAAGAGAAACGGAGGCTTAAGATGGCTATAGATTTCAACAACACCCAGACTATCTATATGCAGATTGTCGATTGGGTTTTCGACCAGGTGCTCACGGGCGCCTGGAAGCCCGGCGACAAGGCCAAGTCGGTGCGCGAGCTGGCTGTGATGTTCGAGGTGAACCCCAACACGGTGATGCGGTCATACGACTATCTGCAAATCAAGGAGATTTTAATTAATAGACGTGGCGTGGGATCCTTCATCGCCGAGGATGCCGTCGACAAAATCATAGCCATCAGAAAGAAACGGTTTATGGAGGTGGAGGTCCCCGCGTTTATTAAAAACATGAAACTGCTCCAATTGGATTCGAAAGAAGTTATTAATCTTATTAAACAATAAAAACTTAAAACAATGAATGATTCAAATGTAAAAACGAAAAAACCTGAAACAAAAGCTCGCAAGTTCTGGCGCATTGTGTTTGGCTCCATGTTGGGATTCTTTTTCTCAACCATATTGGTTTCCTGTCTCTATTTCTTCATGATGATAGGGATGATTGCCGGCATCGCAAAATCCGCGGACGACACGACCGTTGTGAAGGACAACAGCATTTTGAAAATCGATTTCAGCCAACCCATCCAGGAACGTGCCATAGATGTGCCTTTCGGTGACATGTACGGATACGCTTCGCCGATAGGACTGGACAAGATCCTGTCTGCCATCAAGTCTGCCGCCACCGATCCGAAGATCAAGGGCATTTACTTGGCTTCTGCCAGTGTCGCGGCCTCTCCCGCCACGTCGAAGGAGATTCACGATGCCTTGCTCGACTTCAAAAAGAGCGGCAAGTTCATCTATGCCTATGCCGACTCATACTCCCAAAACGGCTATTACATTGCCTCTGTTGCCGACAAGGTGATGATGAACCCCACGGGCAACATGCTGCTCAAAGGTTATGCCACCCAGGTGATGTTCTACAAGGGCTTGCTCGACAAACTCGACATTGATGTCCAGGTGATCCGTCACGGCCAATTCAAAAGTGCAGTGGAACCTTATATCCTTGACAAGATGAGTGAGGCCAACACCAAACAGATGACCGCATTGGTCAATTCTTTGTGGGACAACTATTCCGGAGACGTCTCCAAGTCCCGTAAAATCCCTGTGGAAGAGCTGAACCGCATTGCGGACAACCTGCTCGCTTTCTCTCCCGACTCCGCCGTGAAGCTCAAACTTATCGACCAATTGGTTTATGCCGGCGACGTTGAGAAGATGCTCAAGAGCAAGACAGGCGTTGCCGAAGACGGCAAGCTCAATTTCGTCTCTGTCGGCAAATATGTTAAGTCCGTTCGCGATGACAACAAGTCCAAAAACAAGATTGCCGTGGTCTATGCTGTAGGTGAAATCAGCGATGGGAAAGGGGATTCCGAAAGAGGTATCTTCTCCGACACTTTCATCAAGGATTTCCGCAAGGCCTATCAAGACAAGGACGTGAAGGCCATCGTGTTGCGTGTCAACTCGCCGGGCGGCAGCGCGCTTGCATCCGAGGTGATCTGGCACGAGATTGAGCAAGCTAAGAAAGCCGGCAAGAAGATTGTCACTTCCATGGGCGACTATGCCGCCTCCGGTGGTTACTACATCTCCTGCAATTCCGATTACATCATGGCGCAGCCCAACACTCTGACGGGTTCCATCGGTGTGTTCGGCATGATTCCTTCCGTGCAGAAGGCTCTGAAGAACAAATTGGGTATCACCGTCGATGGTGTGGGCTCCAATGAACATGCCGGCTTCCTTGGCAGCATCTCCCGCCCGTTGGATCCTATGGAACTGAATGTGATGCAGCAGATGGTGGAGGAGACCTACGGACTCTTCACCCAGCGCGTGGCCAACGGCCGCAAGATGACGGTCGCCGCCGTTGACAGTATTGGCCAAGGTCGTGTCTGGTCCGGCAAGGATGCTATCGGCATTGGCTTGGTCGACGAGTTGGGCTCTTTGGACGACGCCATCGCCAAGGCTGCCAAGTTGGCCAACGTCTCCGACTATAAGGTCGCGTACTATCCGCATCAGAAATCCTTCTTCGAAATGCTCTTCAACAAAGAGGACGAAGCCGACCAGATGATTCACGCCAAGCTCGGTGACCTGTATTATATGTATCAAGGTGTGCAGACCGTGCTCAATTCCACCGGTGTGCAGGCCCGCATGCCCATGGAAATACATATCCAATAGGACAGAAGAACCAAGATTCTTATTTTGTTTCACTATAATTAATTCAAAAAGATGAAAAGAATCCTGTCAGTTCTTGTCTTTCTGTTGAGCGGTATGACGATGTTTGCCCAGAACTGCTATTGGGTGTTTTTTACGGACAAGAACAACACAACATTTGATCCATACTCCTATTTTGATGTCAAAGCCATTGAGCGTTATCAGTTGAATAAATTGAATCTCTATGACATCAGCAACTATCCTGTCAATGAGCGTTACACGGATGCTGTGAATGCTTTGACGGAGGAGAACGTGGGCGTGTCGCGCTGGCTGAACGCCCAGGCGGTGATGGCTTCCGAGGCCCAGATCGATGCTGTGAAGCAATTGCCTTTTGTGGCGGGCGTGCAACTCATCGCCACGGAAGCGATGTTGGCGCAGGTTCCGGTCGCGACCAAAAGTGAAGATGTGGAGGTTTTTGATGCGACGCTGAAGCAGGTTGCCCTGATGCAGGGCGAGAAGTTCCAGGCCCGCAACATCAACGGCAAGGGCGTGCGCATCGCCGTCTTTGACGGAGGCTTTCCCGAGGTGGACACACATCCGGCCTTCAAGCATCTGCGCGACAACCACCAGATTGTGAAAACCTGGAACTTCGCCAACAAGAAGGAGAATGTGTATGGATTCAACTCGCACGGCCGTATGGTGCTGAGCTGCATTGCCGGTATTATGAACGACACCACGATGCTGGGGCTGGCCCCGGGTGCGGAGTTCCTGCTGGCCCGCACCGAAGTGGAGGCCGAGAAGCTGAAGGAAGAGGTCTGGTGGGTGCAGGCCTTAGAGTGGGCCGACCAGAACGGTGCCCACATCGTAAGCAGTTCCTTGGGCTACGGTGAAGATCTCCACGACCTCAAGGATATGGACGGCAAGACCTCCATCGTGGCCAAGGGCGCCAGTATGGCTGCCTCCAAGGGCATCCTCGTCTGCACCGCAATGGGCAACGAAGGTGACGACAAAACGTGGAAGATGCTTGTCACGCCGGCAGATGTGGAGGGCGTGCTTTCCGTGGGCGCGGTGAGTTCCTTGGAGACGATGGAGTCCTACAGCTCGTTCGGTCCCACCGCCGACGGACGTCGCAAACCCAATGTGGTGGCTTGCGGCAACGACATGGTGGCTGCTTCCAGAGGCAACTACCACCACTATCAAGGCACCTCTTTTGCCACCCCGATGGTGTCGGGCTTCGCCGCATGTGTCAAGCAGATGCACCCCGAATACACAGCCACGCAGCTGTTGGAAGCCATCGAGAAGTCGGGCAACCACTATCCTTACTACGACTATGCCTTTGGATACGGCGTGCCCCAGGCCGGCTACTTCACCGACGGCCCCCAGGCGGCCAAGCACTCCTTCGACCTGATGGAGGACGAGAAATATCTGTACATTGTACCCGTGAACCCTTACGAAAATCTGAAGGTGTTTTACAATTACCAGAACGGCGACGGCAGCATAAGCGATTATTTTGTCGTGAAATTCCTCACGGATAAGATTGTCACCTCCAAATCCTCGTTCCGCATCGACAAGAGCGATTTGGAGAATGGCCAGACGGTGAACATCTGGTACAACGACCAATATGCGAAATATGTGGTGGGCAAGGACAAAGTGGCTGCTGCCGACTCCGTAGTGAGGGAAAACGTAACGATTTCTAAGGGTGACTTCGGTTGTGGTTCTTCGAACAAGAAGCCCTCCAAGGACATCTACATCAAGAAACACAACATTTATTCCGGCAACTTGGTGCTCAACGTCTCCTTTATGGTTCCCTCCATGTGGACGTCTGCGGGCAACATCCATCAGGCACAAAGGGTGTCGCGTTCATTCTCGTTCAGTTATGTCAACAACTGGCAGCTGGCCAAAGTGTACGGGTTGGGATTCAGAATCGGGTTCGGCTCCTCCTGGTATGCGCTGCAGAATTACCAGAACCCCAACCCCTCCTATACGCTTCCCGCGTTCGCCTATAACGACGACTATGAGTTGCGGAAATACAATCTCAAGACTTCCCAGTTCGACCTGGAGATATATCAGCGCTTCATTTTGGCCAATGTCTCATCCAGCAAGCTCTATTTGGAAACGGGTGTGTTCGGTGACTGGATCACGGGCAGCCGTCAGAAAATCAAGGCTGTTGCGGGTTATGACAAAATCACCGAAGTGAACAAGCATTTCTATCGCAATGGCTTGAACAAGCTGGATTGCGGTGTGCGTGTGCGTATCGGTTTCACCAAGTTCTGCGCCCTTTACGGCCAGTACCGCATCACCCCGATTCTCAAAAATGGCATTGATTTGCCGAAGTGGGAGGTCGGTATCCAAATTTTCTAATAGAGAAGGAGGAATATTATGAAAAAAATATGGATAATATGCCTGTTTCTCTGCTCTGCGTGGGGCATTGCCATGGCACAGTCCTCCAAGGTTGTCAAGGTCGTTCGAACTGAGACATTCACACAGAAGAACACGAACAACGAATTTGACTTGCGTGCAGTGGGAAAGGTGATTGTCCGGGAGTGCCAAGGCGATGTGATTCGTTGCGAGGTCCGCATTACAGGATATGGCGAAAGCGAGGCGCAGGCCGCGGAACGGACGCAGAATATTGTGGCCACTTCGATTGCGGGTAGCACCCCACGTGTGGTAGTGGAGATGCTGAGAGGTCTCTATTCCCCTAAAAAATGCGAGGTCGTCACCACGGTCTACGTGCCTGCTACAGTTGCCTGCGAGGTCAATGACAATTCCAACATGCTGGATCTTCTGAAACGTGCTGCAAAAAAAGTGTTTTCACGATAATATTGACTATTGATAATTCGTTACCAAGGGGCGGTTGTCTTCTTGCAATTCGCCCTTCTTTATCCAAAAAGACATGCTGATAGAACTGAAAAACATCCACAAGACATACGACAACGGGCAGCCGTTGCATGTGCTGAAGGGCATTGACCTCAGCATTGACAATGGTGAGTTTGTCTCAATCATGGGCTCTTCCGGGTCGGGAAAGTCCACGTTGCTTAACATCTTGGGCATTCTCGACAACTACGACGAGGGCGAGTATCATCTCGACGGCCATCTCATCAAAGGGTTGAAGGAGCGGGAGGCAGCGGACTATCGCAACCGCACCATAGGGTTTGTTTTTCAATCCTTCAACCTGATACCTTTCAAGACGGCGGTGGAGAATGTGGAGTTGCCCTTGTTCTATCAGGGTGTGTCGCGCGCAAAGCGTCGCGAGGCGGCCATGCAGCTGCTCGACAAACTCGGATTGGTTGGTTGGGCAAAGCACTATCCCAACGAGATGTCGGGTGGCCAGAAACAGCGCGTTGCCATCGCGCGGGCACTCATCACCCATCCGCGCATCATCCTTGCCGACGAGCCCACCGGCGCCCTCGACTCCAAGACCTCCGTTGAGGTGATGGACCTCCTCGGCCAACTCAACCGCGAAGAGAAAGTCACCATCATCGTGGTCACCCACGAGAGCGGCGTGGCCAACTGCGCCAACAAGATTGTCCACATCAAGGACGGTCTCATCGGTGAAATCGAACTCAACAGCCAACACCACGCCTCAACATTCGATAAAAACAACATCAAATAACGCACTATTCGACAACAAGTACTCCCTATGCACGATCTTTTCACCGAAATATGGTCTTCCGTACGCCGTAACAAACTGCGCACCATCCTGACGGGATTGGCCGTGTCGTGGGGTATTTTCATCATTATCCTGTTGTTGGGGGCGGGCAATGGCCTGATGAACGCCTTTATGAAGCAATCGCACGATTTTGCCACCAATACTATGGAACTGTACGGCGGTTTGACGACCAAACCCTACGACGGGTTGCAACAGGGCCGCTGGGTGCCGCTGACCGAGCAGGATGTCAAAATCCTTCAGGGCCCGCTCTTCTCTGATCATATCGACGAGGTCTCCGCTTCCGTTGCCGATGGCAACAATAAATTGATAGAAGGCACACGAACTTACACAGTGACATTGTATGGTGTTTATCCTGCCAACAAGGATATGAACGGGGAGAAGATTTTGGCGGGCCGCTACATCAATGAGAACGACCTCAGCCAACGTCGCAAGGTGGCCGTCATCTCTGATGTGCAGGCCGAGGACTTGATGGGCGGGCGCGACAACTATAAAGCCATATTGGGACGGGCCATCACCGTGGATGACCAAGTGTTCACGGTGGTGGGCGTGCGCCGCAGCGACCGGCAGTGGCGTGACACGCGCATCCACGTGCCCTTTTCAACCTACAAACTGATATTCGCCTACGATGACCTCGTGAACAAGATCACGTTTACCTTCCACGGCCTTCGCACCCAGAAGGAGAACGAGGCCTTTGAAAAGCGTGTGCGGGCGGTCTTGAACCGGGCGCACCGTGCCGCCCCCGACGACGAGGGAGCACTCTATGTCTGGAACCGCTTCACGCAGAATATGCAGATGAACCGGGGCACCGACATTCTGACCAAAGCGCTTTGGGTGGTGGGCATCTTCACGCTCTTGGGCGGCATTGTCGGCGTTTCCAACATTATGCTCATCACCGTCAAGGAGCGTACCCACGAGTTTGGCATCCGCAAGGCCATCGGGGCCAAGCCCAAGGACATCACCAAGCTGATCTTGGCGGAAAGTGTCGCCATAACGGCGCTGTTCGGCCTCTTCGGCATGTTACTCGGCCTGGGGGCCTGCGAGGTGATGAACGCCACCATTGGCAGCACCTCCATGGACATTTTCGGGGAGTCTGTCAAACTGCTTGACAACCCCCGTGTGGGATGGGGCGTGGCCATTGAAGCCACCATCGTCCTGATCGTCGCCGGTACCATCGCGGGCCTCTCACCTGCTATGAAGGCCGCCAAAGTCAGACCTATTGAAGCATTGCGGGAGGGCAAGGGATGAGACTGGATATTGACTTTTTCCAAGAGATTACTGATTCGCTGACGCGCAACAAGCGGCGCAGTCTCCTCACGGGCTTCGGCATCTTCTGGGGCCTCTTTATGCTGCTCTTCCTGGTGGGCGGCGGCAAAGGCGTGAAGGGGATGCTGGAACAGAACTTCGAGGGCTTCGCCACCAATTCCATGATTGTCTATGCCGACCGCACAACCAAGCCCTACAAGGGTTTCCAGGAGGGTCGCGACATTGTGTTGACGACCAAGGACGTGCAGCGGCTCAAGTCGATGATACCGGAGTTGGCAACGGTCACGCCGGAAGTGTCCAGGTGGGGCCAGACCGCCACGGTCGGTTCCCGAACGGCGAACTGTCAGGTTAGCGGGCGTGAAGCCGTGTATGCGCAGATACAAACCCCCGACATACGGTATGGCCGTTACATCACCGAAGAGGATGTGCGGCAGGAACGCAAAGTCTGCGTCATCGGCAAGCGTATCTATCAGCAACTCTTCCCCGGCGGAGGCAATCCCTGTGGGCAATTCATCCAGATCGGTGACATCTTCTTCCAGATTGTGGGCGTGGACTACTGCGTTTCCAACATCAACATCACGGGCAACGCCCAGGACAACGTTTGCGTGCCCATCACGGTAACACAGAGGCTCTACAATTTCGGCGATGAGGTTGAATTGATATACATGGTCGGAAAAAAAGGTGTTAAGATGGTTACGCTGGAAAAGCGCCTTCGCAGCATTCTGGCACGCGAGCATCTCTTCGACCCTACCGACGACGATGCTCTGGAAATCTTCAACAGCGAGCAGATTTTCAACATCGTGGACACGCTGTTTCGCGGACTGAACTTCTTCATTTGGCTCATCGGCATCGGCACGTTGCTGGCCGGCTCCATTGGGGTGAGCAACATTATGATGGTCACTGTGCGTGAGCGCACCACGGAAATCGGCATCCGACGGGCCATCGGCGCCACGCCCCGCGACATCCTCGTCCAAATCATGATGGAGAGCAGCGCCTTGACGCTGACCGCCGGCACTTTTGGCATTGTCTTTTCCGTCTTTGTGCTGAACATCTTTGAAAAGATCAATATGCAGGATATGCACCCCTCGTTCCAAATCAGTTTCACCACCGCCATCCTTGTAGAGCTGCTTCTGGTGCTGCTCGGCGTGCTCGCCGGACTGCCCCCGGCCCTGCGCGCTATGCGCATCAAGCCTGTGGATGCTATGAGGGATGAGTGAGTTGCTAAAATACTAAAATATTAAATTGTTACTTTGTAGTCGGATTCAGAAGAGAAAAGGTTAAGAGTTTGGAAGTGAATGAAATAAAACATCTATATTATGAAAAAGATTTTGAAATACATCGTTTTCGCCTTGATTGCCATTGTTTTTATCGGCACGTTCATGTTTCTTTTCAAAAAATCGAAGCCTGAAAAGGAGAAGTTCGAGGAAATCGAGGTGGTTACCCGGGATATTGAGCGCACGTCGTTGATTACGGGCAAAATCGGGCCGCGGGACGAAGTGGCCGTCAAGCCGCAGATCAACGGTATCATCTCCGAACTCTACAAGGAGGCGGGGCAGGAGGTGAAGGCGAACGATGTCATCGCGAAGCTGAAAGTCATCCCCGACATGGGGCAGCTCAGCGCGGCGCAGAGCCGCCTGCGCTTGGCCGAGATCAACCTCAAGCAGGTCAAGACCAACTACGAGCGCGAGAAAGGGCTACACGACCAGCATCTCATCAGCGACGAAGAGTATGAGAACGCATTGCAGCTCTACAACCAGGCGCGTGAGGAGCGCAGCGCCGCCCAAGAGGCATTGGAAGTGGTGCGCGACGGTGTCTCCTCCTCCAACTCAAAGTCCTCCTCCACGTTAGTGCGCGCCACCATCTCCGGGCTTATCCTCGACGTGCCCGTCAAGGTGGGCAACTCCGTCATCCAGGCCAACACCTTCAACGACGGCACCACCGTGGCCACCATCGCCAACATGAACGACCTCATCTTCATGGGCAAGGTGGACGAAACCTCCGTGGGAAGCCTGAAAGAGGGCATGCCTGTGACCATCACCATCGGGGCGTTGCAGGACTACACCTTTGACGCCACCCTCGAATATGTCGCGCCCAAAGCCGTGGAGAGCAACGGCGCCAACCAGTTCGAAATTCGTGCGGCAGTGAAGGCCTCCAGCGACAAGACCATCCGCTCCGGCTACAGCGCGAACGCCCGCATCGTGCTACAACGCGTCGAAGACGCACTCTCCGTCCCTGAAAGTGCCTTGGAGTACGAGGGCGACGACACCTTTGTCTATGTCAAGACCGGCGAAGAGGGCAACTATGAACGCCGCAAGGTGACTACCGGCCTCAGCGACGGCCTCAACATCGAAATCAAAGAGGGCCTCAAGAAAGGCGAAAAGGTGAGGGGAAACAAAATTATAAACAATTAAATTATGAAATTATTAAACTATGAAATTATGATGTTCTGTATAAACATAACCTAATAATTTAATAGTTTAATATCTTAATAACTTAATAATAAAAAAGTTATGCGCAAGATAATACTGTTCTTAATGATATTTCTCCCATTCTTTGCTGTGGCTCAAGAGGGGGTGTGGACGCTGAACCGGTGCATACAATATGCTTTGGACCACAATCTTAGTGTGAAACAAGGCGACCTGAATGTGCAGCAACAGCAGGTGAACTTGAGTACGGCGCGCAATGCCGTATGGCCGGCTGTCAGCGCGAATGCCACGCAGAGTCTGTCATTCGGACGCGGTCTTTCGGAGGACAACACGTATGTGAGTTCCAACACAGCGAACACCTCTTTCGGGTTGGGTGCTAATGTAGATCTCTTCACGGGTTTGCGCACAAAAAGCCGCATTGACATGGGCAAGCTCAATGTGGAGGCAGCCACTGCCGACTTGGAGCGGGCACGTCATGATGTGCGCGTTGCGGTGACGCAGGCTTACGTGCAGGTGCTCTACAATATGCGCATCCACGAGGTGGCCTTGGCGCAAATTGCGATCGACTCGGTGCAAGTGGCGCGCATGGAGGCGTTGGCCCAAGCCGGGCGAGCGAGTTCAAGCGAGGTGTATGCGCAGCGTTCAGCCTTGGCACAAAGTCGTCTTGCCTGTACACAGGCCGCCAACAACTTGAAATTGTCGCTGTTGGATTTGAGCCAGTTGTTGGAATTGCCTTCTCCTGATGGCTTTGCTGTGATGATGCCGGAGACGTCCTCCATAGAGGATGTGGCCATCCCTGCCGCAGAGGCGGTCTATGCCGACGCGTTGCGCACCATGCCTTCGGTGCGGGCGGAATCCTTGCGGGTGGATGTCGCAAAGAAGAACATCACGCTGGCTCAAAGCGGCTGGTATCCGTCTTTATCACTGAGCGGCGGCCTTTCCACCGACTACTATGCCTTGTTGGGTCATACTGGCCGTGGTTTTGGTGAACAGCTCAGGAACAACTTCAGCCCATACGTGGGTGTATCCCTCAATGTGCCCATCTTTGACCGGCTGGCCACGCGCGATAACGTGCGCATCGCCCGCCTGCAGCAGAGTGCGCAGGAATTGCAGCTCGAAAGCGTCAAGAAATCGTTATATAAAGAGGTACAGCAGGCCTATTATGGTGCCGTGGCCGCACGCGACAAGTACGTGAGCAGTCGGGCCGCTGAGGAGAGCGCCCGTGAGGCCTTCAATGTGGTTACGGCCCGATACGAGAACGGCAAGGCTAACATTACCGAGTTCAACGAGGCCAAACAGAACTATATGCAGTCCTCTTCCAACTGTGCGCAGGCACAATATGAATTTATGTTTTACCTGAAATTGATAGAATTATACAGGACAAATGTGCAATAGAGGGACCCCGTCTCGAAGATCTATGCAGCCGCCGGCGAATTGCTGACGTCTATTTTTTCCTGAAAAAAATCTCCATTGGCACGCCGCTGAAGTCCCAGTTCTTGCGGATCTGGTTTTCCAAGAAACGCTTGTAGGAGTCGACGACGTATTGCGGCAGATTGCAGAAGAAGGCGAATGCGGGGTAGGCGAGAGGCAGTTGGGTAACGTACTTGATGCGGATGACCTTGTCCTTGTTCATCGGGGGCGGCGTGTTCTGGATAATCGGCAACATCACATCATTCAGCTCTGACGTGGAAATCTTCCGCGTGCGGTTCTGATAGACCTGCACGGCTGTTTCCAGCACTTTGTAGATGCGTTGTTTCTCAAGGACGGAGGTGAAGATGATGGGCACGTCGTTGAACGGGGCGATGCGCCCCTTGATGAGATCTTCGTACTGCTTGTGTGTATGATTGTCTTTTTCAACAAGATCCCATTTGTTGAGCACTAACACAACACCCTTGTGGTTGCGGGCGGCAAGACCGAAGATGTTGAGGTCTTGTTGGTCGAAGCCTTGCGAGGCGTCGGCCATGACAATGCAGACATCCGAGTTTTCGATGGAGCGCACCGCACGCATCACGGAGTAGAACTCCAAATCTTCCTCCACCTTGCTCTTTTTGCGCAGACCAGCCGTGTCGATGAGGTAGAAATCGAAGCCGAAACTGCGGTAGCGGGTGAAGATGGTGTCGCGGGTGGTGCCGGCTAACGGGGTGACGATATGGCGGTCCTCACCTAAGAAGGCGTTGATGATGGAGGACTTGCCCACGTTCGGCTTGCCCACGATGGCGATACGGGGCAGGTCGTCGGGCGCGTGCTCCACATCTTTGGAGAAATGCTTCACCACCTCATCAAGCAGTTCGCCGGTGCCGCCGCCGGAGGCCGCCGAGATGGGGAACACCTGCTCCACGCCGAGGGCGTAGAACTCTGCATAGTCCAAATAGTTGCTGGGACTGTCGATCTTGTTGACCGCCAGATAGTAGGGCTTCTTGGAGCGGCGCAGGATCTGGGCCACCTCCTCGTCCAACGGGGTGAGACCCTCGCGTCCGTCCACCATGAATACAATCACATCGGACTCCTCGATGGCGAGCTGCGCCTGCTTGCGGATCTCGGATTCGAAAATGTCGTCGGAGCCGACCACATAGCCGCCCGTGTCAATGACCGAGAATTCGTAACCGTTCCAGTCGGACTTGCCATAGTGACGGTCGCGCGTGACGCCTGCCACGGAGTCCACAATGGCTTCCCGCGCCTTGATCAAGCGGTTAAACAAGGTTGACTTGCCCACATTGGGCCTTCCAATCAGCGATAATATATTGGACATTTCTTAATTTCTTAACTTCTTAATTTCTTAACTATAAAATATTGGCCAGCTGTTCCTTGAGCTTCTCCAGTTCGTCTTTCATCCGGACGACAATCTGCTGGATGTTGAAGTCGTTGCTTTTGGAGCCGAGGGTGTTGATTTCACGGCCGCATTCCTGCACGATGAATCCTAATTTCTTGCCGTTGGCTTGAGGCTCTTCCATGGTTTCGAGGAAATAGTTGCAGTGTTTGCGCAGACGCACCTTTTCCTCAGTGATGTCGAGTTTTTCGATATAGTAGAAGATTTCCTGTTCGAGGCGGCTGGGGTCGTACTGGGTCTTGGTGGCCAATTCGGCGAGTGATTTCTCAAATTTGGCCCGAAGGTTTACAATGCGGTTTTCCTCAAAGGGGGTCACTTCGTCGATGGTGTCGCGGATGAGGCAGATGCGTTTCTCGAAGTCCTTGGCCAGCACGGCGCCTTCGGTGGCGCGGAAGTCGTTGACTTGTCGGCAGGCGTCGAGGATTGCGTTGCGGACAGCCTTCCACAGCGTGTCGGAGAGTTCCTCTTGCGGGGTGGAGATGACATCGGGCATACGCAATGTCTGCAGGAAAATGTCGCTGTTCACCGGGTTGCCCAAAGCCAAGGAGAGTTGGGTCAGCGTTTCGTAGTACGACTTGGCGAGGGTCTCGTTGATGGAGACGGTCGTGGTGGCGTTGCGGTCGAGTGTGAGGATGAAGTCGATCTTGCCACGCTCCAGTTCATGGGCGATAATGGCGCGGATTTCGTTTTCATTGTTACGGAACAGCGGTGCAATGCGCGTGTTCACATCGAGTTGCTTGCTGTTCAAGGTGCGCACTTCGACGGTGACGGACTTGCCTTCGGTCTCTATGGTGGTGCGACCGAAACCGGTCATGGATTTGATCATAGTGGGGCGGTTTTTAAAAAGCGTACAAAGGTACATATTTTTTAAAATCGCACAGATGAATAAAAATTACAAGCGAAAGCCATGGGCTTTGTTGATCTTGTAATCTCATTCACAAATAGTTATAAAGATGGGGGTCTGCGGCTCAGAAATTGTTCACAACAATTTTGAATGCACGTGACCGTCCGTTTTGGGTCGCCTTCAGCAGATAGAGGCCGCTACGCCAGGATGAAGTGTTCACCACCATCCGCGACTCTGTGCACCTTCCGGCATAGACTTGCTGTCCGGTGAAGGTGTAAACCTCCACCAGCACGGCATCTTCGCTGTCGTTGTACAGCACTATCCGGCCCGATGTGGCGGGGTTGGGTGTGACCGTTACAGGCAGCGACACATGATCCTCCACGGCTCCACCCCAAATCACGCTAATCACCCACTCCTTCGACCGTCCATCCACCGTGGTCAGCGTATAAGTGACAGGATTTGGCATGAAATTCTGCGGTTCGGAAGGGTCCGGTGAGCAGGTTACCCACATCGGAAGCACTATAGTGGGGACAACATTCGACCAATCAGGATGCATGCACCCTACCCAATAGCGGAGGGTGTCGTTTCCTACCGGAAAAAATTCAGCATCCTCATTTGAGGCATCATCCCATAATGAGAAGGAGAGAATGTCAGGATATATCTCCATGACTGGCAGATAGCTCACATTGCTGGTGGAGGGAAAAATGACCGTCTCCGCGTAGGTGCTGTCGTTGCTGCCCCAGAAATTGCCCACAGCGGAAATGCTGTTGGTCCCGTTGTTGTAGAGGTTGTACTCCACCCCGCCGTTGCTGTTGTTGAAGAGGCAGTTGTTGCCGTGGTCGGCGGCTGTGCCCATATCAATACCGTATTTGTTGATGGCGGTGAGTCCCCATAGGTTGCCTGTGATGAGATTGCGGCGCAACTTAGCCCGGCAGGTGGTGTCACTGCCATAGATGCTGACACCGCTACCCCCATTCATCGGATTGGTTTCCAGATTGTTGTCTCTGAAAATATTGTCCTCGATGAGCGCGTTAATTCTAACACCTTGTTGGGTGTAGCCATATCGATTGTTTACCACCGTGTTGCCCCGGATGATGACATGGGTGTTTCCTATGCCCAAAAAATCGGCGATGGCAATGCCGCCCGATGTTGACACGCATCCGTCAATGACATTATCCTCTATGACAATGGTGTCGCTGGCAAAGCCGGGCCCCAGATTGATTTGAGGTTGGTTGACACTGTCCAAAGCATTGTGATAAAAGGTATTGTGTCTGATTTTCGGAGTACCTGTCATATTAGCGGCGGAGCTGATGGCCGCCTTCCTGTTCTGGTGGAAACGGCAGTACTCAATGACCGGACTGGCATCGGAATACTGGATACAGGAATTGTTGAAATAGCGGAACTCGCACCGTTCAAAGGTGGCCGCGCTCTGCATCACCAAGATTCTGCTTCCATATTCGAAGAGGATGTCCGAAAAACGGCTGCTGGCCGCGTTGTCAAGGCGTATCTCGTATTGATTCGCGCTATTGCAAGTGATGCGCAGGGTGTCGGGGCGGGGAGCACACGTCACTTGGCCGTGTACGGTCAGGGTGATCGAGTTGAAGAAAAGAAGTTCTTGTGTGTTGGCATCCAGCAGCAATGTGTCGCCTGCCGAAATGGTAATGTTCTGCAGGAGCGTATAGTGCCCCGCAGAGGTGGGGATCACTGCAGAGGGATAACCGGTGGCGAAATCCTGAAAAGTGAACGATTGTCCCGTGCCGGGGGTTACAACCTGTGCATATCCGGACGTGACGAAGAGGATCAGCAAAAGGGTAATAAGATGTTTCATGACAAGGGTGCTTTTAAGACGCAGCAAAGGTACACATTTTTGTTCTATTTTTACACAAACTTTTTTAGCCGTTGTTCTTGAACTATGGCTATGAACTATGACTATGGACTATGAACTATAAGGTCTCAGGTCGTAAATCGCACCCCGCCAGAAGATTCCGCTCAACGCTGTTGCGTTTCGCGGAATGGCGTGCCGCAAGCGGGGAGAAGAAGGGGAGACGGGCGGCGGGTTGGGGCGTGCCGTTGCCGGAACCTTTTCCCTTGCCGCCCCTCTCCCCCTGTTTTCTTCGGCGGGCCCCACCATTCCGCTGCGAACGCAGTGAGCAAGCGGAATCTCCTGCCTACGGACGGATTACAATTTCACAAACTTTCTCACCACCACGCCTTTCTCATTCTTGAAGCCGACCACATAGAGTCCGGGGGCGAGGTGCGACACGTTGAGACGGATGACAGGCTCATGGCACTCGCGCGTGAGCACCACTACGCCGGCCAGGTCGGTGATGGTCAGGAGACCCTGCGGGTCGTCAATTCCCTCGAACTCCACGTGCAGGATGTTGCCTGCGGGGTTGGGGTGGAGTTTCATGGACACGTCAGGATAACGGGATGAATTGCCTGTCAATCCGCTGTTGGCAAGATGGCGGAGGTCGGCGACGGGCAGATCGTCATCGTCATAGCAGATGTTGAAGAAGAAGCATAGCACGCCCTTGGCCATCACTGAGGAGCGGCCCGTGTTGGCGTCGGCGATGCGCTGCAGCTCCGCGATCTGCGTCTCCGTGGCCGCCGGCCAGTTGGCGTGGCCAGGGATGTCGCCCGACAGGGCCTCCTTCAGTGCGTTGAACGCCATGTAGTTGTCGTATTCGTCACGCTCCGCATCTGTGGTCAGCTGCGCGGAGATGCCCTGCAGGGTCAGGGCGTTGCTTTCGCCCGACAGGAACTCGGTCTCTGCCAAAGAGTACTGCGCCGACAGTCCCGGTGTGGCCGCGAACCACTGCTCCAAGGCCTGCAGGTCCAACGGCGTGTCGCCCAAGAGGCTCCGCACGGCTTCCTTTGAACGTGTGTGCAGGTCTCGTTCCAACTCGCCGAGCTGCATCAGGCAGTGCATGGCCGCCTTTATGTCCTGGGCGGAATATGCGTTCTCCGACGGGTCGGCCACGATGTCCGCGTAGCCCCGCGCTTCGTAGATCGCCGTCAGCGAGTCGTACATAGCCTTCATTGCCACATGGCCCGCGTCCGGTGACTTGATGGGACCTGACGGGATCACGTTGGCCGGGTTGCACAGCGTGGACTGGCACGGGTTGGCCGCGGCGTTGCCCCAGACGGTGAAGT
>DBYW01000031.1:0-7489 GCA_002311645.1 Bacteroidales bacterium UBA1176
CCCACCTCTTCGCTGGTGTTGAGGTCGCCGAGATCCCAATGGTTGAAGTCCTGATACTCTGAGCAGTTGTTGAAGAGGATGGTCTCGCCGACCAGATAGGACGGCGCTTCCGGTATCAGGGTAAAGCATGCCACCGGGTTGGGTAGCGCCTCGACCGTGAAGGTCCGGGTGGCCATGCAGTTGAGGCTGTCGGTCACTGTGAGCGTGTAATCCTGACCCTGGATGTTCACCAAGCTGTCCGTACCCCCCGCATTGGGGCTCCATTCGTAGGTATAAGAACCGGTGCCTTCGGTCACGCTGACCACGAGCTTGCCATCCTGATGGCCGCAATGCTCGGGCAGGTTCTCCACCAGCTCGATGTGGGGATTGGACGTGATGTGCAGCAGCACCTGCGAGATGCTGTCGCATCCGTTCGCGTTGGAAAAGTGGGCCTCAAGCAGCGTGTCTCGCGCCACGTTCTGCACCGGGAGCGTGAATCCGTAGCCGCTGTAGTTGTGCCCCACGCATATTTGGTCCTCTATCAAGCCCGAACTTCCTCGGGCACAGAAATATGTGACGGTGTCCAGGCTGTAACAGCCGTCCCCATAGAAGGGACTGTTGGAGGCATAGATATAGAATGTGGTGTCGGAGTGAATCTGGAATTGAGGTATGGGATAGGAGGTATAGCTGGTGGTGGGCACTGGCTCGCCGTTGATGGAATAGTACAAACGGTCGAAGTTAGAGGAGGAGATGGTGAGATTGAAGTTGTCGCCCTCGCAGAACTGCGTGCCGGGAGGTATGCTGTAGACAAACTCGGGGCTCGGGGTGACGACAATGGAGTCTGAGTAAATGGTGTCGCTCACATTGTTGCCGCTGCGGCGGATCAGCTTGTAGCGCCCCCCCATATTAGGTGTTGCGTTGATCCTTTCGAAATTCGGCACTGTAGTGGTGGCGACGTAGCCGTCCGGACTTATCCATGTATAGGACATATTAGGCAGATTTCCGGTCTCCGGATAGCTGAGCATCAGGGTCTGTCCCTCACAGATGGGTGCATTGTCCTCTATCTGCGCCAGAATGTTGCAGTCCGTCGTGGCAGAAGTGTATGAAGTATTCACCTGATTGAAGGTGATGGTGCCTGCGCCTCCATTGAAATTCGTAATAAGCAACAAATAAATCTCCCCCACTTGGGCATTGGGAATAAAGCACCACTCTGTGGCTGCCCCGTTATAACTACAATCCGTCATGGGGATCTGGTTGCCAGACCAGTTTCCCGGATAAGGATAGCCACCGGTCTGTGCGTTGGAGTGGTCCCCATTAGTAGGACGGTGCGAGCCCGGATCATCACTTGTGGATATAAACAACGTATAGGTGTTGTTGCAAAGATTGGTAAGGAATGTGGTCACGTCGTATGTCGGGAAGGGTCCCCAACAGGCAAAGTCCACGTCGATACCGGTACCGCTCAAGTTGTATTGTTCAATATAAATAAGCAAGTTGCCCGGGTTCGCCACTTGCATATAGAACCACGCAGCCCTCGGTGTGGAGCCGAGGCATCCTGCACCATTCTGCCCCAAAAAGGTCTGTGCAGTATTACTTCCTGTACCTGACGAATACGTGATACCCATCGGATTGTCGTCCGTACAGAAAGGATGGATTCCGTCAAAGTCGCAGGGCGACTGGCCCAGCATGACAAACGGCATGGCCATCAACAAGAGCACCAGTAAAATATTCTTTACTATTTTATTCATAATCAATATATTAATTTGTCCTCACATTTATTTGCAAGATAACACGCTGCCCGAAGCACAACATCTGCTAAACGATTTTCAAGGAATAACGTTGCAGATTTTTCTTCGAAAAATTATTTTTCTTTGTGTATCACGCCGTTAAATTGGGCGGTAGGTGTCATAATGATCTCGTTGAGGCAGACGTGCGGCGGACGGGAGAGCACAAACTCGACCACGTCGGCGATGTCTTGCGCCACAAGCGGCTCATAGCCCTCGTAGACCTTGTCGGCACGTGCGCTGTCGCCTTTGAATCGCACGAGGGAGAAGTTGGTCTCAGCCGCGCCCGGCGAAATTTGAGTGACTTTAATATTATAAGGTAGGAAATCGGTGCGCATGGCTTTCGTGAGGGCGAGCACGGCATGTTTGGTGGCGCAATAGACGTTGCCGCCGTAGTAAACCTCATGGGAGGCAGTGGAGCCGATGTTGATGATATGCCCGCGCTTGCGTTCCACCATGCCCGGCGAGATGAGGCGCGTCACATAGAGCAAGCCCTTGATATTGGTGTCGATCATGCGTTCCCAGTCATCAAGCAAGCCGTTCTGCACGGGGTTGAGTTCCACTGCAAGGCCGGCGTTGTTAATCAGAACATCCACTTCGCGGAACTCTTCAGGCATGTTCAAGATGGCCTCCTCGCAAGCCTTGGGGTCGCGGACGTCAAAGACCAGCGGCAGCACCTTCGTTTGCGTGGCAGCCTCAATTTCAGCGGCGACCTTGCGGAGTTTGTCCTCCGTGCGTCCCGTGATGACCATGTGCACATTTTGCTTGGCCAGTGTACGGGCGATGGCTTCTCCAAAGCCGCTCGTCGCCCCCGTGATGAATATAACTTTCATGTTTTCAATTTTTTTAGAATGAGGCGGCAAATGTACACAAAAATTTTGAAAACACCTCTTGACAAAGAATGAAAAAAAGATTATTTTTGCGCACTTAAAATAAAAGTGCAAATTACCTTTAAAACTGCACTTTATTAATTATGAAACCGTTAAAAAAATGAGCTATATTGAATTTGACAAAAATGCATTGGTGAACCTCAATTTCACAAAGACCAAGGAGATTCTCCGATGCAGCCGCACAGGCACTTTCGCCACCACCACGCTGGCGGGCTTGAACACCCGCAAATACCATGGATTGTTCATTGTTCCGCAAGACAACTTCGGAGGCGAGCGTCACTTGCTTGTTTCCCACCTCAACGAGACCATCGTCGTCAACGACATGGACTTCCACGTCAGTGTGCACCAATACAAGGGCGGTGCCATCAACCCCAAAGGCAACAAATACCTCCAGCACTTCACCGCCGACAACATCCCCCTCTACCAATACCGTGTGGGCAAGTTCAACTTCACCAAGGAATTCCTCCTGCTCAACGAATCCGACCGGGTGATCATCAAATACACCATTCTCGACGACTACGAGTCGGCCGCTTTCCAGTTCGAGCCGATGCTGGCATTCCGTAACATCCACGCATTGACCCACAAAAATGACGCTGCCAACAGCCAGCCGCATCCTGTGGAGCACGGTGTCGGCTTCCGCCTCTACGACGGCTACACGCCGGTGTACATCCAATGTTCCGAGGAGATCTCCTACCGGCACGACCCGCACTGGCACGAGGGGATAGAGTACGAAGAAGAACTCAGCCGCGGCTATGAAGGCCATGAAGATTTGTTCGTGCCAGGCAGCATCACGGCCAAGGTCGCGAACAAGGAACTTTACATCACCTTGGGCACCGAGCCCGTCGACCCGGGCGAGATTGCCAAGCTCTACAAAGCCGAGAGCAAACGCCACACCGCGCGTTCCTCCTTCTTCAACTGCCTGCAGAACGCCGCCGAGCAGTTCATCGTGCAACGCAACGGCAAGACCTCCATCATCGCCGGCTACCCGTGGTTCGGACGCTGGGGCCGCGACACCTTCATCGCCCTGCCGGGGCTCACCCTTGCCTTGGGACGCCACCAGCTCTGCAAAGAGATCTTGGACGACATGATTGCCGACATGCACGACGGCCTCTTCCCCAACATCGGTTCGGGCGATAACGCTGCCTATAACTCCGTGGACGCGCCCCTCTGGTTCTTCCGCGCCCTGCAGCTCTATTCAGAGAAAACGCGCTCCAAGCGCAAAGTGTGGGAAGAATATGGCGAAGTGATGCACAAGATCCTCAACGCCTACCGCCACGGCACCCTCAACCATATCCACCGCCTCGACAACGGCCTCATCTACGCCGGCGGCCCTGGCGTAGCCCTGACCTGGATGGACGCCATCGTCAACGGCCAGCCCGTCACGCCACGCACTGGCTGCCAAGTCGAAATCAACGCCCTCTGGTACAACGCCGTCAAGTTCTGTCTGGACCTTGCCCGCGTGGCCAAGGACACAGCCTTCATCAAGGAGTGGGAACCGCTCATCCATGATTTCCCCGCCGTCTTCAAGGAGACCTTCTGGTCCAAGGATCTCGGCTATTTAGCCGACTACGTGGACGGCGATTATAAGAATTTCCAAGTCCGTCCCAACATGATGATTGCCGCCTCCCTGCCCTTCTCACCTGTCAGCGAGAAGATCCGCCAGCTCATCCTGAAGCGCACCTGCGAGGAACTGCTCATCGAGAAGGGCATCCGGACCCTCTCGCCCAACGACCCCGAATACAAGGGGCACTATCAAGGCAACCAGGCCGAGCGCGACGCCGCCTACCATCAGGGCACCGCATGGCCGTGGCTGCTCTACCCCTTCACCGACGGCATGCTGGCGGTCTATCAGGACCAGGCCATCCCCGTGCTCCGGAAAATACTCTACAACTTCGACAGTTGCATGACTTCCTACGGCATCTCCACCATTGCCGAGATCACCGACGGCGACCCCCCATACAAGCCCAACGGATGCATCTCCCAAGCATGGAGCGTCGCCGCACTGCTATACATGAAATGGAGAATCGAGACCTCCGCCAAACAATAAAGCGACCAACAGGCATGTTGGCCCAACGTTGAATAATGTTTTTGTAATATGAAAGTATTGATGTTCGGGTGGGAGTTCCCACCACATATATCGGGAGGCTTGGGCACCGCATGCTACGGCCTTACCAAGGGGCTTTCCCTCAACGGGGTGGAAGTCACCTTTGTGATGCCCCACGCATCGGGCGACGAGGACGAGACCTACGTCAAGGTTCGCAACGCCTCCGATGTCGAGATCGACACGAGCAGCGTCACCTACCGAGAGCTGTTCCCCGGCGTGAGCTACATTCAGGTCAACTCCCGTCTGGTTCCCTACGTGGGGTTGGAAGGATACTATAACGTCATCGACCAGATGAACAGCGGCACATTAGAGCAGGAGTTCACGGGCGCGCGACGCAAGCACACCTTCTCCTCCGGCTACGGCAAGAACCTCATGCAGGAGGTCAACCTCTACGCGCAAGTTGCCGCCGAAATCGCCCGGAACGAGGAGTTCGACCTCATCCACGCACACGACTGGCTCACCTACCGTGCCGGCATCGCGGCCAAGAAGGTCAGCGGCAAGCCCTTGGTGGTGCATATCCACGCCACCGAGTTCGACCGTTCCGGAGAGCACAACCGCAACGACATCGTCTACGGCATCGAGAAGGAGGGCATGTCCGCCGCCGACGCCGTGTGCGCCGTCAGCGACCTTACCCGCAACATCGTCATCGAGAAATACGGCATCCCCGCCCATAAAGTGTACACCCTGCACAACGCCGTCGTGCCCACCGACAAGAAGGTGGAACGCACGAAGAACGTCAAGGAGAAGATCGTCACCTTCTTAGGGCGTGTCACCTTCCAGAAAGGGCCAGACTACTTCGTGGAAACCGCCAAGCGGGTGCTTGACAAAGACCCCAACGTGCGCTTCGTGCTGGCCGGCGACGGCGACATGATGCAGCACGTCATCGAGCGCGTAGCCGAATTAGGCATCTCCGACCGTTTTCACTTCACCGGCTTCCTGCGCGGCGCCGACATTGACAAGATGTTCGGCATGAGCGACGTCTATGTGATGCCCTCCATCTCCGAACCGTTCGGCATCTCGCCATTGGAGGCCATGCGTGCCAAAGTGCCCGTGATCATCTCCAAGCAGTCCGGTGTCGCCGAAGTGCTCCAGCATGCCATCAAGGTCGATTTCTGGGACATCGACGCCACCGCCGACGCCATCTACGGCCTCTTGCACTACCCCGCCCTCTCCACCCTCTTCGCAAACAAGGGCGAGGAAGAAGTCAACAACCTCAAATGGGAAAATGTTGCCAAGAAACTCAAAGTCATTTACGAAAAAATGCTCCACTATGAATAAGATATGCTTCCACTTCCAGATTAGCCAACCCTTCCGGTTGCGCACCTATCGATTTTTCGACATAAACCAGAACCACGACTACTTCGATGAGTACCAGAACCACTATTTGGCGCAACGACTGGCCGAGAGATGCTACCTGCCCGCCAACAAAATGATGCTGGACCTCATCCACAAACACCCTAAAAAGTTCAAGCTCAGCTACAGCATTTCCGGCAGCTCCATCATGCTCTTCAAGAGCTACTGCCCCGAAGTGATCGAGAGTTTCAAGAAACTCATCGAGACAGGGTGTGTGGAAATCACCGGCAACACCTTTACGCACAGCATCGCATCCCTGCACGACAAAGATGCCTTCCTCGAACAGGTGCGCCTGCAGGAGAAGCTGCTCAAGGAGACCTTTGGCGTGAAACCCGTCTCCTTCTGCAACACCGAGATTATCTACTCCGACGACATCGGCGAATGGCTCGGCGAAGCCGGCTATGACGTAGTCCTGACCGAGGGCGCACGCCATATCCTCGGATGGAAAAGCCCGCAATATCTCTACTGCAACCCCTATCAGACCGATGTACGTCTGCTTCTGCGCTCCTACCGCCTCTGCGATGACATCACCCTGCGCTTCAACGACCACAGTTGGGACCAGTACCCCCTGACCGCCGAGAAATACATCAAATTCCTCGACAACACCAACGCCAACGGCGACGCACCCTTCATCAACCTCTACTGGGACTATGAGACCATCGGCGAGCACTATACCGCCGAAACCGGCATCTTCGACTTTTTCCGCAGCCTCATCGACAAGCTCTCCGCCAACCCCAACTACAGCTTCATCACCCCAAAGGAGGTCCTCATGATGGACATCAACCCCGCCACCATGCACGCACCGTGGCCCATCTCCTGCTCCGGCGAGGAGAAGGACACCAACGAATGGATCGGCAACGTACTGCAACAGGAGGCTTTCACCCAGCTCTTCAAGCTCGAACCCCTCTACAAGAAGTCCAAGAACAAGGAGGCCAAGCTCAGCTGGCTGCGACTGCAGGGCGCCGACCATTTCAACTTCATGAGCTCCAAATGGTTCGGTCACCGCTTCGTGAAACGTAATTTCGAAGTCTACCCCTCCCCTTACCAGGCATTCATCAACTACATGAATGTGTTGAACGATATCAAGATTCAGTTGGAGAAGAAATAATTTTGAGCATAGACAACACAGTCGTATTCTCTATACAATAATATAAATAAAACAATAAGAAAATGTACACGAACTTTCAACAACATCTTCAGAAAGAATTGGCCGACATCAAGGATGCTGGCTTGTACAAAAACGAACGCATCATCGTCTCCCCGCAAAGCGGCGAGATCGTATTGCAAGACGGCAGCCATGTGCTGAATTTCTGCGCCAACAACTACCTCGGCTTGGCCAACAACCCCAAGTTGATTGCCGCCGCCAAGGAAGCCCTCGACAC
>DBYW01000031.1:7636-10482 GCA_002311645.1 Bacteroidales bacterium UBA1176
GACGGCGTGCGCCTCTGCAAGGCCGTGCGCTATCGCTATAAAAACGCCGACATGGCAGACCTCGAGGAGCAGCTCAAGGCAGCCCAGGCCCAGCGCTTCCGCATCATCGTCACCGATGGCGTCTTCTCCATGGACGGCAACGTGTGCCCGCTCGACAAGATCTATGAGCTGGCCCAGAAATATGACGCCATGGTCATGGTGGACGAGAGCCACTCCGCCGGCGTGGTCGGCCAGACCGGCCGCGGCGTGACCGAGCGCTACAACCTGCGCGGCAAGATCGAGATACTCACCGGCACCCTCGGCAAAGCCTTCGGCGGCGCCATCGGCGGCTTCACCACCGGCAAGAAGGAAATCATCGACATGCTCCGCCAACGCTCCCGCCCCTACCTCTTCTCCAACTCCATCCCGCCCATGGTCGCCGCTGCCGGCTGCAAGATGGTCGACATCATGTCCGAAACCAACGAGCTGCAAGACAAGCTGCACAGCAACACCGACTACTTCGTGGCCAAGATGAAAGCCGCCGGCTTCGACATCAAGCCGACCGAGTCCGCCATCTGCGCCGTCATGCTCTATGACGCAAAACTCTCCCAAGTGATGGCCGCCAAGCTGCAGGAGGAAGGCATCTATGTCACCGGTTTCTACTATCCTGTGGTGCCGAAAGATCAGGCCCGTATCCGCGTCCAAATCTCCGCCGCCCACGAGCCCGAGCACCTCGACAAGTGCATCGCCGCCTTCACCAAGATCGGCAAAGAACTCGGCGTCATCCAATAATATTCGTTGAATAAAATATATTTCAAGTTTTAACGTTATTAAGCCATCACTCAACCAACTTAATAATACTTAGTATGAAAAAAATCATCATCCTGCTGGCCGTTGTCAGCACCATGTTTCTCTCCACCGGCTGCCACCGTCAGTCTGAACTCTACAACGCAGCTTTCACGGAATACCATTTCAACAATTCTGAAAACGCCACCAGCGTAAAAGCCGTGCTCGGCACCATCAACAGCGCATGGGAAGGCGACTATGCCATCAAGGGATTAGACACCGACGTGGCTGACGCCAAAGCCAACCTCAAGTTCGCCGAATCCTGTTTGGCCATCGAACTCAAGAGCAACAAGTTCAAACAGTATTTCCAGGAAGGAGACTATTTCGTGTACACGCTCAAGCGCGTCTCCAATGGCGAAAAACTCTTGGTGACCGCCAAGTTCTACTGGGATTTCGCAGATGACGAGCTGGACTACGAAGAAACATTCTCTGTTTTCAACGACTAAGAGAAAGACAAACCAAACTTCAAGGCAGCGCACCCACGCTGCCTTTTTTTTTGTATGTTTGCCCGCTCAAAAAAGAATGTCATGTCAACGACTATCTGCGCCATCTCCACGCCCCCCGGCATCGGGGCCATCGCCATCGTCCGCACCTCCGGAGAGGGATCCTTCCCCGCCGCGGCACAACTATTCCCCCATCTGGACCTCATGGCTCTGCCACCGCAGAACGCCCGCTTCGCCCAACTTTACGACAACGGGCAACTGCTGGATGACGTAGTGGTGACCAAGTTCTCGGCGCCCCGTTCCTACACGGGCGAGGACATGGTGGAGATCGCGTGCCACGGCTCACTCTACATCCAAAAGCGCATCCTGGAGCTGTTAGTCGAGAAGGGCTGCCGCATGGCCGCACCCGGCGAATTCACGCAACGCGCCTTCTTGCACGGCAAACTCGACCTGCCACAGGCCGAGGCCGTGGCCGACCTCATCGAGTCGCAGTCGGAGACCACCCACCGGCTGGCCATCCGCCAGCTGCGCGGCGACTTCTCCAAGCGTATTTGCCAGCTCCGCGACCGCCTCGTGCAGATGGCGTCGCTGATAGAATTAGAGCTCGACTTCAGCGAAGAGGACGTGGAGTTCGCCGACCGCAGCGAGCTGACGGCGTTGTTGGACGAGATGGAGGCCGAAGTGTCGCGCCTTGTGCAATCCTTCAAATTGGGGAACGTGCTGAAGCGCGGCATCCCCGTCGCCATCGTGGGAAAGCCCAACGTGGGCAAATCCACGCTGCTCAACGCCATCCTGCAGCACGAGCGCGCCATCGTGTCGCCCATGCCCGGCACCACCCGCGACACCGTGGAGGAGACCTTCACCATCGACGGCACACTCTTCCGCTTCATAGACACCGCCGGCCTGCGGCATTCCGACGACACGGTCGAAAACATCGGCATCGAACGGACACGCCAAGCCGTGGAACAAGCCTCCGTCGTGCTCTATCTCGTGGACGCCACTGACACGGACCTCCATGAATGCCAGGCCGAGATCGAAGGATTCCGCCGCGACCATACCCTCACGGACAAGGAGTTCATCGTCGTCGCCAACAAAATCGACGAGTTGGAGAGCCTGCCCTCCGGCTACAAGGAGTGGCACGACGGCGGCACCCTGTTCATCTCAGCCAAGCGGCGCGTGAACCTCGGCGACATCGAGGAAAGGCTGACGCAGTATGTGCAGGCGCACCGCATACACGACCTCTCGCTACTGACTAACGAGCGGCACTACGCGCTGTTCCGCGACATCGGCGGCACGCTCGCACGCATCCGCGACGGACTCGCCTCGCAGACGCCCACCGACTTGGTTGCCGAAGAGGTACGCATCGCGCTGCACGACATCGGCACCCTCACGGGGAGCATCTCCACCGACGAACTGTTGGACAACATCTTCGGGAAGTTCTGCATCGGAAAATAATCTCGTGAACACACCCGCACATCATCCCCGGCAGGGATCCATATCCGTAGAACACGGATACCTTTGTGGCCCAAAATCTCCGTAGGAGATCCTTATACAACGGGGTGTCAAAACATGCTGTGT
>DBYW01000036.1:0-2152 GCA_002311645.1 Bacteroidales bacterium UBA1176
GAAGTAGAACTCAACAACGGCGTTGAACTGGTGTTCGACAAAAATGGAAATTTCCTCCGCTACGACAACTAACGCATCTAATGCTCGTTCTTTCCGCGGGAATTTTTTTCACATTTATTACTGATTTTTATGAGAAGAACCTTTACCCTCGTTCTCGCACTATTATTGTGCGTGAACCTGATTTATTCCCAAAACCAGCGTATTGTTTGCGACGAAACCTGCAAAATAGAGGCGGGCTTCGACACCGCCCAGAGTAAAAGCGGCGGAAATTATGCCGTAGTGTCGCCCGTCGGACGCAGCTCCGTGAAAATGATCCAACAGGCGCCCCGCTTGGAAACTTTGGAAGGAAAAACCATCGCCATTGTGGGCGAAAGTTTTATGACGCACGTCACCCATCCCGAACTCAAACGCTTGATTCTCAAGAATTATCCGACCGCCAAGGTTATCTTGTTGGATGAAATCGGTGAGGCTGGGGTCTATGCCTTTTGCAAATCATTGTATTACAAAAGATTGATGCCTTCACAGTCAACCTTACATACAATTTGGAACCAGTTTACAGCATCATTCTTGCTATGATTATTTTCAACGAATATCAGGAGTTGAACTTCTCTTTTATCCTCGGCATCACCCTCATCATCATATCGGTTGGACTTCAAACATGGTCTAAGTTAAAAATGAAAAATGATTACTAATCTTGTAACAAATATTGAATAAAAGGCATAAATATGATACTCTATTTTTCCGGCACGGGCAACAGCTTAGCCATCAGCCGACATATCGCGGAGAAACTCAACGAAACGGTGATGCCGCTCAGCCAGGCGGTGCATCAGGATTTGTCGCAGGAGCGACGCATCGGGCTGGTCTATCCCAGCTACTGGTTCAACGCGCCGCGGTCAGTGGCGGAGGTGGTGCCGCAACTACAGCTGCCCAAAGAAGCATACGTTTTCATTGTCGTCCCTTGCGGCGCACAGGCTGGCAACTCCATCCATACGGTTAAGAAACAGTTGGCCGACAAAGGGTTGCCGTTGGCGTACAGTCAGAAAATCCGCGTGCCCGACAACAGCGCCGTCGGCTTCGGGCGCGACCCCAACAAGCAGGTTTGGAAGTTCGAAAAGTATGCCGAACGGTTGGAGCGTATCACCGAGGAGATTGCCACTGGCACGCGCTGTCTGCACTACGCATGGTGGGGCCCTATCGGCGCGTTGTGCGCACGTCCCGGTGTGCAACGCCGCACGCTGCCGATGCTCACGCCCGCTGTCAACGCCGACCTATGTGTGGGCTGTGGCATCTGCGCTGACGTGTGCCCGCAAGGGAACATCACCCTCACGGACGACAAAGCCCATTGTGGCGACAACTGCACGCAGTGCCTTGCCTGCGTCCATTTCTGTCCGCAGCAGGCCGTCGAGCTCAACCACAAGCCCACGCCCAAAGCGCACCAGTACCACCATCCGATGGTGACGGTGGAAGATATGAAAAAGAATACATCTTTACAATCTTGAGATATTGAGAATTTTAGGATTATTGAATTTAGTATTATTGGATTTTAGAATATGACCTTACAAGAAGCTATCGTTGCACGCCACAGTGTGCGGCAATATATTGAAAAGCCCATCGAGGCAGAGAAAATCGAAGAGCTGAAAGCCCTCATTGAGGAGTGCAACTGCGAGGGCGGCACCCACCTGCAATTGGTGACCGACGAGCCCAAGGCCTTCGCCGGCGGTATGGCCAAGTACGGCAAGTTCAGCGGTATCAGCAACTACATTGCGGTTGTCGGCAAGAAGGGCGACGACACCCTGCTCGGCTACTACGGCGAGAAGGTGGTCATCCGCGCCCAGATGCTCGGACTGAACACCTGCTGGGTGGGACTCTCCTTCAGCAAGCAGCCCGACTCCTACCAGGTGCTGGACGGTGAGAAGTTGTTCTGTGTCATCTCGTTAGGGTATGGCGCCAACCAAGGGGTGCAGCACCCGCAGAAACGGACTCTCGCCGACGTGACGGACGACTGCCGCACCGCCGACCACGGGAAGCCCCTCCCTGCGTGGTTCGTGCGTGGCGTGGAGGCCGCATTGTTGGCACCCACGGCCGTGAACCAACAGAAGTTCGTGTTTGTCCTGCACGATAACAATCGTGTGGAGGCCAAGGCGAAGTTCTC
>DBYW01000036.1:2179-2904 GCA_002311645.1 Bacteroidales bacterium UBA1176
ATCGCCAAATGCCACTTCGAGGTGGGAGCGGGGAAAGAGAATTTCGAGTGGGCGTGAGATTTTTATGCAATAATCATTCTGTACTGCATAAAAAAGTATATATTTTATGCAATACATGATGTTGATTGAACAAAAATTGTATTTTGCTGTTGCAAAAAAAGTGGAAAATGAAGAATATTGTGATTACCGTAATGCTGCTGGCATTGTTTTGCACCAGTTGCGGATTTGGCGATTGTGGTGAGGACATACACTTTCGTACTGATTCTATTTCAAATAACATTTATCAAGAAAAATATCGTTGTTTTTGTGGCGGGGCGACAACCACGGATGTCATCTATGTATATGTCACAGATTCAGCCTCTTTCAGAAAATATGTCGGCGACTACGATGATCAAGACTATATTTTTGTAAAATGCAGAAATGATTCGATAGTGGATGTCTATCAGAAAAAAGACGTGGGTGTCATTGAGCATATTTACAAGACCAAGATGATAAATAGCTACAACATCAATGATTTGAAGAGAAAAAAGAAGTTTGATATCCCTTGTAAAAAGAAGTGGAGATTATAACCTTTTCGGGAACTTCAAGTACATACTATGATAGTTCATAAAATCAAGGCAACAACAAAATGAAAGCTTTACTGATATTTGAACATCCATTCGCAACCTGGAAATTGAAAAACATTAACCGTTATGGAGGATAATAATCACAAAATGATGGATCGT
>DBYW01000036.1:2947-5770 GCA_002311645.1 Bacteroidales bacterium UBA1176
TTTGGCGGCTTTCAAGGCCGGTGTCGAGATGCTCGCCTCGCCCGTCCACGATGACGCTGCCCTCATCGCGCGGCTCACCGCCGAAATCCAACCCTTAGTGCCAGGGATGCAAGTGGTGGTCGTGGTGGACCACAACTACAGTGTGTGAGGGGGCGAGAGATCCGTGCGCAACAATTTTTTACTTTTGCAATCCAAAAAAAGAAACAATGACCGACCAAATTATCGAATACAACAAAACTTTCGTGGTGCAGAAAGGCTACGAGACCCACCCACTCGTGCCAAAAGACATCGTGGTGCGAGGATTCATCATCGATTCGGAAACGGGGGCATTGGAGGAGATTGAGGGGTAATGCTGACCGTCCGCCATATCCGCCACTGGTACGAGCCTAAGTTGCCGCATGCCGTCTTCATCAACGGGTTTTTCGCCGGGATGATGAGGGATCACGACCTGCGCATTGAAGCGCCGCCTGGAAAATACAGCCTCCGAGTGCAGTTCGGCGGTCCGCTGCGTTTGGGGAAAAGCGGCAAGAGCATCGACCTGTCGCTGTCGTCCACCACAGAGGTGGAGATTCCGCAAAACGGAGAGGTCCTCTGCACGTTCCACGACCGCGAACGACTCTGGAACATCCTGTTTGACATTGACCTCGTCCTATGGATCGTCTCGTGGTTCATCACGATGCCCCCGCTCTATAAGATTCTTTCCAATGCCTTCTTTGTGATTTGGCTGGTGCGGTTGGTGGTGATACGGAAGCGGTATTATAAGATAGGTTGTACAAATACCCAATAAATATGAACGCTTCAGAATATATTCAGAAACTTGGCCTTGAGCCACATCCCGAAGGCGGCTATTACCGACAACTGTTCGGTAACGACGAAACAGGCGACAAAGCGGTCTCCACCATCTATTATATGCTGACCGCCAACGATATGTCGGCGTTCCACCGTCTGCACAATATGGTGGAAATCTGGTATTTCCATGCGGGCGAGCCCCTCAATATCTATGTGATTGATCCGGACGGGACACTGGTCGTCCATCAACTTTCAGACCAAAATGAGATGCAGGTGATTATCTATCCGGAACAGTGGTTCGCTGCTGAAATACCGTCCAAGCGCGGTTTTTGTCTTGTCGGGTGCGCCGTCGGTCCGGCCTTTCGATTCGAGAATTTCGAGTTAGCCAAGAAGGAGGAGTTGCTGAAACTGTACTCTCAGCACGGTGAATTGATTGAACGAATGTGCAAACAGTAACCCTGAATTCATTTTGAAATTTTTCTTTTGAATATCATAGTTACATTTTTAATTCCGATAGTGCGCAGATGCAATGATATAAAAAAATCTGATTGTGCATAGATGGCTCATAATATTATTCAGAATTATCTCTTTAAGTCTTGCAAAAAAACGGTATGATAATCTGCGTTAATCTGCATGGTCTGCGGGACAATTATATGCCCGCCGAACTCGCAGAAATATGCAGACAAGGTATTTACAAGATTCAAGGGGATAATTCATATTTATTTTGAAAAAGTGTTGTCTGTGCGCAACAATTTTGATTATTTTTGCACCATTGAATTGAGACGAATTGATTTGTAATGAGTAAAACGAATACATATATCTGCCCTGTGTGCGGTTACGACAAGATGTCTGAACCGCCGTGTGACGATTTGGGATATCCAACATACGTTATTTGCTCATGCTGTGGTTTTGAATTCGGGTTCGACGACGAATCCAAGGGACTCTCATTTTCAGAATATCGGCAGCGATGGATAAACAACGGATTTCCCTTTTTCTCTGTCAAGAAGAAGCCAACAAATTGGAATGAACGGGTTATGAGACGGCAGCTGGAAAATATTGGCAAGTAAACAACATTGCATTTTTGTTTTTATAAGACAAGTAAAGAAACAACATTCTATGATCGACCAAATTATCGAATACAACAAAACTTTCGTGGTGCAGAAAGGCTACGAAAAGTATCTCACCGACAAGTACCCCGACAAGAAGTTGGCGGTGCTTTCGTGTATGGACACCCGTCTGACGGAGCTGCTACCCGCCGCACTCGGACTTAAGAACGGCGATGCAAAGATCATCAAGAACGCCGGAGGACTGGTCATCTCCGCCTTCGACTCGGCGATGCGCAGTCTGATTGTGGCCATCTACGAGCTTGGGGTGGAGGAGATCATGGTGGTGGCGCACTCGCACTGCGGGGCCTGCCACATGAGCTATGACCACTTTCACCACGAGATGATCGCACGGGGCGTGACGGATGCCACCCTCGACACCATTCGTAAGTGCGGCATTGACCTGAACCACTGGTTAGAGGGCTTCAAGGACACCCCGACTTCCGTCCGCAAGACCGTCGAGACCATCCGCACCCACCCGCTCGTTCCGAAGGACATCGTGGTGCGCGGATTCATTATCGATTCGGAAACGGGGGCGCTGGAGGAGATTGAGGGGTAATGCTGACATCTTGATTGTCAAAAAAAATGTACTTTCGCATTTTCTCTGTTTTTATGAGCAATCCTCTTTTCAATATACGAAACGGCCTGTTCGTCATCGCCTTACTATTGGTCATCAGCGTGCAAGCGCAGCAGCGCGACCGATTAGGGGAACTTGATGTGGTATGCCGCAACGAGATCGTGACCCACACATCCGTAGCACCCGATGGCACACTTTGGATGGCGACCCTCTGCGGGGAGATTTACCGCGCCGACGACATCCATTCACCATGGCGCATCCTAAAAGAAGGATCCCTGGGAGGCGACCAAGGCGAAACCTTTGAGAATATTGTGGCCTTCGACCTCAACACAGCGGTCATCGTGGGCTATATGT
>DBYW01000036.1:5788-8175 GCA_002311645.1 Bacteroidales bacterium UBA1176
AAATCAAGTATGACAGTAAACGGGGGCTCGAGTGGTTCCACCCCGTCTGGCGCGGCCAAGGAGGAACGATGTGGACGGGTTCCCAGAACGGCTATCTGGCTTTCAGCACCGACAGCGGGCGCACCTTCTCTGTACTGTACAACACGTCCTTCAACGACAAGACGGATATTCAGGACATCTACATGCTCTCGGCCGACAGCGGCTGGATTGCTACCCGTGAAGGAGGGCTATACAGCACCACCGACAACTGGCGCACCTGCCACCGCCTTGCCTCCCCATACGGCAAAGGGGCGAAACGTGTTCGACCATGGAAAAACTACCTGATAGTGATGCAGGGCAATAAAAGTTACTACATCGCAATCGGTGAGGATGGCCGCTGGCAAAGCACCCCGCTGGCACTACGGGACTTCGAGGTGGACTCTGCCACCGGAATGTTGTGGGCGCTAAACGACAACAAGGAAGTCGTCCTAATGGAAGATATCGACCGCTGGAAACCGATGGGTGTGAGCGCGCTGTTCATCATTGGGATGCACGACGGCCGTCTCTATTGCCGGGTCAACGAAGGGGTGATGCGCGTGGGAGCCGATGGGGTAGTGGACCAATGTCCGTTTCTCACAGCCGAAAAGGTCCTCACCAAACCGGAAAAGACCTTTACCCATGGTGGTTGTCAGTGGGGCTTCGATGAAAAAAGCGTCTATCTCCGCGACCGCAAGGGCTGGTACCGCGTGGCACGTCCGCTTGACATTGCCGGTGCGACCCCTGATCTCGACCGCGAAGACCGCGTCATCATCCTGAACTATGCAGGGGAGAACTTCAGCGTGGACACTGCCGGCCGCGTGGAGCCTTACATTTACCCACAACCATTAGCTGACTTTGTTAAACCGGGATTGAAAAGTTTGGAGATTATGACTTTCTCGACGTTGGGGTACAATGTCTATAAAGAGACCATCGGTTTTCGGCGCGACGGTGACCGCTTAGTGGAGGACACCCGCACGGAAACCAGAGAGAGCTATGACCCCCACCTCAGCAACGGACCCACAAAAAAGACCACCCCTGTGGCTGTTGATGGCGACACCCGTCAACTGTCGGCAGCTTCTTTGGAAAAAGCTATGCTGACCCTCGGTGAACGTTATCACCGATATCCCATCCCGCAAGACTTCGGTTTGGCCGACACTACATTGGATTTGCATCAGGTCTATGCCGCCGGGAGCATACGCAGCTCAAATCAGTACGGCTACAACGTCACCTTTGTCAACCAGGCAGGCGACACACTCGCGGCTTGGGGACAAACCTCCGCCCACGTTGACCTTGGCGGAAGCACGCACTATCCGTGGCTTCTGCCGATGACCGTGTGCTGGCGCGAGGCAGAATTCTTTACCTACCAACCTGTCCTGTGTCAGGCTCTGCGCGAGGCGATGCCCGACAGTATGCTGTTGCGAGAATACCTTGACAACGGCACCCTGCACCCAAGATACACCCTGCAAAGCGGGGATTTGATATTCCTGAACAACAANNGCTCGGACATGGAGAAAGCCATCACGGCCAGCACAGGCGAATATTCGCACGTGGCACTGGTGGAACGCGACAGCGCTGACGATGTGTGGGTCATCGAGGCCTCGCCAAAGAAGGGTGTGCAGCGCATATCTTACGAACAATTTGAAAGAAATCACAACCTCGGATTCTTCCGAGGGAATATCGACATCTACCGCCTCACTGTGCCCTTCGACACTCTTGCGGTTATCGCCCGTGCCAAAAGTCTTGTTGGGAAGCCCTACGACGAGGCTTTCCTGCCCTACAACGACGCTTACTACTGTTCGGAGCTCATCCAGATGGCCTTCGGCGACATTTTCCCGTCGAAGCCGATGAACTGGCGCGATGCCGACGGCAACCTGCCCGATTACTGGAAGACGCACTTCGAAAAACTCGGTGTAGCCGTTCCCGAAGGCGTTCTAGGCACCAACCCCACGGATATGAGCCGGTCGCCGCTACTGAAGAGGCTGAAATAACAAAGAACTCACCCTCTCGGCTGCAAGCTGCGCCGGTACTCGCTCGGCGACTGCCCGATGTGCTTGGTGCAGTAGCGGCTGAAATAGGAGAGCGAGGTAAAGTTCATGCGATCGGCGATTTGCGTGAGCGAAAGCTTCTCATTGTTAAGAAACTTCTTCAGGATGGGCACCGTATAGCGGTCGATGAAGCTGCTAACGTTGTGGCCGGTGACGCGCTTTACCGTGGCGGAGAGATACTTCGGCGACACATGCAGCCGCTCGGCATAGTAACTCACTTCGCGCTCGGTGCGGCTGATACCAGTGGCAAGCAAGTCTGTCAGCTGACGGACGATATAGGCGGTGCGGTCGCTGTGAATGTCGGTGGCCTCGCGCCGTGCGTGA
>DBYW01000018.1:0-2158 GCA_002311645.1 Bacteroidales bacterium UBA1176
TCCGCCGGCGCCATGTTGACCACAATTTTCCGCCCCGGCATGCGGTAGTTGTAGTTCTTCAATGCCGTCTCAATGCGCTGTTGACTCTCCTTGACGGCACTGTCGGGAAGCCCGACCAGATGAAAACCGATGCCAATGTCCACACTCACTTCAACGGTGATGTGGATGGCAGCAACGCCCATTAGGGCACAACAGAATGTACGTACTAACATAATTGTTCATATTTTAAATCCGACGGCAAAAATACGAAAATTATGATATGGTTAATATAAAATTTACTTAAATTTTAATTTTAACTATCTATTGTTAAAATCAACATCTTTTATTCGAAAGAAAGCGTGCATTCATTCTCATCATCAGCTGTATTGGTGACTTTCAATGTAGCTGTGCGCCCGATAATGAGTGTGTAGTTGGGGCGGCAATGACCCGCGGGAAAATTGTAACAAACAGGGAAATCGTATTTCGCGCAAATCTCTGCAACGAGTTTGTTGACGTCATAATCTTGGAAATAGTCGTCGACGCGAATGCGTGACATGCATCCGACAATCAACCCCTTCAGGTTCTTGAACTTGCCGGCGCGCTCCAGGGAATGCAACATTCTGTCTATGTGGTAGATGTTTTCATCTACATCTTCTATGTAAAGAATCTTGCCATCCGTATTGAGATCAGAAACCGAGCCCTGCAGTGCATACAGCAAGGAAAGATTTCCACCGACCACAGGTGCCGTGACCGCCCCGGGGCGGTTCAAGCTGTCGGCAGGGAACGTATAGGACAACCTGTCGCCCCGCAAGGCTTGGATTAATGTGTTGTTATATAGTTTGTTGGTGGTTGTGTCAAGCATCGTGATGGACATGGGACTGTGTAGCGAAGGGTATCCCAACGACAGGAGATGTGTCAGCAGAACGGTGATATCACTAAACCCGCAAATCCATTTAGGATGTTTTCGGAATTCAGTAAAATCCAAACTGTCAATAATGTTGGCCGTACCATAGCCGCCACGGGCGCATAGGATAGCCTTCACGCCGGGGCGGTCGAGCATCTGTTGGAACGCTTCCACGCGTTGTCGGACTGTCCCGGCGAAGCCGTTGTGCGTCAAGAAAATCTGAGGCGATACGATGACGTTGAAACCATTCGATTGCAGAAATTGCACAGATGTTTCCACTTGCTTGGGCGTGACAGGCGCGGCGGGAGCGACGATGGCAATGGTGTCGCCCGCCTGCAATTTGGGCATGACTTGCGCGGAAAGCGATATGCCTCCCCCAAACATGATCATGCAAAACAGCGATCTTATTGACCAGTTCAATGTTTTCATAATGTGTTCGATAGTGTTATAACCTTATATGAGCCGGCGGGTTTTGGCCTTGTATTCCGCATAGCCGGGTTTGTTCTTCAACTGGCGCTTTTCCATCAATGGGATGCTGACAAAAAGGAACAGGCCGGTCATCAGGACAGGACCGATGATGTACCACGCATGAAATCCAACACAGCAGGTTTCATATAAACTTGGCACAGAGACATACATGACAAACATGCCCCACCACATCATGATCTCGCCGAAATAGTTGGGATGACGGCCATGTTTCCAAAGTCCCACATTGCATATCTCGCCCTTGTGTTCGCGGGCGAAGCGATGACGTTGCGTGTCAGCCACCAACTCAATGAGTGTCGCAGCAATACAAACAAAGAACCCCACCCACGTCAGCCATGTCGTCCCATAGCAACCACCAACGATTTCAAGTCCAGGCAACATGGCCAAAAAGACCAAGACGGTGGGCATCATGTTGAGGCCAAAGAAGTTGATGATGTGGAACATGAATGGTTTTTGTTCATTACGGTATTTGGCATAGCGCCAATCTTCGTGTTGCAACCCCTTGAATGTGAAGGCCCAATTGCCCGTGAGGCGGATGGCCCACAACCAAATGGCGACGAGCACCAGCCATGTGGAGAGTGTCATGGTGCCGGAATGTACAGCCCATAGTGTCATGGCCACTGGCGGGAACACGCTCCAATAGGGATCATATACAGAGACGTTCCTGTAGACAAGCCCCCACATCCAAACGATGACAGTGGCAACCACATCGGCCAGGAACAGGCGCCATAGAGGAGACGGGACGGCGTTTCCCAAAGATACATAGACAAACCAGCCAATAATGGCGGG
>DBYW01000018.1:2174-6513 GCA_002311645.1 Bacteroidales bacterium UBA1176
ATGGCAATGCTGATGCCGCGGGATGACAATAGAGATCTCATAGTTACTCTGTAATGTTTTTCATTTTTTTTTATAAAGAAAAGGTGCAGCAACACCTTTCTTTCGATAACAATCAGGTATTTTTTTGTTCTTGAAAAGATCTGCAACCTGTTTGTCAGCAATATGTCCATCAAACTCAATGCGCTTATTACTCATAGGGCTACTGTACCACTTATCAACTTCATACACTTCACGTACTACTTGATTGATAACAGACAATACAAACTTTATTTTTGTCGCTTTCTTTATGTTTGCTACCCATGCACGACGAGTAGCCTCATATAAACCCCCATTATTTTTTATGGCTGTTTCCGATGTCTTTATAATAACATAGTCAATATCTGTTGGCTCTTCATACACTGGAACAGATAATGCTGCTTGCAAATCATCTGCTAATATCACACCTCGGTCACTGCCAAATCCGCTCACTTTGTTAGTTAGTCCTGGATAACAATCAATCAAAGCCGATTCAACTTCTCGAGCCTGTTCAAGAGATAGGCCATAGCGGTGTATCATACAGATAACCTCTTTACCAGCACAAATAATATCCTGAATCTGTTTGATCTTCAGAGATAATTCATCTTCGCCTTTATCAAAACTTTTTAAGGCAACCTTGGCGTGCTGAAAAACCCGATTCCCTTTTCCTCTCCCTACATAAAATGTTTGTAGGTCGCGTGGATCAATAAGACGATAAACATAATTGTCTATCTCTTTAATAACATTGTCTGTGAATTGTTTAATCATTATGGTAAAATGCTACTTTTTCACCTACTCTTTTTTTCAGGATTTTCGGTTTCCTCCTTCACGTTATGGAATTTCTATTTTTTACTTCTTCGCGTTGCCGCCGACCTTGGAGCGAAATCCGTTAAACACCAAGATACACCCATAAAAATGACCCGAAACAACTGACCTTCCGAATCATTAGTTCACAATTAGTTCACCCAAAAAAGCAAGCACTTACAGCGATTGCCATAAGTGCTTGCCTTTTTTCGTGATTCCGCTGCGACTCGAACGCAGAACCTGCTGCTTAGAAGGCAGCTGCTCTATCCAGTTGAGCTACGGAACCATCCGCGTCGGGATAGCCTGATTCGAACAGGCGACCTCCTGCTCCCAAAGCAGGCGCGATAACCGGACTACGCTATATCCCGTTTCGAGGTTGCAAAAATACATTTTTTTTCATTTTGTCAAAATGAAACACTTGTTTTTTATTTGTTTAAAATTCAGTAATATACAAGAATGAGCATTTCAAAACCAATCATAAGGGACAATGTTTCCGTCTATTCGCCTCTAAATTTCGTATTTTTGCCGCCATTATGACAGACGACAGAAACATACGAATAGAAGACTACAACTACGACCTGCCGGAAGAGCGCATCGCCTTCTTTCCTGCCGCCCAGCGAGACCAATCCAAGCTGCTCGTTTACAAGGACGGGAAAATAACGGACAGTCATTTCAGCCAGTTGGCGGAACAGCTTTCCCCCAACGACCTGCTCATCCTCAACGACTCCAAGGTCATCCACGCGCGGTTGCTGGTGCACAACACCACGGGCGCGGCCATCGAGATTTTCTGTCTGGAGCCCCTCGCGCCAACCACCGACCCGGCCACGGCCTTCGCCCAGACGGGCACGGTGACGTGGAAATGTATGGTGGGCAACGCCAAGCGCTGGAAACACCCGCTCTTCATCGACGTGCCTATCGGTGACCGGCAAGTGCGCGTCACCGCCACGCGCGGCGAGAATATGGAAGGCGCCTCCTTCGAGGTGACTTTCTCGTGGGATGCCCACGAAGTGTCATTTGCCGAATGGCTGGAACATTACGGCAAGATCCCCCTCCCACCCTACATCAAGCGCGCCGCCACCGCCGACGATGAGACTCGCTATCAAACCGTTTACGCCAAATATGACGGCTCCGTGGCCGCCCCCACCGCCGGACTGCACTTCACCCCCGCCGTGTTCGAATCCCTCCATCAAAAAGGCATTCGCACCGAGTACGTGACTTTGCACGTCGGAGCCGGCACCTTCAAGCCCGTCTCCACAGAGACCATCGGCGACCACTATATGCACGAGGAGAAAATCGTCATCACAGAGGCACTCATCAACCTGCTGCTGAACAATATGGGCCGCCGGCGCATCGCCGTGGGCACCACCGTGGCTCGCACATTGGAGTCGCTCTTCATTATCGGCGCCAAATTGAAGACCGGACGCCCCCACCCTCTTCTGGTGGAGCAATGGGAAATATACGACGACCCGGCCCTGCGCGCCGTCACCCTCGAGGATTCGCTCACAGCCATCCACGATTATCTGGAACAACAAGACACCGACCTGCTGCGCGCCGCCACGCGCCTGATCATCCTCCCCACCTACAAGCCTTGTGTCGTGCAAGGCATCATCACGAACTTCCACCAGCCCAAAAGCACGCTGCTGCTGCTCATCTCCGCCTTTGTCGGTGACCAATGGCGTGCCATTTACCGCCACGCCCTCGACCATGGCTACCGATTCCTCAGCTACGGGGATTCGAACCTGTACCTTTAGCCAGCAATTTGGACTTTTGATTTTATAGTTCAAAAAGTCAAGATTGCCTTTTTATACTAAAGTTCTAACACTTACGCCTTTATGAGAAAAACTCTACTGCTGCTCCTTTCCGCCCTGTGGTGTGCCGTGACATTCGGGCAGACCAAACCTGTTTACATCGTCAGTCCCACCGTGGAGATGCAGGATGGTTCTCAACCGCTCGCCACGAGCCAGCCCCGCTTCAGCTGGAAATATGCCGACAATGGTTCCGTCTACAATGTCCGGCAGACCTCCTATCGCCTCATCGTGGCCTCCACGGAGGAGAACGCGCGCCACAACATCGGCGACCTTTGGGACACCAAGACCGTCACATCCGACCAAATGCTTTATATACCTTACGAAGGCAAGCCCTTGGAAAGCCGCGACAAGGCTTATTGGAAGGTGATTACCTCAATAACATACAAAGATAGCGGCTTGGTAACACACTATCGAGACGGGGAATATGAAGGAGAGGAAACAGAGCTCGTGACACGTGTAAATTTCCTTGAAAGTGATGTCAAATTTTTTGAAATCAGTTTGTTGAAACCAGAAGACTGGAGTGCCTTATGGATCGGTCACGAATTCAACGACGACAGTTTGTTGCGCAGGACCCGCATCGCGGCGCGTTACTTGCGCAAGGAGTTTTACCTGCGCGACGACATCCGCGAGGCACGGCTTTATGTGTGCGGCCTCGGCCAGTACAGCGCTTTCCTCAACGGCACAGAAGTTGCAGCGGAAGAGATCTTTAAGCCCGCCCTCTCCGATTATCGCAAGAGAGTGTATTTCAACGCTTTTGATGTGACCCAGCAGCTGCACAAGGGCGACAATGCCATTGGCATCATCCTTGCCGCCGGCCGCTACTTCGCTATGCGCTACAACCGTGGCGAGAATGAATGGGGCGGCGAGACCCACGTGATGCACTACGGACGCCCCCGTATGATTCTCCAGCTGGAGGTAACCTACCAGGACGGCACCACCGAGCGCATCGTCAGCAACGACAGCTGGAAAATCACCAACCAAGGGCCCATCCGCACCCTGAACGAGTTTGACGGCGAGACCTACGACGCACGCCTCGCGCTCGGTGACTGGAGCACCGCCGGCTATGACGACTCCAAGTGGATACCGGTTTTCGGCGTACACCCGCCCGAAGGGAGCCTGATGCCGCAATCCAACCCCAACCTCAAGGTGCAAGACACCGTGAGGCCCGTCGCATTGTTCCGCAAGGGCGACCAATGGATGCTCGATATGGGCCAGAATATGGTGGGCTATCTGAATATGCGCATCCAGGGACAGCACACAGGCGACACCATCACCCTGCGTTTCGGCGAGAGTCTCAACCCCGACAGCACGCTCTATACGGAGAACCTTCGCGGGGCGGGTTTCACCGACCGCTACGTGGTGGGAGCGGACCGCACGATCCAATGGCATCCCACCTTTATATATCACGGCTTCCGCTATGTGGAAATCAGTGGTTTGCGGAATGCTCCGGAGGCGAGCAACTTCCAAGGTCTGGTGCTCTACGACAAGATGGCCGTGACAGGGCATTTCGAGACCTCCAACGAAATACTCAATGCGGTGTATCACAACGCCTACTGGGGCATCCGCGGCAACTACCGCAGCATGCCCACCGACTGTCCGCAGCGTGACGAGCGGATGGGATGGACCGGCGACCGCACCACGGGCAACTACGGCGAGTCGTACATCTTCGACAACCATCGACTTTACAGCAAATGGCTCATCGACGGCGAGGA
>DBYW01000011.1:0-122 GCA_002311645.1 Bacteroidales bacterium UBA1176
CAGGACGGACGTGGCATTCAAAGCATTTCAGGTCCTGTGACCAACGGCTTGGTGGATACCTATACTATTCATTATACCGACAACACCACCTCCACCTTCACGGTCGCCAATGGGGCGGCGGG